>DVKD01000016.1 GCA_018716285.1 Candidatus Merdivicinus faecavium
CGCAGCCGCCCGGGTTTTGCGCCAGCAAAACCGGAGATGATACAATGTTCTCAAAGGGAATCCGAGAGGATTCCGAGGGGGACGGAGTTCCCCGCGCTTCCGCCAGGAAGCCTTTGAGGTTATTATACCATATCCGCGCCCCTCCCTGCAACCGCCCCCGCAGCAAAAAAGCGGGGCCGCCTGGCTCCGCTCCGGATTATTGATCCGATAAATTCCCATCTGTATTGGCAAACGGCGTCTTTTTCCCGTGCCGTTTATCAAACCAGCCCCAGAACAGCAGCAGCCCTGCGGCGATCAAAACGCCGAAGATGCCCACCAGCGCCCAGAGGCGGTATGTCTCCACAAACTGGGTGAAGGAGTAGGTCCAGCCGCTGGTATAGTGGACATTCCCGCCGTTTCGCTCGGTGATGGTGCCGTAAACCGGGAACATGCTCGACAGCACCGCGATGACGAGCAGCCCGAGCGCGCCCAGCCCGCCGGTGATGGCGGCGGCGATGAGTAGCCCCTTCCCTTTCGGTTTCTCCGGCGCGGGCGGGGAAATTGGGGGCGGCGGCGCGTCCGGCGTTTCCAGCTCGTCCTTGAGCAGGTAATCAGCCGACACCGAAAAAATGCGGCTGAGCTCCGCGACCCGCCCGGCGTCCGGAAGCGTCCCGTCGAGCTCCCAGCGGGAAACCGCCTGGCGGGAGACGGAGAGCTTCCCCGCCAGCTCCTCCTGGGACAGGCCCGCCCCTCTGCGGAGCTTCTGCAGCTTTTCTCCAAACTTCATCTGGCAATCCTCCTTTGGTTTGCTGTCCTTATTCTAGAACGTGTTTGACCGGAAAATGCCTGTTTTCCGGGAAGAAGGTACCGTAACAGATACAGTTTTGCCTTTTTCCCCCAAACAGCTGTGGTTTTCAAACACATTCTAGCACAAATGCGGGTTGCGTTCCACCAAACTGCCGCGGCAATTGCGCAGCTGCCGGTTGCGCGGGGCTGCGCTCAGCCTTTTATCAGGGAGGAAAGCTCCCCCTCGAAGAGCTCGTAATAGTAAACCGCCGTCTCTCCGCGGTGGGGGGTATTGTAATAGAGCATGGTGTCGATGCCCCGGATGGACAGCCCGTTTTTCTCATAAAACCGCATGGCGGGGACGTTGGTGTCCTGGGTCTCGGCGTACAGGCCGCGGCAGCCCTGCTCCTTGGCCCATTCCCGCGCGCGCCGGATGAGCAGGGTTCCCACCCCTCTGCGGCGGTACTTTTCCGCGACGTCGATCCGTTCGATGCAGGCAAAGCCGTTCCACCACCGGCACAGGGTAATCTGCCCGGCCGGGCGGATGCCGTCCCGGCAGAGGAAAATGGTCCGGCCGTCCGCACCGGTCTCATCGACCGGGTAGGTCTTGCGCCACGGGGGCGAAAACGGCGCGGATTTCCAGCTCCATTGTCCGCCGATATAGCGGAATTTCGCCCGCTCCTGCACCCAAAAACCGTCAAAACACTGTTCCCGTTCCGCTTCCCGCTCTTTGGGAAGCTGTTCGATTTCCAAACGCATCTGCTGTCCCCCTTTGGCTCATTCTTCCCCATTGTAGCACAAACTTACCCGCTCCGCAAGGGCCCGTGACCGGGCTGGACATTGACGACGCGGCCGTACAGCACCGCTCGATACCGCTGGAACGGCGCGACAGGCTGCGCCGTTTTGGGAAGGTTTTTTCTCCTATCGAGTCATTTTGGGCGCGTGACCGGGCCGGACGATGACGACGCGGCCGCACACCCCTTTCCAACCGCTGGAACGGCGCGACGGGCTGCGCCGTTTTGGGAAGGTTTTTTCTCCTATCGGGTCATTTTGGGCGCGTGACCGGGCTGGACATTGACGACGCGGGCGCGTGACCGCGCGGGACAAGTCGACGCGGCCGTGCAACCGCGCGACAGGCTTCGGTTGGCGCGCGACAGGCTGCGCGCCTCTGGAAGAATTCTCCCCGCAAGGAATATGCCGAGGGAAACAGCAACCCTTTATTTATGCTGCCGGACGGCGAAATTTTCGCCGCGCGACGGGCTGCGCCGTTTTGGGGAGGTTTTTTTCTCCTATCGGGTCATTCTAAGCCTGTGACATACGCAATTGCGGGCGAACGCAGTTCGCCACATTTGCCCACGTGAGGCCGCGGCCGCCTGACGCGCGTACGACCGGACAGCCTGTACAAATTTTCGGCGCGGTGGGTAGTCCATGAATGTCCGCCTGCGGCGGTCATTCATAGGGTCTCCCTCCTGGCGGTTTTTTCTCCCCCATCTTTTTTGCCGTTCAAAAAAGATGGGGTGGCGCGTGACCGCGCGGGACAAATCGACGCAGCCGCATCCCCCGCGCCAAATCCGCAAACCTCCCGACAGGCGGACGCAGTTCGCCCCTACATTCGCCCGTGTTCCATTCACCCGCGTAATGCGCGCCCTTACTCAACCGGTTCCGGCGGTTCCATGCAATTGGTCAGCCCCGCCAGATAATCCAAACTGACATGATAAAATTTTGCCAGCGCAATTGCCACCTGAAACGGCACTTCCCGCACACCGCTTTCATACCGCACATATGTCGTTTTGTGCAGAAAAATCGCGTCCGCAACCTGCTGCTGCGTCATGTCCGCGTCCTCCCGCAAATCTCTGATCCTCGGATAATGCATTTAAGTCCCTCCTGTCTGACTTTCTATTGACAGAATACACCATTCGGTGTTATAATATTCGATAAATACACCAAACGGAATATTTCGGAGGAAAAACAGATGGGTTTGCAGCCTTTGTACAGGAACCCCAAAAACAACCCGCCCCGGGACGGCTTTGGCACCGTTCCGGGGCGTTTTTCTGTAAGAATTCGGTTATTCCTCGTCCGAGTCATCCTCGTCCGCGGGGGATTCGGGCTCCTCCTCGTCAGGGAGGGCGGCCTCGTCAGCCTCGAGCGCCTTTTCCAGCGCCTCAGCCTCGGCGTCGTTCTCGTCGCCGCCGGCTTCCTCCTCGACCTTTTCGGTCTCCTCATCGTCGGCGTGCTCGGAGCGGACAAAGGCGACCACCCGGTCGTCCTCGCCCAGCCGCATGACCCGCACGCCGCCCGCGTAGCGGCTCATGATGCGGACATCCCGGACCGCGATGCGGATGATGACGCCATCGTTGGAGATGAGGATGAGGTCGTCGTCCTCGTCGACCACCTTGATGCCGCAGACGTAGCCTTTTTCGTCGCTCACCTTGTAGTTGATCTTGCCCATGCCGTTGCGGCTCTGCACCGGGTAGTCGTCGACCGAGGTGCGCCGCCCGAGGCCCTTGTCGGTGACGGTCATGACCGCAGCGCCGGGCCGGACGCGGGCCATCCCGACCACCTCGTCGCCGTCTTTGAGACGGATGGCCTTGACCCCCATCGCGGTGCGGGACATCTCGCGGACGTCGTTTTCGTCAAAGCGGATGGCCATGCCGCCGCGGGTCGCGATGAGGAGGTGGCAGCTGCCGTCGGTAAGGCGGGCGAAGACGAGGGAGTCGTCCTCGTTCAAGGTGATGGCGTTCAGGCCGCTCTTGCGGATATTGCGGTAGGCGTTGAGCCGTGTCCGCTTGATAAGACCGCGCCGGGTGACCAGCACGACGTACTTGTCGGGGTCAAAGGCGGAGACGCTCATCATGGCGCTGATCTGCTCCTCGGGCTCGAGCGCCAAGATGTTGTTGATATGGGAGCCGATGGAATTTCGGCTGCCTTCCGGGATCTCGTAGCATTTGAGCTTGAACATCCGCCCCCGGGTGGTGAGGAAGAGGACGCTGTCATGAGACGAGCAGAGGAACATCTCCTGGACGATGTCCTCCTCCTTCTGCTTCATGCCGGAGATGCCCCGGCCGCCGCGGCGCTGGAGCTTGTAGGCGTCGGCGGGCTGGCGCTTGACGTAGCCCTTCTCGGTCAGGGTGACGACGCAGTCCTCGACCGGGATGAGGTCCTCGATGTCGAGCTCGCCCGAGACCGACTGGATGTCGGTCCGGCGCTCGTCGCCGAATTTCCCCTTGATTTCCAAAAGCTCCCTGGCCACAATTTCCATCACTTTGCTGTGATCGCTTAAAATATCCTGCATTTCAGCAATGCGGGCGTGGAGGACGTCCAGTTCCTCCTCGATCTTTAAGATTTCCAGTCCGGCAAGCTGGCCCAGACGGAAGGCGACGATGGCGGAGGCCTGCGGGTCGTCGAAGCCGAATTTCTCCATAATGGCCTTTTTGGCCTCCGGCAGGCCGCCCCGGCAGGCACGGATGGTGGCGATGATCTCGTCGACGATGTCGACGGCCCGCTTCAAGCCCTCAAGGATGTGGGCCCGCTCGAGCGCCTTGCTCAAGTCGTACCGGGTGCGGCGGGTGATGACCTCGGCCTGGAAATCGAGGTAATGGCGCAGGATCTCCTTCAGGGTGAGGATCTTCGGCTGGCCGTTGACGAGAGCGAGCATGATGACGCCCACCGTCTCCTGGAGGGAGGAGTAGGAGAAAAGCTGGTTTAAGACCACCTGCGGGATGGCGTCGCGCTTGAGTTCAAAGACGATCCGCATGCCCTCGCGGTCGGACTCGTCGCGGATGTAGGAAATGCCGGGGATGCGGCCGTCCTTGACGAGTGCTGCGACGTTTTCGAGGATGCGGGTCTTGTTGATCATATAGGGGATCTCGCTGATGACGATGGAGGAGCGTCCCTTGCCGTCCTCCTCGATATTCGCGCGGGCGCGGAGGGTGATCTTGCCGCGGCCGGTCGCGTAGGCCGCCCGGATGCCGCTGCGGCCCATAATGGTGCCGCCGGTCGGGAAATCGGGGCCCTTGATGTGCTCCATCAGCCCCTCGAGGGTGATATCGGGGTTTTCGATCATGGCGACGCAACCGTCGATCACCTCGCGGAGGTTGTGGGGCGGGATGTTGGTCGCCATGCCGACCGCGATGCCGGTCGAGCCGTTGACCAGAAGGTTCGGGAACCGCGACGGGAGCACCTTCGGCTCCTTCAAAGAGTCGTCGTAGTTCGGGTCATAGTCGATGGTGTCCTTGTTGATGTCGGCCACCATGTAGAGGGCGATCTTGCTCATCCGCGCCTCGGTGTACCGGTAGGCCGCGGGCGGGTCGCCGTCGATGGTACCGAAGTTTCCGTGCTTGTCGACCAGCGGGTAGCGGAGCGAGAAATCCTGCCCCAGCCGGACCAGCGCATCGTAGACCGACGCGTCGCCGTGGGGGTGGTACTTACCCAGCACGTCGCCGACGGTGGTCGCGCATTTTTTAAAGGGCTTGTCCGGGGTGAGGCCCGCCTCGTGCATGGTGTAGACAATGCGGCGGTGGACCGGCTTCAAGCCGTCCCGCACGTCGGGCAGGGCGCGGGATACGATGACCGACATCGAGTACTCGATGAAGGACTTGCGCATGACCTCGTCGATATCCCTCCGCAGGACGGTCGTGCCCTGGCTTTCCTGCGCTCCCTGCGTTTCCTGCGGGTTCTGATTGTTTTCGGTATGGTTCTGTTCCAACGTTCTTCCTCCTCGCCGGGGCACCCCGGCCGGTCACTCATTGCCTGTTCTCGACCCTTTCATAGCGCGGGCCCAGCGCTTCGCGGAGCATCCGCTCGAGCTCCTGCTGATCGGCGGGCGGGATGCAGCGCTTGGGCAGGGCGAAGAGCTTCTCCCTGCTCATGATGATGAGGTACATGTCCGGCAGCTCGGCCGCCCGGACCGCCGGCCGGTCAAAGCCGACCAGGTAGCGCGCGTTATCCTTGGGCATCAAAAGCCCCTGGGGGCAGATCTCGATGCGGTAGGGCTCCTCGCCGTTTAAGTCCGCCGCCTCGGACGCCGATTTGATGTGCCGCGCCGGCATAAACCACAGAAACCAGATGACGGCGAGCGCCAGCACCAGCATGATGTATCCCAGCGTGTAGCTCGGGTCGGTAAAGATGGCCTGCGCGTAAAAAATGGCGACAACGGCCAGGATGACGGTGAAAATCGCGTTTTTGCGGTAGATCGTCTTTTTCTGGAAATACCTGAGGGCCTCGCGCACCTCGCCGCCCCGCAGGGTGTAGGCAATCTCGAGCCCCTTCACCGAATCGTCGACCCGTTTGCCGTCGAGCCACGGCTCGGAAACGTCGAACTTGTCGGTGTTGATCCCCTGCCCGGGGACGATCTGCTCCTCTTTTTCCCCCGCCGCAGGTTTTTCTGCGGCGGGATCCGCAGGTTCTTCTGCGGCGGGATCCGCGGGTTCTTCTGCGGCGGAATCCGCAGGTTCTTCTGCGGCGGAATCCGCGGGTTCTTCTGCGGCGGGATGAGCCTCGCTCCGGGCGGGCTCATCCGCAGGGAGCTCCTCCGCGGAGGGTTCCATCACCACAGGTTCTGCCGCGTCAGACTCTGACGCAAGCGCCTCGTCCGGCATTTCCCGCTTATTTTCTTCCATGTCGTTCTCCTTTTGGTATCATACAGGCGTATTTATACAAATTGTCGATCAGATATCGAGGTTTTCGGCGTACCGCGCGTTCTTTTCGATGAATTCCCGCCGCGGCTCGACCTTGTCCCCCATCAGGATGGTGAAGGTCTGGTCGGCGATGGCGGCGTCCTCCAGCCCGACCTGGACGATGGTGCGGTTGCTCGGGTCCATCGTCGTCTCCCAGAGCTGGTGCGGGTCCATCTCACCGAGGCCCTTGTAGCGCTGGACGTCGACCTTGGCGCCGCTGTCCCCGGAAAGCTCGGCGATGTAGCGGTCGCGCTGCTTCTCGTCGAAGGCGTAGTAGAACTTTTTGCCCCGGCTGACCCGGAAGAGGGGCGGCTGGGCGAAGTAGATGTGCCCCTGCTCGACCAGCGGCCGCATGTGGCGGAAGAAGAAGGTCAGAAGCAGGGTGCGGATGTGGCTTCCGTCGACGTCGGCGTCGGCCATGATGATGACCTTGCCGTAGCGGAGCTTGGAGATATCGAGGTCCTCGCCGATGCCGCAGCCGAGCGCCATGACGACCGGCATGAGCTTCTCGTTGCCGTAGACCTTGTCGAGCCGCGCCTTTTCGACGTTTAACATCTTGCCCCAAAGAGGGAGGATCGCCTGGAAGGAGCGGTCGCGCCCCTCCTTGGCCGAACCGCCTGCCGAATCGCCCTCGACGATGTAAATCTCGGTCTGGGAGGTGTCCTTGGAGGTGCAGTCGGCGAGCTTTCCGGGCAGCCCGCCCGAATCCATCGCGGATTTGCGGCGGGTCAGGTCCCGTGCCCGGCGGGCGGCTTCGCGGGCGCGCTGGGCGCCGAGCGCCTTTTCAAAGATGAGCTTGGCGACGGCGGGATTTTCCTCGAAAAAGGTATTGAGGCCGTCGAAGACCATGTTTTCGACCAGGGCGCGGGCCTCGGTGTTGCCGAGCTTGCCCTTGGTCTGGCCTTCGAACTCGCATTCGGGGAGCTTGACGCTGATGATGGCGATGATGCCCTCCCGGACGTCGTCGCCGGAGAGGTTCTCCTCGTTGTCCTTTAAGAGCTTGCGGCGGCGTCCGTAGTCGTTGAAGACGCGGGTGAGGGCGCTTTTGAAGCCCAGCTCGTGGGTGCCGCCGTCGATGGTGTGGATGTCGTTTGCGAAGGATTTGAGAACCTCATGATAGCTGTCGCTGTATTGGAGGGCGACCTCGGCGGTGCAGCCGTTTTCCTCCTTGTAGAGGTAGATGGGCTGGGGGTGGATGGGGTTTTTGGCGGCAGTTTCCAAGAGGTAGCCGACAAAACTGCGGATGCCGCCCTCATAGCACATATCCTCCTGCACGATGTTGTCCGGATCGCGGTAGTCGGTGAGGATGATGCGCAGCCCGGCGTTTAAGAACGCCTGCTCCCGCAGCCGGGTGAGCAGCGTTTCGAAGTTGAAGACCGGGTCCTCGAAAATTTCGGCGTCGGGCTTGAAGACGACGGTGGTGCCGGTATTTTGGGTGTCGCCGATGACCTTCATCTGCTCGTCGTAGTGGCCGCGCTCAAAGTGCTGGAAGTAGACGTGCTCGCCGTTTTGGACGGTGAGCTCGAGCCATTCGCTCAGGGCGTTGACGACCGAGGCGCCGACGCCGTGCAGACCGCCGGACACCTTGTACCCGCCGCCGCCGAACTTGCCGCCGGCGTGGAGGATGGTGTAAGCAACGGTCGCCGCGGAGATGCCCTCTTTGGGATGGATGCCGACCGGGATGCCGCGGCCGTTGTCGACGACCCGGATGACGTCCCCTTCGAGGATATCGACCACGATTTTGTCGCAGAAGCCGGCCATCGCCTCGTCAATGGCGTTGTCGACGATCTCATAGACCAGGTGGTGCAATCCGGCGGGGCCGGTCGAGCCGATATACATGCCGGGGCGCTTGCGGACCGCTTCGAGCCCCTCCAGCACCTGGATCTGGCTTTCGTCATATTGATTTCCGTTCACAGGCTGATTGCTCACAGTATGGTTCCTCCGTTTTCGGGTAATAATGTCAGCCGAGGACGCAGCTGCGTTTGCGCAGCGTCGCCGGCGCGAGCTGGGACAGGTAGAGCCGCCGCTCCCCGTTTCTTTCCCAGACGATGATGGATTTCGGAAGGTCTGCGGTCACGCTTACGACCTGGCCCTCCTGCTGGGAGCGGCTCAAAAACTCCTTGGTAAATTTGGAAACCGAGGCGTTTTCGATGTCAAAAATGCCGATAATGTCTTCTTTTCTGAGGATCTGTTCGTTTCCGATATGCAGGTACATGGCGTTTCCTCTGGATTTTTGGGGTCACAGGGTCTCGATCTTCCCGCCTTTGACGCTGAAGATCCGCCCGCTCTCCATGCGGAGAGTATTGGACACATCGCAGCAGGTAATCAGCACCTGGAAGCCCCGGATCTGGTTTAGAATATAATCCTGGCGGCCCTGGTCGAGCTCGCTCATGACGTCGTCGAGCAGCACGACCGGCGCGTCTCCGGTGAGCAGGCGGCAAAGGTGGGCCTCGCCGAGCTTTAAGGCGATGGCGCAGCTCCGCTGCTGCCCGCGGGAGCCGAAGGTTCGGACCGGCAGGGAGTTGATTTCGATGGCGGCGTCGTCCCGGTGGGCGCCCTTTGTGGTGCAGCGCATCTTCCGGTCGGTCTCCCGGCTCTCCTCCATGACCCGGCGGTACTGCGCGATGAGGTCGTCGGAATAGACGGCGAGCGTCTGTCCCGGCTCGAAGACGGTCGATTCATAGGAGAGGGAGAAGGATTCCGCATAGCCCGTAAAGCCGCCGTAGATTTGGGCCGCGACCGGGGTGAGCTTTTTGACGTAATCCGCCCGGTAGATGGAGAGGATGGTCCCCAGCCGGGAAAGCTGGTCGTCCCAGACGTCGAAGGTGGCCGCAAACTGGCGGTACCGGTCAGGGTCCCGCAGGATGGCGTTGCGCTGCTCCACCACCGCCTGGTACTGGGCGAGGTATTTGGCGTAGCCGGGTTTTAACTGGGAGATGGCGGTGTCGAGGAAGCGCCGCCGCTCGGCGGGCCCTTCCAGCACGATGTTCATCCCCACCGGGTCAAAGACCGCAGCCGAAAAGACGCCGACGAGGTCCGGCCGCCGCGCCGGCACGCCGTTTAACCAGACCTTCCGCCGCCGCCCGTCCATGCTGTAGCGGATATTCTGCTCCCGCTCCCTGTCCCGGAAGGAAAGGCCGATCCCGAAGGCCTCGGCCCCGAAGCGGACCATCGCCTTCTCCTGCCCGCCGCGGAAGCTCGGGCTGCCGGTGCAGAGCCAGAGCGCCTCGACGAGGTTGGTTTTCCCCTGGGCGTTGTCCCCGAGCAGGATGTTGATGCCGCCGCAGGGGGAGAGCTCCGCCTCGGCGATGTTGCGGAAATCCCGGAGGGAGAGGGTCTCGACGATCATCCCGCCCGCCTCAGTCGACCAGCAGCTGGTGGTCTTCCACCGTCACCTGGTCGCCCGGGTAGAGCTTTTTCCCGCGCTGGGCGCAGGGCTCGCCGTTTAGGAGGACAATGCCCTCCTTGATCATCTGCTTGGCGTGGCCGCCGGTCTCGGCGACCCCGGCGAATTTTAAAAACTGGTCCATCCGGATGAATCCGGTCTTGATTTTGATGTGTTTAGTGATCATCTTTCAACCTCATGGGCATGACGAGGAAGACAAAGCTGTCCCCCTCCTTGGGCAGCAGCTTGATGGGAGAAAAGGCGGTGTTGATCTCGATGATGAGCTCGTCGAGCTCGCTCGCCTTGAGCGCGTCTGTCATGTATTTGTTGTTAAAGCCGATCCGGACCGGCTCGCCCTCCAATGCGACCGGGAAGCTGTCGGTGACCTTCCCCATCGAGGTCTCGCAGGAGATGGCGGCCACGCCGTTTTCAAAGACCGCCTTGACCGGGTTTTTGATCTTTTCGCTGATGATGATGGAGGCGCGGCCGATGCTCTCGGCAAAGGCGCGGGCGGAAACGGTGAGGCGGGTCTTATATTCCCGCGGGATGGCGGCGTTGTAGTCGATAAACTCCCCTTCGAGCAGGCGGGAGATCATGTTGTAGCCGCCGCAGCAGAAGACGATGTGCTTGCCGCCGGCCTTGACGAGGATCTCCTCCTCCCCGCCCGCGTACCGGCTGGTGAGCTTCAAAAGCTCGGACAGGGTCTTGCCGGGGACGATGAAGCGGAAATCCTCCTCTCCTTCGACCGGCTCGCGCCGCAGCGCCAAACGGCAGCCGTCGACCGAGACGAGGTGGAGGAAGCCGCCCTTTTTCTCAAAGAGGGCGCCGGTCAGCACCGGGGTGTTCATATCCTGGGAAACGGCAAAGAGGGTCTGGGAGATCATGCTGCGCAGGGTGTCGGCCGGCAGCCGGAAGGAGCGCTCCTCGCTGACCAGCGGGATCTCCGGGTACTCCTCCGCGCTCATGCCGAGGATGGTAAACTGCGCGCCGCCGCTTTTGATGACGGTGAGCAGCTTCTCGTCGGATGCGACCGAGACGGAGCCCTCGGGCATCTTGTTTAAGATCTCGCCGAAGAGGCGGGCGTTGAGCAGGATTTCCCCGTTCTCGGCGGACTGCACCTCGATCTCCTTGGTGATTCCGAGCTCCAAATTGTAGCCGATTACGGAAAGCCGCCCTTCCCTGCACCGCAGCAGGACGCACTCGAGGGCCATAACCGTCGATTTCGCCGAAACGGCGGGAGCGACGCTGTTGACCGCCTCGCAGAGGGTCGCTTTATCACAGTGGAATCTCATAAATAGCCTCCTATTCTAAAAGCGCGTTGGCATTCCAAGGGTGCGCACATTATATGATATGGTATTACAGTCTGTATAACAGCTTTCAAAACGCTGGATGCTGAAGAAAGCAGAGAAAAGATAGATAGGATATATATTAAATAAACAGCAACCGTAGTAAGGGACGGGAAGATGTGGAGAGTGTCCGCGAGGGGCGGACTGACGGGCTTTTCCGGCCTTTTTGCAATTCACTCCTGTCCGGGGAAAATTTGGGCAAATGTGGAGATCGCAAAATAGCGGATCCGGTTGGTGGAAAATCTGCTGTGAAGATGAGGGAAGATGTGAAAGATTTGGTGAACTGTTTTGAAAGGCGGCTTCTTCACATTTCTCCACATTTTCCGGTGGAAAACTCACCGGTGAGTTCCGGTGTGGAATTTGTTCAATGCCTGTACGGCGGGGCCTTGTCCCTCCCCAAAATGTGGAAAGGCGCCTATTTCCCCGGTTTACGCGCTGTTTTACTTATTTTGGACAGTTTTACTTGTCCCGGATGTTTTTGATGATGTCCTCGATGATGCCGCGGTCGTGGGCGTTGGTCTTGATGAGGTTCTCGACCTTTTTGAGGGTGTAGACGATGGTGGTGTGATCCCGCCCGCCGAATTCCTGGCCGATCTCCTTCATGGTCGCCTGGGTGATCTCCCGTACAATATAAATGGCAATCTGCCGAGCCTGGGAGATGGGGGCGTTCTTTTTGTTGGAGCGGATGTCGGCCGGATTGACGCGGTAGGTCTGGGCAACCTCGTCGATGATCCGCTCGATGGTGATGGGCATGGGCTGGTTGTCGTTTAAGATCTCGTTGATGACCGTCTGGGCGATGCTTAAGGACGGCTCGGAGCCGGTGTAGAGCTTGTGCATCTTGATTTTGTTGACCGCGCCCTCGAGCTGGCGGATATTGGTTTTGAGCTTGGTGGCGATGAAGTTGATAATGTCGTCGGGCAGCTCGATGTGCAGAAGCTCCGCCTTGCGCTGGATGATGGCGACCCGCGTCTCAAAATCCGGCGCGCCGATGTCGGCCAAAAGCCCCCACTCGAAGCGGGTCTTTAAGCGGTCCTCAAGGATATTGATGTCCTTGGGGGGGCGGTCGGAGGTGATGACGATCTGCTTGCCGCCCTGGTAGAGCTCATTAAAGGTGTGGAAGAACTCCTCCTGGGAGGATTCCTTTCCGGAGAGGAACTGGATGTCGTCGATGAGGAAGAAATCTGCCAGGCTGCGGTATTTGGTGTGGAACTCGTCGGTGTTCTGCTTTTTGATGGCGATGATGAGCTCGTTGACAAAGGTCTCGCAACTGGTGTAGATGACGTTGAGCTGGGGGGCCTTCTGCTGCAGCTCGTTTTTGATGGCCATCAGCAGGTGGGTCTTGCCGAGGCCGCTCGGGCCGTAGATGAAGAGAGGGTTATACTGCTTGTTCTGGAAATTCTTCGGGTCGGTGATCGACTGACAGGCGGAGTAGGCAAATTTGTTTTTGCTCCCGACGATGAAGGTGTCGAAGGTGTAGGCGTAGTCGCCCGCCACCCCCGATTCCTGCATCTTCTTGTCCCAGAAGGAGAGGTCGGAGGTGCTCCCGCCTGAAAAGACCTGGGGCTTGGGCGGCGCCTGCTCGGCCGCCGGTTCCGGGGGGATGTGGGGAGGGACTGCGGGCTGCGGCTGTGGAGCTTGCGTGCCTGCGTCGCTGCAGCTGATCTCGACGCTGACCGGGAAGCCGAGGACCGCCTCGAAGGCCTCTTTCAGCTGGGTCATGTACTGGTCGATGAGGATGCCCCGGTAAAACGGGGAGGAGACGACCAGGTAGGCTGTATTGTTTTCAAAACGGTCCGGTTCGATGTTCTTGATCCAGCAGCGATAGGCGGTTTCCGTCAGCTCGTTTGAGCGGACTTTTTCCAGAAAATAGTCTTTCACAAGATTCAACACATCGGAAAATGACTGCATGTGAAGATTCCCTCCCAGGTGGTATTTTAGCTGACTATCAAACCAAAGCGCGCGGTTTCTCCACATAAAAATGTGGAGAAAAGTGGAAAAACGGCTGTGAAAATTCATTTTCAGACAATGAAAAAGAGCATCAAGCCGGCTTTTGCAATTTTCGCAATGTGAAAAACTGCGGCCTGAAGCATCGTGAAGTTCCGGTGTGAAATTCCAGGTAGTTCGGTGAAATCCGTGTGGACGGATGTGGATAGCTAATTTTATTATAGCACAGACTTTTTCTTTCCGCAAGTTTTCCACACGATAAAGTTGAAAAAAACTTGGCGAAATTCGTCGGTTATTTCATTTGAAAAAATATGGGGATTTTGAAGCTTCATGGATGGAGCGGAACAGCGCGGGTATCCATCGCTGTTTTGGCCCGCCGGAAGGGGAAAATGCCTGTAAAAATCGATTTTTTTTGAGAAAACGGTTGACAAAAGCCCGATTTATCCCTTATACTACTATATTGAGGGTTTTCGCTTTTTTTCAGGACGGCTCATCCCCTGTTCTTCATCGTGAGCCGCTCCGGCCAGAGGGGCTGAAAACCGCATTACTTCGTTTTGAATAAAGGAGGGGAAATCCATGAAAAGAACCTACCAGCCCAAAAAACTGCAGAGAAAGAAAGTTCACGGCTTCCGTCAGAGAATGAAGACTGCCAACGGCCGCAAGGTCCTCAAGAGAAGACGCGACAGAGGCAGAGCAAGACTCTCCCACTAAATTCTCATGATTCAAAGCAGAGGAAGCCCGCCTGCCTGCCGGGCATCGCCTGCCCGCTGGGCCGGCGGGATTTCCTCGGCTTTCTGTTTTCAAAATTTCCGGCGGACGCATGGGTCCGCCCGGTTTTATAATGATGGGATTGTCTATGGAGAAAATGGAAGAAAAGCTGTCCGCTTTTCCGGAAACACTCAAGCTCAATAAGGAATTCCGGCGCGCCTACCACCAGGGGAAAAGCGCCGCAACCCCATACTTCATCTGTTACCGGGTGAAAAACCGCCGTCAGGGTCTCCGATACGGCATTACCACTACCAAGAAGGTCGGAAACGCCGTCTGCCGCAACCGCGCCAGGCGCCTGATCCGCGCGGCCCTGCGGGCAGTCTATCCCCGCATGGATGCAGACTTCGACTATGTTTTCGTCGCCCGGGAACGCATTTTAAGCGCCAAGTCCTACCAGGTCGCCGCCGCGATGAAGGGCTGCCTGAAATCTCTGCAGGATGGCGCGCAGAATGAACAGAAGCCCGCACGTAAATCCCCGAAAAAAGAGGGAAAACCAGGATGAAAAAACTCCTCATCCGCTGTGTCCAATTTTATCAGAACCATCTGTCCGGTATGAAACCTCCCTGCTGCCGATTTTATCCCACCTGTTCCGCCTATGCGCTGCAATCTCTGGAACGATTTGGTGCGCTGAAGGGCAGCATTTTGAGCATTTGGAGGATTCTGCGCTGCAACCCCTTCTGCGCTGGCGGCATCGATCCTGTTCCGGAGACCTTCCGCCTTCCGAGATGGCGCTCTCCCCGAAAAAAAGATCCGGCGCGGAAAGAGTAATTCCGTGTTCCCGGCAGATTACCGGCGCCCTCCGCCTTACCTTCCATGAGAAAGGAAAGTTTCCATGAACTTTATCTATGAGCTGTTTGGCACCCCGCTTGGCTGGATCATGTGGCTGCTTTATGCGGTGATCAAGAATTACGGGATCTGCCTGATCCTTTTCACCGTCATCATCAAGGCGGCCCTCTTCCCCCTGTCCATCAAACAGCAGAAGTCTTCTGCCAAAATGGCGGTTTTTACGCCGAAAATGACAGAAATCCAGAAAAAATACGCCAACAATAAGCAGAAGCAGCAGGAAGAGATGATGAAGTTTTACGAGGAGCACGGCTACAACCCCATGAGCGGCTGTCTCCCGTTGTTCATCCAGTTCCCCATCCTCTTCGGCGTTATCGACGTCGTGTACAAGCCCTTAAAGCACATTCTGCATATTCCGTCCGATGTCATCAATGAAATGGTGGACCTCCTTTCGGGTACGGTTCAGAATTTCAACTCCTACCAGGCAGAGCTTTCCATTGTTTCTGCCGTCCAGAATCCGGATACCATTTCGCTGTTTTCCAGCATTGACCCGCAGTATATCGATCAGATCAAGAATTTCGACTACAACCTCTTCGGACTCGACCTCGGCCTGGTTCCCCAGATGGCCTTCAACTGGCTGCTGATCATCCCGATCCTTTCCGGTCTGACCGCCTTCCTTGCGTCCTTTATTTCGATGAAGATGAACCCCTCTGCGGCTCAGCAGGATCAGCAGGGCGGATGCATGATGAAGGGCATGATGTTCGGTATGCCCATCTTCTCGCTGTTCATCACCTTCTCGGTCCCGGTCGGCGTCGGCATTTACTGGATTATCTCCAATATTCTCGCCGCAGTCCAGACCATTATCCTCAATAAGCTGTACAGCCCCGCCCGCTATAAGGAAGAATACGAGCGCCAGCTCCAGGAAGCAGAAGAGAAAAAACGGATCGAGCGGGAAAAACGCCGCCGCCGCAAGCTTGCCAAGGGCGAGGAGCTCGACGAGGAGGATATGACGGAAGAAGAGCGCAGGGAAAAGCGCCGCAAGGAACGGGAAGAACGCCTTGCCAACAAAAAGGCGGAAAATCCCGACCGCGACCCTGAGGCCGAATACCTCACCTCAAAGGAAATCAACCGCAAACGCCTTGCAGAAGCCAGAAGGCGGGATGCGGAAAAATACGGTGAAGAGTATATTGAAGTAACCGACAAGGACCTGATGTGATCCGCTGTCGGGAAAATGGAGGCATACCTATGAGTCGACAGTTTACAGCCACCGGCGCAACGGTGGAAGAAGCCATTGAAAATGCCTGCAGGGAACTGGGCGTTTCGGTCGAGGATGTGACCCCCGAGATTCTCCGTTTCCCCAAAAAGGGATTCCTCGGCCTCGGCAAGGTGACTGCGGAGGTCCGCGTGACCGTCGCCGGCGAAGAGGAGCCCAAAAAGCCCGTCCGCAAGCCTTCTCCCGCCCCTCGCAAGCAGCCTGAGCAGCAGCTCGAGAAGCAGCCCGAGCCTGTTCAGAAGCCCAAGCCCGCCGCACAGGAAGTTCCCCAGAAGCCGGATAAGCCGGCTAAACCCGACCCGGTTGCGCCCGCCGCTCCCCAGGCGGAGGAAACGACGGCGCCTGCGCCTGCTCCGGAAGCCGCTGCGGCTCCCGCCGAGCAGCCTGCCGAGTCCCTGCCTCCTGAGCTTCTGCAGCCCAAGATGGACATTGCGCGGGAATATTTGACCGCTATTTTTGAAAAAATGGGCATCACCGGCATTGAGCTGCGGATGGAGCCGGCTGAAAACCGCACCGTCCTCATCCATCTCGACGGCGGCGACATCGGCACGGTGATCGGGAAACGCGGCGAGACCCTGGACGCCGTCCAGTACCTGGTTTCCCTCGCCGCCAACCGCAGCGAGGGCGACTACGTCCGCTTTACCATCAACGCCGGCAATTACCGCGAGAAGCGGGAGGAAACCCTCCGCGCCCTCGCCCAGCGGATGGCCCGTAAGGTTTTGAAGACCGGCCGCCCTGTCGCTCTGGAGCCGATGAACCCCTATGAGCGCCGCATCATCCATGCGGTTGTTACCGATATCGAAGGCGTCTATTCCAAATCCACCGGCGAGGAGCCAAACCGCAAGGTCGTCATCAAGCCGTCCGGAAAATCCTCCGCATCCGGCAGAGCCGCTGCTGCCCGCCGTGACGGCGCTCCCCGCCGTTCCGGCCGCGGAGGACGCCCCTCCCGCCCGCCGCGTTCCGGCGAGCCCCGCGAGCGCTTCCCGGCTGCGGAGGAGGATGGCCAGCAGGAAGCTCCCGCCGAGCGCCCCGCCCCCAGGACGGAAAAGGTCGTCCTCGACGACGACGTCAAGCTCTACACCAAAATCGAATTATAGGACCTCTCAAACCTCTCCGCCCGTCTTCCGGCGGGGAGGTTTTGTCACACCAGAAAGGATGTCTGCATTGTCTGACCGCACCATTGCCGCAATTTCTACCCCAAACGCCGTCGGCGGCATCAGCATGCTGCGCATTTCCGGCCCGGACGCCTTTGCGGCGGCCGACCGCATCTTCCGCTCCGCCGGCCTCCCCCTCTCCGCGCGCAGGGGGCACACCGCCGTTTACGGCGAGATCTTCGATGGAAAGGAGACGGTCGACGACGTCATCGCCACCGTCTTCCACGCGCCGAAAAGCTACACCGGGGAGGACGTCGTCGAAATCACCTGCCACGGCGGCCTTTACGTCACCCGCCGCATCCTCACCCTGATCTTAAAGCAGGGCGTCGCCCTCGCCGGGCCGGGTGAATTTACCCGCCGCGCCTTTTTAAACGGCAAGCTCTCCCTCACCGAGGCGGAGGCGGTCGCCGACCTCATCCAGGCGGGCGGGGAGCAGAGCCTCCGCAGCGCCCGCCGCGCCATGAAGGGGGATCTTTACCGCAAGATCCGGGCGGTCACCGACCGGCTGCTCGAAGCCGGCGCCCACATCTCCGCCTATTTCGACTACCCCGACGAGGAGATTGACCCCGTCGAGTCGGATTCCCTCCGCCAGGCGCTGGAAGCGGCGCGCGCCGAGCTGGACGCCCTCCTTTCCCGCTTTGACCAGGGGAAGATGATCCGCGAAGGGATCGATACGGTCATTCTCGGCAAGCCGAATGTCGGCAAATCGACCCTCATGAACCTCCTCGCGGGCGCGCGCAGGAGCATTGTGACCGATATCCCCGGCACCACCCGGGACGTCGTTGAGGAGACGGTCACCCTTGACGGCCTGGTCCTCCGCCTGGCCGACACCGCCGGCATCCGGGAGACCGACGACCAGGTCGAGCAGGCGGGCGTCGCCCTCGCCCTCGAGCGGCTCGAGTCCGCCCAGCTCATCCTCGCCGTTTTCGACAGTTCCTCCCCCCTCTCGGACGACGACCGCACCCTCATCGCCCGGCTTAAGGGCCTGCCGGCCGTCGCGGTCTGCAACAAGTCCGACCTCCCGCCCCGCCTGGAGCTTTCCGAGCTGCGCGAAAGCTTCCCTTACCTTGTGGAGATCTCCGCCCGCGAGAATCAGGGGGTGGAGGCCCTGTCCGCCGCCGTATCCGACCTTCTTTCCCTGCGGCAGAGCGAGGGGGACAGCCTGCTGCTCGCCAACATGCGGCAGTTTGACTGCGCGTCCCGCGCGTCCCGCCTTCTCGCCGAGGCGGAGCAGGCGCTGGCCGGGGGCATTACCCTCGACGCGGTCAGCGTCGCCTTGGACAGCGCCGTCTCGGCCCTTTTGGAGCTGACAGGCGAGCGGGTGACCGACGCGGTCGTCGATCAGGTCTTCTCCAAATTCTGCGTGGGAAAATAGTGTGTTTCACAGAAATACAGTTACGCAAATAAGGAATGCTTCTGTTTTGCTGATTCTCATTTGAAAAAATAATATAATTAAAAAACACCTTTGTTTTTGTATATTGCTGTATATGAAGGAAGGATTTCATGAACTATACACTTTCCAGCTATGACGTCGCGGTAATCGGGGCGGGTCATGCCGGGGTGGAGGCTGCGATGGCGTCGGCCCGGCTGGGCGCGAAGACGATCCTCTTCACCCTCACCCTGGACGGCATTGCCAACCTCCCCTGCAACCCCTCCATCGGCGGCACCGCCAAGGGGCACCTGGTCCGGGAGATCGACGCCCTCGGGGGCCTCATGGGCATCGCGGCTGACGCCAACACCATCCAGAGCCGGATGCTCAACCTCGGCAAGGGACCGGCGGTTCACAGCCTCCGCGCCCAGATTGACCGGCAGGCGTACCACACGTGGGTCAAGCGCGCCCTCGAGCGGCAGCCGAACCTGGACATCCGCCAGGGAGAAATCACCGCCATTGAAGTGGAAAACGGTCGGATCGCAGCCGTCGTCACCCGCCTGGGCGCCCGCTATCCTGTGAAAGCCGCAATTATCGCCAGCGGCACCTATTTAAATGGTGAGATCCATGTCGGGGAAGTCTCCTACCCTGGCGGGCCGGACGGCGTCGCTCCCGCAGCCGGCCTGCGGGACAGCCTCGAAGCAAACGGCATCCATCTGCGCCGGTTCAAGACCGGCACGCCTGCCCGCGTCCACCGCCGCAGCATCGATTTTTCCCAGCTTGAGGAGCAGCACGGAGACGAGCCGCCGGTCCCCTTCAGCTTTGCGGCCAAGGAGCCGCCGCGCAACCGCGTCTGCTGCCACATCGCCTACACCAACCCGGACGCTCACAAGGTCATCCTCGACAACCTCGACCGCTCCCCCATCTACAGCGGCCGCATCCATGCGATCGGGCCCCGTTATTGCCCCAGCATCGAGGACAAGCTGGTGCGGTTTGCTGACAAGCCGCGCCACCAGTGCTTTGTCGAGCCGATGGGCCTCGACACAGACGAGATGTATCTCCAAGGGCTGTCCTCCTCCCTGCCCGAGGACGTCCAGCTCGCCTTTCTCCGCAGCATCCGCGGCTTTGAGCAGATCGAGATCATGCGCAACGCCTACGCCATCGAGTACGACTGCTGCGACCCGCTGGATCTCCGCCCCACTCTTGAGTTTAAGCAGGTGGGCGGACTCTTCGGCGCGGGCCAGTTCAACGGCACCTCGGGCTACGAGGAGGCCGCGGCGCAGGGTCTGGTCGCCGGCATCAATGCGGCCCATCAGGTTCTCGGGAGGGAGCCGTTTACCCTCGGCCGGTCGACCTCCTATATCGGGACCCTGATCGACGATCTGGTCACCAAGGGCTGCTCCGATCCTTACCGGATGATGACCTCCCGCAGCGAATTCCGGCTTCTCCTCCGCCAGGACAACGCCGACCTCCGGCTCACCCCGGCCGGGTACGCCCTCGGACTGATCTCGGAGGAGCGCTATCAGGCTTTTTTAAGGAAGAAACGCCAGATCGACGAAGAGATTTCCTGGAACGACGAGCTCGTCATCTCCCCCAGCGAGGAGGTCAACGCCCTCCTTGTTTCACGTGGAACAACGCCGATCTCGAGCGGCGTCCGCTTCAACGACCTCCTGCGCCGCCCTCAGCTCTCCTACTACGACGTCGCTTCGATTTCCCCCTGCCGCGCCATGCCGGACGACCCCGCCGTGATTGAGGAAGTGGAGATCCAGGTCAAGTACGAAGGCTATATCCAGAAGCAGATTGCGGCTGCCAACGAACTCTCCCGCCTGGAATCCAAGAAGCTCCCGCGCGGCATCCCCTATGACGCCATCGACGGGCTGCGGCTGGAAGCGCGGGAAAAGCTCGCCCGCATCCAGCCTGAGAGCGTCGGGCAGGCCTCCCGCATCTCGGGGGTCAACCCGGCCGATGTGTCCGCCCTCCTCATCTGGCTCGCCGCCCATCAAAACAGAAAGGATGAACATCATGATTGACGCCGCCCTTCTCCGCGCCGTTTTGGAGCGCCAGGAACTGCCCTGCCCGGACAGCCTTGTTGAAAAGCTCGCCCGCTACGCGGAGCTGCTTGTCGAGTGGAACGGGAAGATGAACCTCACCGCCATCACCGACCCCGCAGGGATCGCGGTCAAGCACTTCGCCGACAGCCTGCTGCTCGCCAAGGCTCTGGAATTGCCGCAGGGCGGCGCGCTGATCGACGTCGGGACCGGCGCGGGCTTCCCCTCGGTGCCGGTCGCCCTCTCCCGCCCGGACCTGCAGCTCACCCTCCTCGACAGCCTCAACAAGCGGATCGTCTTTTTGCAGGAACTGACGCGGGAGCTCGCCCTCTCCGCCCGCTGCTGCCACGCCCGCGCCGAGGAGGTAGGACGGGACCCCGCTTTTCGGGAAAAATACGACGTCGCGACCGCAAGGGCGGTCACCAACCTGCGCGATCTCGCGGAATACTGCCTGCCTTTTGTCAAGATCGGGGGCTATTTCGCCGCCCTCAAAGGGTATGAGGTTGAAGAGGAACTGGCTGAAGCGCAGTATGCGATTGCCCAGATGGGCGGCGAGGTGGAGGCTGTCCGCAAGTACGAACTGTCCGAGGACGCCCGCCGCGCCATCATTCTGGTAAAAAAAGTTCGACACACCCCGCCAAAATATCCCCGCCCCGCCGCAAAAATGAAGAAATCCCCGCTGATTCAACGCTGAGGATGTCGAAACGGGCGTTTTTACGCGATCGAAAGTTGTGGAAATTATTTCCCGCCTGTGCTATACTGCAATTGTAGGACAAGCTTCGGTTCCTGACAAGGAGGTATTACAATGGCGGGATTTTTTTCCAAAGAAAAGGTCATCAATAAAGTCGTTTCCCTTCCGGTTGATAAGGTCGTACCCAACCCGGCCCAGCCGCGCCGGAATTTCGCGGAGGAAGACCTGCGGGAGCTCGCCGACTCCATCCGGGAAAACGGCGTGCTGCAGCCCATCACCGTCCGGCGGGGCGCCGGCGGCGGCTACGAGCTGATTTCGGGCGAGCGCCGCCTGCGCGCTTCCAAAATGGCCGGGCGCGCCGAGATCCCGGCCATCCTGGTCGATTCGAGCAGCCGGCAGTCGGCGATTTACGCCATCCTCGAGAACATCCAGCGCCGCGACCTCGACATTTTTGAGGAAGCAAAGGCGCTCCAGATGCTCATCCACGAATGGGGCGTGACCCAGGAGGAGGCCGCCCGCAAGCTCGGCCGCGCGCAGTCGACCATCGCCAACAAGCTGCGCCTGCTTTCCCTCGGCGAAGAGGAGCGCCGGTTTATTTTGGAGCATAACCTGAGCGAACGCCATGCCCGCGCCCTCCTCACCGTTCCGGATCCGGGCGAGCGGATGGAGATTCTCCGGCAGGCGGTGGAACAGCGGATGAATGTCGCCCAGCTCGAGCAGTACATCCAGCGCCGCGCCGCAGCCCCCGCGCCTGTGAAGGAAGAGCCAAAGCGGCGGGTGCTGATCGTCAAGGACGTCCGGATCTTCCTCAACACCATCAACAAGGCGATTGACACCATGAAAAACGCCGGAATTCCCGCGGTCGCGGAACGGCATGAGGAATCCGGCTGCATCGAATACCGCGTGCGGATCCCCATCCAAAACCATACGGCTTCCTGAATTTCCTCTCCCATTGTTCCACGTGAAACAGAATTATGTCAATTCTCTGTTTCACGTGGAACTTTTTTGCGCAAAAAGGCTTTCCTTTCGACCGCTTCTATGCTATAATATCTGTGTGACAATGGATTTTACAGGATCGTGAGGGATTTGATGGGGAAGATTGTGGCAGTCGCCAATCAGAAAGGCGGCGTTGGGAAAACGACAACGGCGGTGAACCTGGCGGCCTGCCTGGGAGCCAAGGGCAGGCAGGTGCTGCTTGTCGACATGGATCCGCAGGGCAATGCCACAAGCGGGATGGGCATCGCCAAAAAAAAGATGGAGAAGACCTCCTACGACATGCTCATCGGCGAATGTCCGGCCGAGGAGGCAATTTACAAAACCGACTGCAAAAATGTGCGGGTCATCCCGTCCGGCATCCAGCTGGCCGGCGCCGAGGTGGAGCTGGTCGAGCTGAAGGACCGGATCAACCGCCTGAAGATCGCCATTGCGCCGCTGCGGGACCGGTTCGATTTCATCCTGATCGACTGCCCGCCCTCGCTGGGGCTCATCACCCTCAACGCCTTTACCGCTGTCGACAGCGTATTTATCCCCATCCAGTGCGAATACTATGCGCTGGAGGGGCTTTCCCAGCTGATGGCAACCATCCGGCAGGTCAAGCGGATGTACAACCCGGCCATCGAGGTGGAGGGCGTCCTGCTCACCATGTACGACGGACGCCTGAATCTCACGACCCAGGTCGTCGCCGAGGTGAAGAAGTATTTTGCCGGAAAGGTGTACCGCACCACCATCCCGCGCAACGTCCGCCTCTCCGAAGCGCCCAGCTACGGCCTTCCCGTCTACTACTATGACCGGTGGTCGCGCGGGTCGCTCGCCTATCAGGAGGTCGCGAAGGAATTTCTCAAGGCAAACGCCGATTAAGGAAGGAAGATGTGTATGGCAAAGAAAGCAGGCGGGCTCGGCAAGGGCCTGGACGCCCTCTTCCTGGACAACGACGCGGTTTCGGCGGCTGACGGCGGGATGACGCTCAGGCTTTCGGAGATCGAGCCGAACAAAAACCAGCCCCGCAAGGAATTTGATGAGCAGGCCCTCTCGGAGCTCGCCGACTCCATCCGGGAGCACGGCATCCTACAGCCGCTGCTGGTGCGGCCGCTGGCAAGCGGCGGGTATCAGCTCGTCGCCGGGGAGCGCCGCTGGAGGGCTGCGCGGATGATCGGCCTGACCGAGGTGCCGGTCGTCGTCAAGGAGCTCTCCGAGGTGCAGGTGATGGAGATCGCCCTCATCGAAAACCTCCAGCGGGAGGATCTAAACCCCCTCGAGGAGGCGAGCGGCTACAAGGAGCTGATGAACGCCTGCGGCCTGACCCAGGAACAGGTGGCCAAACGGGTGGGAAAATCGCGCTCCGCGGTGGCAAATTCGCTGCGGCTCTTAAATCTCCCGCAGGAGATCCGCCCCTATCTCGCGAAAGGGACGCTGACCGCCGGCCACGCCAAGGCCCTCATCGGCCTCGAGGACCGGGACGCGATGGTCAAGCTCGCGGCAGAGGCCGCGGAGAAGGGATTTTCAGTGCGCGAAACTGAAAAGCGCGCCGCAAAAATCCGCAGCGGCGAGGAACCGCCCCCCGCCCCCGACGCCCCTTCCGGCCGGAAGGATCCCGTCTATCAGGAGATGCAGCTCGCCCTCGAAAACGAGCTGGCCCGCAAGGTGACGGTGAAGGTCGACCGCAAGGGCGGCGGTATCGTCGAAATCGCCTTTTACAGCAAGGAAGACCTCGGCAGTCTGGCGATGCAGATCGCCGGCGAGGCCGAATAGCAATTATATAAGGAAGAAAGGAAGCAGAATCCATGCTTGATATCAAATTTCTGCGCAGCAACCCCGAAATTGTCAAGGAAAACATCCGCAAAAAATTCCAGGACCGCAAGCTCCCCCTCGTCGACGAGGTCATCGAGCTCGACCGCCAGAGCCGCGCGGCCCAGCAGGAGGCGAGCGACCTCCGCGCCTCCCGCAACAAGATCTCCAAGAGCATCGGCGGCCTGATGGCCCAGGGCAGGAAGGAAGAAGCCGAAGAGATGAAGAAGAAGGTCGCCGAGCAGGCCGACCGCCTGGCCGAACTCGAAAAGCTCGAGGCCGAGCTGCAGGAGAAGGTCACGAAAATCATGATGGTCATCCCCAATATCATCGACCCCAGCGTCCCGATCGGCAAGGACGACAGCGAAAACGTCGAGGTCCAGAAGTACGGCGAGCCGGCCGTCCCGGATTTTGAGATCCCCTACCACACCGACATCATGGAGCGCTTCAACGGCATCGATCTCGACAGCGCCCGCAGGGTTGCCGGCAACGGGTTTTATTACCTGATGGGCGACATCGCCCGGCTGCATTCGGCCGTCATCTCCTATGCCCGCGATTTCATGATCGACCGCGGCTTTACCTACTGCGTCCCGCCCTTCATGATCCGCAGCAACGTCGTCACCGGCGTCATGAGCTTTGACGAGATGGACGCCATGATGTACAAGATCGAGGGCGAGGACCTCTACCTCATCGGCACCAGCGAGCACTCGATGATCGGCAAGTTCATCGACACCATCCTCGACGAGAAGAACCTCCCCCAGACCCTGACCAGCTATTCCCCCTGCTTCCGCAAGGAAAAGGGCGCCCACGGCCTCGAGGAGCGCGGCGTCTACCGCATCCACCAGTTCGAAAAGCAGGAAATGATCGTCGTCTGCAAGCCGGAGGACAGCATGATATGGTTCGACAAGCTCTGGCAGAATACCGTCGACCTCTTCCGCTCCCTTGACATCCCGGTCCGCACCCTCGAGTGCTGCTCCGGCGACCTCGCCGACTTAAAGGTCAAGTCGGTCGACGTCGAGGCCTGGTCCCCCCGCCAGAAGAAATACTTCGAGGTGGGCAGCTGCTCCAACTTGGGCGACGCCCAGGCGCGCCGCCTGAAAATCCGGGTCAACGGCGAGAACAGCCGCTATCTCCCCCACACCCTCAACAACACCGTCGTCGCGCCGCCCCGCATGCTCATCGCCTTCCTGGAAAACAACTTGAACGCCGACGGCAGCGTCAACGTCCCCGTCGCCCTGCGGCCTTATATGGGCGGCAAGGAAAAGCTCATCCCGGTAAAATAAGGCAGCTTTGCGGCTCAATTTCGGAGGTGACCCCCAATGGACAACATCTTCCGCCGGGAAGCGGAAGTCCACTTCTATGACTGCGACCCGCAGAGCCGGATGAAGATTTCGGCGGCGCTGCGGCTGCTCGCCGATATGGCCGACGCCCATTACGCCGCCCGCGGCATGGACCACAAATGGCTGTGGGATAACGGCTTTGTTTTCCTCGTCTCCAGGGTGAGCGTGCGGTTTGCGCGCCTCCCCCGCCCGCGCGAGGTCCTGACGGCCGAAACCTGGGAGCGCGAGATCAAAGGCGCGTCCTTCCTGCGCGATTTTGCGGCAAAAGATGTGGGCGGCGGGACAGTCATGACCGCCTCCACCGCCTGGATGCTCGTCGACCCGGCGAGCTGGCAGGTGCTGCGGCCCTCCCAGTTCCCGAACGCCAGGCCCACCGGCGTCGCAGCCGACTGCCCGCCCTGCCGCCGCCTGAAAATGCCTGGTGGAGATCCGGCCGGCGAGCGGCGGGTCCGTTACTCCGACCTGGACGCCAACGGCCACGTTTATAACGCCGTCTATTCCGACATCGCCCTCGACGCGCTGCCGGAAGGGTGGCGGCAGCGGGAACTCGCCCGCTTCCAGATCAATTTCGTCCATCAGGCGGTGGAGGGCGAGACTATTCAGCTCTACCGCGAGATTTTAGATGATAACACCGTAAGCATAAAGGGCAAAGTTGGGGATCATGACTGCTTTTTGTGCGAATTTGGATATCGGGAGATGTCAAATTAATTCTGTCCCCCGAAAAAAGTCATGCGGAAAGGGCCGCTCTGTGGAAACAGAGCGGCCTTGTCTGTTTACGCCAAAAGGTGCAGATATAAAGTTAAAATAAAAATGTTTATAGAAATCTGTCAGAATCTCCTGCGTGGTGTTTTTATCGGGGTGTAAAAGACCTGGTAAGACAGGTCAAAGAAGACAACAGGAGGAGATTTTGATGAAAAAGACGACGAAGAACTTTCTCGACTGCCTCGAGGAGAAGGAGATCAAGTACCAGTGCGAGGAGCGTGAAGGAAAAAGCGATTGGGTGTGCGTCCGCTTTTCCGGAAATAATGCCCCATCCGTCGAGGTGCAGCTGTTCTTCCACGAGGATGAGGACGATGTTGCGCTGCGTTCCTTCTCCATCGTACGGGTCCCGCAGGAAAAGGCTGCCGGGATGCTCACCCTGCTCAACAGCCTGATGGAGGAATACCGCTGGGTCCGCCTCTGCCTGGACGGGGACAACGAGGTGACCGCCGCCATCGACGCGGTGATCAGCGCGGACACCGCCGGCCCGGTCTCCTTTGAGCTGCTGATGCGCATGGTGGGGATTGTGGACGACATCTACCCCCGCCTGATGAAGGAACTCTGGGCTTAAGCAGCCCCCAACACCGCCTCCGGCACAGGCCGGAGGCGGTGTTGGCGGTTTATGTGAAGACTATTTGAAAAAACTTGAAAAACCTTGCTTTTAATCGAAAAAAATGTTATACTGTTTCCATCTATACATGGAGGCGATACCTTTGCGCAAAGCGGCAAGATTCAGCTTATTTTTTTTGCAGATGGGAATTCTGTTTCTCACCTTTACTATGATCGTTTCCGTTCCGGCCTGTGCAGCGGGCCTTCCGCCGCACCCTTCTGAGCTGCAGCTCAACCAGGAAGTGGTCCACTATCGCGGGGAGCTGACCCTGCGTTACTACAACGCCGATGACAACGGCTGGATCGGCATCTACCCCGCCGGCAGCGAGGAGCTGGTGGCGGTCCGCGAGCTGGACGCATCGGAAGGAAGCGTATCCTTTCAGCTCCGCTCCGATGGTCTCACCCCCGGCAGCTATACGGCGGTTTTGTACCGGGACCGCCTGACCGAGGCTGCGCGCCAGGATTTCTCGGTCGTCAGGCAGAATTTTTACGCCGGCCAGGAGGTCTATGACCTGGGAAGCGACGGATATTTTTATTATGATGAGGATGCGGCTGATGCCGGCAAAGGCGCCTGGATCGGAATCTATCCCGCCGACGGGGATCCGGCTGCGATGCGCAGCCTCCTCTGGGGATACCTGCCCGACGGCTCCTCGCAGATCTACACCGATGATCTGGACGGCAACGGCGAGCGCTTCTCCTCCCTGCCTGCCGGCGAGTATCAGGCGGTCCTCTTCCTTTCGGAGGATGGCGAGCCGTATCGGAGCTTTTATTTTTCCATAGAGGAGCCGGAAGGCATCTACGCGGTCTATCGCCGCTCCGACAGCGCCCTGCCCAACACGGCGGAGGGCGAAGTCGTGCTGTACGGCAACAGCTCTGCCGGCCGCTACTGGCTATACTGGGGCGATGAGGACGGGCTTTTAGAGGACTACCTGCCGCTCGGCTCGATCACGGAGGAGGACAGCTGGACCTTTACCCTCCACCCAAACCAGGAGGCCCCTGCCGGATCAACGCGCATCTATCTTTACCCGGGAAGCAGCAGCGGTCCGGATACCGACGCCGCTCCGGTTACCGTGGTGCTGCCCGACGATATCACTGCCGAGCCGGACACCATGCTCACCTCCTTTGTGGTGATGACCGACACCCATGTCAGCAAGTCGACTTCCTTTATATATAACAGGACGTTCAAGCAGGCAATGGAAGATATCATCGAGACCATGCCGGAGGCGGAGTTCATGATCAACCTCGGGGATACGGTCAACAACGGCTGGTATTCGGAATACCAGATGCTGCAAAGGCTCATCAAACGCTATCAGCGTCTGGCGCCGGAGCAGTATTTCCTGATCGGCAATCACGACATGCTCCTCAATAAGGGCGATCCGGAAATCCAGATCCAGATGTGGGAAGAAGCCACCGGCATGCCGAATGTCTATTACAGCTTTGTGAAGCAGGGGTACAGCTTCATCGTCCTCGGCTCAGAGGGGCAGGAAGCCGGCGAGCTGGCGACCGACGAAGCCTGGTTCTCGGAGGATCAGCTTTCCTGGCTGAAGGAGGAACTGGCCGCGGCCGAGGCGCGCGATCCCGATCTGCCCATCTTTGTCTTCTGCCACCAGCCTCTGCAGGACACTGGCCCCGGCACAAACAATTCGTTGATCGTTCAGAACGACGAGCTGGAAGAAATCCTCCGGGAATATCCGCAGGTTATTTATTTCTCAGGCCACACCCATTACAGCATGGATGCAGACGGGGTTGTGCTGACCGCGAGCGACGGCAAGCCGAATACGGTTCATGGAGGCTGCTCGAGCTACCTGTGGGATGACGATGGGGCCTATGACGGCAGCGAGGGCTGCCTGGTCGAGATTTATCCGGACTATATCCGCATCCGGGGCCGGAATTTTGCTGAAGGCTTCTGGATGGGCTCAGCGCAGTATATCCTGTATATGGAAGAATAGCCCAGATCTTTCAGGCGGCGCTTCGATGGAGGCCGGCCCTCATTGAGGTGCCGCCTTTTTCTGCAAGATTTTTTGCGGAATTGCGCCGGAAGGGCTTGACTTTTTCCCCATTCTGGTGTATCATAAATAAGTAACGCCGGTATGATGGAATTGGCAGACGTGACGGACTCAAAATCCGTTGGTAGCGATACCGTGTCGGTTCGACCCCGACTACCGGCACCATGATGGTGTGACAAAATAGATGTCACACCATTTTTCTTAGGTTTTATGCGGGTTTGTGGACTTTTTTGGAATGATTCAAACGAGAGTCTTTACCGTAGATGTCCAACCCAGAAAATATGAAAAGCAAATTCTACTTTGCTGCGAACACGGGATTTTTGATATTCCATGTACCTGAGCCAGCGGGTGCCTTCCCCTTCAATCCAGGCATTCTTTCGGTACGGCTTCTGCTTGTTTGTGCGGAAATC
>DVKD01000017.1 GCA_018716285.1 Candidatus Merdivicinus faecavium
TCTCGTCGATGAAGATGATGGAGGGGGAATTTTTCTTCGCCTGCTCAAAGAGGTCGCGGACGCGGGACGCGCCGACGCCGACGAACATCTCGACAAAGTCCGAGCCGGAGATGGAGAAGAAGGGCACCCCCGCCTCCCCCGCGACCGCCCGGGCGAGCAGCGTCTTACCGGTGCCGGGAGGGCCTAAGAGCAGGACGCCTTTGGGGATGCGCGCGCCCAGCTCGTTGAACTTCCGGGGGCTCTTGAGGAACTCGACGATCTCGGCGAGCTCCTCTTTTTCCTCATCCGCGCCGGCGACGTCGGCAAAGGTGGTCTTCTTGCCGTTCTGGACGGGGTTTTTCATGTTGGCCTTGCCGAACTGGTTCATCTTCCCGCCGCCGTTGGCCTGCTTGAACATAAAGTACCACAGCAGCGCCATGCCGCCGATCATGACAAGGTAGGGGATGAAGCTCAGAAGCCAGCTGTTGTCGCTTGCCGGGACCAGATTATACTCCATCCGGCTGTCGGGGTGATCCTGGTTGTAGGCTTCGATATCGTCCCCGATATCTTCCAAGAACAGGCTGACGCTCGCGAGCCGGTAGGAAATCTGGCGGTTGTCCGTGGTCCGCATCACCAGCTCGCCGCTTCCGGCATCGACGCTGAACTCCGAGACCTGCTGGTCCTCAAACATGTATAGAATCTCGGAATAGGTATAGCTTCTGCCGGCCGGAGTCAGCATCCGCATAAACATAGTGGACATAAACAGCAGCCCCAGAACCACAACAGCTAAGAGGATCAGGGAGCCGATACGTTTCTTTTGCAATCCGTTTCACTCCAATCAGTATAAAATCTATATACATTACGAAAAGTTATTTATTTTCGTAAACTTCAGGCTTCAGAACGCCGATGTAAGGGAGGTTGCGGTAGCGCTCGTCATAGTCGAGGCCATAACCGACGACGAATTTGTCCGGAATAACAAACCCGCTGTAATCCGGGGTGAGGGGAGCCACCCTCCGCTCCGGCTTGTCGAGCAGGGTGGCGATCCGGATCGAGGCGGTGCCGCGGTCCGAAAGCATCTTGGTGATGTAATGGAGGGTCTTGCCGCTGTCGAGGATGTCCTCGACGATGAGCAGGTCCTTGCCGTGCAGGTCGATGTCAAGGTCCTTGATGATCTTGACGACGCCGCTCGTCCTGGTGCCGGAGCCGTAGCTCGACACGCACATAAAGTCGATGGTGCAGGGCAGGTCGACCGCCCGCATGAGGTCGGCCATAAAGATGACCGAACCCTTCAAAACGCTGACCATCAGCAGGTTCTTGCCCTGGTAATCCCGGGTGATCTGCGCGCCCAGCTCCTGGACCTTGGCCTTCAGCTCTTCCTCGCTGACCAGCACGCGCTCGATATCATTTTTCATCATAGCTGCCTTTCTCCTTCCTTTGCGCCGTGAGGAGCAGGATGAGGCGGGTATCCTCCCCTGCTTTGCTCCGGCTGTCCGGGCCGATGTGCTCCGCCCAGACAACGCCCTGGCTGTCCGCAGCGACCAGCGCGGCCGCGCGTTTGTGCAAGGGCAGGCCGGCTTCGCTCCAGAGTTTCCGCAGCGCCCGGCTGCCCGGCCGTCCCGGCAGGCGGATGCTGTCCCCCGCCCGGCGGCACCGGATGCTTATGCTCCCAACTATTGTATCATAATCCAGCGAAAAAATTAAGTCGGAATTATAAATTTTTTTGTTTTTCTCGAAATCTTCGGCCATTTCGGCACGCAGGCAGGCCTTCCGCCCGTCCGGGAGGGCAAATTTTCCGATGACTCCGGCCGTTTTTTCCCCAACTGGGAGGGTAAAGGCGGCCTCGAAAGGCGCTTCCTCCCGGAACGGGGGCTCCGCCCGGAGCACGCCCCGCCGGATGGCGAGGATATAGCCGCCCGGCAGCCCGAGCGCGCCGCTCCCTTTGTAGACAAGCTCCGCCGCCGCGCAGAGAAGCGGGTAGTCCAATCGGATCCCTTCCTCCGCGAGGAGCATTCCCGCCGCCCGGGTAACCAGGCTCTGGTGGGACTCCCGCAGCGCCTGCACCGAAAGCCCGTCCTCGCGCCGCGCGCGGGCAAAGAGGGCCTTTGCCTCCTGTTCGAGAAAATCGCAGTCGTCTGCAAGGCTCCTTGCCAGCTGGCCGGCATGCCGTTCCGCCCCCGGGTTGACCGCCAGAAGGGCGGGGACAGCCTCGAGCCGGATGCGGTTGCGGGAAAAGCGGGGGTCGCGGTTGGACGAATCGGTGCGGAAGGGGACGCCTTCGCGACGGCAGTAGTCCTCCACCTCCGCCCGGGTGCAGCAAAGGAGGGGGCGGACGATATTGCCCCGCCGCTCCGGGATGCCGCAGAGGCCGGAAAGCCCCGTCCCCCGCGCCAGCCGGAAGAGCATCGTCTCAAGCTGGTCGGAGAGGGTGTGGGCGGTCGCGATGCAGGTGCAGCCGAGCTCCTGCCGGGCTTCCTCGAGGAAGGCGTACCGCTCCCGGCGGCCGCATTCCTCCAGCCCCAGCCCGTCCTGCAGCGCGATAGCGCCGATCTGAACCCGCCGGACGGCGACCGGGATGCCGTATTCTGTGCAGTAATCGAGGACGAGCTGCTCGTCCCCGTCGCTCTCCGCGCCGCGGAGGCAGTGGTTTAGGTGGGCCGCCGCGACCGGGACGCCGCTCTGCCGCAGCGCGTCGAGCATTGCCATCGAATCCGCGCCGCCCGATACGGCCGCGAGCACCTTCTCCCCCCGCACAAGGGAGAGGAGGAGCTTCTCCTCGAGCGGCTGCCGCGCCCTTCTATTGCTCATCCCGGTACATCTCCACGTTGGTGAAGCGGGTGTACTCCCCCTGCCAGCCGAGCAGGACGTCGCCGGTCGAACCGTGCCGGTTCTTGGCGACAATGCAGACGGCGGTATTGGGGTTTGCGGGCTGCTCGGAGGCCTCGTCGTTATAATAGGCTTCCCGGAAGAGGAAGAGGACGCTGTCGGCGTCCTGCTCGATGGAGCCGGACTCGCGCAGGTCGGAGAGCAGCGGGCGGTGCCCCTGCCGCTGTTCCGCCGCGCGGGAGAGCTGGGACAGGCAGATGACCGGGACGTTCAGTTCCTTGGCCATCACCTTGAGGCCGCGGGTGATCATCGAGACCTCCTGCACCCGGTTTTCGATCCGGGAGCCGGAGCCCATAAGCTGCAAATAGTCGATGATGATGAGCCCGAGGTTTTTGAACCGCCGCAGCTTGGCCTTCATCTGGGCGACGGTGATGCCCGCCGAGTCGTCGAGGAAGATGCGGGTGGCGCTCAGCCGCTGGGCCGAGACGGCCAGCCGGGACCATTCCTCGGGGTCGAGGTGGCCGGTCCGCAGCTTGTCGCTGGTGATGGTGGCGTCGGCGCAGAGCATACGGGAGACGAGCTGGGGGTTTGACATTTCGAGGGAGAAGATCGCGACCTCCAGGTCGTTTTTGAGGGCGACGTTGGCCGCGATGTTGAGGGCGAAGGCGCTCTTCCCCATGCCGGGACGGGCCGCGACGAGGATGAGGTCGGACTTGTTGAGCCCCGAGATCATGGCGTCCAGCCCGATAAAGCCGGAGGGCACGCCGGTGTAGCGGCTGTCGGAACGGGCGTTCATCTGGTAGATGTTGTCATACACCCCGATGATGACCTCGCTGATGGGCCGCAGGTCGGCGCTCTGCCGCCCCTGGCGGATGTCGTAGATCTTCTGCTCGGCCGCGTCTAAAAGGGTGCTCGCGTCCCCCTCCCCCTCCCGGACCGAGGCGGCGATGTCGGTCGCCGTGCTCAAAAGGTTGCGGAGGTAGTACTTTTCGACCACAATCTCGCAGTACTGGGAGAGGTTCGCGGTGGTCGGGACCATCTCCATCAGGTGGAGGAGGTAGGTTTTGGCGTTTTCCGGGGAGTCAAAGACCCCGGCGCGGTTTGCCTCCTCGAGGAGGGTGACAAAGTCGATGGGCCGCGACTCGCTGAACATCCGCAGCATCAGCCCGTAGAGATCCTGGTGGGCGCGGGTGTAGAAAACGGCCGGCGATTTGATGATATTCATCACATCCGGCAGCTTCTCCGGGTCGATCAGGAGCGACCCGAGGACCGACTGCTCCGCCTCCAGGCTGTACGGCAGCGACTGGCCGTATTCGTTTAACGATTCATCCATCCCGTTTCCTCCCAATGCCGGGAACCGCCCCGGATATTACAAAAAGGCGGGTTGCTGGCCCGCCTCAGGGTGTCAAAACAGCTTCCCGGCGCCCTTTTCCGATTGTCCTGGCGCAAGAACGCCGATCACGCCTCCTTGACGACCACCTTCATGGCCACCACGACGCCGTTGTGAAGCTTCAAATCAAAGGAAAAGGTCCCGAAGGCCTTGATCTCGCCGCTTAACGCGATCTTTTTCTTGTCCACGTCGACCTTGTACTCATTTTTGAGGGCGGCCGCGATCTCCTTGGAGGTGACCGCGCCGAAGAGGCGCCCGCCGCTCCCCGCCTTGGCGAGGACGGTCACGCTCTTGCCGTCGAGCCGCTCCTTGTTGGCGCGGGCGGCGTCCAGCTCGACCTGGGCGTGGTGGGCCTTTGCGGCGTCCTGGGTTTTCTTGTTGTTGATGGCCGTGGCTGTCGCCTCGATGGCCAGACCCTTGCGGAGGAGAATATTGCGGGCATAGCTGTCCGCGACCTCGACGAGGTCGCCCTTCTTGCCGCTGCCCTTCACATCTTCGGTGAGGATAACTTTCATGAGGATCTTCCTTTCTTTGGGTAAAACAGGGGGGTTCCCTGTCAAAATCGATGGGGATCCCATCCGTTTCAGTTCAGCGGGTGGGATTCGTAGTATTTGTCGATGGCCTCGAGCAGCATCTGCTTGGCCTTTTCCATTTCCATGCCGCGGATCTGGGTGGCCGCCATGGTGTGGTGGCCGCCGCCGCCCAGCGTCTCCATGATCATCTGGACATTGATCGCGCCCATCGACCGGGCCGAGATGTAGATGACCCCCTCGTTCTCATACAGGACAAAGGAGCCGTCCACCCCGTCGATGCTCAAGAGCTCGTCGGCCGCCTGCGGGGCGATGATCCGCATATCGTCGGAGTAGAAGTCGCTCTCGGCGACCGCGCATTTTTTGTAGATCTGGGCCGCCGCGACGATCCGGCTGCGCCGCTGGTAGGAGTCCATCGTGCTCGAAAAGAGCTTGCGCACCGTGATGGTGTCCGCCCCGATCCGCCGCAGGTAGGCCGCGGCCTCGAAGGTCCGCACCCCGGTCCGCAGGACGAAATTGCGGGTGTCGAGCATGATGCCCGACAGGAGCGCCTGGGCGATCACCGCGTTGATGCGGCAGTTTTCGCCCATATACTGGATGAGCTCGGTCACCATCTCGGAGGCCGAGGAGGCGTAGGGCTCGTGGTAGAAGATGACCGCGTTGTCGATGTGGTTGACCATCTTGCGGTGGTGGTCGATGACGACGACCGTCTTGCAGCGGTTGTAAATATCCGCCGATTCGACGAGGTTCACGGTGTGGGTGTCGCAGATGATGAGGAGGGTGTTCTCAGTGATGGAGAACATCGCCTCGGACGGGTCGACAAAGAGGTTGCCGCAGCCCTCCTTGGTGACCATCTCGATGAGGATGTTGGCGAGGGTCTTGTCCCGGTCGATGACGACGTCCGCCTGTTTGCCGATGGTGCGGATGGCATAGGCAAGGCCGACCGACGCCCCAACGCAGTCGAGGTCGCCGAACTTGTGGCCCATCACCAGCACCCGGTCGGCGTTCTGGATGAGCTCGGAGAGGGCGCTCGCGACGATGCGGGTCTTGACCTTGGTCCGCTTTTCCACCCCTTTGGAGATGCCGCCGTAGAACTCGTACATCGACTGGTTCTTGATGGCGGCCTGGTCCCCGCCGCGGCCGAGGGCCATATCGAGGGCCTGCCGGGCCGACGCCTCGCTCTGGGCGAGGGTCTCCTCCCCGCGGCCGACGCCGATGGAGAGGGTGACCGGGACGTTTCCGTCGGTCTGGATCTTGCGGATATCGTCGAGGATCTTGAACCGCCCCTCGATGATCTTCTCGAGGTGCCGCTCCTCGACCACCATGAGGAATTTATCCCCGTCGAACCGCTTGAGGAAGCTTGTGGTCATCGAGCCGGCAAATTCCTCGAGGGTCGAGTCGATCGCCCCGAGGATGCGGGATTTTTCGCTCTCCTTGGCGTGCTGCATAACCTCGCCGTAGTTGTCGAGCATGATCATCATAACCGACGGGCGGGTTTTCTCATAGAGGTCGGCCTCCTCCTTGAGGGCGGTCATTTCGACAAAATAGAAGGTGTAAAGGTCGGTCGTGTTCTCCCGCTTCTGGACGCCGTAGACCCGGTACCAGTTCCCGCAGCAGAGGATCTCCTTGCCGCCGGGGGCGCAGAGGTCCACGAGGCTTTCCCGGGTGAGCTGGTTCAAATTGAAGCCGTAGAGGTCCTTTTTGCCGACCACATCGTCCCGGAACTTGTCCGAATACCAGATGATCTCCCGGTCGCCCGTGACGATCAGGATGGGGAGGGGAAATTCCTGCAAAAACCGCCGCTGGCTGGCCGTGAGCTGGGCCACCGCCTTCTGCAGCATGGCGTGAACCTGGCTCTGCATGTGGAACAGATGCCAGACCGTAAGGCCGCAGGCGGCTGCCGCGACCGGAAACGCAATGTAAAAGACGACCGGCCTGATGAAATAGGTCAGCCCCGCCAAAATCAAAGAAACCGCTGATAGGATGATCAGGCAAGCCGACAGATTGCCCACTCGCTTGTTTTTCATACGCCCCGGCCCTTTCTCGATAATTTCTCCGGCGCCGCCGCGCGGCGCGCCCGCTCTGGTATCTATTATATAGGATTTGCCCCGCCAATGCAAGAGCACAGACGGGGCAAACTGCCTGTTTTTTCAAATTATCCCGCTAAATCTCCATGATAATGGGCAGGATCATCGGGCCGCGCTTGGTTTTCTTGTAGATAAAGGAGGAGAGCTGGTCCTTGATGTTGATTTTTAAGGCGCTCCACTCGCGGATGTTGCGGTCCTGGCAGTCGTCGAGGGCGCGCTTGACAATCTGGCGGGCCTCCTCCATGAGCGCCTCGGACTCCCGGACGTAGACAAAGCCCCTGGAGACGATATCCGGCCCCGCGACGACGGCGCCCGACTCGCTCTCGATGGTGACGACCACGATGATGAGGCCGTCCTCGGCCAGGTGCTGGCGGTCCCGCAGGACGATGGAGCCGACGTCCCCGACGCCGTAGCCGTCGACAAAGACCCGCCCGGCCTCGACGGTGCCGGCCTGCCGCATATTCTCGGCGTCCAGCTCGACGACCTGGCCGATATCGGTGATGAGGATGTGGTCGGGGGCCATCCCCATATCCTTCGCGATCTGGGCGTGGGCCCGCAGGTGCTTGTATTCGCCGTGGACGGGGATAAAGAACTTGGGCTTGGTGACCGAGAGCATCATCTTGAGGTCGCCCTGGCAGGCGTGGCCCGAAACGTGGACCTCGTACATGGACTTATAGATGACCTCCGCCCCGAGCTTTAAAAGCTCGTTGATGACCCGGGTGACGTGCTTCTCATTGCCGGGGATGGGGGTGGCCGAGATGATGATATAGTCGTTGGGGCCGACGTTGACCTTGCGGTGCTCGCCCGAGGCCATCCGCGAGAGGGCGGAGAGCGGCTCGCCCTGGCTGCCGGTGGTGCAGATGACGATCCGGTTTGACGGATACCGCCCGATGTTCTCGATATCGATCATGATATCCTTGGGGACGGTGAGGTAGCCGAGCTCGATGGCCTTGGCGACGACGTTGACCATGCTCCGGCCCGAGACCGCCACCTTGCGCCCGGTGCGGGCGGCCATATTGACGATCTGCTGGATGCGGTGGATGTTCGACGAGAAGGTCGCGATGATGATCCGCCGGTCGCCGGCCTGGGCAAAGAGGGTCTCGAAGGTGTGGCCGACGTTGCGCTCGCTCTCGGAAAAGCCGGGCCGCTCGGCGTTGGTCGAATCGGCCAGCAGGCAGAGGACGCCCTTGCTCCCCAGCTCCGCGAAGCGGGCGATGTCGATCGGCTCGCCCTCGATGGGGGTGTAGTCGACCTTGAAGTCGCCGGTCTGGACGATGACGCCGGCCGGTGTGGTGACGGCGACCGCCATCGCGTCGGGGATGGAGTGGTTGACGTGGATGAACTCGACCGACATGCAGCCGAGCTTGACCACATCCCGGGGCTTGATGACGTTTAGGTTCGCCTTGCCGAGCAGGCCGTGCTCCTTGAGCTTGCCCTCGATGAGGCCGATGGTGAGGGCGGCGCTGTAGATCGGGATGCCGGTCCCCACCCGCTTGAGGAAGTACGGGATGGAGCCGATGTGGTCCTCATGCCCGTGGGTGATGACCAGGCCCCGGATGCGGTCGGCGTTCTTTTCGAGCCAGGTGAAGTCGGGGATGACGATATCCACCCCCAGCATATCCGCGTCCGGGAAGCCCATGCCGCAGTCGACGAGGAAAATATCGTTCCCGCACTCGTAGGCGGTGATGTTCTTGCCGATCTCATTTAGGCCTCCCAGCGGGATGATGCGGACGGCGGGCAGCTTCTTCTGCTGCCTGCCGCCCCGGCGGCCGCGCGGCTGGCGGCCCTTCTCGGCAGGTTTCTCGGCGGACTCGGCCGGCTTTTCGGCGGCGGGCTGGGCTTTGGGCGCCTGACGGCGGCGGGAGGGCTGGCGCTTCTGGGCGGGCTTTTCGGGGGCCGGCTGCTCGGAAGCCTCGGCGGGCCGGTTGGCGGCGGGCTGGCTTTCGGGCTTATTCTCCGCGGTTTTATCGGCCGCGGGCTGGACGGGCAGCACCTTGGGCAGCGCGCTGCGCGCGGAGCGGCGGCGGGAGGTGCTGCGGGAGCGCCCGGCGGCGGGTTTGACGCTGTCCGAGAGGATGGCGTCGATGATCTTCATATCCGATGAATTGCTGTGGTTGTTGTCGTTCATAAAATTCTTCCCTTTCCTTGTGTCGTCAGGAGCGGAGGGCGCAAAAAGCCGGTATTTTCCCGTTTTTTCCGGAGAAAAGCACACAAAAATGAAAGCCAGAGGTTTTCCGAGAAACCGTGCGCCGGTTTCACCAGTGGCAGCCGCGTCATCCGCTATGTAACTTAAAACTTCTTCCTTCTCTTCCCCCGGCCGGGGCAGGATTGTCAGGCCGTACCTCCCGCCCCTTGCCGGATGCGCCGTTTCCCCGCCTTTTGGCCGGAACGGCAGCTTTCTTTGCTTGTTATCCGCGCAAAATATTGTGCAAATCCGCAAGGATCTGAACAAATAGCTGTAACCAGTATACCAACTTTTTCCGCCCGTGTCAAGGGGCGGGCTTTCGCCGGGCAGGCGGTCATGCCCCCGGGCCGCGCAGTTCGCCCCGCTGGAGGGCGGCCTCGCCGAAGCGGCAGAGCTCCGCCGCAGCCTCCATGTCGGTGCATTCCGCGGTCAGCAGCGCGGCCTTCCGCCCGCCGCAGGGCCGCACCCGCAGCTCCCCGGACGGGAAGGCGAGGACCATCCCCTCCCGCAGCCCCGCGGGCGCCGCCACGGTGCGGGAAACGACCGCAAACCCCGGCAGCTCCCGCATAAGCCCGGAAAGCCCCATCCTGCGCCGCTTCATGACCGATAAAAGCCGCAGCCCGAGCATCAGCCCGTCCCGCAGAAAGGGCTGGCGGAGGCTTAGGCTGCGCGCCTTGCGGTCGCTGCCGCTCGGGAGGCCGTCGTCGTAGCGGAAGACCTGCCGCCCGCAGGAGGCTGCCGCCGCGTCGATTGCCCGCGGGGCCGAAGCGGGGACCGCCGCGTCCTGCCCCCGGCTGAAAAGGTCCCGGCAGACCAGCAGCAGCACCCGGTCGGTGTAAATATAATCCTGCACCGACTCGTAGGCCGCGACGTCCTTCCCGTCGGCCGAGATCTGGAGGGTCATCCCCCCTTCCCGCAGGCGGCAGCCGAGCCCTGTGAGCGTCTTTTCCATCATCTCGAGGATCAGGGGGTTGGCGCACTTGACGCAGACAGCCATCCCCGTGAGGGTCGTCTCAGCCGCCTTGATGAGCTCTACCCCGTAGAGCGCCCCCAGGCTCTCCATCGGCAGCAGCACCCCAAAGCTCCCCGCAAAGACCGGCCGCGGCTCCTCCCCGTCCATCAGCTCCAAAAACTGCCGCTCCTCCGCCGGGCTGAGCGGCAGCCCGCCCCGCGCGCAGAGCTTTGCCTCCCCCGCGTAGCTGACAAACATCCCGTAGTCCGCCCCGGACCGGCTCAGGGTGTAGAAAAACTGGCTCTCAAAGCAGCTCCCCAGGTCCCAGGCCGTCCGTCCGTTCTGTAAAACGCCGCTCTCCGCCGCCAGCAGCAGCGCCCGCGCCGCCGGGGAATCGCCCCGCCCCAGCCCGACCGCGCTCCCCTGCATCCGCCCAAGGGCGAGCCCGGCCCGCAGGCTGTCCGCCGCCGTCAGCGGCAGCCGGTCGGCCCGGGAGAGCACTCCCCGTTCCAGCGTCCAAAAATGCTCGCGCATCCCGGATCCCTCCTGTCACATCTTCTCATGGCTTATTCTGGACAGGATTGCTCCGATTATGCCAAAAAAGCGGAAAGACGGCCCGCAAGGCCGCCTTTTCGCAAAAAACCGCTGTCATCTTCCCCGCCCCGCGCTCTCCGGCGCAAAGCGGAAGGCATACCCCTCCGGGCAGCTGAAACGATCCGCCCCCTGCCCGCCGTAGACGGTCATCGCGGTGGCCGCCCCGAAAATGGCCATCATCAGCGCAAGGGAGAAAAGCCCGCTCAGAAATCGCCTGACCAGCATCCGCCTCACCTCCTGTCCGTTTTTTTCTGACAGCTTTTTTTCCTGACAGCTTTATTATAGCAGATGCCGGTCACACGCCGGTCACAAAATGCTGTTATTTTTGGAATTTTTTAGATATTTTGCGACTTTTTCTTTTTGATCTAACCCGCGGCAACGGAGAACAGCCGCGCAAGGTTGCTGTATTGCAGCATAATTTTATTGTAAAACGATAAAAATACATTGACTTTCAGAAAATAACATGCTATAATGGGGCCAAACACAAGGAGGTGTTCCCATGAATCAGAAAACATTGGCAAACTGGCTGCGGGCGGTGGTGGTGCTGGCCGCCTGCGCGGGCGTCCTGGTGTACGGCGTCGTCATCCCGAACATCGGGCTGCGGACGGCGGAAAGAAATCCGGAATACGCCTACTGCTTCTGGCCGTGGCTCATTTTCCTGCTGGCGACGGCCGTCCCCTGCTACCTCGTCCTCTGGCAGGGGTGGAAGATCCTTTCCGCGGTGCGGCGGGACGAGTCCTTTACCCGGGAAAACGCCCGGCGGCTGGGGACGGTGTCGAAGCTGGCCGCCTTTGACGCGGCCTTCCTCTTCGCGGGCAGCCTGATTTTCCTCCTGCTGGGCATGAACCATCCGGGCGTCTTCCTCGCCCTGCTGCTCATAAGCGCCTTCGGGCTCATTGTGACGGTGGCGGCGGCGCTGCTCTCCCACCTGGTCTACAAGGCGGCCCTCCTGCGGGAGGACGCCGACCTGACGGTGTAAGGGGGTGGCAATATGATCGTCATCCGACTCGACGTGATGCTGGCCCGGCGCAAGATGAGCCTGACCGAGCTGTCCGAGCAGGTCGGCATCACCCTGGCAAACCTCTCCATCCTCAAAAATGGCCGGGCCAAAGCGGTCAAGCTGGAGACGCTGGACAGGATCTGCAAGGCCCTGCAATGCCAGCCGGGCGACCTGCTGGAATGGGAGGCGGACGGGGATGAGACATAAAGTCAGCTGGTTCGCCGCGGTCCCGGCGGGGATCGGGTGGCTGGGCGGCATCCTGCTCTACGCGGCGATGCTGCTCTGGCTGCCGGAGCCGCCCGTTTTATCGGGGCTTCTGGTCTTTCTGCCGGCAGCGCTGCTGAGCGCCGCCGCCGTTTTAAGCGAGCACGGGAAGCTCCGGACCGTGGGGACGGCGCTGCTGAGCCTTTTTTCGATCGGGATTGCCGCGGTGGGGATCCCGGCGCTGCTGCTCTTTGAGAGCGTGCGCACCGCCTTTGTCCCGGTGGAAAATCCTGCCCGCTACGAGCGCATCCTGCGGCTGCGCGGCTACCCGGACGACCCGCTGGTCGCCGCCTTTCCGCCGGAAATCCCGGCCGGGGCGGAGGAAATCACCTTCCGCTACCGCACCCCCCTGCTGCAGGGCGGGGAGGAGCTGACCCTCTCCTTCACCCCGCCGCCGGGGATGCTGGAGGAGCTGAAGGCCCGCTGCGAGGCTTCGGACACCGGCGCGCTCCTGCCGGACTGGCATCTTGTTGCGGATAGCAGCGAATGGGGCGAAGGGCCCGACGAGCTCTGGTGCTTTGCCGCCGAGCCCTACCGTCCGGGGGACTGGAACCACGGCGAATACAGCGCCGCCTGGGTCAAGGACGGCCGGATCACCTTCCGTATGGAGGACTGGTAGGCCCGTGACCGGGCCGGACATTGACGACGCGGCCGCACGCTCCTATCCGACCGCTAGAACGGCGCGACAAGCTGCGCCGTTATGGGGAGGTTTTTTCTCCTATCGGTCATTCTGGGCCCGTGACCGGGCC
>DVKD01000018.1 GCA_018716285.1 Candidatus Merdivicinus faecavium
GGCGCGGAAGCGGGAGCCGGAATACGTCTCGGAGCCGCATCCTGAACCGTTTGCAGTAGGGATTGCCGGGAATGCCCGTTAACGCATTGGAGTATCCGTTTTGGCGTACTCGACGAGGCCGTTTTCGTGAGGAAACGGTAAACTGAGGTGGTAACACGTTTCAGATTGTCTGAATCGTCCTCTGTCCCATAGCGGGCAGGGGACTTTTTATTTTCCCTGCCGCAGACATTTTTTCGGAAAGGAGTTGTTTTTTGTGGGGTATCGCTGACAAGGGCTGCCCCTTCCGACGCACGGGAAATCTGGGAGATGCAGAAGCGCACCTTCCGCCCTCTTTACGAAAAATACCGCGATGCGGGAAGCCCTTACCTTGAGCCGCTGTCCAAAACCGAGGCGCGCCTGCGCCATCCAAACGGGGCATACTACCGGATAGAGCTGGACGGGCAGACGGCGGGGGCTTTGTACCTCTCCCTCCGCGGACCGGGGAAATTCCGGCTGGGGCCGCTGTTTGTCCTCCCGGAGTTCCAGAACCGCGGGATCGCGCAGGCCGCCATCCGGGCGCTGGAAGCCCGGCACGGGCCCGGCGTCTGGGAGCTGGACACCCTCCTGCAGGAGCCCGGCAACTGCCATCTTTATGAAAAGATGGGGTACAAACGCACCGGGACGCAGACGGTTGTCAACAGCCGCCTGACTTTGATCGACTATCAGAAAATTGTAAAGTGAGAAAGGAAAGAAAAATTATGACCGCTTACGAAGAACTCAAACGCCGCGGGCTCATTGCCCAGGTCACCGACGAGGAGCTGGTGAGCCGCCTGATCAACGAGGGGAAAGCCACCTTCTACATCGGCTTTGACCCCACCGCCGACAGCCTGCATGTGGGCCACTTTATGGCGCTCTGCCTGATGAAGCGCCTGCAGATGGCCGGCAACCGCCCCATCGCCCTGATCGGCGGCGGCACCGCCATGATCGGCGACCCCTCCGGCCGCACCGATATGCGCCAGATGATGACCCCCGAAACCATCCAGCACAACTGCGACTGCTTCAAAAAGCAGATGAGCCGCTTCATCGAATTCGGCGAGGGCAAGGCCATGATGGTCAACAACGCCGACTGGCTCTTAAACCTCAACTATATCGACTTTATCCGGGATATCGGCGCCTGCTTCTCGGTCAACAACATGCTCCGCGCCAAGTGCTACGAGCAGCGGATGGAAAAGGGGCTCTCCTTCCTCGAATTCAACTACATGATCATGCAGAGCTACGACTTCCTCTGCCTGTTTGAGAAATACGGCTGCAACCTGCAGTTCGGCGGCGACGACCAGTGGTCCAACATGCTGGGCGGCACCGAGCTCATCCGCAAAAAGCTGGGCAAGGACGCCTCCGCCATGACCATCACCCTGCTTCTCAATTCCGAGGGCAAAAAGATGGGCAAGACCCAGTCGGGCGCGGTCTGGCTCGACCCGGAGAAGACCTCCCCCTACGACTTCTTCCAGTACTGGCGCAACGTCGACGACGCCGACGTCATCAAGTGCATGAAGCTCCTGACCTTCATCCCCATCGAGGAGATCGAGGAGATGGAGCGCACCCTCGAGGGCGCGCAGCTCAATACCGCCAAGGAGCGGCTCGCCTTTGAGCTGACCAAGCTCGTCCACGGCGAGGAGGAGGCCCAGAAGTGCCTGGACGCGGCCCGGAGCATTTTCTCCGCAGCCGGCGGCGACACCGCCAACATGCCCTCCACCGCCATCCCCGCGGAGGAGCTGACCGACGGCGCGATCGGCCTGCTCACCCTCCTTGTCAAATGCGGACTCGCTTCCTCCAACCGGGAGGCCCGGCAGCTCGTCCAGCAGGGCGGCATCCTGCTAAACGGCGAAAAGGCCGCCGACCCCGCGATGCAGGTCCGTCTCGACGGCGGCGTTGTCATCAAGAAGGGCAAAAAGATTTTCCACCGCGCCACCATCGCCTAAATGCGCGTCTCCCGCAAAGGGTCCCTCCTCTTCCTGGCCCTCTCGACCCTCGTCCTCTGCCTCTTCCTCTGGAAGGAGAGCGCCGAGCCCGCGGCCCGCTGGACCCCGGACTATCCCAAGGCCGACCTGTCCGCCGTCCTGGAAAAGGAGGAGCTCACTTCCGAAAACTACGCCCTCCTTTTCGCCCAGACCGGGCTGAGCGAGATCTCGATCGACGCCTTGCGCGAGACGGGCGGCACGGAAAAAATCCTCCGCATCCAGGACGCTTTCTTCTCCGAACCGGAGTTTGCCTGCGCGCCCAACAGCCCCGTCTCCTGGGAGGAGCGGACCGAAACTGCGCCGGATATCCTGGCGCCGCTCGAGGAGGGGGACATCCTCATCACCCTCTGTTCCCACACCTACGGCTGGCGCAACGGCCACGCCGCCATCGTCGTCGACGCCGAAAACGGCCGGACCCTCGAAGCCGTCGTCCTGGGGCAGGATTCCTCCATCCAGACGGTGGAAAAGTGGGAGGGCTACCCTTCCTTCCTCGTCTTCCGGCTGGGGGACGTCCCGGCCGAAACGCGGGCGGCCGCCGCAGATTACGCGCGGGAGCACTTAAACGGCATCCCCTACAGCCTGACCGTCGGCATCCTCTCCCCCAAGCACCCGCAGACGGAGCGCACCCACTGCTCCCACCTGGTCTGGGAAGCCTACCGCCAGTTCGGCTTCGACCTCGACAGCGACGGCGGCCTCATCGTCACCCCGAAGGATTTGGCCAACTCTCCCCTGCTGGAACTCAAGCAGGTCTACGGGATGGATCCGCAGGTTTTGTGGAAATAGCGGGCGAATCCCGGCGGTTTTCGCCAAAATTTATGCAAGAAATAGAATTCATAAAAAATCCGGGCCGGACGCTTGACAACAAATCCGGGATTTGCTACACTGTAAGTGTATTCTTCTGTGCGACTGACGGGTTTGTGGAGTCCACCACATGGAAACACAGAATGATTGATGCCGACCGTCTGGGCAGCCTTGTGTGCAGGGCTGCCCTTTTTGTTTTGCCGGGCAGCCCCCGAGATTCAGAAAGGAAGGGTTTTGGTATGAATTTTGAGCAGTGGAACGGATTTGCCGGCGGAAACTGGCAGGACGCCATCGACGTCCGCGACTTTATTCAGAAAAACTACACCCCCTACGACGGCGACGGCGCTTTCCTGGCCGGCGCGACCGACCGCACCAACCGCCTGATGAAAAAGCTTTCCCGTCTCCAGCAGCTGGAAAAGGAGTTCGGCGGAGTCCTCGACATCGACACCGAGACCGTCTCCTCGCTGACCAGCTACGCCCCCGGCTACCTCGATAAGGACGACGAGATCATCGTCGGGCTCCAGACCCGGCGGCCCCTCCAGCGCGGGGTCAACCCCTTCGGCGGCATCCGCATGGCCCGCGCTGCCTGCGAGGCCTACGGCTACCACCTCTCCGACAAGATCGAACAGGAGTTCCAGTACCGCACCACCCACAACGACGGCGTGTTCCGCGTCTACACCGACGAGATGCGCAAGGCCCGCCACATGGGCATCCTCACCGGCCTGCCCGACGCCTACGGCCGCGGCCGGATCATCGGCGACTACCGCCGCACCGCCCTCTACGGCGTCGACGTCCTCATCGCCGAGAAGAAAAAGGACAAGGCCAAAATTGGCGAGGGCGTCATGGACACCGACACCATCCGCCTGTCCGAGGAGCTCTTCCAGCAGATCAATTTCCTGGGCAAATTAAAGGAAATGGCCGCCATGTACGGCTACGATATTTCCAAGCCCGCCGCCAACGCGAGAGAAGCCGTCCAGTGGCTGTACTTCGGCTACCTGGCCGCCAACAAGGAGCAGAACGGCGCAGCCATGTCGCTCGGGCGGACCAGCACCTTCCTCGACATCTACATCCAGCGCGACATCGACCGCGGCATCCTCACCGAGGCGGAAGCCCAGGAGCTGATGGACCAGTTCGTCATCAAGCTGCGGATGGCCCGCCACCTGCGCACCCCCGAATACAACGAGCTCTTCGGCGGCGACCCGATGTGGATCACCGAGAGCGTCGGCGGCGTCGGCGAGGACGGCCGCCCGATGGTCACCAAAAACTCCTTCCGCATCCTCAACACCCTCTACACCCTGGGGCCTGCCCCTGAGCCGAACCTCACCGTCCTCTGGTCGGAGAAGCTGCCGCAGCCCTTCAAGGAGTTCTGCGCCAAGGTCTCCATCGACACCGACTCCATCCAGTACGAAAACGACGACCTCATGCGCCCCACCTACGGCGACGACTACGGCATCGCCTGCTGCGTCTCGGCCATGAAGATCGGCAAGCAGATGCAGTTCTTCGGCGCCCGCTGCAACCTCCCGAAGCTCCTTCTCCTCGCCTTGAACGGCGGCCACGACCAGCTCACCGGCACCGAGCTCGGGCCGCAGATGGAGGTCTACCCCGACGAGTACCTCGACTATGACAAGGTTATGGAGCGGCTGGAGACCTACCGCGCGTGGCTGTGCAAGCTCTACGTCAACACCATGAACGTCATCCACTACATGCACGACAAATATGCCTACGAGAAGATTCAGATGGCGCTGCACGACACCGACGTCCACCGCTTCATGGCCTTCGGCGTCGCCGGGCTTTCGGTTATCGCAGACTCCTTAAGCGCCATCAAATACGCCAGGGTGAAGGCCATCAAGAACGCGGACGGCTACATCTGCGACTTTGAGACCACCGGCGAATTCCCCAAATACGGCAACGACGACGACCGGGTCGACCAGATTGCCCGGGAAATGCTCGAAAAGGTCTCCGACGAGCTGAAAAAGAACCCCACCTACCGGAACGCCGAGCACACCCTCTCGGTGCTGACCATCACCTCCAACGTCATGTACGGCAAAAAGACCGGCTCCACCCCGGACGGCCGCAAAAAGGGCGAGCCCTTCGCCCCCGGCGCCAACCCCATGCACAACCGGGAGACAAACGGCGCGCTGGCTTCCCTCAACTCGGTCGCCAAGATGCCCTACGACAAGTGCCGCGACGGCATTTCCAACACCTTCTCCATCACCCCCTCCGCTCTCGGGCGCTCGGATGAGGACCGCACCGCGAACCTCGTCCTCGTTCTCGACGGGTATTTCGCCCAGATGGCCCACCATTTGAACGTCAACGTCATGAACCGCCAGCAGCTCATCGACGCCTACAACGAGCCGGAAAAATACCCGAACCTGACCATCCGTGTCTCCGGCTATGCCGTCAATTTCTGCAAATTGTCCCGCGAGCAGCAGCGCGAGGTCATCTCCCGCACCTTCCACGAATCGATGTAGCGGCCGGCTTACAGCCGGAGGAAATCCGACGCGGCGGTGCAGCCTCTGTTTGCACGCTGGAACGGCGCGACAAGCTGCGCCGTCATGGGGAGATTTCATTTTCTATCGTTTTGCAGGGGCGCGCATTGCGCGCCCGCGGTTTACGAAAAACATTGTGAATTCCCAGCGGGCGGCCATTGGCCGCCCCAACGCTTATCTTCGCGAAAACAGGAGGGTTTTATGATCGGAAGAATCCACTCCATTCAATCGCTGGGGACGGTGGACGGGCCCGGCGTCCGCACGGTGGTTTTTATGCAGGGCTGCCCGCTCCGGTGCGGCTGCTGCCACAATCCCGACACCTGGGACCCGCAGGGCGGCGAGGAGATGAGCGCCGCCGATATTTTCGCCAAAATCAAGCGCTTCCGCCCCTATTTCGGCCCGGAGGGCGGCGTCACCCTCTCGGGCGGGGAGCCGCTCCTCCAGCCGGAGTTCGCAGCGGAGCTCTTTTCTCTCTGTAAAGCAGAAGGACTTCACACCGTTCTCGACACCAGCGGCTGCCTGTGGAACGGGAAAATCGAGTCCCTTCTCTCCCTGACCGACCTGGTCCTCCTCGACATCAAGCAGACGACCAATGAGGCATACCGCGCCTACGCCGGCTGCTCGATGGAGTCCCCCCTCTTTTTCCTGCGCCAGCTCGAAGCGCGCGGCATCCCGGTCTGGGTGCGGCAGGTCATCGTCCCCGGCCTCACCGACACCGCGGAAAATCTGGAAAGGCTCGGCATTCTCCTCGCCCCGTTCCGTTGCGTCCAAAAGGTCGAGCTGCTCCCCTTCCACAAGGTCTGCGCCGTCAAATATGAGAAGCTCGGCATCCCCTTCCCCTTCGACTGCTATCCGGCCGCCGACCCGGCCAAAACGGCGGACATGCAGGCGGAGTTTGCCCAAAAGCTCGCCCGGGCCCGCGCGGAACTCGAAATCTTCTAAATCTTTTCTAAAGATTCCTCTGTCCCTCTTGCCCCCTCCGGCCGTTCATGATACAATATTCTCGTAATGATCGCATGAAATTGGAATCTGACATCTCTCCGGAGGTACTTATGATATTCCCCAGGAAATTTGCCGCCTTCACGGCGGCTTTGTTAACCTGTACCCTTCTGTTCTCCTCCTGCCGGCTGGGGCGGGTGGAAAACGACTTTGTCTTCGATCTGGACGCCGCGCCGGTCAACCTTGACCCTCAATCCGCCGGCGACACCGCCTCCAAACAGGCCATCGCCAACCTCTTCGAGGGACTTGTCTCGGTCGGGGACGACGGCGAGCCGCAGCCTGCTGCGGCCGAAAGCTGGACGGTTTCGGCCGACGAATGCACCTACACCTTCTCCCTGCGCGAAGACGGCCGATGGGAGGACGGCAGCCCTGTCACAGCCGATGATTTTGTCTTCGGCTTCCAGAGGCTCCTCGACCCCGATACCAACGCCCCTGCCGCCGAGGACTTCTACGTCATTCAAAACGCCTCCGCCGTCCACAGCGGCGAGCTGGAGGTCTCCGCCCTCGGCGTCCGCGCCCTTTCCGAGTATTCGCTCGAGATCCGCCTGACGGAACCGGACCCCTACTTCTTCGAAAAGCTCGACACGGCCGCCGCCATGCCCTGCCATGAGGAGTATTTCATCGGCACCAACGGCCGCTACGGTCTCGCCAGGGACAAAATCATGGGCAACGGCGCATTTTATCTCGCCGGCTGGGCGGAAAACGGCAACCTCACCTTCCGGCCCAACCAGTATTACCATTCCGCAGATGAAGTGACCGCAACCTCGGTCCTCTATGTTGCGCCGCGGGAGGACCGTGCCTCCACCCTCTCCCGTTTCCTGGACGGGACCATCTCGGCCGCCTGTCTCACCGGCAGCGAATATCTCGCCGCCACGGAAAATGGGGAATTCGAGATTCTCGAAAACGACGGCGCAGTCTGGGGGATGGTTTTCAATACCTCCTCCGAGCCTTTCTCGAGTCTGGCCTTCCGGCAGGCGCTTTTCCAGTCCGCTGATTTTTCTTCGATGGAAGAGGCGCTGCCCCAGTACCTGACCCGCACGCAGGAAATTCTCCCTTCCGGCACAGAAATCGACGGCGTGCCCTACCGTTCGCTTGCCCCTGCGGTCTCCTTCCCTGCCCTGGATCCTGACGCTGCCGCCGCCTCGCTGGAGACCGCCCTTGCAGAAGTCGACGCCGACTCCCTGCGCGGCGCGCGGATGATCATCCCCGCCGGTGAAGAACACGCCGAATATTTCGCCTATCTCTCCCAGGTCTGGCAGCGGGATCTCGGCCTTTACCTGACGGTTGAAACGCTGGACACCGCCGAGTACGAAAGCCGCCTCGCCTCCGGCGATTTTGAGTGCGCGCTGCTCTGCCTTTCCGGGAATGAGAACCGCCCTGCTTCGATGCTCTCCGCCCTTTCAGGAGGAAGCTACGGCTGCACCGACCCGACCTACGCCGGGCTCGTCGACCGGGCCGTCTCCGCGGAAGGGCAGGAATTGGCCGGCCTCTGTGCGCAGGCGGAACAGCTCCTGCTGGACAGCTGCACCTTTCTCCCCTTTTACCTCCAGACCGAGTATTTTGTGATGAACGCCGGCGTAACCGGCGTGTCCTACCATTTCCAGACCGGCATCCCGGACTTCCGCTTCGGGGAAATCAAATGAACAAAGCACCGGGCGCGGCCAAAGAGCCGTGTCCGGTGCTTTGTTATGGGAAAAGCAGAGCTATTTTGCCTCAGCCATCGCCGCCTCGAGGGCGAGGGAGAGCTGGTCGGGGCAGGAGGTGGGCTTGAAGCCGCAGCGGATGCCGCGGATCAGCGGGATCACCTCTTCCGGCTTGCGGCCGATGCAGAGGGCGGCAACCCCCTGGGTATTGCCGCTGCACCCGCCGGTGAAGCGGATGTTCTGGATGACGCCGTCTTCGATGGTCAGGTCAATTTTCTGGGAACAAACCCCTTTGGGGCGGTATGAGTAGGTCATGTGTGTTCTTCCTTTCTTGATGTAATGCCTTTTCTATCTATTGTACCCCATTTTTCGCCGCCGGTCAAGCCGATTCCTGAGAAATCCCCAAATCTGCCGCTTTTTCCCCAAAATCTTCCTGACAGCAGAATCGGGACAGGCCCGGTGCCTGCCCCGATTTTTCAATACAGATCCTTAATCAGCGGCTTTGCCTTATTGAGCAGCTGCTTGTCGTTGTCGTAAGTCAGAAAGGAGTGGGCGAGGTTGATCTCGACCCATTTGATCTGGGCAATCTCCTCCTCCTGCGGCACATAATTGAAATTTTTCGCCTTTGCGAGGAAATAGATGACATCCTTGGTCGTATCCCGCTTGGGGGAATAGGAAACGACCTCCCGGAAAGCTGTGTTCAGCTCCACATCGATCCCAGTTTCTTCCTTCACTTCGCGGATCGCCGTCTCGGTTTCGGTCTCGCCCGGCTCGACATGGCCTTTCGGAAAGGACCAGTGCCCGCCCGCCACGCTTTTGATCAGCAGGAGCTCCGTATTTCCATGATACTTGCGGAAAACGATCGCCCCGCAGGATTTTTCATACTCCATCACCAAATACCCCTCTTTCCAAAGAATTCACTATTCTTATTGTAACACACCTGTGAAAAAAAAGCAAAAGTTTCAAGGAAAATTCACAAAAATATCAGAAAAACCCCCGCCGGGATCAACCCGACGAGGGCAATGCAGAAGGCAGATTACAGTTCGTTGAGCTCATCCTGGCTGACCAGATGGACGCCCGCTTCCGCCAGAAGGGCGGCGGCTTTGTCCGGCTGGTCGACCCGCAGGATGATATAGGCGGAATTGGCCCGGCGGCCGGTAAAGGCGTAGGCGTAATCGAGGTTGATCCCGTCGCCGTTTAACAGTTCCAGGATATCGCAGAGGCTGCCGGCTTTGTCCGGGATCGCCGCGGCGAGCACCGGAGTGATCGAATAGATGTAACTCGCTTCTTTCAGGACGCAGGCGGCTTTGTAGGAATCGTCGACGATAACCCGCACGATGCCGAAGTCCGATGTATCGGCAAGGGAAAGGGCCTGCATGTCAATTTCGTGCTCCCGCAGGAGCTTTGTAAAGTCCAGCAGCTTGCCGGGCTTGTTTTCCAGAAAAACGGAAATCTGCTTGACGGTCACAAAAATCCCTCCTTAATAGAGCTTGCGGTTGTCGATGATGCGGACGGCCTTGCCCTCGCTGCGCGCGATGGTCTTGGGAGCGACCAGCTTGACGGCCGCGTAGATGCCGAGCATGGCCTTGAGGGCCTCGACCAGCTCTTTCTCCCGCTTTGTGATCTCGCTGACGGCGTCGGAGAACATTTCCGGCGTCATCTCGACCTGGACCTCCAGCTTGTCGGAATTGTGCTCCCGGCTGACCATGATCTGGTAATTGGCCGGGTAGCCCTTGCTGAGCAGGACCGTCTCGATCTGGGACGGGAATACGTTGACGCCCTTGACGATGAGCATATCGTCGCTCCGGCCCATCGGCTTGCTCATCTTGACGTGGGTGCGGCCGCAGGGGCACTTCTCCCTCGTCAGGACGCAGATGTCGCGGGTGCGGTAACGCAAAAGCGGGAAGGCTTCCTTGGTGATGGAGGTGAAGACCAGCTCGCCTTTCTCCCCTTCGGGCAGGACCTCGCCGGTATTCGGGTCGATGATTTCGGCGATGAAGTGGTCTTCGTTGATGTGCATGCCGGTCTGGGCGCTACACTCAAAGGAGACGCCGGGGCCGGAAATCTCGGTCAGACCGTAGATATCGTAGGCTTTGATGTTCAGAAGCCGCTCGATATCCCGGCGCATCTCCTCGCTCCAGGCTTCCGCGCCGAAGATGCCGGCCTTGAGCTGGATCTTATCCTGGAGCCCGCGCTCCCGGATGGACTCGCCCAGGTAGGCGGCGTAAGAGGGGGTGCAGCAGAGGATGGTCGAACCGAGGTCGCACATGAACTGGATCTGACGCTCGGTGTTGCCCGAGGACATGGGCAGGGTCATGCAGCCCAGCTTGTGGGAACCGCCGTTTAAGCCCGGGCCGCCGGTAAAGAGGCCGTAGCCGTAGGAAACGTGGACGACGTCGTCCCGGGTGCCGCCGGCCGCCGCGATGGCGCGCGCGCAGCATTCGTCCCACAGGTCGATGTCATGCTGGGTGTAAAAGGCGACGACCCGCCGTCCGGTAGTGCCGCTGGTGGACTGGATGCGGACGACCTCGCTGCGGGGGACGGCGAGGAGGCCGTAGGGGTAGGCGTCGCGCAGATCGTCCTTGGTGAGGAAGGGCAGTTTATAGAGGTCGTCGACCGAGCGGATATCGTCGGGGGTCACGCCCTTTTTGTCCATCAGGGCGCGGTAATAGGGGACGTGCTGATAGACATGCCGCACCTGCTTGACCAGGCGCTCGTCCTGCCAGGCGCGGATCTGCTCGCGGCTGGCGCATTCGATTTCAGGCTGATAATAGTGCTCCATGTGCGTGTTTCCTTCTTTCCGGCTTTCTGTCAATTGAAATTATGGTTATTATAACATTTTTTTCGGCAAAAGTAAAGAAAAACATGCATAATTATCCAGAAAGCGCCCCATTTTTGTGAAAAAGACGAATTTCCGCGCAAAAATTAAAAGAAGGGCAAAAATCATTGGTGCGATGTGTTGACTATTAAATTTCAATACCCTTCCCGCCGGTTGACGACGTGGGCAAGCGGCTCGCCGGCGAGCCATCTGCGCAGGTTCCCGGCGCAGATCTCGACGATGCGGTCATGGGTGTAAGGCAGGTGATAGCCCCCTGAAACGTGGGGGGTGAGGAGGATGTTTTCCACCCCGTAGGCGCGGTGCTTTTTCGGGAGCGGCTCGGGATCGGTGACGTCGAGGCCAGCTCCCGCGAGCGCACCCGACTCAACCGCGTCGCAGAGGGCTTCGGTGTCGGCAGCGCTGCCGCGGCCGGCATTTAAAAAGATCGCCCCCTTCTTCATCCGCCCGATCCGCTCGCGGTCAAACAGACCGCGGGTGGCCGGGGTTTCGGGCAGGCTTGCAAAAACGATGTCGGCCTCCGGGAGGAACTCGTCGAGCCGGTCGATGGTCGCAAGCTCGGCGAGCCAGTCCGGGCGCTCGCCGGGGGTGCGCTTGATCCCCGTCACCGTGCTGCCGAGGGCGTGCATCCGCCAGCCGAATTCCCGGCCGATATCCCCGAAGCCGACAACAAGGGTTTTGGAGCCGAGGATGGACGACACTTCCCCGCGGTCGACCCACTCCCCGGCGCGCTGGGCGTCGCGGTACTGGTGGAGCCGCTTTTTTAAGGCCAGGGCCATCCCGAGCATGTGCTCGGCGATGCCGGGGCCGTAGGCGCCGGAGGCGTTGCAGAGCTGCGCCCCGGCCGGCAGAGCGCCTTCCGCAAGGTAGAAGGGCGGGACGCCGGCGCTGTTGAGCTGCAAAAGCTCGAGGCCGGTGAGGCGCGGCAGCATCCTTTCGGAGGGGTTGCCGAGCACAGCGCGGATATTCCGAAATGCGAGCGTCGGAAAGTACTCGAGCGGTTTGAACCAGAGGTTCATTCCGGGGGCGGACGCTTCCAAGAGGGCGCGGTGGGCGTCGTTCACCGGAAAGAGGACGGCGACGATGGGGGCGGGCATGGAAATCTCTCCTTTGTCAGATTTTGAGAAACCGCGGGCAGGTCACTCCGCCGCGAACAGGGGGGTCGACAGGTAGCGCTCCCCGCCGTCCGGGAGGAGGACGACGACCCGCTTTCCGGCGTTTTCAGGGCGCGCTGCGACCCGGACGGCGGCGGCGAGAGCTGCTCCCCCGCTGATGCCGGCGAGGAGGCCCTCGGTTTTGGCGGCAAGGCGGGCGGCGGCGTAGGCGTCTTCCTCGGAAACCGTGAGGATCTCGTCGATGAGGGCGGTGTCGAGGATCTCCGGCACAAAGCCGGCTCCGATCCCCATCAGGCCGTGGGGGCCGGGCGCGCCGCCCGACAGGACGGGGGACTTCTCCGGCTCGACGGCGACGATCCGAACACCCGGGCAGTTCGCCTTGAGCACCCGCCCGACGCCGGTGATGGTGCCGCCGGTGCCGACCCCGGCGACGAAGACGTCGACCTTCCCCTCGGTATCCCGCAGGATCTCGGGGCCGGTCGTGCGCTCATGGACAGCGGGGTTGGCGGGGTTCTCGAACTGCTGGGGAATGATCGCGCCGGGGATCTCCTCCCGAAGGGCTTCGGCCTTCTCAATCGCGCCGCGCATCCCCTTCGCCCCCTCGGTGAGGACCAGCTCGGCCCCCAGGGCGGCGAGGAGGCGGCGGCGCTCGATGCTCATGGAGTCCGGCATGGTGAGGATGACCCGGTAGCCGCGGGACGCGCCGACAAAGGCCAGCCCGACGCCGGTATTGCCGCTGGTCGGCTCGATGATGGTGCCGCCGGGCTTGAGGGCGCCGGAGGCTTCGGCTGCCTCGATCATGGCGAGGCCGATCCGGTCTTTGGCGGAGCCGAGAGGGTTCTGATACTCAAGCTTGGCGACCAGCTCGGCCGCGAGGCCGTAATGGGCGGCAAGGCGGTCCAGGGCCAGCAGGGGGGTATTCCCGATCAGCTCGGGAAGGGAGTGATAAATCGGCATAAAGGTGCTCCTTTCTATAAATAAGACATCACAGGTTTTCCGCACGCCGCTGTTTCAAAAACATCCCGGCGGACGCAGCCGCTTTTCCGTCAATTCAGTATTGCCGCAATTCATGCGCGATATCCTTATTGCGGCAGGGCAAAGGCACAAAATTCAGCGGTTCTTCCGGCCGCGCGGATTCCCCGCAATCACAACAATATTTGAGTTTATGATACCCCACTTTCCGGAATGTGTCAACTGTTTTGAGAAAATCCCGTGCGATTCTTGCAAAATGCGCGCTCCTATTGTATAATGAATAAAGATCATTTTAGAAAGGAACCATGTCTCATGCTCTCCTTTACCTCCCACTCCCCCGCTGAGACGGAGGAGTTCGCGGCCGCGACCGTCGCGCCGAAGCTGCAGAAGGGCGACGTCCTCGCCTTCCGCGGCGGGCTCGGCGCGGGCAAGACGACCTTCACCCGCGGGCTGGCCAGAGGGCTCGGCGCGACGGACGAGGTCTCCAGCCCGACCTTCGCGCTGGTCCATGAATACGCCGGCGACCCGGCCCTCTACCACTTTGACATGTACCGGATCACAAATTTTGACGACCTGTATTCGACCGGATTTTTCGACTACCTCGACTGCGGCGGCATCCTCGCCATCGAATGGAGCGAGAATATCGAAGGCGCGCTGCCGGAGAACACGATCCGGGTGACCTTGACGCCGGACGGCGAAAACCGGATCATCACGCTGGAGGGGGGACCATTTTGAAGATACTGGCACTGGAAACATCGGCAAAATCCGCCTCGGCGGCGGTCGTCGAGGACGGCGCGATCCTTGCGGAAAGCGCGGTCAACACCGGCCTCACCCATTCCCAGACGCTGATGCCGATGCTCTGCGGGATGCTCGACGCGGCCCGGCTGAACCTTTCCGACATGGGGCTTATCGCGGTGAGCCGCGGTCCCGGCTCCTTCACCGGCATCCGCATCGGCATCGGGGCGGCCAAGGGGCTGGCGCAGGGGCTTTCGATCCCCTGCTTCGGCGTTTCGACCCTCGAAGGGCTCGCCTTCCTCTACCGGGGGCTCAGGGGGCTGGTCTGCCCGGTCATGGACGCCCGCTGCGGGCAGGTCTACACCGCCCTTTTCTCCGCGGAAAACGGCGGAATTGCCCGGCTGCGGGAGGATGAGGCGCTCTCCATCGAGGCGCTGTGTGAAATCCTCGCCGCATGCGGCGCGCCTGTCACCCTCGTCGGGGACGGGAGCTGTCTGGTTTATCAGACACTGAAAGAAAAACTCCCCGCCCTCCTCCTCGCCCCGCCGCAGCTGCGGCTCCAGCGCGCGGCCTGCGTCGGGCTGGCGGCTGAAGCGGCGCTCTCCGCGGGAGAAAAGCCGCTTCCCCCGGAAGAGCTGCTCCCCTCCTACCTGCGGCTGCCGCAGGCGGAACGGGAGCTTCAGAAAAAACTTGCCGGCCAAAATAATTGACGGCGGATACAGAAAGGACCGATATGATGATAGCAATTGCAAGCGACCACGGCGGATTTGCCCTCAAGCAGGAGATTCTGGAACACCTGAAAAAACGCGGGATCCCCTATGAGGACTTCGGCTGCTATACCGCCGAATCCTGCGACTACCCCGATATTGCCAAGCCCGCCTGCGAGGCGGTCGTCTCCGGACGGTGTGAAAAAGCCCTCCTCTTCTGCGGCACCGGCATCGGCATCTCGATGGCGGCCAACAAGATTAAGGGCATCCGCGCCTGCGCCTGTTCGGACACCTTCTCAGCCAAATATACCCGGCTGCACAACGACGCCAACGTCCTCTGCCTGGGCGGGCGTGTGGTCGGCCCCGGCCTCGCCGCCGAGCTGGTCGACCTCTTCCTGGACACCCCCTTCGAGGGCGGGCGGCACCAGCTCCGGGTCGACAAAATCATGGAACTCGAACGCGAGTAATTCCGCCGCGCATCAAATTGCGTTCTTAAAATTGCCATACAGGAGGAATGGAAAATGGCTGCACCCATCATCCTGGATCATCCGCTGATCCAGCACAACATCTCGCTGCTGCGGGACAAAAACACCGGTTCGAAAGACTTCCGGGAACTCGTCTCTGAAATCGCGATGCTGATGTGCTACGAGGCGACCCGCGATCTGCCCCTCAAGGAGGTCGAGATCGAAACCCCCGTCGCCGTTGCGCGGACAAATGTCATCAGCGGGCTGAAGCTCGCCTTTGTGCCGATCCTGCGGGCCGGCCTCGGGATGGTGGAGGGGATGCTCGCCCTCGTCCCCGCCGCCAAGGTCGGCCACATCGGGATGTACCGCGACCCCGAGACCTTTGAGCCGCACGAGTACTACTGCAAGCTCCCCGCCGACATCGCCAAACGGGAGGTCATCGTGCTCGACCCCATGCTCGCGACCGGCGGCAGCGCCATCGACGCGATCACCCAGCTCAAAAAGCGGGGCGTGACCCAGATCAAATTTCTCTGCATCATCGCCGCGCCCGAAGGACTCGACGCCCTCACCGCCGCTCATCCCGATGTTCAGATCTACGCGGCCGCCAAGGACGAGTGCTTAAACGATCACAAGTACATTGTGCCCGGCCTCGGCGACGCGGGCGACCGCATCTTTGGAACAAAGTAGCCGCGGTACAAAGCAGCTGTGAAACCACATAAGCGCACTCCCCCGCCCCGGGCTGTTATGGCCCGGGGATTTTTTCTGGCCGCTTGCTTGAAAAATTGCAGCCCTTCTGCTATACTGTAATTGGATTTTCCAAATAAAATTGTGTGCAATTCACACTTTTTGTTTGAAAGGAGCATGAATATGGAAAAAGAGATCTTCCTGCAGCCCGGGATCCGGGTGGTGCGGATCGAGCGCCAGCGCTTCCCTGCCTGCCGTTTTGCGGGCATCCGCTACAAAAACAGCGACCGGAGGGACGGGACCTTCAGCCATTTGTGGGGGGAATGGTTCCAAACGGGGCGGTTCGACGCGCTGGAAGCCCTGCAGACCCCGGAATTCCGGGCGGCCTTCCCTGATGCGGGCGCCTACTGGGCGCTGATGCGCAGCAATAGCGGTGCGCCGGAAGATTTCGAATACTGGATCGGGATGTTCCTGCCGCCCGACGCTGCGGCGGATGGGGTCGAAACCCTCCCCTTCCCCGCGTCGGAAGCTGCCGTCTGCTGGCTCAAGGGGCCGGAAGAAGAGCTCTACCCGCTGGAGGGGCAGTGCTTTGCCTTTCTGCGCGGGGAAGGCTTTGAGCCAGCGGCTGGCGCGTACTTCTTCGAGCGGTACGTCTGCCCGCGCTTTACAACGCCGGACGAAGACGGCGGCGTCATCCTCGACCTTGGATTTTTCACAGAAGAACGCGCCGACTAAGCGGGCGGACTCCCGCAAAATAATCCCCCTCGCTCCTGTTTTTCGGGAACGAGGGGGATCTTGCTGCCGTTGGGGTGATTTATGCGGTTTCGATGCTGGCGTCCGCCTGGAGGTTCAGTTTCTGGACGGCGTTTTCCCGCATCTTGTACTTGAGGATCTTGCCGGCAGCGTTCATCGGGAAGGAATCGACGAAATCGACGTAGCGGGGGGTCTTGTGTTTGGCCATATGGGAGGCGACGTACTCTTTGAGCTCCGCCTCGGTCATCTCCTCGCCGGGCTTTAAGATGACGCAGGCCATGATCTCCTCGCCGTACTGCTTATCCGGCACGCCGATGACCTGGACGTCGGAAACCTTCGGATGGGTGTAGATGAAGTCCTCGATCTCCTTGGGGTAGATATTTTCGCCGCCGCGGATAATCATGTCCTTAATGCGGCCGGTAATCTTGTAGTAGCCGTTCTCATCGCGGCGGGCCAGGTCGCCGGTGTGGAGCCAGCCGTCCTTGTCGATGGCGGCAGCGGTCGCGGTGGGCATCTTGTAGTAGCCCTTCATGATGTTGTAGCCGCGGGCGACAAACTCGCCGTCGACATTGTCAGGGAGATCCTCGCCGGTCTCGGGGTCGACGATCTTGCACTCGACGCCGAACATGGCGGCGCCGACGGTATTGACCCGGGCTTCGATGGAGTCGGTCGTCTTGCTCATGGTGCAGCCAGGGGAAGCCTCGGTCTGGCCGTAAACAATGGTGATCTCGGTCATGTGCATTTTGTCGATGACGTCCTGCATGACCTTGATGGGACAGGGCGAGCCCGCCATAATGCCGGTGCGCATATGGCTGAAATCGGTCTTCGGGAAGTCCTCATGCCCCAGCATGGCGATGAACATGGTCGGCACGCCGTGGAAGGCGGTGATCTGCTCGCGGTTGATGCAGTCGAGGCCCTTCTTGGGCGAGAAGGCGGGGATGGGGCACATGGTGACGCCGTGGGTCATAGAGGCGGTCATGGCCAGCACCATGCCGAAGCAGTGGAACATCGGCACCTGGATCATCATCTTGTCTGCGGTGGACAGATCCATGCAGTCGCCGATATTCTTGCCGTTGTTGACCACGTTGTAGTGGGTCAGCATGACGCCCTTGGGGAAGCCGGTGGTGCCGGAGGTGTACTGCATGTTGCAGACGTCGTGCTTATTGATGGCCGCGGCGCGCCGCCAAACCTCCTCGATCGGGACCTGGTCGGCCAGCGCGAGGCTCTCCTGCCAGGTGTAGCAGCCGGGCTGCTCGGAATCAACGGTGATGATGTTGCGCAGAAAGGGCAGCCGGCGCATGTGAAGGGGCTGTCCCTTCTTGGCGGTCGCCAGCTCGGGGCAGAGCTCCTTGATGATGCCGACATAGTCGGAATCCTTGTAGCCGTCGATCATGACGAGGGTGTGGGTATCCGACTGGCGGAGCAGATATTCCGCCTCGTGGATCTTATAAGCGGTATTGACGGTGACCAGCACCGCGCCGATCTTGGTGGTGGCCCAGAAGGTGATGTACCACTGCGGGACGTTGGTTGCCCAGATGGCGACGTGGTCGCCGGCGCGGACCCCCATCGCGATGAGGGCGCGGGCAAAGGTGTCGACGTCGTCCCGGAATTCGGCGTAGGTGCGGGTGTAGTCGAGGGTGGTGTAACGGAAAGCGTACTGGTCGGGGAATTCCTCCACCATCCGGTCGAGGACCTGCGGGAAGGTCAGGTCGATGAGGGTCTCCTTGGGCCAGACGTACTTGCCGGTGCCGGCGTGGTTGTCATACAGCCGACCGGTGTCCCGCTGACGGCCGACGTAGGGGCTCATGAAGTTTGCGTAATGCGGGAAGACGATGCCGGCGTCGCTCAAATCGGGGGCGTACTGCTTGAGCCACTCGAGGGAGAGGTAGCCGTCGAAGTTTATGGAGTCGAGGGTGCGGACGATATCGTCGATGGGCAGGTCGCCCTCCCCCAGCAGCCGGTACTCTACCTTGCCATCCTTCATCACCGAGTCCTTGAAGTGGGTGTATTTAATGTAGGCGCCGAGGTTCTGGACCGTCTGCTCCGGGCTTTCTCCAGCATAGCGGTAGGGATGGTGGACGTCCCACAGCGCGCCGATATTGTCGCTCGGAATCTGATTCAGAAGGTCGCGCAGCCGCCCGGTGTCGGCATAGACGCCGTTGGTCTCGACCAAAAGGGTGACGCCCTTCTCTTCCGCGTAGGGGATGAGCTCCTGCAGCGCGCTGAGGACAATCGCGTCCGAAAAATCGGTCGTCGGCGCGGCGGTCAGGTCGCCCAGAATGCGGATATAGGGGGTGGAGAGCTTTTGTGCGAGGTCGATGTATTCCCGGATCTCCGCAATGGTCTCATCCCGTTTTTCCGGAAAGCGGAGCGCGCAGCCCGTCGAAAGGCAGGGGATCTCCAGCCGCTTTTTGTGGAGCAGCTCAATGGTCGCCGGGAGGTTCTCTTCCCGGAAAGGACGGGCATGGACAGAAAAAATATCGTCACCGAGCCCGCGCAGCTCGATCCCCGAAAAGCCAAAGTCCTTGGCCAGCGAGTAGATGTCCTTCCAGTCAAAATCGGGACAGCCGAGCGTGGAAAAAGCAAGCTTCATGGTACATTCCTCCTGAGATTTTTGCGATCCGCGGATAAAAAACGCTCCCATCCCTCAAGCGGGGGACGAAAGCGGATTTCCGCATAATGATTAGCGTTTTATTGATTATAGCATATATAATTCGACTTGTAAAGCGTTTTTGCAAATATTTTCCGCTAAATTGCATTTACTTTCCGCAAAACCGGGAATCTGCCCAAAAAAAGCAGAAATTCCAAAGCCTTTTTCGGCCCTCGCACTTGAAAACGTCTTCATCAGGAAACGCGCAAAAAACGCCCCGCCGGAGGGTAGTTCGTAATAAGACAGGTTTATAGTGTTTAGTGAGAACAGCGTGGCGTGAAGTCACGCTGTTCTGCTTTTTACTGCGTGATTGACCATTTCTGTGATAATGCTTTCGGGTAGGAAACCGATACAGGCGAGGCTGATCTGCACATCCTGCACCCTATGTCCGCTGCTTTTGTCAGGAGCACAAACATATACCTTATTCACAAGATCATGCAGGACTGCCGGCGTCAGTTCCGTCAGCTCTGGGTATTTCTTCGCCCTACGGATGAACTGTTCAATGCTGTCCGCGTCTTCCTCCTGCTTCGCGATCTCTTGTTCCAAAAGCTGCATCTTTTCCGTCAGTTCTGTTTGCTCCTTTTCGTAATCAGCAGACAGCTTTTGAAAGCGGCTGTCATTGATCTTGCCCGAAATATTGTCCTCATAAATCCGCTTGAACAGTCGGTCAAGTTCCTCGATCCTGCGCTGTGCCTGTGTGAGCTGTCTGCGTTTTGCAGCCAGCTCTTTTTTGAATTCTTCTTTACGCTTGGCGCCGAGTTTTTCACGGAACAAGTCCTCGCAATCGGATATGTACCAAAGAAGGATTTGCAGAAATTTCAGCACACCCTTTTCCAAAACCATTGCACGGATGAAGTGTGTTCCGCATACATCTTTGCCTTTCTTACGAGAGGTGGAACAGACGAAATGATCCTGCCGTTCCTCAAAGTTTTGCGTGGTGCAGTAATACAGTTTTTCTCCGCAATCGGCACAGTAGGCAACTCCGGAAAACAAATTGCTCTTGCCCGTTTTAGCCGGTCTGCGCTTGTTGCGGCGAAGCTCCTGTACCCGTTCAAAAGTTTCCTCGTCTACAATGGCTTCGTGCGTGTTACGGAAGATTTTCCATTGCTCCGGTGGATTCTCAATGGTCTTTTTGATCTTGTAAGATTGTCGATGCGTTTTGAAGTTTACGGTGTGTCCGCAATATTCCATCCGTTCCAGAATTGCCGATACTGTGCTGCCGTTCCATCCATAAGGATTGTCGGGCAATGCACATCGGACAGCTTGTCCCTTTTGATCCTGATAGACAGTAGGAGTCAGTACCTTTTCCTCTTTGAGTATGCGGGCGATCTGTGTCGGACCGTTTCCGTCCATGCAGAGAGTAAAGATACGTTTGACCACTTGCGCGGCTTCATCATCCACGATCCATTGCGTGGAGTTATCCGTATCTTTCACATATCCGTAGGGTGGTATGGTGGTCAGATGCTCACCGGATTCGCCTTTCAGCTTCAAGGATGCCCGTACCTTTTTGCTGCCGTCTTTAACATAGAACTCGTTTATGATATTCAAAAAGGGAGCAAACTCGTTGTCGCTCTGGTTGGCACTGTCCACACCGCTGTTGACTGCAATGAAGCGGACATTGTTCTGCGGAAATGTGATCTCTGTGTACATTCCTACTTCCAGATAATTGCGCCCAATACGGCTCATGTCTTTGGCTATGATGATACCGATTTTTCCCTCATCTACAAGAGCCATCATTCGCTGCCAATCCGGTCTCTGGAAGTTTGCACCAGAGTATCCGTCATCCACAAAATACTCAATGTTCCGAAAGCCTTGTTCCTTTGCGTATTTAGCTAAGAATGCCTTTTGAGATGAGATTTGTCAAGGAGGCTTTCTGCGAAAAGTTGTAACCTTTTAATAAACAGGCACGGAGCCTATGTCCACAACATAATATGGATATGGGCTCTTTTATAGTTATTTGGAAATAAAATGCTTGATTTCGCCATTAAGATTATGAATTTCCGTTTTGATAAACTCTGGATAGATGGTCACATTTTGGATTTCTTCAATGTCCATCCAACCAATAACCACATTGCAATTATCCTTGTGTGAAACAAACTCGCCGTTATCGGGGATCTTACAGCCATCACATTCTTCAATCAAATAGTAAAATGCGATGTTATGTGCCAACTTGCCGTTCCATTCCCAAAAGCATTCCTCGCTCCACAACAAGCGTTTTACTTCGATGTCCACTCCGGTTTCTTCTTTATACTCACGCACAAGTCCTGCTTCCAAAGTTTCTCCAATTTTAATGTGACCGCCGGGCAGAGCGTATTCACTTCCGTTTTTGTCCCGTTGCACCAAGACCCTGTTATTCTTAACTAAAACGCCTACCGTTCTTAAATCGCA
>DVKD01000019.1 GCA_018716285.1 Candidatus Merdivicinus faecavium
AGCTCGCCAAGGCCCTCGCCGAAACCCTCTTTGATGATGAAAAGAACATCGTCCGCATCGATATGAGCGAATATATGGAGAAGTTCTCCGTCTCCCGCCTCATCGGAGCGCCTCCCGGATACGTCGGCTACGAGGAAGGCGGCCAGCTCACCGAGGCCGTCCGCCGCAAACCCTACTCGGTCATCCTCTTCGACGAGGTCGAGAAGGCCCATCCGGACGTCTTCAACATCCTGCTCCAGGTGCTGGACGACGGACGCATCACCGACTCCCAGGGCCGCACGGTCGACTTCAAGAACACCATCATCATCCTGACCAGCAACCTGGGCTCCCAGTTCCTGCTCGACGGCATCGACGACAAGGGCGAGATCACCGAGGAGGCCCGCAGCCAGGTCGAAGACCTGCTCAAGCGCTCCTTCCGTCCCGAGTTCTTAAACCGTCTCGACGAGATCGTCTTCTACAAGCCGCTCACCCGGGACAACATCTTCCACATCGTCGACCTGCTGATGAACGACCTGCGCAAGCGCCTGGCCGACCGGCAGCTTGACGTCGTCCTCACCGACGCCGCCAAGAACTATATCGTCGACGAGGGCTACGACCCCGTCTACGGCGCTCGCCCCCTCAAGCGCTTCCTCCAGCGCAAGGTGGAAACCCTCATCGGCCGCATGATCATCGCCGACGAGGTCCGCCCCAACTCCACCCTGGTGGTGGACTACGACGGCGAGAAGCTCATCGTCACCGACCAGCTCAACGCCGCGTAATGCAATTCGCTCCGCACACAAAAAACAGCCCGCCGGGGAATCCTCCGGCGGGCTGTCTGCGTCCGTATGTCACGGCTCGGTTTCCGTGTGCGGCAGGTGGGGCAGAATGCGCAGCAGGATCTCCAACGCTTTCATAAAATCTTCCCGGTCCTCCTCCCCGATCTCCTCTAAGAAACGCCGGAAATAGCCGGCGTTCTGGTCTAAGAACTGGTCGGTGTAGCTCAGCGCCTTCTCGGTCAGCCGGATGCGGATCACCCGGCGGTCGGCGGGGTCATAGACCCGCTCGACAAGCCCCGGCTCCACCAGCCGGTTGACCATCTTGGTCATCTGCTGCTTGGGCATGTGGGCGGCCTCCGCAAGCTCGGACATGGTGATCGGCTTGCCGACCCAGCGCAGGATCTGGATACAGTAATACATCTCCAGGCTGACACCCTCATCCAGCAGCTCCTTAAAAGGCTTTGCCAGCCGGTAATTCCACCAGGGCAGCACCTGCAGCAGCGCCTCCTCCATCTGGCGGATCGTTTTTTGTCCCTCCATTTGTCAAAACCTCCAAAATTACAGAATGTGCTTGACAAAAACCGTCTGATTGGTATATACTGATTTTAGTAGCAGTTAGTTTACTATCGTTTTGAATTTACTGTTAACAAATAGATACTGTAAACCTTCTGTTATCATTATACCGCATTTCCGCAAAAACATCAAGAAGAAAGGTTGAGGTTGTATGAGCAAGCTGAGCAAAGTGGAAAAATGCATCCAGAAAGGCAAAGAAAACGATCTGATCAAGCTGACCCAGGACAAAGACATGGAAGTCCGCCTGGCTGCAATTGCCGGCTTGGGCAAGCTGCCGGATAACGACAATATCTGCAACACTCTCATCGGCATGATGAACGACCACTCCCCCGAAGTCCGCGCTGCCTGCGCCGCCGCCCTGGGCGCGCTCAAAGACGACCGCGCCGATACCTATCTCCGCTACCACATGGAGCACGAACAGGACGAGAAGGTCATCGCCGCTTTGCATGATGCGCTCGGCGCCCTGCACAGCCGCTGAACGGGTCTCCGCCCCTTGTATTTTTGGAAGAAAAGGGCTATAATATAGGAAAACCCAGCCAAAAAGAAAGGAGTGCTGCATGATGTTCGGTCTTGGCAAGGAGGAAACCCTCACCATCCACGTCGAAGGGATGTCCTGCGCCCACTGCGCCGCCCGGGTGGAAAACGGCCTGAAAAAGGAGCCCGGCGTCACCGACGCAAAGGTCTCCCTGGAGGAAAAACAGGTCGCCGTCACCGGCAAGAAGCTGGACGAAGCCCACCTCAAATCGGTGATCAACGCCCTCGGATACCGCGCATAACGCGCAGCCGGCAGAAAATCCCCGCCCCGCCCTTTTTTCGGACGAGACGGGGATTTTTGCGTCATGCAGGCGCAAGGCCCGGCAGTCCCGCAGCAGCTTAGGCCGGGGCGCCGTCCTCCCCCTGCCAGTCCGCCGCGAAGTCGATGTCATACCAGGTCCCGTGGCTGGCGAGCAGCCCCTCGGTCAGCCGCACCCGGAGGATGCAGGTGCCCGGGTCGTTTTCGTCGGTGTGGCCGTTGCCGTACCACTCCGCAAAGGCCACCCGGATCTTGTCCATCAGGTCCTCGTTTTTGGGGTCGCGCGGATGGCCGATGTTTTCCCCGACGCCGCGGCCGGTAAACCAGTCCCCGCAGATGGCGGCCGCCGGATTTTCGGCGAGCTGCCGCATCTTGCCCGAGGAGGCGTGGGTGACGATGTAAAACGCCCCGTCCTCGTAGTACCCGTTGACATACCGCACCGCCGGCTGTCCGCCGTCGATGGTCGCCAGGGAGATCACATTGTCGCACCCGAACCGCTCGTCCATAATGGCCCGGGTCGTGTCATTCAGCCGTTCTTTCATGATACGTCCTCCTGTTCATTATATGAAAAAACATGGGAAGCCGGCAGGCCGGAGGGGAGCGGATCCTCCATCCTGTCCGCCCGGGTATGCGGGGGTGGGGTATCCCGCGTTCGCCCTCCGATTTTGCGTTTTGCCGATGTATCATCACGACTGCTCCTGTTCATTGATCAGAAAATACTTGAGGCCGGTGTACCGGAGGGTGCGCAGGTTGTTTTCCACCATGTAGGCGATCCGGCTGCGCGAGCCGACCAGCACCAGCAGCTTCTTCGCCCGCGTCACCGCGGTGTAAAGGAGGTTGCGGTAGTAGAGCTTGTCGTATCCCCCGAGGATGGGCAGCACCACCGCATCGTACTCGCTGCCCTGGCTCTTGTGGACGGTGATGGCGTAGGCGAGCTCGAGCTCGTTTGCCATGTCAAAGCTGTAGGTGCAGACCCGCTCGTCAAACTCGATGGTCATCTCGGCCGACGGGTGGTCGATCTCCCGGATGATGCCGATGTCGCCGTTGAAGATGCCCACTCCCTTTTCGCCGCCCTTGTCCCACTCGATGTCGTAGTTGTTGCGGGTCTGGAGCACCTTGTCCCCCTCCCGGAAGGTGAAAAGGCTCCCCTTGTACTCGCTTTTCCCCTTGGCGCGGGGATTGAGCGCCTCCTGGAGCCGCTCATTGAGGGGATAGACCCCGAGCTCCCCCTTGCGCTGCGGGGCGAGCACCTGCACGCCGCTTAGAGGCGAGAGCCCGTAGCTTTTCGGGAGCCGCACCGCGGCGAGGTCGACCACCGTCTGGGCGGCAGATTCGGCGTTTCCCCGGCTCAAAAAGAAGAAATCCCGGTCCTTGACGTCGAGGTCGGGCATCTCGCCCGCGACGATGCGGTGGGCGTTGGTGACGATGAGGCTCTCGGCCGCCTGGCGGAAGACCTGCTTGAGCTCCACCGTCGGGATCCGCCCCGAATCGATGAGGTCGCGCAGCACGTTGCCCGGCCCTACCGACGGCAGCTGGTCGGAGTCCCCCACCAGGATGAGCCGGCAGCCGAGCTTTAACCCCCGCAGCAGCGCCTCAAAGAGCAGGCTGTCCACCATCGACATCTCGTCGATGACGACGGCGTCGGCGTCGAGGGGGTTTTGCTCGTTGTGGAGGAACTTGTCCCGGCTCTCTTCGCTGAAATCGACCTCCAACAGCCGGTGGATGGTCTTGGCCTCCCGCCCCGTCACTTCGGAGATCCGCTTGGCAGCCCGCCCGGTCGGCGCGGCGATGGCGATCTTCAAACCTTCTTCCTCGAGCAGCCCGATGATGGCGTTTAAGGTCGTCGTCTTGCCGGTGCCCGGCCCGCCGGTCAGGATCATGACGCTGCGGGAAAGCGCCTGCCTTATCGCCTCGCGCTGGAGGCTCTCATAGGTGATCCCCTTCTCTTTCTCAATTTTGTCGATCATCCCGTCGACGCTGCGGTTCTCGAAGTACCGGTTTTTGAGCATGAGGGAAATGCGGAAGGCCGCGTACTTCTCCGCCCCGTAAAATTCGGGGAGGAAAAGGTACTCCCGGTTGCGCTGAATGGAGAAAAGCTCCTCCCGCCCGATCCGGCAGCCGATCTCCTCCTCGACCGCCTCCTGCGGCAGCCGCAAAAGATGGGCGGTCTTCCCCGCCACCACCTCGCGGGCGAGGCAGGTGTGCCCGTTGCGCAGATTATAGCGCAGCAGGTGGGCGATCCCCCCGTAGACCCGCTCCGGGTTGTCCCGCGGCAGGCCGAGGGAGAGGGCGATCTTGTCCGCCTTCTCGAAATCCACCCCGATCTCGCCGGTGCAGAGGACGTAGGGGTTGGCCTTGATGAGCTCGACGGCCATCGGCCCCCACTTCTTATAGATTCTGACGCCCTGGGAGGAGCTCAAACCGTAGGAGGAGAGGAAGATCATGACCATCCGCATCCCAAACATCTGGTTGAATTCCTGCACCAGCTCCTCCGCCTTGCGGGCCGAGATTCCCTTGACCTCGGAGAGCCGGCCGGGATCCTTCTCGAGGATGGCGAGGGTCTGTTCCCCGAAGGTCTCGACAATCCGCCCCGCGAGCTTGGGCCCGATGCCCTTGACCGCCCCGGACGCCAGGTATTTGCGGATGGCGGAAATGTCGGTCGGCAGGCTCCGCTCGTAGACGGCCGCCTTGAACTGGTAGCCGAATTTCGGATGGCTTCCGTAGCTGCCGGTGATGGTCAGCTCTTCGCCCGGCTCAACGCCGCAGAGCTCCCCCACCACCGGCAGCAGTTCCTCCCCTGTATCCAGCTCGATGACGGCAAATCCGTTTTCGGGGTTTGCGAAGAGCACCTCCTCGACCGTCCCGCGGATCTGCACCATTTCCCGTTCCTTCATACGTCCCGCCTTCCCTGTCACAAATCAAGCGGCATCCGCCGCAGCTCCTCCCCGGTGCAGAGACGCACTCCATCGAGCCGCCCCGCGATCTGCCGCGCCTCCTCGCTCAGGTTTTCCTCCGAAAGGAGGACGCTGCATCCCGTAAAGCCGCAGCCCGCGAGGTCGGCCCGGATCCGGCGCAGGCAGTATTCGAGGTCCTCGACCGGCCCTTCCGCCCGCACCACCGCGAAGACCTGCTCCCGCAGCTTTTTGGAGACCGGGCGCCTTAGCTGCATCGCCGCCTCCGCCAAAACCCAGATGAACAGCCCGACCAGCAGGCCAGCCCAGAAATATTCCGCCATCTTTTTCGCCCCTTTCCAGCCAATGTTATCCCATTCTATGAGAAAAAGGGGCCTTTGGTGACATCAAAGCAGCTTGCGGAAGGCAAAGCTCGGGTTATGTTTGCGGTAAGCCGCCCGGATGGTGGAGAATCCGCCCAGCCCGATAAAGAGCAGCCCGATCACGCACTCCATTGCGAACGACGCCCCGACATCAGGGAAGTGGAAAACCGCCGTCGGCGCCGCCATCACGCAGTCTAGGAAGGTAAACCCGTCCGCCGCGTAGATATCGTAAAGTTCCCAGCCGTAGCTCACCATCATGGCCGCGAACATCATAAGAACCGAGACGGCCACGCTGGCCGCCGCGCCCTTTTTGTCCAGCCGGCCGCCCAGGAGCTCATAACCTTTCAGCGCACCGAAGACGAGGGCGAGCCCGCCCAGCGCCGCGATATACCCCAGCCGGTAGATGAGCACCCAGACAACCCCTCCGAGCGCCGCGCCGATGACGGCGCCGAGGATCCCCTTGCCGAGGCTGGTCTTTTTCTGCTGGACCTGGACCGCGGCCTGTCCGAGCTTTTCCTCCGCTTCGGCCGCGCAGCCGCTGCAGAAGACGGCCATCCGTTCCCCGCACTGGTAGATGGAAAGCTCCTCCTGCGCGCCGCACCGGGCGCAGCAGGGCACAAAACCCAGGTCGGTGAGGGTCTCCTGCAGGGCGCGGAAGAGCTCCTGGAGGAGCAGGAGGGTCTTGGTAAAGCTCCGCTCCGCGACCGCGATCCGCCACTCAAAGGGCTTCACTTCGGTGACGCTCAGCTGCCTCCCCGCGGGAAGCAGCCTGCGCAGCTCCTCCTTTTCCGGCTGCTCCCCGCCCGCCGGCCCCGGTTTGGCCGCCAGGCAGAGCAGGAGCTGCCGGTTTGGGAGCTCATGAATACATACCGGAAAATCGCCAATTCTGCCATAGAAGAACCCTTCATTGACCTGCGCCGGGAATTCCAGCTCCCGCGCCAGTTTCTGCCCAAGGCTGCTTAACATCGTCCATCGCTCCATTCCGTGTGGTCATGGTGTATGGCGTAATTCGCCGCTGCGGGAATTTTTCCGAAATGCGTAGGGAGAGCCCGCCCCGCCCCCGTTTCCTATACAGGCGTCAGCACCCGAGCGCAGCTTTCAGCGCCTCCACGCGGTCGGTCTTCTCCCAGGAGACGCCCAGGTCCTCGCGCCCCATGTGGCCGTACTGGGCAAGCTGGCGGTAGATGGGCCGGCGCAGGTCGAGATCCCGGATGATGGCGGAGGGGCGCAGGTCAAAGACCTCCCCGACCGCTTTTGCGATCTCCTCGTCGCTGCATACGCCGGTGCCGAAGGTGTCGACCAGCACCGATACCGGCCGGGCCACCCCGATGGCATAGGCGAGCTCGATCTCACATTTTTTCGCAAGCCCCGCCGCGACGATGTTTTTGGCCACCCAGCGGGCCGCATAGGCCGCCGAACGGTCGACCTTGGTCGGGTCCTTGCCGGAAAACGCGCCGCCGCCGTGCCGCGCGTAGCCGCCGTAGGTGTCGACGATGATCTTGCGCCCGGTAAGCCCCGAGTCGCCGGCAGGCCCGCCAATGACAAAGCGGCCGGTGGGGTTTACGTAATACCTGGTGTTCTCATCGAGGAGCGCTTCCGGGACGACGGCCTTGACGACCTTTTCGATGATGTCCGCCCGGATCTGCTCTAAAGAGACGTCCTCGGAATGCTGGGAGGAGACGACGATGGTGTCCACCCGGACCGGCACGCCGTCCTCGTACTCGACGGTGACCTGGGTCTTGCCGTCGGGACGGAGGTAGGGCAGGGTCCCGTTTTTGCGGACCTCGGTCAGCTTCCGCGCCAGCTTGTGGGCGAGGGAGATGGGCAGCGGCATCAGTTCCGGCGTCTCATCGCAGGCGTAGCCGAACATCATGCCCTGGTCGCCGGCGCCGTTTTCGCTCTCGCAGGCGTCCTCGCCGGTCTTGACTTCGAGCGCCTTGTCGACGCCCATCGCGATGTCGCCCGACTGCTCGTGAATCGAGCTCAAAACCGCGCAGGTCGAGCCGTCAAAGCCGTATTTGGCCCGGTCGTAGCCGATGCCGATGACGACCTCCCGCACAAGCTTCGGGATGTCGACGTAGCAGGAGGTGGAAATCTCGCCCATGACCATGACCATGCCGGTGGTGCAGCAGGTCTCGCAGGCGACCCGTCCCATCGGGTCCTGCTCGAGAATCGCGTCGAGCACCGCGTCCGAGATCTGGTCGCAGATCTTGTCGGGATGCCCTTCGGTCACCGATTCGGAGGAAAAAAATGTACGCGCCATAAATAGCTCCTTTCTTTCGCCGGCCTTGCCGCCGGCTGTCACAAAAACATGTCTCGAAAGATTCGTGCAAACAAAAAAGCGCCCGACATCGAGCGCTTTAGTTTCTTAGCAAACCTCATCTCTCGACTGCGTCGCAGGAAATGGCACCTTTCCGGAAAACCGGGAGGTTGTCGTGGCTTCACAGGTCCTGTTCCTCCGCCACTCTTGATAAGGTGATTATCAACTATTATTGTAGCGGATTTGCCCCTGCTTGTCAAGGCTCCCCGCAGCCTGCTCATAAAAATTAGCGGTGCAAATTCCGCACATTTTCATAAATTTTGCCGCAGGAGACCGAAAAAACGGAATTTACGCAATATTTCCTGCAAAAACAGCACTGTCAAACATTTTTTCTCTTGACAATTGAAAGGAATGATTTTAAAATGAAAGGTAGAAGAACCGCCGGAAAGGACCACACCGCTATGGAGCACAAGGCAGCCGTCAAACGCACCGTCACCTGGATCGCCTGGGGCATCATCGCCCTCATGGCCATTTTCATTGCCGGCTTCCTTTTTACGCACTGGGATACCCTCTTTGCGATCTTTACCAGCAAGGATCCCGCCGCCGGACTGGAGAAATTTGTCGCCGGCTTCGGCGTATGGGGCACCCTCGTCCTGATGCTCTTCCAGACACTGCAGATTGCCGTCGCCTTTCTCCCCGGCGAGCCGATCGAACTGGTGAGCGGCATGATGTACGGGGGCTTCGGCGGGGCGCTGCTCTGTCTCATTGGGGTGCTCATCGGTACCTACGCCGTCTTTTTCGCGGTGCAGAAGCTCGGCAGCGGCCTGATCGCCGCCTTTCACGACGAGTCGAAGGTCAGGCGCTTCAACCGCCTGGGCGTCTTCCGCTACCAGAAAAACGCGGAGCTTATGACCTTCATCCTCTTCCTCATTCCCGGGCTGCCGAAGGACTTCTTCACCTTCATCGCGCCCCTCACCCCCATCAGCATCCACCGCTTCGTGCTGATTTCGACCCTGGGCCGCGCGCCCGGGATGTTCATCACCACCTATGCGGGGGTCAGCCTCCTCAACGGGAATCTCATTCTGGCAGGATGCCTTTACGGAGCGTTGGGATTCGGCGCCCTTGTCGGCCTGTTTTTCTACCGCCGCCTCCTCAAAAAGGAGCGGGCCGGAGAGGATAACGGCAGCTGATCCGGGCACGCCCCGGGCATTCCACTTATAACAGGAGTTTTGCAATATGAATATTTTGATCGTCGGCTGCGGCAGGGTCGGTTCTGAACTGGCAGGCGCCCTCAGCCGCGAAGGCCATACCGTCGCCATCGTGGACGCAAACGAGTCCGCTTTCGACCTGCTCCCGCCCGACTACAGCGGCTACTGCACGGTCGGCATCCCCATCGACCTCGACGTCCTCCGGGAAGCGGGCATCGAAAACTGCGACGCCCTCGCCGCCGTCAGCCAGGACGACAATACCAACATCATGGTCTGCCAGCTTGCGAAGGAGTACTTCCACCTGGAAAACATCCTCGCCCGCATCTACGACCCGCGCCGGGAAAACGTCTTCAGCCATTTCGGGCTGCGCACCGTCTGCCCCACCCGCCTGACCGTTGAGACGGTCAAAAATATCCTCCTGCAGGACAAACCGCAGCAGATTACCGTCGGCCCGTCGACCATCAGTTTCCACGAGCTGCCGGTCAACCGCCGCTTAAACGGCGCTTCCACCAGCGATATCGACACCGGCGCCGACGAGGCGCTCTTCGCGGTGCGCCATGCGGACAATACCCTTTCTCTTCTGGCAAACGGTCCGGTCACCCTCCGGAGCGGTGATACCCTCATCGTCTCCCGCATCATCGACTGAGCGAAAGGAGCGCTTTATGAAGATTGTCATTGTAGGGGGCGGCACCGTCGGCCTGTACCTGGCAAAGACCCTGCTCGAGCACGATCACGAGCCTTCCATCGTCGAGCCCAATAAGGCGGTCTGCGCCCGGCTGGCCAACACGCTGGACATCCCCATCATCGCCGGTGACGGCACCACCATCGAAGACCTGCAGTCGGCCGGGGCCGCCGGAGCGGACGTCCTCATCGCGGTCGCGGGGCGGGATGAGGTAAACCTCATCGCCTGCCAGCTCGCCCGCTTCGAATTCCACATCCGCCGCACCATCGCAAAGGCGAATAACCCCAAAAACGCCGCGGTGATGCGCAACCTCGGGGTGGACATCGCCGTCTCGAGCATCGACGCCATTACCCGCCTGATGGAGCGGGAGGTCGATATGTCCGCCGTCAAGCAGCTCGTCTCCTTAAATCAGGGGGAAGCTTCCATCTGTGAGATCCTGCTGCCCGATGATTTCCGCTATTCCGGCAAAAAGCTGATGGATATCCGGCTGCCGGAGGAATCGATCGTCATTTCGGTCGAACGGGGCGGCAAGCTGCTCATCCCGCGCGGCAACACCCTCATCTTCTCCGGTGACAAACTGCTCATCCTTGCTCAGGACGACGCGCTCCATGCGGTAAAGGAAAAACTCAAACTGACTGACTGAAGAGGTGACTGCGATGCTGAGTGCCAAAGGACAACTGATTTACGACTACATCCGGGATTGCATCCTGAATCACAATTTCTCCCCCACCGTCCGGGAGATCTGCGAGGAGGTCGGCATCAAGTCCACCTCCACCGTTCACTACTACCTGAAAGAGCTGAGCGACGAGGGCTATATCATCAAGGACGATATGAAAAAGCGGACCATCAAGCTCCCCGCCAGCGCCTCCTGCTCGGTCCCCCTGCTGGGCACCGTCACCGCCGGCCTGCCCATCACCGCCATTGAGGAGATCGAGGAATACATCCCCGTCCCCAACTTAAACGGCGACTCCCGCGACTATTTCGCCCTCCACGTCCGCGGCGACAGCATGCGGGACGCCGGCATCCTCGACGGGGACGTGATCGTCGTCCGCAAGACGCCGACCTGCCGCAACGGCGATATCGTCGTCGCCCTCATCGAGGACGAGGCTACGGTCAAACGCTTTTACCGCGAGCGCGGCCATTTCCGCCTCCAGCCCGAAAACCCCGACTACGAGCCGATCATCGTCGAGGAGGAGGAAGGCCTGGTCATCCTGGGAAAGGTCGCCGCCCTCATCCGCAACTATTGAGCATCAAGCCGCAAGGCCACGCGCCCTGCGGCTTTTTTGACAGGAGGGAATTCCATGCGCCTTTCCTTCCCCTGGCACATCCTCTTCCCGAAACGCTGCCCCTTCTGCGGGACAGTCATCCCGCACACCGCCCGCTGCTGTGCGTCCTGCGCCCCGAATCTGCCGCTGCTTTCGCAAAATGCGCGGCTCATCGGGGAACTGCCGCGGCAGATTGCAGCCTACGCCCCGTTTTCCTATGAAGGGCTGGCTGAACAGGCGGTCTGGCGGCTCAAGTTCTACGGCGTGCCGGCTGTCGCCCGCCACCTGGCGCCCTATCTCGCGGAAGCTCTGCCGGACGGGGCGGAATTCGACCTCGTCGTCCCCATTCCCATGACCCGCCGCAAGGAGCGGCGGCGCGGCTACAATCAGGCGGCCCTCCTGGCCCGCTTCACCGCGGAGGCACTCGGGCTGCCGGCGCGCCCGCTTCTGCAGAAGCGCCGCGAAACCGCCGAACAGCACACCCTAAGCGCCCGGGAGCGCAAAACCAACCTCTCCGGCGCTTACCGCCTGACCGACCCCGCCGCCGTCCGCGGCAAAAGGATCCTCCTCTGCGACGACGTCGTCACCACCGGCGCTACCCTGCGGGAAGCGGCCATGCTTCTCTACGACGCCGGCGCGGAATCGGTTTCTGCCGCAGCCGCCGCCTTTGCCGGGGGCTTCCCCCGCGAAACGCAATCCGAAAGGAGCAAGCCATGCCCTCCTCAGAACGCATCTACCACACCCTTCGCCAGGAGATCCTGACCCTCGCCCTCAAGCCCGGGCAGCAGCTGCGGGAGGACGACCTCGCGCGGCGCTTCGGCGTCTCCCGATCGCCGGTCCGGGCGGCGGTCTCCCGCCTGTCGGCCGAGCGGCTGCTGCGGGTCGTGCCCCATAAGGGCACCTTTGTCACCGAAATCGAGATGGACTACGTCCGCCAGCTCATCTTCCTGCGCACCTCGGTCGAGCTGCGGCTCCTCCCCATCCTCTGCCAGAAGGCCCCGGCCTCGCTCTGGGACAGGATGGAGGAAAACCTCGAGCGCCAGCGCCTCCTCCTTTTGAGCGGCAGCTTCGAGCCGGTCCAGTTTTACCGGCTGGACAACCGATTCCATGAAATGTACTTCACCAGCATGGCCCTCGATGCGGTCTGGAAGCTCCTCCAGCAGTTCCACGTCCATTACACCCGCTTCCGGGTGCTGGACATGCAGCAGAGCGGCCTTTTCCCCCAGTTTTACGAGGAACACCGCCGCATCCTTGACCTGATGCGCCGCGGCGAGTCGGACGTCCTCTGCGCCCTGATGGTCCGCCACCTCGAAAGTCCTTTTGAGCGGATCACCGGTCAATCCACTAAAACCTTCCCGGAAGGAAAGAAGCAATTTGTGGATTCTATTTCTTGAATTTGTGCGGCAGATTGGGTATAATGAAAGCGAAAACTTTCTTATTGGTGCTGATTCCGGCAGAAATTGCGGTCCTGCCGGGCTTTGCATAAAGAATTTGCGCTGTATCCGCGCGCGGAGCAGCAGCAGGAGGAATGCATCATGAATCACAAAGCGTCCGCAAAAACCCTGGGGCTTGTCCAGCTCGCGCTGCTGGGGGCCCTCATCTTCATCCTGGCCTTTACCCCGTTTCTCGGCTACATCCCGCTGGGCGTCACCCGGGCGACCATTGTCCACATCCCGGTGATCATCGGCTCCCTGCTTCTCGGGCCGAAGAAAGGGGCGGTGCTGGGGTTCCTGTTCGGTGTGACGAGTTTCCTGCAAAACTCCTTCATCTCTCCGAACATCACCTCCTTCACCTTCACCCCCCTCTACTCGGTGGGGGACTTCCACGGCAACGGCTGGAGCCTTGTCATCTGCTTTGTGCCGCGGATCCTGGTGGGCGTCGTGCCGTATTACGCCTACAAGCTCTTCATGCGGTGGCTGGAGGCCAGAAAGGGCGGCCAAACCGCCTCGCTCGCCATCGCCGGGCTGCTCGGTTCGCTGACCAACACCCTGCTGGTCATGAACCTCATCTATTTCTGCTTCGGCCAGCAGTATGCAGCCGCCAAGGAAGTGGCGACCGGCCTTTACGGCGTCATCCTGAGCGTCATCCTCATCAACGGCGTCCCGGAGGCGATTGTCGCCGCCATCCTCACCGCCGCAATCTGCAAGGCGCTGTTCCGCTTTACCAAAAAGAACCGGCTGTAAAAGCCGATAAAGGAGCGTACTATCTATGCTACTCGCCCTGGACGTAGGCAACACCAACATCTGCATCGGCTGCATCGACGGGGAGAAGATCCTCTTTGTCGGCCGCCTTTCCACCGACCGCAGCAAGACGGCCGACGAATACGCCATCAGCTTCAATTCCATCATCCGCCTGCACGGCTATAACCCCTCCCTCATCGACGGGAGCATCATCTCCTCGGTCGTCCCGCCCATCAACCAGGCGCTGCGGGACGCCGTCATCCGCCTCACCGGCACCACCCCGCTGCTGGTCGGCCCGGGGGTCAAAAGCGGGCTGAACATCCTGCTCGACAACCCCGGCCAGGCGGGCAGCGACCTCGTCGTCGACGCCGTCGCCGCCATCGCCCAGTATCCGAAGCCCCTCATTGTCATCGACATGGGGACGGCGACCACCCTCTCGGTCATCAACGAGCGGGGCGATTATCTGGGCGGGCTCATTCTCCCGGGCGTCAAAATCTCGCAGGACACCCTGACCGGCCGCACCTCTCAGCTCCCCCGCATCGCGCTGGAAGCCCCCCCGCACGTCATCGGCCGCAACACCATCGACTGCATGAAGAGCGGCGCCATCTTCGGCCAGGCCGCCATGCTCGACGGCCTCATCGAGCGGGTCGAGGAGGAGCTCGGCCAGAAGACGACGGTCATCGCGACCGGCGGCCTCGCGGGCTGCATCGTCCCCCACTGCAAACGGGAGATCATCTACGACAACGACCTGCTGCTCAAGGGCCTGCGGATCATCTACGAAAAAAACCGCCCCGACGCCAAACGCTGACAGCCGCATACGCAGGAATTCCCCACCGTCCTGTTGACGATGGGGAATTTTTCGTTTCTTGCGGGCTTACCGCCCCAATTTGGCCGCTGCGGCGCGCAGCCTTCCGCCCACCGGGACAGCCAGCGCAATTTTCAGGCAGTCCCCCGGCAGAAAGGGCAGCACGCAGCCCGCCAGCGCCGAACCGAGCGCGCTGCCGGTCTGGACCATGTACCATACCGTCCCAATCGCGTAAAGGACGACTGTCCCCAGTATAAGGGCAGCCGCGCAGGGGATTACCCGCCGCCCCGTCCGCGCGAGGATGAGCCCTGCCGCCAGCGCGCAGGCCAGATAGCCGATGAGATAGCCGCCGGTCGGCCCGATCAGCCGGCCGAGCGACCCAAATCCCGAAAAGACCGGGATCCCCACCGCGCCGAGCAGGAGATAGACCGCCATGCTCGCCGCCGCCTCCTTCCAGTCCAGCACCATGACGGCCAGATAAACCGCAAAGGTCGCCAGCGACAGCGGCACCAGCCCGGGCAGCGGGATAGCCAGTTGGGAGAGCACCCCCGTCAGGGCGGCGAAGAGGGCGACCCGCACCAGCCGTACCGCCGGGCGCGCAGCCGCCTGATTGCCTGTGTTCATGAATCCTTCCTCCTGTGTTAACTTATACATTTTCTATAGTTGACATTATAGCACAGCCGTCCTGCATTTGTCAAGAAAAAAGGAGCGGACGCTTTGCGCGCTGCTCCCATCCTGCTGTTTGGCAGATTCTCTTATTTTTTCGCATCCAGCACCGAGATGGCCTTCTGGAGCTGGGCGTCCTCCTCGTCGGACAGCTCCGAGAGGGAAAGCTGCTGGTCCGGGGTCAGGTTGACCTCGTAGTCCGGCTTGAGCCCGACGCCGTGGAAGTTTACGCCGGAGGGCGGGTTGTAGTAGTGGGTGGTCAGGTTGATCGCCGACCCGTCCGACAGGGAGTAGGCCGTCTGCATGATACCCTTGCCGAAGGTGTTGACGCCGACCAGCTCGGCCTTGTTGTAATCCCGCAGCGCAGCCGAAAACAGCTCGGCGGCGCTCGCCGTATTGCCGTCGACCAGGACGACCATCGGCATATCGACGCTGTTCTCGTCGGACTCATATAAGACCTCGGTATTGCCCTTGCTGTCGGTGACCGAGACGATGTCCCCCTCGGGCAGCAGGAAGTCGAGGACCTTCGCCACCCCGTCGAGCAGGCCGCCGGGGTTGTTGCGCACATCGAAAATCAGGCCGGTCGCGCCCTGGCTCTGCAGATCCGACACGGCAGCTTTGAAGTCGTCGGGGGTGGTGGCGTCAAAGCCGGTGATCTTGATATACCCGTTCTCGCCGATCATCCGGTAGGAGACGCTGGTGGTGGTGATCTTTGTGCGGACCGCCTCGAGGGTCAGCTCCTCCTGATTGCGGCGGACAGTGATGTTCACACGGGTGCCTTCCTCCCCGCGGACCATAGCGGTCGCCTCGTTGTAGCCGACCGAAAGGACGTCGGTATCGTCGATCCGGACGATGAGGTCTCCCGCCTGGATACCGGCGACAGCGGCCGGGGAATCCGGCGTGACGTCGTTGACCAGAATGTAGCCGCTTTCATCCAGGGAGACCGTGATGCCGATGCCGATGAGCTCGCCGGCGTTGTCCATCTGGTAATTCTGGTACTCGTCCTGGTCCATATAATAGGCATAGTCGTCGTTCAGGCCCGCCATATATCCGTCGGCGATGGCGTTCATGAGCGCATCCTCGTCGATATCCTCCAGGGCGTTGTTGCGGACGATCTGGTCGATCTCCGCGAGTTTTTCGTAAACATTGGCCCGCTCGTCGACGTTCGCGATCTTGGAGTTGAAGATATTTTTGGCAAAGGACATGGTGATGGTAAAGGTGATGGCCGCCGCGATCGCCATAAAGCAGATGGCGGCGCCGAGGGATACTTTTTTATTCATGGAAACATCCTTTCAATTTTTCCGCAGCAATGGCAGGGGCGGCCAGTGGCCGCCCGCTGTGCTGTCAAAAATTTCGTCCGGTTCAATAGCTGACATAGTTCGAGGGGTTCTGCCGCTGGCCGTTTATGCGCACCTCGAAATGCAGGTGCGGGCCGGTCGACTGGCCGGTGGAGCCGATCTTGGCGATCACCTGCCCCTGCGACACCGTCTGTCCGACGCTGACATTCAGGGAAGACGCGTGGGCGTAGAGGGTCGAATACCCGCCGCCGTGGTCGATGACGACGTAGTTTCCGTAGCTCCAGTGCCAGCCGGCGGTGATGACGGTGCCCGCGGCCGAGGCGTAGATGTTCTGGCCGTAGCAGCCGCCGGCCGTGATGTCAATACCGGAATGGAAGGAGCCCCAGCGCGGCCCGTAAGGGGAGGAGATGTAATAACCGCTGTCGGTCGGGCGCGCAAAGGTGCTGTTGAACTGGGTCGCCTGCCCGCCGTTCTGGGCCTGCTGCTTTTTCTCGTTTTCCTCCTGAAGGCGCTTGATCTCCGCGGAAATCTCCGCCTCGATCTGGTCGGCCTCCGCCTGCTTGGCGGCGGCGTTCTTCTCAAACATCTCCTGTTCCGCCTGAAGGTTCTGGACGGCGTTCTCGCTTTCGGCGTAGGCGGCTTCGAGTTCGGCGTTGGTCTGGCGGATCTGCTCCTGCTGGGCGGCCGCGTCGGCCTGCTGCTGCTCGATGTCGGCTTCGATCCGCTCAGCCTGGGATTTCTGGTTCTCGAGGTCGCTCTTCTGGACGCGGAGCTGCTCGAGGAGGGCGGTGTCGTGCTCCGAAATCGCCTGCATCATCTCGATATTGGTGAGAAGGTCGGAGAAACTCTCGGAGGAGAAGAGCATTTCCAGTGCGGACGTCTCCCCCGCCATGTACATCGCCCGCATCCGGAGCTTATACTGGTCGGTGGTCTCCTCGATCTCGGTCTCCTTGGCGGAGATATTCTCGCCGGCGGCGGCCAGCTTCTCCTTATTTTCCTCCATATCGGCGTTCAGCTGGAGGAGCTGCTCGTCCAGGACGGCGACCTTCTGGGTATTGAGGGCAATCTGCTGCGAGAGGGTGTCCTGATACTGCTGCTGCGCGGCGACGTCCTTCTTGAGGGAGGCAAGCTCGTCGTTGATCGCGTCGAGCTCTTTTTCGATTTTCTGCTGCTGGCTTTGCAGCGAGCTCAAAGAGGCGGCTTCGACCGGCTGCGCGCTCCCAAACGGGAGGGCTGCGGCGGCACAGAGGACGCAGGCGGTGAAAACGGCGAAAAATCTGCGGGTTCGCATCTTGCGGCTGGCTCCTTTCAATCGGCGGGCTGATTAATAATAGCTGATGAAATTGGCGGGGTTCTGGCGGACGCCGTTTAAGTAGACCTCAAAGTGGAGGTGCGGCCCGGTGACGTTGCCGGTCGCGCCCACCTTTGCAATGACCTGCCCCTGGGTGACCACCTGGCCCGGGCTGACGAGAAGGGTCGAGCAGTGGGCATACAGGGTGACGTAGCCGTCGCCGTGGTTGATAACGACGTTGTTGCCGTAGCTCCAGTGGGTCATCGGGGAGGCGACGACGCCGGACTTGGCGGCGACGATATCGGCGCCGTAAACTCCGCTGCCGCCCAGGTCGATGCCGGTGTGGAAATCGGTGTTATTGAAGCGCCATCCATAGGCGGAGTTGACGTTCGAGTACCCCGGCAGCGGCCAGAGGAAGCCTGCCTCGGTGACAATGCCGCCGCCCTGCGCGGCGTTCTGCTTATTCTGTTCTTCGATCTGGCGCATCAGCTCCTCGATCTCCTGGTCGATTTCCTCAGCCTCCTTGAGGCGCTGTTCCTTGTTGGCTTCGAAGTTTGCCTGCTCCAGTTCCAGGTTCTGGGTCGCGGTCAGGCTCTCCTGATAGGCGGCCTCGAGCTGTTTGTTCGTTTCCTCCATCTCCTGGCGGCTCGCTTCAGCCTCAGCCTGCTGGTCGGCGAGATCCGCCTTGACCCGCTCGGCCTGGGAGCGCTCGTTCTCAAGCCCGGCCTGCTGGACGCGGAGCTGCTCGAGCAGGGCGGTGTCGTGGCGGGAAATCGCCCGCATCATCTCAACGCCGGTGAGGAAGTCGCTGAAGCTTTCCGCCGAAAAGAGCATTTCCAGGGTGGAGGTCCCACTCGCCATATAGTTGGCGCGCATCCGCTCCTTATACTGGTCGGCTGTGTCGGCGATCTCCTCTTCCTTGGCGAGGATATCCGCCTCGGTCTCGTCCAGCTGCTGCTGGGTCTCATCCATCTGGGCGGAAAGATTGGTCATTTCCTGTTCCAGGACGCTCATTTTCTGCAGATTGAGGGAAATCTGCTGGTCGAGGCTGTCCTGATAGGCCTCCTGTTCAGCAATGCTGTTCTTGGTTTCTTTGAGCTGCTGCTCGATATCGGCGAGCTCCTGCTCGATTTTGTCCTTCTGGGACTCCAGGCTGTCCTTTTCGGAGGAAAGGGAGGCGGAAACGGTGAGCATCGGCCGCGTCCAATAGGCGGTCCCTGCGGCGAAGGCGATGCTCAGGGCAGCGGCCGCCGCCAGTATCCTGCGGCGCAGCGGCGTTTTTCTCATGCAGAACCCCTCCTACACTTTCAAATGTTTGCGCATACTGAAGGCGCTTCCGATTCCGCCGGTCAGGATGCCGGCCAGCAGGAAGCCCCCCAGGATGGGATAGCAGAGGTCCTCAAAGGGGACCATATACTGGGTAAGCGAGGCGAGCCATGCGGAGGACTCAAAGGAAAGGGCCTCCATGCAGACCGAATACCCGCCCCAGATGCCCAAAAAGGCGATCGCGGCGGCAATCAGGCCGAGCAGCACCCCTTCGACGATAAAGGGGATCCGGATAAAGCTGTTGGTCGCGCCGACGTATTTCATGATGCTGATCTCCTTGCGCCGGCTGAAGACCGAAGCGCGGATGGTGTTGGTAATGATGACAAACGACACGAGGATGAGGGCCGCGATGACGGCGCCGCCCAGCGTATTGACCATCGAGCGGATGTCGACCAGCGTCTGAGTCAGGTCGGTCGGAGCTTCGGCCTTGTCGACGTATTCGATGCGGCGGATGGCGGCGACAATGGTGTCGGCCCGCTCCGGCTCAATGATTTTGGCGGTAAATTTGGCGGGAAGGATGGAGGCCGCCTCGTCCTCCATTCCGTCTAAAAGATATCCGTCCTCGCCGAGGCTCTCCTTATATTCGGCGAAGCCCTCCTCCGCCGAGACATAGACGACCTCCCCGAGGCCCTCGATCCCTTCGAGCTCCGCCTTCATGGTGTCCATATATTCGAGGGGGGTGTCCATTTGCATAAAGACCACAACCTCGTTCTGCTGGCCGACATAGGCGACGATGCTGTCGACATTGATGCTGAACAGCACCGCAAACCCGACGATGAGCAGGCAGGCGACCAGGGTGCCGACCGACGCGATGGTCATCATCCGGTTGCTCCAGAGGTTATGTACGCCGTTTTTGACCAGATACCGAAAACTACTCGCTCTCATGGGCGCCTCCTATAATGCCGTCGAAGACGACCTCGCCGTCCTCAATGTTGATGGTTCGGCCGCCGAAATATTTGACCATCTCGTGCTCGTGGGTGACCATGACGATGGTCGTACCGCAGCGGTTGATGGCCTGCAGCATCTCGACGATCTCGTAGGAGAATTCCGGGTCGATGTTGCCGGTCGGCTCGTCGGCAATGATTAAAGGCGGGTCGTTGACCAGCGCACGGGCCAAAGCCACCCGCTGCTGCTCGCCGCCCGAGATCTCCTGGGGATATTTCCGCGCGAGGTCCTGCAGCTCCATCAGCTCGAGGACGTAGGGGACCTGCTGGCGGATGGTTTTATTGGAAGCGTCCGTCACCCGGAGGCTGAACGCGACGTTGTCGTAAACTGTCATATCGGGGATGAGGCGGAAATCCTGGAAGACGACTCCGATGCTCCGCCGGAATTTGGGAATCTGGCGCTGCTTTAATTTCCCGAGGTTGTAGCCGTTGACGATCACCGTCCCCGAGGTCGCGAGGTTTTCCCGCAAAAGCAGCTTGATGATGGAGCTCTTGCCCGCGCCGGAAGACCCGACGATGAAGGCGAACTCCCCGTTGTCGACCCTGAGGTTTACGTCCTTCAGGGCATCTGTCTTATTGTCGTAGCTGAAACAGACGTTTATCAAATCGATCATGCTCTGCATCCTTTCTTTCGCCCGAAAGCGGTATCTGTAAAAGGCGCGCGGCTTCTTTCTGTATCGCCGCGCCGGGCGGCAAATAAAAACGGGCCGTCCAAGATCGGCGCGCAAAGGATGCGCCGCAAATCGGACAGCCCGCTGCTGCCGCCAGGGAGATTAGAATTTCGTCGGATTGGAGGTCAGGTATTTCTTGACCATCAGCGCGATCTTGAAGATAATGGCGTCGTCAAATTCCCGCAGATCCAGGCCGGTCAGCTTTTTAATTTTCTCGAGACGGTAAACCAGGGTATTGCGGTGGACGAAGAGCTTCCGGGACGTTTCGGAAACGTTCAGGTTGTTTTCAAAGAACCGGTTGATGGTAAAGAGGGTCTCGTGGTCGAGGGAGTCGATGGAGCCGGTTTTGAAGACCTCCTTGAGGAAGATCTCGCAAAGGGTGGTCGGCAGCTGGTAGATGAGCCGCGCGATGCCGAGGTTGTCGTAGCTGACGATCGACTGGTCGGTGTCGAACACCTTGCCGACCTCGAGGGCGATCTGGGCTTCCTTGAAGGAACGCGCGAGATCCTTGACCCCGACGACCGCCGTGCCGATGCCGACGACCGCCTTGGTGTAGAACTCGGAGCTTAAGGTGTCGACGATGGAGCGGGCGAGCTTTTCGAGGTCCTTCGACTCGATGCCGGCCTTGATCTCCTTGATGAGGACGATATCGGTCTCGCTGATGTTGAAGACAAAGTCCTTCTGCTTGTCCGGGAAGAGGTTCTGGATGACCTCGTAGGCGGAAACATCGTTGGTGGCGATGACCCGGATCAGAAGGGCGACCCGGTTGACGTCGATGTTGAAGTGGAGCTCCCGCGCCTTGATGTAGATGTCGCCGGGCAGAATGTTATCCAGGACAACATTTTTGATGAAATTATTGCGGTCGTACTTCTCGTCGTAGTACTGCTTGATGCTCGAAAGGGAGACGGCCAGGATAGCGGCATAACGGGCGGCGGTCTCATCCGCGCCCTCTACAAAAACGGCGTAATCCGCCTTGATGTGCGGGCCGAAGGGCTTGTAGGTATAGTTATCCCGGACAAAAATGTCATGAGACTCCCCAAAGTCCACGACGTAGTAATTGTTGTTGGTGTTGATTTTGGAAAGCTCGCTGCACGCGATAATGGCCCCGGTTTCGTCGATTACGCCGATCTCGCGGTCAATGGCGTCCCGCATCTGGTGGACGACGCCCTGAAAAAGACGATTTGACATCTGAAACTACCTCTTTTCTTTCGGAATTGCGGCCGGAGCGTCCGCCCGTCCCGCCTGTTCGGGGGCCTCCGGCGCCGGCTGCTGCTGATTCTGCTGATATTGCAAAATAGAGAGACTCATACACTTACTATATTATCCTATTTTCCTTAAAATTGCAAGGAATTCCTGCATTTTCCTGCGATTTTTTTGAGTTTTTTTCAGCCGGAGCCAGATATTACAGCAAAGTAACCTCTTTATTACAAATTGTAACATCTTCTCGCCTGGAAATTGTGAATATGCCGTAAACTTTCTTCGAAAAAACGACATCATGCCGTAAAAAAGGCCGACAAAGCCGCTCAACTGTACGTCCATTCCAAAAACAACCTCCTATACAACAATCCGCATGATTTCTGTGCGAAACCCCTTGCAATTTGAAGCGAGGTGTGCTATAATAGGGTACGGTAGAATATGGTAGGATCAGAAAGGCTGGGAACTTCCCGGTCTTTCGTTTATGTTACGGGTTTTTTCCCGGCTGTCAGAAAGGCGGATTGCATGAGTAAGAGCACCATTATCCAAACGGTCTGGGACCTGGCTGCGCCGATTGCCGAAGAGATCGGCGTCTCGATCTGGGACGTGCGGTTTGAAAAGGAGGGGGCAAGCTGGTTTCTGCGCATCCTCATTGACAAGGAGGGCGGCGCGGATATCAACGCCTGCGAGGCGATGAGCCGGGCGATCGACCCGCTGCTCGACGAAGCCGACCCCATCCCGCAGAGTTACTACCTCGAAGTCTGGTCGGCCGGGATGAACCGTCCCCTCGAGCGGGACTTCCATTTCACCCAGAACCTGGGCGGCAAGGTCACCGTCGGCCTCTTCACCCCCTGGACGCCGGGCGGCGAAAAGGAACCCGTCTGCATTTTAAAGGAATATCGGGGCAAAACCATCGTAGTGACCGACAGCGAAGGCGCCGACCATGAGCTCACCCTTTCCGAGCTGCGCTTTGTCCGCCGCTACGACGAGATGCCGTTTTAAATAACCGAAAATTGGAGGAAACACCATGAACAGCAAAGAAATCTGGGCCTTTTTCAGCGCGCTCCAGGAGCTGGAGAAGGAAAAGGGCATTGACCGCGACTATCTGATCGAAAAGATCACCAACGCCATCGTCATCGCCGTCAAGCGCGACTACCAGGTCACCGACAATGTCGACGTCATCATCAATCCCGACGCCGGCCGCGTCGAGGTCTCCATCTCCAAGATCGCCGTCGCCGAGGTGGAAGACCCCGCCACCCAGATCAGCCTCGACGAGGCCCTCAAGTACGACCCCCATCCGGTCGAAGGGATGCCCATCACCATCCCGCTCGACACCACCCAGTTCGGACGGATCGCCGCCCAGACAGCCAAGCACGTCATCCGCCAGGGCATCCGGGAGGCCGAGCACTCCCAGCTCATCGCCCAGTACCAGAATAAGGTCCATGAGGTTGTGACCGGCGTCGTCGAGAAGGTCGAGCCCGGTACCGGCAACGCGACGGTGCGGATCGACAAAAACGAATTCCTGCTCTTTAAAAACGAGCAGCTCCCCAATGACAACCTCCAGACCGGCGACCATATCAAAGTCTACGTCGTCGATGTGGTCAACTTTGAGCGCCGCTGCTCCTTAAAAATCTCCCGCACCCACAAGGAGCTGGTCAAGCGCCTCTTTGAACGCGAGGTCCCCGAGCTTTTCGACGGCATCGTCGAGATCCGGTCCATTTCCCGTGAGGCCGGCTCCCGGACCAAGATGGCCGTTTGGAGCAACAATCCCGACGTCGATCCCATCGGCGCCTGCATCGGCCCGAAAGGCAGCCGCATCTCGGCCGTCGTTTCGGAGCTGAAAGGCGAGAAGATCGACATCGTCAAATACAGCGAGGACGACGCGGAATTCATCACCCAGGCCCTCTCCCCCGCCACTGTCACCGGCGTCGAGATTCTGCCCGGCGAGGAAAAGAGTTGCCGCGTCACCGTGCCGGACAACCAGCTTTCCCTCGCCATCGGCAACAAGGGCCAGAACGCCAAGCTCGCCGCCAAGCTGACCGGCTACAAGATCGATATCCGCCCCGAATCCGGCGCGCTCGACACCGAGAAGAAGGAAGAGCCGCAGGGTGAGGAGCCTGCCGGGGAATAAACCTCATCGGAAAGGAGCTTTCGGATGCAAACAAGACGTGTCCCGCTGCGGATGTGCACCGGCTGCGGCGAAATGAAGACCAAAAAGGAGCTGGTCCGGGTGGTCCGCTCCAAAGAGGGAGAAATCTCCCTCGACCTGACCGGGAAAAAGGCCGGCCGCGGCGCTTACGTCTGCCCCTCGCCCGACTGCCTTAAAAAGGCGCGCAAGGCGCGCAGGATCGAGCGCTCCTTCCAGTGCAGAATCCCGGAAGAAGTCTACGACGCGATGGAGGACGCGCTGCAGAAATATGCGGCGGGTATCCCCCAGGCTGAGCGAAAGGAAGATGCGAAAAATTGAACGCTTTTGATTCCACTCTCTCCCTTTGCATGCGGGCAAGGAGGCTGGTCTACGGGTTCGAAACGGTCAAGGCCGCCGTCCTGGAAGGCCGGGTCGCCCTCCTGCTTACCGCCGCCGACCTTTCCCCCAAAACCCGCAAGGAGGTCGGCTACCTCGGCGCACAGCACGGCATACCCCACCTTTGCCTGACCGCCGCGATAGACGGGATGGCCCACATCATCGGCAGGAAAACCGGAGTCATCGGCATCACCGACAAAGGCTTTGCAGACAGGCTGATGCTCACCTACAACGAAACGGAGGATACCCTATGCAGATAAAATACCGCGTACATGAAGTCGCAAAAGATTTGAATGTGGATAAAAAGGAGATCATCGATCTCCTGGACCGCTATTTCGGCGGCGAGCCCCGCAAGCACGCCACCGTCCTCACCGACGAGGAATTAAACGTCGTCTTTGAACACTACACCCAGCAGAACCAGGTTTCGAGTTTTGACCCCTATTTCGCCTCCCGGGACGCTAAGCCCGCTCCCAAGGCGGAGCCGGCGGCCAAACCTGCCAAGCCGGAGCCCGTGAAGGCCGAAGCGCCCAAGGCGGAGGCTCCAAAAGCAGAAGCTCCCGCGAAGCCCGAGCCTCCCAAGGCGGAAACTCCCGCCCCCGCCAAACCGGAACAGCCCAAAGCGGAGGTATCCAAGGCTCCCGCCGAGCGTCCTGAGCCGCCCAAAGCCCCTGCCGCAAAGCAGGAGGCTCCCAAGCCTGAGCAGCGCACCGCCCGTCCCGCCGACAACCGCCCCGCGGAGCGCCGGGAGGAGCGCCCCCGTTCTGAAGATCGCCCTCGATACGAGGATCACCGGAACGACCGCCGCGACAATCGCGACAGCCGCCCCCAGCAGAACGGACGCCCTGAAAACCGCGACGGCCGCCGGAACGACCGCCGTGACAACCGCGACAGCCGCCCCCAGCAGGCCCCTGCCCGCCCGGCCAAACCTGCCGCCCCCGCCGCTCCGCAGAAGCCCGCTGAGCCGGTCGAGAAGGAGCGCACCGTCCGCCACGTCGACACCCGCACCGTCGAGGTCAACCTCGACAAGTACAACGAGCATTACGAGGAGATCGCCCCGCAGGCGAACGGCCGCGGCGATTCCCAGCAGCGCAAGCAGAAGCTCAAACAGAAATCCCAGGTCAAAAACAAGGCCAAATTCTCCAACAAGCGGGAGACCGAGGCCGAAAAGCTCCAGCGTCTCGCCCTCGAGCGGGCGCGCAAGCAGCAGCTCAAGGTCCTCATCCCCGACGAAATCACCGTCTCCGAGCTCGCTTCCCGCCTGAAGGTCACCGTTTCCGACGTCATCAAAAAGCTGATGCTCATGGGGGTCATGGCTTCCCAGAACGAAGTCATCGACTTTGACACCGCCTCCCTCGTCGCAATGGAATATAACGCGAAGATTGAGAAAGAGGTCATCGTCACCATCGAGGAGAAGCTCATCCACAATGAGGAGGACGCGAGCGAGGATCTCGTCGAGAGAAGCCCGGTCGTCGTCGTTATGGGCCACGTCGACCACGGCAAGACCTCCCTCCTTGACCGCATCCGCCACTCCCGCGTCACCGACACCGAGGCCGGCGGCATCACCCAGCACATCGGCGCATACCGCGTCGAAGTCGGCGGCCGCTATGTCACCTTCCTCGACACTCCCGGCCATGAGGCCTTCACCGCCATGCGCGCCCGCGGCGCGGCCGTCACCGATATCGCCATCCTCGTCGTCGCGGCGGACGACGGCATCATGCCCCAGACCGTTGAGGCCATCAACCACGCCAAGGCCGCCGGCGTCTCGATCATCGTCGCCATCAACAAGATGGATAAGCCTGAAGCGAACCCCGACAAGGTCAAGCAGGAGCTGACTGAATATGAGCTCGTCCCCGACGACTGGGGCGGCGACGTCATCTGCGTCCCCGTTTCGGCCGCGACCGGCATGGGCATCGAGGAGCTGCTCGAAGACATCCTCCTCGTCGCCGACATGCAGGAGCTGAAGGCCAACCCCAACCGCCTGGGCAAGGGCACCGTCATCGAAGCCCGCCTCGACAGGGGCCGCGGTCCGGTCGCCACCCTCCTTGTCCAGAACGGCACCCTCCGCACCGGCGACGTCATCATCGCCGGCACCTCGGTCGGCCGCGTCCGTCAGATGCGCAACGACCGCGGGCAGATTGTCACCGAAGCCGGCCCCTCCATCCCGGTCGAGATCACCGGCATGACCGAAGTTCCCGCAGCGGGCGACATCTTCAACGCCGTCGAGGACGAGCGCCTCGCCCGCGAGCTGGTCGAGCAGCGCCGCGCCGAGCAGAAGGAAGAGCAGTTCAAGTCCTACCAGAAGGTCACCCTCGAAAACCTCTTCAGCCAGATCGAGCAGGGCGAGGTCAAGGAGCTGCCCCTCATCGTCAAGGCCGACGTTCAGGGCACCGCCGAGGCCGTCAAGCAGTCGCTTGAAAAGCTCTCCACCCCCGAAGTCCGGGTGCGGGTCATCCACACCGGCGTCGGCGGCATCAACAGCTCCGACGTCATGCTCGCCAACGCCTCCGGCGCCATCGTCGTCGGCTTCAACGTCCGACCCGACCCCAACGCCAAAGCAGAGGCCGAGCAGCAGGATGTCCAGCTCAAGATGTACCGCATCATCTACGATGCCATCGAGGAAATCAAGTCCGCCATGAAGGGCATGCTGGCCCCCAAGACCCGCGAGGTCGAGATGGGCCGCGTCGAAGTCCGCCAGGTCTACAAAATCAGCGGCGTCGGCGCCGTCGCCGGCTGCTACGTCCTCGAGGGCAAAATCGCCCGCAGCGCGCAGATCCGCATCGTCCGCGACAACATCGTCGTCGCCGTCGACCAGATCGCCTCCCTCAAGCGCTTCAAAGACGACGCGAAGGAAGTCGCCCAGGGCTACGAGTGCGGCGTCACCCTCGCCAAGTTCAACGACATCAAGGAAGGCGACATCTACGAAGTCTTCACCGTCGAAGAATACCGCGACTAACCCGGCGCGTGACCGCGCTGGACAGTGACGACGCGGGCGCGTGACCGCGCTGGACAATGACGACGCGGCCGCACAGCATCGTTCGATACCGCTGGAATGCCGCGACAAGCTGCGGCATTCTGGAGGGGTTCCACCACTATCCGCAGTTTCCGAATCCAGTGTCCGGGCTCCGGCTGGCGCGTGCTTACCCGCATTTCGGGCCTGTTCCGCGTGACCGCGATGATGGTAAAACGCGGTTTACGGGCAATGCGGCGATTCCCGCAACATTTCCCCTGAATCGCGGGGCATCGGGGACGCATTCACCGCGGGTGAATTCCCTACAATTGGCACGCAACGTTCGCCCGCGGTCCCCCAAAAAACGCGCCGCAAATCCCGCCGCCTGTACATGCACAGGCGCTGTACACGCAAACCGCCTCTGTCCCGAAGGGGGCGGGGGCGGTCTGTTTTCGGAAGGATTTTCCACTTTTCGCCAGAAAGGAGCACTTTATGCCCAGTTACAAGATCGGACGGCTGTCCGAAGATATCAAGCGGGAGCTGAGCCTGCTCATCCGCGAGCTCAAGGACCCCCGCGTCTCCAAAATGCTCAGCGTCATCCGCTGCGAGGTCTCGGGCGACCTCTCCCACTGCAAGGTCCATGTCTCGGCCATCGAGGGGGAGGCGGCGACGAAGGAGTCCATCAAGGGCCTCGTCTCGGCCTCCGGCTTCCTCCGCCGGGAGATCGGCAACCGGCTCCACCTGCGCAAATGCCCGGAGCTTCATTTCATCGCCGACGGCTCCATCGCCTACAGCGCCAAGATCAATGAGATCCTGCACGACCTCGGCGACCCCGGCGCAGAGACGTCCGAAGAGCCGGAAGCGGAGGAATGAGGATGGAAGTGACCAGAAAAGAGGCAGCGCAGCTTCTCCTGGCGGCCGACGATATCCTCATCCTCTGCCACCGCAACCCGGACGGCGACACGATGGGCTGCGCCCACGCCCTCCAGCACGGGCTGCGCTCCCTCGGCAAGCGCGCCCGCATCCGGTGCAGCGACCCCTTCCCCTCCCGTTATTCCTTTCTGTGGGAGGGGGAAGCCGGGCAGGATTTTGCGCCGCGTTTCATCGTCTCGGTCGACATCGCCGACGAAGGGCTCTTCGGCGAGGGCTTAGCCGACTGCCTGGGGAAGGTCGATCTCGCCGTCGACCACCATCCCTCCCACCGCTTTTTTGCCAGAAATACCCTCCTCGAGCCGGATTCCGCCGCCTGCTGCGAAATCATCTGCCTGCTTCTGCGGGAAATGGGGGTTTCCCTCGACCGGCAGGCCGCCCTCTGCCTCTATACCGGCATGGCGACCGATACCGGCTGCTTCAAATTCTCCAACACCTCCCCCCGCACCCATCGCCTAGCCGCCGAGATGATGGAGGCGGGCGCGCCCTACGCGGAGATCAACAAAAGGGTTTTCGAAACCAAATCCGCCGCCGAATTCGCCGCCGAGCGGGAGGCGCTGAACACCCTGGAGGTCCACTGCGGCGGGCAGGCCGCCCTCATCGTCCTGAGCCGGGAGCTCTACAGCCGCTGCGGCGTCACCGAAGCCGAGCTGGAGGGCATCCCCTCCCTGCCCACCCGTCTCGAGGGGGTCGAAGTCGGCATCACCGTCAAGGAGCGCGAACCCGGGTCGTATAAGATCTCGATGCGCTCGGTCAAGCGGGTCAACGTCTCGGACGTCTGCCGGCAGTTCGGCGGCGGCGGCCACCGCTACGCGGCGGGATGCTCGCTTTCCGGGAGCCTGGACGAGGTAAAATCTGCCGTCCTCAAGGCGGTGGAAGCCGCCCTCGCCTGACGCGCGCATCCCGCAACGTTTTTTGATCATCACGGGACGGACGCAACGTCCCGGATTGTAGGGGCGGGGAAACCCCGCCCGCGATTTCGGGGAAATGTTTCGGAAATCGCCGTATTTCCCGTTACCTGCGGCGTTTTTCCGTCATCGCGGGCGGATGAATGCCCCAACAGAATCATTCCGTAACGCCGTACAAAAAACGGGCGGGGAACCTCAACCGAAAACGTTTTGCCTGTCAAAACGTTCGCGGATTTGACGCGTAGCAGAAACGCCGCGTCGTCACTGTCCCGCGCGGTCACGCGCAACACGCCCCAGAGGCGCAACTTGTTTGCGCCAGCCGAAGCCCGGCGCGGGGAAGACTGCCGCGGCGAATTGTCCCGCGCAGTCACGCGCAACAGCCCCAGAATGCGGGGCAACACGCCCCAGAGGCGCAACTTGTTTGCGCCAGCCGAAGCCTGGCGCGGGGAAGACTGCCGCGGCGAATTGTCCCGCGCGGTCACGCGCCCGCGGCGAATTGCCCAACGCGGTCACGCGCCCGCAAGATTCTCCCTTTGAAAGGAACATCGTCCATGCCCAAACGCCCCGACACCGGCCTGACCGGCGTCCTCTGCATCCGCAAGCCGCAGGAGTTCACCTCCTTTGACGTTGTCGCCAAGCTGCGCGGCATCAGCGGCACCCGCAAAATCGGCCACAGCGGCACTCTAGACCCGATGGCGACCGGGGTGCTGCCCCTCCTCTTCGGACAGGCCGCCAAGGCCTGCGACCTCCTCCCCGTCACCGACAAGCGCTACCGCGCTTCGGCCCGCTTCGGCTTCACCAGCGACACCCAGGACATCTGGGGGAAGGTCCTCGCCGAGGACCCGGCCCCGCTGTCCCGCGCGGCCCTCGAAGCCGTCCTGCCGCGCTTCCGCGGCGAGATCATGCAGATCCCGCCCATGTACTCGGCGGTGCAGGTCGGGGGGCAGCGGCTCTACGACCTCGCCCGCAAGGGGATCGAGGTAGAGCGCAAGTCCCGCCCCGCCGTGATCCGGGAGCTGAACCTCCTTTCCTACGACGAAGCCCGGCGGGAAGCCGTTTTCGACATCCTCTGCTCCAAAGGCACCTATATCCGGACCCTCTGCCACGACATTGGGGCAGCGCTCGGGATGGGGGCGGTGATGACCGGCCTCACCCGCACCGAGGCGGCCGGCTTCACCCTCGCCGACTGCGTCACCATCGAGGAGGCGCAGCAGGCGGCTGCAGAAGGGCGCTTCCCCGGCCTTTTGCAGCCGGTGTCGCGGCTTTTCGCCGGCCTGCCGGCCATCACCCTCAGCGAGGGGCAGGCGCGGCTCTTCCGCAACGGGGCGCGGCTTGACTTAAACCGCATCCGCTGCGCGAAAATCGGCGGCGACCACGCCGTCTACGGCCCCGGGGAGGAGTTCCTTGGCATCGCCGTCTGCGATATGGGGCAAAACGAGCTGGTCATCCGCAGGCTCTTTGCCGCCCCCGCGCCGGGACAGGCAAAGTAGCGCATGAAAGGAAGTCGTTTTATGGAATACAGCCGCACCATCCCGCAGCAGGATCACCCCACCGCCGTCGCGCTGGGGTTGTTTGACGGCCTGCACCGCGGGCATCGCGCCGTCATCGGGCAGGCCGTATCCTGCGCGCCCGCGCTGCGGCCGGCTGTCTTTACCTTCACCTTCGACGGCGAGGCGACCAAGCCGGATTTCGCGAACATCCTCACCCACACCCGCAAGCTGGACATCCTCCGCCGGCTGGGGGTTGAGGTCGTCTGCGAACCGCCCTTCTCCTCCTTCCGGGAGCTTTCTCCGCGGGAATTTTTTGAGGAGATCCTGGTCAAGCGGCTGCGCGCGGCGGCCATTTTCTGCGGGGAGGACTACCGATTCGGCAAAAACGCGGCAGGGGACGCAGCCCTGCTGCGGCGCTTCTGCGCGGAGGCCGGGGTGCGCTTTCACCTCGTCGCGCCACTTCTGGACGGCGGGGAACCGGTCAGCTCCACCCGGATCCGGCGGCTGCTGCGGGACGGAGAGATGGCTGAAGCGGCGCGGCTGCTCGGGGAGCCGTACATCATCGACTACCCGGTCTCCCACGGGCGGCAGCTCGGGCGGAAAATGGGCTACCCGACCATCAACCAGCTCTATCCCGCCGGCGACCTCCTGCCGCGCAGCGGGGTTTACGCCGCGGCCGCCTTTGCGGGGGGGAGCTGGCATCCGGCTGTGACCAACGTCGGGGTCAAGCCGACGCTGGGCGGGACCGACGCGCCGTCGGCTGAGACGACCCTGCTGGACTTCGACGGCGACCTCTACGGGCAACGGGTTCCGGTCGCCTTCTTCACCTTCCTGCGCCCGGAGCAGCGGTTCGATTCGGTTGAGCTGCTCTTTGAGCAGGTGGCGCGGGACGCCAAGCAGTCTGCCAGGCTTTTTCCGGAAATGGAGCAATCTTTTTTAAAAAAATGCTTGACAACGCCGGATGGCAGTGATATAATAGAAAGGTAGCCTGCGGGCGTGGTGGAACGGCAGACACGATGGTTTTAGGAGCCATTGCTCCGGCGTGCGGGTTCAAGTCCCGCCGCCCGCACCATTCTCGGGCAGGCGAACAATATGTGCAGATGTGGCGGAATTGGCAGACGCGCTACTTTGAGGTGGTAGTGAGTATTCCTCGTGTGGGTTCAAGTCCCGTCATCTGCACCATATGCGGATATGGCGGAATTGGCAGACGCGCTAGATT
>DVKD01000020.1 GCA_018716285.1 Candidatus Merdivicinus faecavium
CGAAGAGCTCCTCGACCTCGTTGAGATGGAAATCCGTGAGCTCCTGAACGAGTACGATTTCCCCGGCGACGACACCCCCATCATCCGCGGCTCCGCTCTGGCTGCCCTGGAAGCTCCCGATGACATCAACAACCCTGCTTACAAGTCCATCCTCGAGCTGATGGATGCTGTTGACGAGTGGATCCCCACCCCCGAGCGCGACGACTCCAAGCCCTTCCTGATGCCTGTTGAGGACGTCTTCACCATCACCGGGCGCGGCACCGTTGCTACCGGCCGTGTTGAGCGTGGTACCGTTAAGGTCGGCGACGAAGTCGAGATCGTTGGTCTGAAGGACGAGAAGTCCAAGACCACCGTTACCGGCGTTGAGATGTTCCGCAAGCTCCTCGACTTTGCTGAGGCCGGCGACAACATCGGCGCTCTGCTCCGTGGTGTGCAGCGTTCTGACATCGAGCGCGGCCAGGTTCTCTGCAAACCCGGCACCATTCATCCCCACACCAAGTTCCACTGCTCCGTCTACGTCCTGAAGAAGGAAGAGGGCGGCCGTCATAAACCCTTCTTCAACAACTACCGTCCTCAGTTCTACTTCCGGACCACCGACGTTACCGGCATCATCACCCTCCCCGAGGGCACCGAGATGGCGATGCCCGGCGATAACCTCGAGTTCGACGTTGAGCTGATCACCCCCATCGCGATCGAGGAAGGCCTCCGCTTCGCGATCCGTGAAGGCGGCAGAACCGTTGGTTCCGGCGTTGTCACCAAGATCAACGAATAATTTGCGGGTTTGATACGGCAGTTTCTGCTGCTTGATGACTCGAAGGCTCCGGCTTTTGCCGGGGCCTTTTTTGTGGAAAATTTGCGGGCGGTGTGCTATAATTGCTATATAGAGAAAAGGGGGATACCGCAGATGAAATTTGTCTTTGCATCCGATTCCTTCAAAGGCTCGCTCAGTTCCGCCCGGATCGCTGCGCTGCTTGCACAGGCGGCGAATGAGGTTTTCCCAGGTTGCGAGACGGTTTGTGTGCCGGTTGCAGACGGCGGTGAGGGGACAGTTGAGGCCGTCTGTGAGGCTTCGGGAGGTTCCCTCCGCGAGGTTTGGGTCACAGGGCCGCTCGGCGAGCCGGTTAGGGCAGCTTACGGACTCCTGCCGGGAAACTGCGCGGTCATCGAAATGGCGGCGGCGTCCGGATTGCCGCTGGTGCCGGAGCCGCTCCGCAACCCGATGAAGACAAGCACCTTCGGGACCGGGGAGCTCATTCTGGACGCGCTGGGCCGCGGCTGCCGGGAAATTGTTCTCGCCATCGGCGGGAGTGCGACCAACGACGGCGGGATGGGGCTGCTGACGGCATTGGGGGCGCGTTTTCTGGATGACCGGGGCAATCAGCTCCGCGGGGCCGGGGAGGATCTCGGACGTGCTGCGGCAGCGGACCTCGCCGGGCTTGACCGCAGGCTCCGTGACTGCCGCCTCACCGTGATGTGCGACGTGACCAATCCCCTCACGGGGCCGAACGGGGCGGCATTTACCTTTGCGGCGCAGAAGGGGGCGGACGCCGGGATGCAGCAGGCCCTCGAATCGGGGATGGCGCGGTATGCGGAGGTATTGGAGCAGCAAACCGGCCGCCGCTGCGCAGCCTTGCCGGGGAGCGGCGCGGCGGGCGGGCTGGGCTTCGCGCTGATGTCTGCGCTGGGGGCCGTGCAGCGCGCGGGGATTGAGGCGGTACTGGACCTGATCGGCTTTGACCGCCTCCTCGCAGGGGCTGACCTCGTCGTGACCGGAGAGGGGAGGATGGACTGGCAGTCGGCCTGCGGCAAAGCCCCGGCCGGAATCGGGGACCGCTGCGCCAAAGCCGGCGTCCCGGCCATCGCCCTGGTCGGCGGGCTCGGGCCGGGGTACGAGGAAATCTACCGGCACGGCATTGTGAGCGTTTTCCCCATCCTCAGCGGGCCGATGAGCCTTGCAGAGGCGATGGAGCAGGCGGAGACGCTCTGTCTGGATGCGGCCCTGCGCGTATTTCGTCTGTTCCAGCTGGGTATGATGCGGGAAAACCGAATATAAAATGCAGAAAATAGCGGCTAATGTGAAAATCAACGTGATTTTTTTGTAAAATATGCAGGAAATCAAAGAAATATTGCAAAAACCTCTTGCACAATCGCAGATACTGGAGTATAATAGAGCTATTCTGAGATTTAGGGGGTACCATTTATGGCACTGAAGAACGAATATCTTCTCGGCGTTCTGGAAACCGTGAAGAAGCGCAACGCAAATGAACCCGAATTCATCCAGGCTGTCCAGGAGGTCCTGGAATCCTTCGAGCCTGTTGTCGAGCAGCGCCCTGAGCTGATCGAAAAAGGCGTTATCGATCGCATCGTCGAGCCGGAGCGGATGGTGCAGTTCCGCGTGCCGTGGGTCGACGACCAGGGCAAGGTCCAGGTCAACCGCGGCTTCCGCGTCCAGTTCAACTCCGCGATCGGCCCCTACAAGGGCGGCCTGCGCTTCCATCCCTCGGTCAACCAGTCCATCATCAAGTTCCTGGGCTTTGAACAGTGCTTCAAAAACTCCCTCACCAGCCTCCCGATGGGCGGCGGCAAGGGCGGCAGCGACTTCGACCCGAAGGGCAAATCCGACAACGAGATCATGCGCTTCTGCCAGAGCTTTATGACCGAGCTCTGCCGCCACATCGGCGCGGACACCGACGTACCCGCCGGCGATATCGGCGTCGGCGGCCGGGAAATCGGCTTCCTCTACGGCCAGTACAAGCGGATCCGCAACGAGTTTACCGGCGTCCTGACCGGCAAGGGCCTGACCTACGGCGGCTCCCTCGCCCGCACCGAGGCTACCGGCTACGGCCTGCTTTACTTCACCAGAGAGATGCTCAGCTGCATGAAGGGCGAGACGATGGAAGGCAAGACGGTCGTCATCTCCGGCTCCGGCAACGTCGCCATCTACGCCACCGAGAAGGCGCAGGAGTTCGGCGCCAAGGTCGTTGCCCTCTCCGATTCCAACGGGTACGTTTACGACAAGGACGGCATCAAGCTGGATGTCGTCAAGCAGATCAAGGAAGTCGAGCGCGGCCGCATCTCCGAGTACGCCAAGCGCGTCGAGGGCGCGGTTTACACCGAAGGCTGCCGCGGCATCTGGACCATCCCCTGCGATATCGCGCTGCCCTGCGCGACCCAGAACGAGCTGGACGGCGAATCCGCCAAGACCCTGATCGCGAACGGTGTGATGGCGGTCGCCGAGGGCGCCAACATGCCTTCTACCCCCGAAGCGATCGAGGCGTTCCTCGAGGCGGGAATCCTCTTTGGGCCTGCGAAAGCTGCCAATGCGGGCGGCGTCGCCACCTCCGGCCTTGAGATGTCCCAGAACTCGATGCGTTATTCCTGGTCCTTCGAAGAGGTCGACCAGAAGCTCCAGAGCATCATGATCAATATCTTCCACAGCGCTGAGAAGGCCGCCAAGAAGTACGGCCATGAGGGCAACCTCGTCATGGGCGCGAACATTGCCGGCTTTGAAAAGATCGCCGATGCGATGATTGCGCAGGGGATTGTCTGATTGATCTGAATTTTCGGCAAACGCCCGGTAACCGAAAGGCTGCCGGGCGTTTTTGCAGCTTGTATTTGCCCGGTAAAACTGGTATAATAGGGATACACCGAAAAAGGGGGACGGACGATGTATCAGGATACGGAAGGAAAAAAATGGTGGAAGGGAAACCTGCACACCCACACTACTCTGTCGGACGGGAGAAAAACGCCGGCCGAAGCTGCCGCCCGCTACCGGGAGGAGGGCTACGACTTTCTCGCGCTGACCGACCACTGGCATTTTGCGCCCGGCGGCGAGGCGGAGGGGATGCTCCTGCTTTCCGGCTGCGAGTACGACGCCGGAGAAGCGGGGCTTGCCGAAAACGGCATTTACCATATCGTCTCGATCGGGGCGGAACAGGCCCCGGCGCTCGCCAAGGCGCCCGGCCTCACTGCCCAGCAGGTGCTCGACGCCATCCACGCGGCGGGCGGGTTTGCCATCCTGGCCCACCCGGCCTGGTCCTTAAACCGGCCGGATGAGATCCTCAAGCTGCGCGGCATCGACGCCTCCGAGATCTACAACACCATGTCCGGCACCCCCTGGAACGGCCGCCGGGCCGATTCGGGGATCATCTTAGATACAGTGGCGGCGAACGGGCTGCCGCTCCCGCTGATCGCCTCCGACGACGCTCACTCCTATACCGGGGAGGACTGCCGTTCCTTTGTTTACGTGCAGGCGGACGCGCTCAGCCGGGACGCGATCCTTTCCGCCCTGCGGGAAGGGCGGTTCTACGCCTCTCAGGGGCCGCGGATGGCGGTCTCCTTTGATGGGGAGCGGATGTGCGTCTCCTGTACGCCGGCCCGGATGGTGGTCTTTTATTCCAATCTGGTCTGGTCGTCCAAGCGGGTCGTGCAGGGCGAGGGACTGACCGCGGCGGAGTACCACGTCCAGCCCGGCGAGCGCTTCGTCCGGGCGGAGGTCATCGACGCGGAAGGGCGGATCGCCTGGAGCAATCCCTTCCCGGTGTGGAGGGCGTGATGCTCAGCGCGCTGCTTTGCGGGGCGGGCGGACTGCTCGTCCTCTACTGGCTGCTGTCCACCTGCTTCGTGGGGACGGTCGGGTTCACAAACCTCCTCTGCGGGGTGGGGATTCTGCTCATCCTGCTGGGCGCATTGGAGCGCCGCTTCGGCGGGAATCCCGCTGTCCTGCGGGTCAAAAAGGTGCTCATACCCCTCGCGGCGGCGGGTATCGCGGGATTTCTCGTCCTCGAAGGGCTGATCCTCGCGGGAGCGGCGCGGAAGGACGAGGCCCCGGCCGATTACATTCTCGTCCTGGGGGCCGGCCTGCGCGGGGAGGAGATGAGCCTCACCCTCCTCATGCGGATGGAAACGGCCGTCGCCTGCGAACAGGGCGAGATAATCGCCGTCTCGGGCGGGCAGGGCCGCAACGAGGATATCCCGGAGGCCGAGGCGATGGGGGATTACCTGCTTTCCCAGGGCATCCCCGCCGACCGGATCCTGCGGGAGGACCAATCCACCAGCACGATGGAAAACCTCGTCTACTCCCGCGCCCTCATCGAGGCGGACAGCGGGAAGGATATCTCCGAGCTGCGGGTCAAGATCGTCACTTCCGACTTCCACTGCTGCCGCGCCCTGATGCTGGCCAGGCGGGCGGGCTATACCCAGGCGAGCGGGTACGGCGCGCCGACGCCGGGCTGGGTCATGCCCTCAAGCTGCATCCGGGAGGCGTTTGCGCTGGTCAAATCATTTCTGCTGGATCGATAATGTGTTATCTTCCAAAGTAAAAGGAGAAGATCTATGGAAATTGTATATAAAGACATCCGCAATTTTACGGCCGGCGAGCTGGAGCGGCTCTTTTTGAGCGTCAACTGGGAGTCGGGACACTTCCCCCAGAAGCTGGTCGCCGCCATGCAGCATTCGGACATGGTCTATTCAGCCTGGGACGGCGACCGCCTGGTGGGGCTGATGAACGCCCTGACCGACCATTCGATGACCGCCTATTTCCACTACCTGCTGGTCGACCCGGAGTATCAGGGGCGCTCCATCGGCACCGAGCTCATCAAGCGGATGCTCGCCCATTACTGGGACATCCCGGTCAAGATGCTGCTCTGCGACGAGGGCGGGCAGGAGTATTATAAAAAGCTGGGCTTTGACGACGGCAACGAGCTGCACGCCGTTTACATCAGCGATCTTTATTGAGAAGGGGGCGGGGGATTGGAAATTGAGCTGAATATGGGAAGCCTGCACTCCTTCCTCGCCGTCCCGACCGACGTGGTGGACAAGCACCTCGCGACGGCAAGCGGCATTTACATCAAGGTGCTGCTCGCCGTGCTGCGGGCCAACCGGGTGGACACCGCCCAGATCGCCCGCAAGCTCGCGATCCCCGAGAGCGACGTGTCCGAGGCGGTGGGCTACTGGGTGCAGAACGGCATTTTCACAAAGCCCGAGGAGCCGAAAAGGGCTGCGAAAAAGGCGGAGAAGCCGCGGGACGCCGTGACCGCCCAGAGCCTTTCGACCACTGAGATTGCCGAGCGGGCTGCCAGCAATCCGGACATCCAGTTCCTGTTTTCAGCGGTTGAATCCATCATGGGCACCCTCCTGACCTCGACCCAGCAGCGGACGCTGATCTTCATACACGAGGCCTACGGCCTGCCGGTCGACGTCATCCTGATGGCGGTCGAGTACTGCTTTTCCAACGGAAAGACGAGCTTTACCTACATCCAGCGGATGTGCAGCGGCTGGGCGGACCAGGGGATCAACACCCACGCGCAGGCTGAGGAGACGCTGCGCGCCTTAAACCGCAAAAAGAGCGCCGAACAGGAAATCGTCCGGATGCTCGGCCTGGGGGACCATCCGCTGACGCCCGAGCAGCAGCGCTTTATCCAGAACTGGCGGGAAACCTTCGGCTACGGGCCTGATATGATCCGCATCGCCTATGAGCGGACCCTCAACAGCATCAGCAAGCTGAGCCTGCCCTACATGAACTCGATTCTCAAATCCTGGTACGAGAAGGGCATCCGCACCCCGGCTGACGTCGCGGCCAAGGATACCCGGCCCTCCGGCCGGGGAATGGGCGGGCAGAAGGGCTGGGAGCCGTCCTACGATATCGAGGAGCTGGACCGGCGGGGGCTTTCGGTGCCGGATTTTGACGGAAAGGGAGGGGGATTATGAACCTTTCAGCGAGAGAAGCCGTGCGGCGGGAACTGGAGCAGCGCCGCAGCCGCGCCCGCATCCAGCAGGCGGAGCGGGTGGAGGAGATCGCCCGCAAAATCCCGCAGGTGATCGACCTGCGCAAGGAACTCGCCCTCACCTCGGTGCGTTTGAGCAAGCTCATCCTGACCGGCGGCGGGGAGATCGGCGCGGGGCTTGAGAAGCTGCGCGACGCCAACCTCCAGATGCAGGCGATGGAGCGGGACCTGCTGCGCAGGGGCGGTTACCCGGAGGATTACCTCGAACTGCACTACACCTGTTCCCGCTGCAGCGACACCGGATTTGTGGACGGCGCGCCCTGCGCGTGCTACCGCCAGATCGAGCGGGAATGGCTCTTACAGAAGCTCGGGGAGAGCGCCGCGCTGGAGCTGCGGGATTTCGAAAGCTTCGACCTGAGCTACTACGACCAGCAGCCCGACCCGGCGGCGGGCGGCGTCTCGCCGCGGGAGCATATGGGGCAGGTTTACCGCTACTGCGTGCAGTATGCGGAAAATTTTTCCGGCAGCGGCAAGGGGCTCTTTTTCTGCGGGCCGACCGGGCTCGGCAAGACCCACCTTTCCCTCGCCATCGCCAGGCGGGTCATCGAGCGGGGATACGACGTCCTGTACGGTTCGGCACAGGGCTTCCTCTCGGCTGTGGAGGAGGAGCATTTTCGCCGGGAGCGGAGCCAGCAGACCATGAAGCAGATGACCGAGGCCGACCTGCTGATCCTCGACGACCTGGGGGCGGAGTTTTCCACCCCGTTCGGGCAGTCGGTCATCTATGAACTCCTCAACACGCGGCGCGGGCCGATCGTGGTCAGCAGCAATCTGACCATCCAGGAGCTGCAAGCCAGATACGGCCAGCGGGTCGTATCGCGGCTCTTTGCCCAATGCACCTACCTGCGCTTTCTGGGCAAGGATATCCGGCACAGGCTGGGATAACAAAAAATACCGGGACGCCGCTGTCCCGGTATTTTGAGAATTCTGGGGAAAATAAATTATCGCCCTCACTATTGCAAGGACGATAAAAGCAAAGGATAGAAAAGGAATTTTTAATCAGCGTTTGCTGAGAACAAAATTTATTATAACGCAGATCGGGACGAAAATCAAGAGAAAATGTCGAAATGGTGACAAAATCATGACTCTGCACAATTTAGTATATAAAAATTGTCATAATCTTTACAATTCTGCAACAGCCCGTCAGGCATAGAGGGCGAATTCATAGCCCTGCTCCCGCGCGGCGTCGATGAAATCGCCGAGGATCGCGGCGTTGTCCGGCGAGACGGCGTGCAGAAGGTAGATGGCGCCGGGATGGAGGGCTGCGGTGATCTTGGGGAGCGCCTTGTCAGGCCCCATCTGGTTGTTCGGATCCCAGTCGGCGTAGGCGTAGCTCCAGAAAACGCTCTTGTAGCCGAGCTCCTGGGTCTGGGCAAGGGTGCGCTCTGAAAATTCGCCCGCCGGCGGCCGGAAGAGGGTCATGGTGTAGTTATAATCCTCGATCATCCGGTTGTGGAGGTTCATGATTTCCTGCTCGCAGCGCTCGATGGACTGCTCGGGCATGCAGGGATGCTTGTCGGAGTGGTTGCCGATGGCGTGCCCCTCGTCGATCATCCGCTGCACCAGCTCCGGCTGCCGGTCGACATAGTCAGAGACGACAAAGAAGACCGCCTGCACCCCTTTTTCTTTGAGGGTGTCGAGGATGGGGGCGGTGTTGCCGTTTTCATAGCCGCAGTCGAAGGTGAGGTAGATCACGGGCGCTTCGTCTCCGATGAAGACCGCGTCATATTTCCCGTATTTTTCCTGAAAAAGGAGGGAGGCCTCGGGACGGTTTTTCTCATCCAGCCTCACACCCTGCCCCCAGCCCTGCTTGGTGTTGTCGAGGGAGGAAAGGTCGTAGGCGGCGGGCGCAGAGCCCTGGGCAATGACGCTCGGAGTTTCCGGCGCCGCAGACGGCTCCGACGACGCGCCGGAGGCCGGCGCGCTGTCGGAGGTTTTGGAATCCTCACGATGATCGGAAGAATCGGTTAAGTCGTCGCGGATATCGCTTTCATCACGGTCCATGCCGTCGTCGATGTCGGACTGGGCGTCCGAAAGGCCGGAGCCAATGTCTGATTCCACATCAGACAGGCCGGAGCTGATATCGCTTGTGATGTCCGAGACGCCGCTTCCAATATCGGAAACGCCGTCATTCACTGCACTGCAGCCGGTGAACGCCATCATAGCGGCCAGCCCCACGCAAATCAAAAAACGTTTGGTCATATTGACACTCCTTTTTGAACAGTTGGCGGGACGCCGGAATCAGATGGATTCCGGCAAAGCTAGTATAACCGGGACATGGGCAGGTATCAGGGGGAATTTCTGGCAAATTAAAGCGGACGGTCCGAAGTCATTTTATGTTCGCTGTTTTTAATCAGATTCAGCAGGGAAGACGCATAGGAAGGATACGCCGACGCGAGCGACTCAGAGGTGAGCGCGAGCTGGTCGCGGGATTCCTGGGGGATCGCTTTGCCGCCCATCGGGTTGTCGGCGATGGCGGAGGCCTCTGCCTCGATCTCAGCCATAGCGGCGAGGGCTTTGGGGGCGGAGAGGTGCTTCGGGACGAGGAAAAAGTTCTGGTTGTTCTTATGGTTGACGCTGTAGACGACCCGGAACATCCGGTAGACCGCGAGCATGAGAAAATCGGAGACCGCTTTGGTGAGCTCGGTGCAGTTGAGGTGCTGGAGCAGGTCGAAAAGGATGTTCAGGGAATTGACGATCAGCTTTTTGTTGAGGACAGGCAGAATGCTGCCGCGCATCCGGTTATTTTTTTCGCTGCCGTCCTGTTCGGGGATGTCCTCAAAGGTGAGGGTCGCGCCGGTGCGCTCGGGCGAACGGCCGAGGAGGTAGTCGCAGGAGACGCGGTAAAAATCTGCCGCGCGGACGACAAATTCCAGCCCGCATTCCCGGATTCCTTTCTCATAATGGGAGAGCAGGGCCTGGGAGATGCCCAGCTCTCTGGCAGCCTCTTTCTGGCTGATGCCGCGCTCCTTGCGCAGCAGGGTCAGGATTCTCGGAAAATCAGCGTTCATATGGAACCTCCGTCTATATAATATTCCCCTTCGGTGAGGGAAAAATAAAGGTCAACGTACAGTAAATTATATTACAACCGATACCTTTTGTAAAGGGATTTTTGCGAGATTTTAAAAACTTTGTCGAATTTGGTGTGAATAAATGCTTAAAATTGTAGAACTCCATTGTTTTTTACCCGGGATTTCGGGTATAATAAGTTAAGACCCATCATTTTACAGAAGAAAGGCAGGAATTTCATGCTTACATACCGTCTTTTCCTCATCCGTCACGGCCTGACGCAGGGCAACCTCGAGCGGCGCTACATCGGCCGCCGCAGCGACCTTCCCCTCTGCGAGGAGGGGCGGAAGGGCCTGCTGGCCCTCAAGGAGGAGTTTGAATACCCCGATGTGAAAAAGGTTTACGCCGCGCCGATGAAGCGCTGCTTCGAGACGGCCGAGATTCTCTACCCGGACCGCCTGACCGTGCCGGCCGAGGGGCTCGAGGAGTACGATTTCGGCGTCTTCGAGGGCCGGACCGCCGAGGAGCTGGCCGGGACCGAGATGTTCGTGCGCTGGAACGAGAGCGGGATGAAATCCCCGCCCGACAAGGCCGAGAGCATCACCGACTTCGCCCAGCGGACAGCCGACGGCTTTGCCAAGGTTGTCGATGATATGATGCGCAACCAGATCACGACGGCGGCCCTCATCCTGCCGGGCGGGGTGATGATGAACCTGCTGACCGTCTTCGGCTATCCCAAGCGCGACCCCATGCTCTGGGCGGCCCAGGACGGCACCGGCTTCACCGCACTCCTAAACACCCAGCTCTGGCAGCGGGACGGCGTCTTCGAGGTCTTCTCCCAGATCCCGATGCTCCGCGAGGAGCCCGAAAGCGGGGACTGGGACGGAAATATCGAGGATGACGAGGAATTTTTCCGGAGCCTTCCGAAAAACTACCTCGCCCTCGAGGTCGAGGAGAAGCCGGACAACACGGCGGTGCCGGAATCCTTTGAGAAAGGCCGTTGACAGCGCTTTTCCTGACCAAACATGCAGAAAGGACTTGATTTTGATGACGCTGCAGCGTAAAATGAAAGACAACGCCCTCCTAAGCCTCAAAAATAACTGGGGCAGGGCGCTGAGCATCCTGCTCTTCCAGGCCGGAGTGCTGGTATTTTTCCTGCTGCTTGAGCAGCTTTTGTGCGCCATCCTCGAGCTGACGCTGCCGGAAAACCCGGCCCTTCAGCTGAGCTGGCAGGGCGGCCTTCAGGTGGACGGCAGGCTCGCTGTCGTAACGGCGACCGCGCTGCTGGTCGGCGCTGCCGTCCTGACCCCCCTCGGGATGGGGGCCAAGCGCTGGTACTGCGGCCAGGTGCGGGGGGAGACGCCGGCACTGCTGACCATTTTCTCCTATTTTTACAGCTGGAAGGACCTGTTCCGGGCAGTCCTGCTGCGGATCATGGTGACAGTGCGCAAGCTGCTGTGGGCGCTGCTGTTTTCCATTCTGCCGGCGGGGATCTTTATCGGCCGCTCCTTTATCCGGGCGGAGAGCGGTGCTGCGCTGGCAGTTTCGGCGGCGCTGGCCCTGCTCGGCGTGCTCACAGCGGTTCTGATGGGGATTTTGTGGTATTTTGTGACGCTGCGGTACTTTTTGGCCGATTACTATTTCGTCTCTGAGGATGGGCTGGGGCTGCATGCCATCCTCCGCCGCTCGGTGGCGGCGATGAAGGGCGGCAAGCGCCAGCTTTTCGGGATGCAGCTTTCGATGCTGCCGTGGGGGATCCTCTCCATGCTGCTGCTGCCGGCGCTTTTTACCGCGCCCTATTACAATGCGGCGATGGCCATCTTCGCGCAGGTGCGGATGGAAGGCTACCGGCGCAAAACTGAGGCAAAGTGAGGAATTTCTGACATGATACAGAACGCATCCGAGGCAAACCGGATCGTCGTCAAGGTGGGGACCTCCACCCTGGCGCACAAAACCGGACTGATGAACATCCAGCGGGTCGAGAAGCTCGTCAAGGTCCTCTCCGACCTGAAAAACGCGGGACGGGAGATCATCCTCGTCTCTTCCGGCGCCATCGGGGTCGGGGTCGGCAAGATGGGGCTCAAGGAACGGCCGACCGACACCCCCGCCAAGCAGGCCTGCGCGGCCATCGGCCAGTGCGAGCTGATGTACTGCTACGATAAGTATTTTTCGGAATATAACCACACCGTCGCCCAGATCCTGCTGACCCGCGACATCGTCGACAGCCCGCAGCGGAAGGAAAACGTTGTCAACACCTTCCGCAATCTGCTCGGCATGGGGGTCATCCCGGTCGTCAATGAAAACGACACCGTTGCGGTCGAGGAAATCGAGTTCGGCGACAACGATACCCTTTCGGCCATCGTCGGGAGCCTGACGGATGCCGATCTGCTGGTCATCCTCACCGATATTGACGGTGTTTATGAGGAAAATCCCCGCTTAAACCCCGCGGCGAAGATGATCCCGCGCATCCCCGCCATCACAGAGGAGGTGCGGGCGCTGGCGGGCGGGAACGGCACCGGCCTCGGCACCGGCGGCATGGTCACCAAGCTCTCGGCAGCCCAGATCGGGCTGGAGGCCGGGTTCCCGACCGTCATCATGAACGGCTCCCGGCCCGAGGCGCTCTATGACCTCATGGATGGCCGGGAGATCGGAACCTTCATCGGATAAGGAGGAGTACATATGACAGTGACAGAACAGCTCGGCCGGCGAGTCAAGGAAGCCTCCCGGCAGCTTGCCGCCCTTTCTTCCGGCAAAAAGAACGAGGCGCTCGCCGCCGTCGCAGACGCTATCTGGGCGCGGCGGGAGGAAATCCTCGCGGCCAACGCCGCGGATATTGCCGCCGGGCGGGAAGCGGGCCTGCGCGAGGGGCTGATCGACCGGCTCACCCTCACCGAGGAGCGGGTCTTGGGCATCTGCGAGGCGGTGCGCAAGCTCATCGCCCTCGAGGACCCCGCGGGCGTCATCGAAAGCGGCAGCGTGCGCCCGAACGGCCTGCGCATCGAGAAGGTGCGGGTGCCCATCGGGGCGGTCGGCATCATCTTTGAAAGCCGCCCGAACGTCGCGGCCGACGGCGCGGCCCTCTGCCTCAAGTCCGGCAACGCCGTATTGCTGCGCGGCGGCAAGGAGGCCATCCGCTCCAACACGGCCCTTGTCTCGGTCATGCGGGCGGCCATCGCGGGCTGCGGCCTGCCGGAGGACAGCGTCCTCCTCGTCGAGGACACCTCCCGGCAGAGCGCGAATGAAATGATGAAGCTGCACGGCGTCCTCGACCTCCTCATCCCGCGGGGCGGGGCGGGGCTTATCCGCGCCGTCGTCGAGAACGCGACGGTTCCGGTCATCGAGACCGGCGTCGGCAACTGCCACATCTACCTCGAACAGACCGCCGATCCCGAAATGGCGGAACGCATCACCGTCAACGCCAAGACGAGCCGCGTCTCGGTCTGCAACGCGGCGGAATCGCTGCTCGTCGACGAGGGCTGCGCCGCAGATCTGCTCCCCTGGGTTGCCAAAGCCCTGATGGACCGGGGCGTCGCCCTGCGCGGCTGCCCCAAGGCTTGCGCGCTCGTGCCGGGGATGGCGCTGGCGGACGAGGAGGATTACGGGACAGAGTACCTCGACTATGTGATGTCGGTCAAGGTCGTCTCCGGGCTCGATGAGGCGATCGCCCACATCGCGCGCTACTCGACCGGCCACTCCGAGGCGATCGTCACCCGGGATTACGCCGCGGCCGAACGGTTTTTAAACGAGGTCGATTCGGCGGCGGTCTACGTCAACGCCTCGACCCGCTTCACCGACGGCGGGGAGTTCGGGCTGGGGGCCGAGATCGGCATCTCGACCCAGAAGCTGCACGCGCGCGGGCCGATGGGCCTTGCCGCCCTGACCACCTGCAAGTACAAGGTTTACGGCAGCGGCCAGATCCGCTGAACAAAAAGGAGGAGCATCTTGAGCAGAAAACGCAGACGTACTTCCGCCCCATCTCCGGCCGTCCGGCCGGAAAATGACGCTGCGGAAGTCCGGACAGAAGAATCCCAGCCTATGGATGAGCCGCAGGAGCCCGCCGCGGAAACGCCGGCCGAACGGGCAGAAGAACCGGCTCCGGCGGAACCCGCTCCGCAGGAGGCCCAGCAGGAGGCCGCTGTGCTGAAGGACAGCGCGCAGAAGGGCGACTGGAAGATGATTGCCTTCGGGGCGGTCGTGCTGGTATTCGCCGTCATCGGGCTCATCAGCACCATTTCGCTGGTGAGCAGCGGGGTGGCCTCCCTCATCCGGCAGGATTCCCGGCAGGAGGAGTACGAGTGGTTCATCACCCCCCTCGTCCTCCAGGACCCGCCCCAGTTTGAGAGCCCGGAGGAGCTGACCGATTCGACCATCATTACGGCCGGGGTGTGGCGGCTCATCATAAACGAGGACACCTCCAAATACCCGGTCGACGATCTGAACTTCATCACTGTCCCGGCGACCGACGTCGAGGTCCAGATCCGCGCCCTCTTCGGGGACGTCGATTACACTCACCAGTCGGTCGGGGATTCCACCCTCATGATCACCTACGAGGAGGAGAGCGGCTCTTATGTCTTCCCGGCCTCCCCCCATGTCCTCGCCTACACCCCTGACGTCCAGGAGATCGAGCGGACGGAGGATGGGGAGATTCTCCTGACCGTCGGCTACATCCCGCCCGGGCCGGTCTGGCAGGGCGACACCGAAGGCAGGCGCTACCAGCCCTCGGCCGACAAGGTGATGGAGATCACCCTCGTCGAGGATGAGGACGGCAATCTCACCATCTACTCCCTGACCGGAGAAAACGGCGGCGTCCTGCCGGAGGCGAGCGCGCCGGAAGAATCCTCCGAACCGGCTGAGTCCTCCGCGGAAGAATCGGCTGAGGGCGCTCCCGCGGAAGAATCTTCCGCCGAAGAGAGCATTGCGGAGGATTCCGCAACAGAAGACCCCGCAGCGGAATCCTCTGCAACAGAACCTTCTGCGGAATCCTCCGCTGCGGGTGAGTAGGATGGAGCTGCGGCGTTATGCGCCGGAGGATACCGGGGAGATCCTCCGGCTGTTTTACGAGACCGTCCACACGGTGAACGCCCGGGACTATTCCCCGGAGCAGCTGGCCGTCTGGGCGCCGGAAAGGGCCGACGCCTCCCGCTGGCAGCAGACCCTCTCCGCCCACCAAAGTTATGTGGCAGTGGAGGATGGGCAGATTGTCGGCTTCGCCGACCTGGACGTCCCGGCGGCGTATTTCGACAGATTGTACATCCACAGGGATTATCAACGGAGAGGAATTGCCGCCCTGCTGGCGGAGCGGATCGAGCGGGACGCGCGGGAGGCGGGGATTGCCGTTTTGGAGGTCGCCGCCTCCATCACCGCACGGCCGTTTTTTGAGAAACGCGGTTACCGGCTCGTCCGGGAGCAGCAGGTCGAGCGGGGCGGGATTCTGCTGACCAATTTTGTCATGGAAAAAGTGTTCTGAAGGGAGGGCTCTCTGATGTGGAAAACAGTCGGTAAGGCGCTGCTGGCGGGGATCGCGGCGGCTGTGCTGGGCGTCATCTTCGCCGAGGCCTTTGCGGCGGTCGTAAACGGCCTCGGTACGGACACGGGGCGGATGCTCGGCATGGGCGCTTACCTGTGCATTGTAATCGTCACCTGCACCGGGGTCATCCTCGGGCGGATGGGGAAGGGAAAATAGCTCCTTTTCCGCAAATTCCCCGCAGAAAATCGGAAATCCCCCTTGCAAAAAAAATCGAAACGTGCTATACTGAATCTATATTCGCAAACGCACCGACCAGGTTTGTAGCGATTTTCTCAGCCCTCAGAGAGGACGGGTCACCGGCTGAAAGCCCGTCTGCCGCTGGATTTCGTGAAGTTTCCCCTGCGAGCGGCATTCCTGAACTTTTGCAGTAGGGAATGACGGTTTCCCCCGTTACAGGGAGCCAAAGCGCCGGCCGTCCGCGTGAGGGCCGGAAATCTGGGTGGTACCGCGGAAGCATGATGCCTTCGTCCCGATTTTGTTGGGACGGGGGCTTTTTTATTGAAAACAGGAGGTTTTGGATATGCGTACACAACTCGAGCAAATCAAAGAGTCCGCGCTGCGGGAGCTCGCGCAGTGCGGCGACCTGAAGGCCCTCGAAGCGCTGCGGGTCGGATATCTCGGCAAGAAAGGGCAGCTCACCGCCATCTTAAAGCAGATGGGCAAGCTGTCGGCTGAGGAGCGCCCCGTCGTCGGCCAGATCGCCAATGAGGTGCGCCAGGCCTTGGAGGCGGCCATCGCGGAGAAGCAGGAAGCTCTCCGGGAAAAGGAGTTAAACGACCGCCTCGAGGCTGAGCGGATTGACGTCACCATGCCCGGCAAAGCGCGGAAAACCGGCGGCCTGCACCCCTTGAACATCGTCATGAACGACCTTATCGACATCTTCCAGTCGATGGGCTTCGACGTAGTCGACGGCCCCGAGGTCGAGACCGACTACTACCTCTTTGAGGCGCTCAACCTCCCCAAAGACCACCCCGCCCGCGACATGCAGGACACCTTCTACCTCGGGCAGGACCTGCTGCTGCGCTCCCAGACCTCCTCGGCACAGATCCGGGTCATGGAGCAGCGCCAGCCTCCCATCCGCATCGTCTGCCCCGGCCGCGTCTTCCGCGCCGATGAGGTGGACGCCACCCACTCCCCGGTCTTCCACCAGATGGAGGGCCTGGTCGTCGACAAGGGCATCACCATGTGCGACTTGAAAGGGTGCCTCGAGCAGTTTGTCCATGAAATTTACGGCCCGGAGACCCAGGTGCGGTTCCGCCCGTCCTTCTTCCCCTTCACCGAGCCGAGCGTCGAGGTCGACGTCACCTGCGCCGAATGCGGCGGCAAGGGCTGCCGGGTCTGCAAGGGGACCGGCTGGCTCGAGATTCTGGGCGCGGGGATGGTCCATCCGAACGTCCTCGCAGGCTGCGGCATCGACCCGGAGGTCTACTCCGGCTTTGCCTTCGGCGTCGGCATCGACCGCCTGACCACCACCCGCTATAAGATCAGCGATATCCGCCTGCTGTTTGAAAACGACCTGCGCTTCCTGGAGCAGTTCCGTTAAGCGGGCTTTAGAAGGAGGAAACGGATTATGAAAGTATCGTTAAACTGGCTCAAACGCTATGTGGATATTGACGTTCCGGTGGAGGAGCTGTGCAGCCGGATGACCATGAGCGGCTTTGAGGTCGAGGGGGTCGAGGACCTTTCGGCCACGATGGAAAACGTCAAGGTCGGCCGGATCATCAAGATCGAAAAGCACCCCGACGCCGACAAGCTGCGGGTCTGCCAGCTCGATGTGGGCGGGGAGGAGCCTGTCCAGATCATCACCGGCGCGGACAATGTCTTCGAGGGCGCCCTCGTCCCCTGCGCCCTCCACAAATCGAAGCTGCCGAACGGCACCCACATCACCAAAGGCAAGCTGCGGGGCCTCCCCTCCAACGGGATGCTCTGCTCGGGCGAAGAGCTCTGCCTCAAGGAGGCCGACTACCCCGGCGCCGAGGTCTACGGCATCCTCATCCTCAAGGACGACTGCATCCCCGGCATGGACATGCGGGACGTCCTTCATCTGAATGACGTTGTCATCGACTTCTCCATCCTCTCCAACCGCCCCGACTGCAACAGCGTCATCGGCGTCGCCCGCGAGGTCGCTGTCGTCCTGGGCAAGGAGCTGAAGCTCCCCGTACCCTCCTACCGGACTTCCGGCGGGAATATCGCCGATGAGATTGCCATCACTGTCGAGGACTACGACCTCTGCCCGCGCTACATGGGCCGGGTGGTCAAGAACCTGCGGATCGGCCCCTCCCCCGACTGGATGAAGGACTGCCTGCGGGCCGGCGGGATGCGCCCCATCAACAACATCGTCGACATCACGAACTTCGTGATGCTCGAGACCGGCCACCCGATGCACGCCTTCAACCTAAACGACATCCGCGGCCGGCAGATTATCGTCCGGCGGGCCAAAGAGGGCGAGCAGATCACCACCCTCGACGGCAGGGAGCACCCCCTCACCCCCGAGATGCTGGTCATCGCCGACGGCGAGCAGCCCTCCTGCCTGGCCGGCATCATGGGAGGACTCGAGAGCGAGATCACGGCCGAAACGACCGACCTCTTCCTCGAGTGCGCCAAGTTCAAACGGGACAACGTCCGCCGGACCGCCCGCGCGCTGGGCATGCGGACCGAATCGAGCGCCCGCTTTGAGAAGGGCGTCGACACCATCGGCGTAGAGTATGCGATGGAGCGGGCGCTGCAGCTTATCGAGGAGCTGGACGCCGGCGACATTGTCGGCGGGGTCATCGACCGGAACGACGGCCTGCCCGCCGGGCGGTCGCTTGCGGTGCGGCCCGAGCGGATCAGCGAACTGCTGGGCGTAGACGTCCCCCACGACGAGATGGTCCGCATCTTAAACGCCCTCGAGATCAAGACCGAGCTGCGGGACGGCGTCCTGCACTGCGACATCCCCTATTTCCGCGACGACATCGAGGGCCGGGCCGACCTGGCCGAAGAGGTCATGCGCATCTACGGCTACGAGCACATCGTCGGCACCCCCATGAACGGCGCGGTCATCCGCGGCCGCAAGCTGCCCGAGCGCATCTGCGGCGACAAAGTCAAGGAGCTGCTGACCGCACAGGGGATGCGGGAGATTTCCACCTACTCCTTCATCACCGGCAAAGCGCCCGACCTGCTCGGCCTTGCGGCAGACGATCCCCGCCGGCAGGCAGTTGTCCTCTTAAATCCGCTGGGCGAGGAGAATTCGGCCATGCGCACCCAGCTGGCCTTCAGCATGCTGACCGTCCTCTCCACCAACCTGAGCCGCAAGAACCCCGCGGGCCGCTTCTTTGAGCTTTCCAAGGTATTCGTCCCCAAGTCTCTGCCCCTCACTGAGCAGCCGGACGAGGTCCCGGCCCTCTGCCTCGGCCTTTACGGCGCGGAGGAGGATTTCTACACCCTCAAGGGCATTGTGGAAGCCGTCCTCGCCCTCTGCGGCGCGGAAGCGGAGTTCGTCCGCTCCGATGAGCCTTACCTCCATCCCGGCCGCCAGGCGAAGGCGCTGTGCGGGGGCGAAGCAGTCGTAAGCTTCGGCGAGGTGCATCCCGCCGCTGCGGCGCGCTTCGGCATCAGCGAGCGGGTCTACCTGGCTGAGCTCAAACTCGCCCCCCTCTACGCCCTCATGCAGGCGCAGAAGACGGTCTACAAGCCGCTGCCCAAGTTCCCGGCCTCTGCCCGCGACCTTGCGGTCATTGCCGACAGCGAGCTGCCCATCGCCGAGATGGAGAAAGCCATCCGCGCGGGCGCTTCCGGCATCGTGGAAAAGATCGAGCTCTTCGACGTCTACCAGGGCGGCCAGATCCCGGCCGGGAAGAAGAGCGTCGCCTACTCCATCCTCCTGCGCGCGGCCGATCGGACCCTCACCGACGAGGAGTGCGACGAGGCGATGAAGAATATCTTAAGTTCCCTCGAGAAAATTCATGTATTTTTAAGACAGTAAACCCTTGTATATTCTTTTCGAATGCGGTATAATAGCTTTGTAGGTTTCGTTTGCGCCATGCATGCGGAACCAGAGACATAAGCTGAGATTCGTGAGGTGAAGGAAATGCAGGATAAAACGATGACGTTTTCTGTTCCAGACGACAAAGAACTCGAGATGCGCCGGGTGCTCACCGCAGTGTACGACGCGCTCAAGCAGAAAGGCTACAACCCGATCAGCCAGATCGTCGGTTACATCCTTTCCGAAGACCCAACCTACATTACAACCTACAACAACGCCAGAAGTTTAATCCGCAAGATCGATCGCGACGAGCTTTTGCAGGCGATGGTCAAAACTTATCTTTCGGATTGACGCGCAGCGGCAGAACCCGGTTCCCCGCACCGCCTTTTGCAGGCGGTGCGGTTTTTCTGCCCTTTTTTCCGGCTGCGGGCTTTGCGCATCTCCCGGACAGGGCTTTTCTTTTTGTAAAATTGCGTAAAACACTTGCCTGCCCGGGAAAACTATGGTATGATATTCCCAAAAGCCCATTGAGGAGGGAATATTGTGTTAGAAAAACAGCATTGGATGAACTACGCCGCCGAACTCATGACCGAGTGGAAGCAGTGCCGGGACGAGGGCCGGGATGTGGCCGGGCTGGAGGAGACCTGCCGGGAAATCAGCGCCCTCGCAGGGAAGAGCGAATGCCGGGAGCTGGCCGTCAAGCTGCGGGAACAGCTTGTAAACGCGCCGGTCGCGGAAAATTACCCGTACGAGGAGCCATCCGGACTTGCGGAGATCCGCGCGGCGCTGCCGGAAAAGCGCCCAAGTCTCTCGAACACCCTTTCGGACGCCGCGCTTTCGGACAAGCTGGCCGGCGCCTGGGTCGGCCGGATCAGCGGCTGCCTGCTCGGCAAACCGCTGGAAGGGGTCATGCGGGATGTCATTACCCCCCTCTTAAAAGGGACCGGCAATTATCCCATGACCCGTTATGTGGAAAAGCGGGATTTTACCGCTGAGATCAAAGAGCTTCTCGGCGACCGTGTGGGCGCCTGCTGGGCCGACACACTGGACGGCATGGCGCCCATCGACGACGACACCAACTACACCGTCCTCGCACTCAAGCTGGTCGAGGAGTACGGGAAGGATTTCCGCCCCAACGACGTGCTGGAAGCCTGGCTCAACTGGGTCCCGATGTTCGCAACCTGCACCGCCGAACGGGTCGCTTACCGCAATGCGGCGACGGGCCTCTGCGCGCCCGAGACGGCGACCTGGTGCAACCCCTACCGCGAATGGATCGGCGCGCAGATCCGCGGCGACTTCTTCGGCTACATCAATCCCGGCGACCCCGCCCGCGCGGCGGAGATGGCCTGGCGGGACGCGAGCATCTCCCATGTCCGCAACGGCATCTACGGCGAGATGTATGCGGCGGCCCTCATCGCGGCGGCGGCTGTCTGCGGCGATATGATGACGGTGATCGAGGCGGCCCTCGACGAGATCCCCGCCAAGTGCCGCCTGCGGCGGGATATTGACCAGGTGATCGCCTGGCACGCGGAGGGGATGGACGTCCTGGACGTCATGGACGAGATCCACAGGCTCTATGACGAGCACGATCAGCACGACTGGTGCCACACCAACTCCAACGCCATGATCGTGACGATGGCCCTCCTTTACGGCGGCGGGGATTTTGGCAAAACCATCGGCTACGCGGTCATGACGGGGTTTGACACCGACTGCAACGGCGCGACGGCGGGCTCTGTCGTCGGCATTATGCTGGGGGAGGGGAAGATCCCGGATTACTGGACCTCTTTCTACAACCGGAAGCTCAACACCAGCATTTCCGGCTATAATGTCGTGACCATCGACGAGCTGGCCGCCAAGACGCTCGAGCTCATCAAAAAATAAGCGGGCGCGGATTTCGCCCGGAAAGCAGAAACAGACGCCGGAAAAACCGGCGTCTGTCTTTGTGTACGGGCGGGTTATTTGTTGTTCGCGGAGGAAACTTCGGTGAAGTGCCAGGAGTCGGCGCACATCTCCTCGATGCCCATCTCGGCCTGCCAGCCGAGCAGCTCTTTCGCCTTGGTGGGGTCGGCGTAGCATTCGGCGATGTCGCCGGGGCGGCGGGGCGCGATCTTGTAGTTGACCTTGCGGCCGGAAGCCTTTTCAAAGGCGGCGACCATCTGCAGGACCGAGTAGCCGTGGCCGGTGCCGAGGTTGTAGGCGTCGACGCCCTTGGTGGAGCGGACGCGGGCGAGGGCCTTCAGATGCCCCTTGGCGAGGTCGACGACGTGGATGTAGTCGCGCACGCCGGTTCCGTCGGGGGTCGGGTAATCGTTGCCGTAGACCGAGAGGCACTCGAGCTGGCCGGCGGCCACCTTGGCGATATAGGGGAGGAGGTTATTCGGGATGCCGTTCGGGTCCTCGCCGATGAGGCCGCTCTTGTGGGCGCCGATGGGATTGAAGTAGCGCAGCAGCGCGATGCTCCAGTCCTTGTCCGCCACCCAGAGGTCGCGGAGGATGTCCTCGATCATCAGCTTGGTCGAGCCGTAGGGGTTGGTGGTCGAGAGTGGGAAGTCCTCCCGGATCGGCACCGATTTGGGCGCGCCGTAAACAGTGGCGGAGGAACTGAAGACCAGGTTCTTGACCCCGTATTTCTCCATCAGCTCGCAGAGGATAAGGGTGCCGGTGATGTTGTTGTGGTAGTAGCGGAGCGGCTGGGCGACGCTTTCGCCGACCGCCTTGAGGCCCGCGAAATGGATGACCGCGTCGATCTGGGTCTGGGCAAAGACCTTTTCAAGACCCTCGCGGTCGAGGAGGTCGACCTCGTAGAATTTGAAGTCCTTGCCGGTGATCTGGCGGATGCGGTCGAGGGCCTCGGGCTTGGAGTTGACAAAGTTGTCGACAATGACGAGTTCCTCCCCGCTTTCGAGAAGCTCGACGCAGGTGTGGGAGCCGATATAGCCGGCGCCGCCGGTGACTAATACTGCCATAAAATGACCTCCGTTTCTGTGTTGGGAAGAGGGGTTTGGTTCTATTTTCAGTATATCCTCATTTTTCCTCCCCGTCAATCATTTGCAGGAATAATCCATATAAAAGCGAAACTTTTTCGAATAAAAACAGAAGGGAAGCACCGCTTGTCGAAAGATCTGAAATATTCAGAAATTTTTCTTATCTTTTTGCGTGTTTTATGTTATAATAAACTGAATAGGAATGCGGATACAGGAACTGGATCTTGTTTTGATAAATTCCGGAAAGGATGAAAGCCTTGAACCCTGAATACCCACTGAAACGGGAGCAGATCGCGGAGGGGACGATGTTTTCGAGCATCGCCGACAGCCGCTTTAAAACAAACCTGCTGACCGTCAACCTCGTCCTCCCCCTCGCGCGGGAGACCGTGACCGAAAACGCCCTGATCCCCCTTGTGCTGGAAAAATGCTGGGAGGAAGCGCCGACCAACCGCGCCCTTTCCCGCCAGCTAAACCGCCTCTACGGCGCTTCGGTCGGGTGCGGCACCGTAAAGGTCGGCAGCGCCGCCGCGCTGACTTTGGCTTTTTCGGCCATCGACAGCGCATATGCGCTCGAGGGGGAGAATATGCTCTCCGAGGGCGCCAAAATCCTGCTCGGCCTCCTGCTCCGGCCGGTCCGCAAAAACGGGCTGCTCGAGGAGGAAAACCTCGCGCTGCAAAAGCAGTACCTCGCCGATACCATCTTAGCCGACATCAACGAAAAGCGGTCCTATGCGCTCGGCCAGACCATCCGGCGGATGTTTGAGGGCGAGCCCTGCGGCCTGCCGCGCTACGGATTTTTGGAGGATATCGAAAAAATCACCCCGGAGACGGCCACCGCCGCCTGGAAACGCATCCTCGACACCGCCCGCATCGAGGTGTTCCACGTCGGGATGGGCGACCCGTCCGGGGCGAAGGCCCTCTTTGCCGAGGCATTTGCGGGGATGGAGCGGCACCCCCTCCCGCTGCCGCCCTTTTCCATCCACAATCCGCCGGCTTCGCCGAAGGAATTTGTCGAGGAGAAGCCGGTCGCCCAGTCCAAGCTCTGCATGGGCTTTGCCGCGGGCTTAGACCCCCACAGCCCGGAGCTGCCCGCCATGCGGCTGATGACCGCCCTTCTGGGCGGCACGCCGACCTCCAAGCTCTTTACCAATGTCCGCGAAAAGCGGAGCCTCTGCTACTACTGCGCCGCGCGGTACGATACCCTCAAGGGCGTGCTGCTCGTCGATTCCGGCGTCGAGCACGACAAGGCGGAGGAGACAAAAGCCGCCATCCTCGAGGAGCTCGAGGCGGTCCGCCGCGGCGATTTTACCGACGAGGAGCTGGAATTCGCCCGCTTAAGCCTTCAGAATTCCTACCGCTCGGTCGGGGATTCGGCCTACGGGCTTGATTCCTTCTATCTCACCCAGGCGCTGCTCGGCATCGAGGAGACGCCTGAGGACCAGGGCGCGCAGATCGCCGCCGTGACCCGGGAAGAGGTCTGCGCGGCGGCGAGAAGGCTCACCCTCGACACCGTATACCTGCTGACCGGCAGCGGGGAAGGAGGCAGCTTATGCGAAAATCAGTGATCCGCAGCGAGCGGATGGGGGAGGAGTACATCCGGCTGGAGCATGAATCCGGCCTGCGCATCCTCCTCTACCCCATGAAAGGGTTCCGCACCGCTTACGCCATCTTCGGGACCGATTACGGCTCGATCGACAACTGCTTCCGGCTGGAAGGGGAAAAGGAGTTCACCACCGTCCCCGACGGCATCGCCCACTACCTTGAGCACAAGCTCTTTGAGAGCGAGGACGGCGACGCCTTCACCCTCTTTGCCCGCACCGGCGCGGATTCCAACGCCTTCACCGCCTTCGACCGGACCTGCTACCTCTTTTCCTGCACCGACCGGTTTGAGGAGTCCTTCCGCGCCCTGCTGCAGTTTGTCCAGGCTCCCTACTTCACCGCCGAGACGGTGGCCAAGGAGAAGGGAATCATCGGGCAGGAGATCCGGATGTACGACGACAACCCCGGCTGGCAGGTCATGTTCGGGCTGCTGACCGCCCTTTATCAGAACCACCCCATCCGCCGCGACATCGCCGGGACGGTCGAGAGCATTGCGCAGATCGACGCGGCTCTGCTCTACCGCTGCTACAACGCCTTCTATAACCCCGCCAACATGGCCGTCACCGTCGCCGGGAATTTTGACCCGGAGGCCGCCGAGCGGATCTTAAACGAGGAGATAAAGCCCGTCAAGCCCCGCGCCGTCGAGCGCCCCGCCGTCGACGAGCCGCCCGAGGCCGTCTGCCGCGAGGCGGTCAAAAAGCTCGACGTCTCGGAGCCGATCTTCTACTTCGGCTGGAAGCAGGCCCCCTGCGCTGACCCGGCTGAGGAGCTGCGGCAGCAGATCATTTTCAACATCCTGCTGGACGTCCTCTCCGGGCCGACCAGCGATTTTTACGAGAAGATGAACCGGGCCGGGCTCCTAAACCAGACCTTCGGCTCGGAGGTCTTCGCCGGCCGGAGCTACCGCGCCCTCTTTTTCGGCGGCGAGTCGAAGGACCCCCGCGCCGTCTTTGCCGCCTTCTGCGAGATGCTCGAGGAGAAGAAGCGGGACGGCATTTCGGAGGAGGAGTTCGCGGGCTGCAAGAACGCCCTCTACGGGCGGGCGCTGCGCGACATCAACGACGTCGAGACGACGGCCAACGCCCTGTTCGCCTATGAGATGATGGGGCTCTCCCTCTACGACGTGCCGGAGGTCATCGCTTCGGTCACGATCGAGGAGGTCAGCCGCGCTTTGCGGGAGGGCTTTGCCCCCGAAGCGCGGGCGATCTCCATTGTCGAACCCAATGCGCGCTGAATTTTTTACAGGTGGTGTATGCAAAGTGAACGCAATCCTCTTAAATACTGTCTCTTTTCCCGGGCTGGGGCTCGAATTTGACCTCAATCCGGTCATGTTCGAAATCGGGCCGGTCCGGGTCACCTGGTACGGTTTTCTCATCGCGATGGGCATGCTGCTGGCCATGCTGTTCGCCTACTGGAAGGCCCCGAAATTCGGGATCATCCGCGACAAGCTGATGGACGCGGCGCTGGGCGGCCTGATCGGCGGCATTGTGGGCGCGCGGCTTTATTACGTCGCCTTTTCCTGGGAGAATTACAAGGACGACCTCCTTTCGATCTTCATGACCTGGAACGGCGGGCTGGCGATCTACGGCGGGCTCATCGGCGGGCTGCTCGTCGGGCTGCTGATCGCGAAGCTGCGGAAGGTGCGGCTGCTGCCCGCGATGGACATCGTCTGTATGGGCTTTTTGATTGGCCAGTGCATCGGCCGGTGGGGGAATTTTGTCAATATCGAAGCTTTCGGCGGCAATACCGACCTCCCCTGGGGGATGACCGGCCCCACCATCGTCTCCTACCTGCAGGAGCATCGTTCCGCGCTGGACACCCTTGGGATGGAGATCGACCCGTCCTCCCCGGTTCACCCCTGCTTCCTCTACGAGTCGCTCTGGTGCGCGCTCGGGTTTGTCCTTCTGTATTTTTACATGAAGCGCCGCAAATTTGACGGCGAGATCTTCCTGCTGTACAGCGCCTGGTACGGCGTCGGCCGCTTTATGATCGAAGGTCTGCGGACCGACAGCCTGCTCATCGGCAACATCCGGGTTTCCCAGCTGCTGGCCGGGCTGTTTGCCTTTGCGGCGGTCCTTCTCTGGATTATCATCACCGGGCGCATCCGGTCCCACCACGATCCGGAGTACCTCAAGCCTTATGTCCAGACGGCGGCATGGCAGGAGGAATGCGCAGCCTATGAGGAAAAGCTCCGTTTAAGCGATGAAAAACGCGCCGCCAGGAAGGCCGCGCGCAAGGGAGTAAAGCCTGTCAACCCCGAATCGGCCACCGAGGTCGTTGAAATCGAGGATTATCCGGCCCAAAAGGAGCCGGAAGCCGCCCCCGAAGAAGCGCCCTCCGCAGAAGGGGAAGCTGCAGAAAATTCGGAGAATTCTGCGGAAAGTTCCCCGGAGGAACCCGCTGAAGGAGCCGGTCAACAGCCTGCCGGCACGCCCGGCCAGGAGGATGGGGAATAATCCCTTCCTGCACGGCATATCAACATCAGAAAGTACAAGGTGGTATTATGAGCATTTTGATCGATGGCAAGAAGATCTCCGCCCAGGTCAAGGAGGCGGTCGCGGCTGAGGCGGCGGCCCTCCGGGAGCAGGGGATCGAGCCCGGCCTCGCAGTCGTCCTCGTCGGCGACGACCCGGCCTCCCGCGTCTATGTCAACAACAAAAAGAAAGCCTGTGATTTCTGCGGCCTCCGTTCGATGGAATACGCCCTGCCCGCCTCGACCAGCGAGGCGGAGCTGCTCGCCCTCATTGCGCAGCTGAACGCCGACCCGGCCGTCAACGGAATCTTAGTCCAGCTCCCGCTTCCTTCCCAGATCTGCGAGGAGCACATCATCGCCGCGATCGACCCGAGAAAGGATGTCGACGCCTTCCACCCCGTCAATGTCGGCAAGATCATGATCGGCGACTTCGACTTCCTGCCCTGCACCCCTGCGGGCTGCATCGACCTCATCGACTCGACCGGCGTCCCGATTGAGGGCAAGCGCTGCGTCGTCATCGGCCGCAGCAACATCGTCGGCAAGCCGATGGCCATGCTGCTGCTGCACCGCAACGGCACCGTCACCATCTGCCACTCGCGGACCAAAAACCTCAAGGAGATCTGCAAAGAGGCCGATATCCTCGTCGCAGCGGTCGGCAAGCCCCGCTTTGTCACCGCCGATATGGTCAAGGAGGGCGCCGTCGTCATCGACGTCGGGATGAACCGGCTTCCGGACGGCAAACTCTGCGGCGACGTCGATTTCGAGGCGGTCAGCCCCATCGCCGGCTATATCACGCCGGTTCCCGGCGGGGTCGGCCCCATGACCATCGCGACCCTGATGCGCAACACCCTCAAGGCTGCCAAGCTCCAGAACGGCCTTGCGTGACCACCCATTTTTCAAAGGAGGAAAACGGATTTGAACGAGACATTATGCATGGGCTGCATGAGGGATCGGGGAGATGCGGCAGTCTGCCCGCACTGCGGGTATGAGGAGGGGGCGGCTTCCTACGCCTCCTACCTCCCGCCCCGGACCATGATCGACAACCGTTACCTGGTTGGCCGCGTGCTCAGCGTCAACGGCGAAGGGGTGCTGTACATCGGCTTTGACACCATGAATCAGCGCAGGGTGGATATCCACGAGTATTTCCCCGACACCCTCGCCTCCCGCGACGCCGACGGCCGGACGGTCCGGGTAAACGACGGCCGGCAGATCCCCTTCAAGGCGAACCTCGGCGACTACGTCGAGATGGTGCAGAAGCTCTCCCGGATGCGCACCCTCTCCTGCCTGGTGCAGGTCTACGCCATGATCGAGGCGAACAACACCGTCTACTCGGTGCGGGAGCACGTCGACGCCCTGCCGCTCCGGGAGTACCTCGTCCGCCGGGGGACGATGCTCAGCTGGCAGGAGGCTTCCGACCTGCTCCTCCCCGCCGTCAAGACCATCCGCCTGTTCCACCAGGATGGGATGCTGCACCGGGGATTGAGCGCCGACACCCTTTTTGTCACCCCGCAGGGGATGATCAAGATCGGCGGATTTTCGATCAGCGCGGTACGGGCGGCCCGCACAGAGCTCGCCGCCGAGCTGTTTCCCGGGTATTCGGCGCCGGAGCAGTACTCGCCGGTCAGCCCGCATGGAACCTGGACCGACGTCTATGCCATCTGCGCCCTTTTCTACACCGTTTTGACCGGCCAGCGGCCGCCCGAGGCCCTCATCCGCTCGGAGGAAAAGCAGCTGATGCCTCCCAGAGAGCGCAACGAGACGGTGCCGCCCTTTGTGTCGGACGCGATCCTCCGGGGCCTTGCGCTGGACAGCCAGCAGCGCATCCAGGATATGGACGCCCTGCTGGGGAGCCTGACCGGGATCCCGGTCGCCTCCGAGCAGCCGCCCAAGCCCCAGACGCCTCCGGAAGAGCGGCCGCCCGAACCCGCCCTTCCCCGCAAGGGGGAAGAAAAGACCGCCTATTACCGCCCGGCTGCCATCCATAAGACGCCTGTGGAGCCCATTGTGCTGGAGCAGGAGGTCGAGGAGGAGGGACGCGCCGCCGAGCGGAG
>DVKD01000021.1 GCA_018716285.1 Candidatus Merdivicinus faecavium
GTCTTGCCGACGCCCGGCTCGCCGATGAGACAGGGGTTGTTCTTCTGCCGGCGGCTGAGGATCTGGATGACGCGGTAGATCTCGCTGTCCCGCCCGATGATGCGGTCCATCTCCCCGTTCTGCGCCTTTTCGGTGAGGTTGACGCAGAAATTTTCGAGGAAACTCTTCTTGCTCTTCTCCCGCCGGCCGGGACTGCGGCGGGGAGGCTCCTGCTCCTCCGTTTCACTGGGAGTAAAGGGGGTGATAGCGCCCTCGTCCTCCTCGTCGCTGCTGCGTTCTCCGAACATCTTCTGCAGAAAAGGCGGCATGGTTTCCGCGCCGCCCAGCTGAAACATCCCGTTATCCATATCTCCAAGCGAGTTCAGCTGTTCGTCCAGCTGGTCGAGATCTTCTTTCGTAATTCCCATACTGTCCATCATAGATTTGACCTGGGGCAGCCCCAGCTCAGAGGCGCAGCGGAGGCAGTAACCCTCGTTGCGCATTTGTTTCCCATCAAAATTTGCGACAAAAAGCATCGCAGGACGCTTTTTGCACTTACAGCACAACATATCCATACTTTCCGTGATTTCCTTTCCTGGATAACCGCAGGGATGCTATGTACGGTACCCATACTTTCTATTATAACTGATTTTTGTGGATGTTAATCTCTTTGAGGTAAAAAATAAATGACAAAATAATGAAAATGAGCGGCAGAATCATCAAAACCAGGATGACCGGCTCCGGAATATCGGTCCAGAGCATGACCATCACCATCAGCGCGTACAGCAAAACCGTGGAGGCCTTCCCGTACCATTTTGCCGCGATCGAATTGCGCCAGCTCTTCAGCCGGGCAAGCCCGATGAGGGCCAGCGTCACCTCTTTGACCACATAGACGCCGACCAGAATCCAAAGCGCCCAGTGGCGCAGCGCCAGGCAGATTACCGCCGCCCCAATGGTCAGCTTATCCGCCACCGGATCGAGGAACCGCCCCAGCGGGGTGATCATGTGGAAGCGGCGGGCGATGAACCCGTCTGCGACATCGGTCAGCCCCGAGAACAGGAGCAGCAGCACCGGAACATAGGAAAGCTCCGGCGGGACATGCAGATAGGTATAGACAAATACGGGGACCATCAGGATGCGGATGATCGTCAATAGATTGGGAATATTCATGTGGGCGGCCTCCTCCAGTCGTCAAATTTCAGTGAAGCTTGAGAAAACGCTGCGCACCAGCGCGTAGAAATGGCGGAAAATGAAACCTTCCTGCACTGTCTGCGCATTCAGCCAGTCAAAACCGCCCGTCAGCGCGATGATAAAATCGATCGCAACTGCCACGACAAACCAGATCACCGCGGCCTGTATCAGGCCCATGACCCCGCCCAGCACCGCGTTCAGGGTGCCGACCAGCGGAATGTGGCGGACGCCGCGCAGGAGCTTCACCAGGCAGCGCACCAGCACCATCGCCGCGCTGAAAAGAATGAGGAAACAGATCCCCTGCAGGAGCATGGTGAGAAGCGGGTGAATCGCCGTCTCGAGGATCACGTTGCTTAACTGGGCCGCCGATTCCTCAACCGATCCGTGCAGCTGCTCCGCCAGCGCGTCCGGGCCCATCCCTGACGAGGAGAGAAGGTTCTGCAAAAACTGCGGCAGCGTTTCGGCGACCTTTTGCAGCCGCTCGGCCAAATCGCCGCTGTCCGACGCCGCAATGAGCGCCTCCTCGAGCTTTCCCCGCAGGCTGTCCCGGAAAAAGAGCTGATAGACCGCTTCGGAAAGCACCCGGCTTCCCCAGAAGGCGAGTATCGACGCCGCAATATAGCCGATCGTCTGCACAACGCTCTGCAGAAATCCCCTGCGGTAAGCCGACCGGATCATGACAAGGACGGTCACGACAAAAGCGGCGTCCAGGATAATGGAAACGATATTCACTCGTCAGATCCCTCCTCGGAAGAAGTTTGCGCGGGAGCGGAAGAAGCGCTGTCCGTCTCCCCGGACGCGCGGGAAAGCTGGTCGAGCATGCTGCTGCTCATGGTATAGATCTCTCCTCCGCTGTAAAGAATTTGAAACACATCGTTTGCGACCTGCTCGGTTTGGACCATCTCGAGCTCCGGCGAATACACCCGGGCGCTCCCTCCGGCCAGCACGCAGAGCCCTTCGCTGCTCAGCGAAACGTCGGTGACCGAATTGCGGACAGTCTGCTCCTTTTTCTCCCCGTTTTCTGAAACGAGGGAGAGGGTGGACGACACTTCATTTGCGCTGGAGGTGACAAGCAGCGTCGCCGTGTGGCTGAACTGATACTTGCGCAGCGTCTGAAGATACGGCACCTTCGACTGCTCGGAAAAATCCTCCGAAAGGATGCCGAGGAAGGTGTCGGTCACCAGATGGACTGCCCCGCCCTCGAGAATATTGACAGCGAGCGGCACCGCATCGCTGAAATCAGCCGACGCGACCTCTTCCTCCCGGTCGAGGTCAAAGAGATGGACCCTGGCGTTTAAGCTGCCCGCATTGTCAAACACAACGGTAGCGACAGCCAGATACCGGTCGTCCGGGGAAAAGGCCAGGTCGATGATCTGCTCCGAACTGTACCAGGAGAGGAGTTCCCGCCCGTTTTTGCCGTACACCTGCACGCTGCCGGCATACCGGCTCGCCGACGTGACCAGCGCGAAGGTGGAATCGTGCCCGCAGGCCCCGCTCAGGATGGTGTCGGTCGTCCGCCCTTCGGCGATGGTCTCCCGCGCATTCTGCACCCGGTACCCGTACCCGCCGCGGTCATAGAGGAGGTATCGGCTGTCGCCGGTCCGCAGCACCGGGTTTGTATAGGTGTGGACAAACTGGGAGGAGACGCTCCCGTCGCCGCCCAGCACCGCGGCTTCCTCGTTTGTGAGGAGGATCATCCCGTCGCCGAAGAGCTCGATTTCCAGCGGGCTGACCGCGTCCAGATAGACCGGAAAGCTCCCGGTCTGCACCGTCCCCGACTGGGAGGCGGAAGCATCGCTCTGCGCCTGCCCGGACTGGAGCAGCGCCCCCAGGTCGTACCGGGAATAGAGATAGAAGAATCCTGCCGCGCCGCCGACCAGCAGGAGAACCGCCAGCAGCTGCAAAAGGCGGCGGATCCGCTTTTCGCGCTTTTTCTTCCGGCGGTAGCTTTCGATATCATAGGTCGTTTCCTTCGGATTGTTCGCTTTCTTTCTCACTGCGGCCTCCTAACGCACCTTCTTGATAAAATACCCGGTTCAGGTAAAGCCCTGCCGGGGAGGCGGTGATTCCCGCCTGGCTGCGGTCCTTAGACGCGAGGATCCGGGTCACATCCCCCTCCCGCAGCCTGCCGAGGTCGGCTAAAAGCAGCGTCCCCACCATGATCCGCACCATGTTGTAGAGGAACCCGCTGCCCAGCACCCGGAATTCGACCAGATCCCCCGTCCTCGTCACCGAAGTTTGGTAGATAGTCCGCACCGTGTCGTGCATCTTGCCGCCCGCGCTGCAGAAGCCGATGAAATCGTGCTCGCCCAGAAATTCCTGCGCACAGCGGTGCAAAAGCCCCTCGTCGAGGCGGCGCCTGTTGTGGAGGGCCAGTCCGTCGAGGAAGGGGCTGCGGACCGGCGCATCCCAGATCTTATAGAGGTATTCCTTCGCCGCGACCGAGTACCGCGCGTGAAAATCCGCCGGCACCTCCCGGCAGCTCAGGACCGCGATGTCGCCGGGCAGGAGGTTATTGAGGGCGATGACCGCGGCCTGTTCCGGGATGCCGCTTTCGGTCAGCATGTGGAAAAAATACTGATTCGCGTGCACCCCCGCGTCGGTGCGGGAACAGCCGACGATTCCCTCCCGCCGCTTGAAAACCGCCTCGACGGCGTCCTGGATGGTTTCGGCGACGGTATGGGCGTTCTGCTGCACCTGGTAGCCGTGATAGCGGTCGCCGCGGTAAGCGATCTCAAAAAGCAGCTTGCGCATCGTGTCACCAGGGGATGGGCAGGTAATTAAGGCCGATCACGATTCCCATCAGCGCGACGGTGACGCAGGCCGCCGCGGCGTCGCGCCCGCCCATGTGCAGCTGCTTCATCCTGGTGCGCCCCTCGCCGCCGTGGTAGCAGCGGCATTCCATCGCGAGCGCCAGCTCCTCCGCCCGGCGGAAGGCCGAGATAAAGAGCGGGATCAGGATGGGGATGAGCGCCTTCGCCCGCTGCATCAGCCCGCCGGATTCGAGGTCGGCGCCGCGCGCCTTCTGGGCGGACATGATCTTGTCGGTCTCCTCGACCAGGGTCGGGATGAAGCGCAGGGCGATGGACATCATCATCGCGAGCTCATGCACCGGGAATTTGAAGACTCGCAGCGGCTTCAACAGCCGTTCGATGGCGTCGGTCAGCGAAATCGGGGAGGTCGTGTAGGTCAGAAGCGAAGCCGCCGCGATCAGGCAGACCACCCGGATTGCCATTGTGAGCGCCATATCAATCCCGCTCCAGGAAAGGGAGAAGATCCCCCATTTGAAAAACGGTTCGCCGGTGTTGACAAAGAGCATATTGAGGATACCGGTGAAGATCAGGATGGGGATGATCGGCTTCAGGCTTTTTAAAATCATTTTCAGCGGGATTCTGGCAACCGCGTAGCAGATTCCCAGAAAAATGATCGAAACCGCAAAGCCGAGATAGCTCTGGACAAAAAAGAGCAGGACGATATAGGCGAGGGTCAGCAGAATCTTGACCCGCGGGTCGAGCTTGTGCAGGACGGAGTGGCCGGGGAAATACTGGCCGATGGTGATGTCTCTAAGCATGGAGCTTCCCCTCCTTTTCCAGTTCTGCGAGCAGCTTGCGCTTGGCGTAGGCGACGGTGTAGACGTTGCGCGGCACCGGGTAGCCTTCCTCGTTTAAGCGGTGGAAAACGTTTGTGATCTGCGGCACCGACAGGCGGATGCTCTTTAACTCCTCGCTGCGCGCAAAGACGTTCTCGACCGTGTCGTAGGCAAAAATCTTCGCCTGGTTCATCACCAGCACCTTATCGGCGAACATGGCGACGTCCTCCATGCTGTGGGAGACAAGGAGGATGGTGTTGCCGACCTGTTCATGGTAGTTTTTGATCTGGTTCAGGATCTTGTTGCGGCCCTTGGGATCGAGGCCGGCGGTCGGCTCGTCGAGAATGAGAACCTTCGGCTCCATCGCGATGACCCCCGCGATGGCGGCCCGCCGCTTCTGCCCGCCCGAGAGCTCGAAGGGGCTTTTTTCCAGAAGTTCGGGCCGCAGGCCGGCAAATTCGGCGGCCTTTGTCACCCGCTCGCGGATCTCCTCTTCCCCAAGGCCCATGTTTTTGGGGCCGAAGGCGATGTCCTTATAAACGGTTTCCTCAAAGAGCTGGTACTCCGGGTACTGGAAGACCAGCCCGACGTCGAAACGGACCTGCCGCATCTTGCTCTTATCCGCCCAGATATCCTGGCCGTTGATGAAGACCCGGCCCTCGGTCGGCTTTAAGAGCCCGTTTAAATGCTGGATGAGGGTGGATTTGCCCGAGCCGGTGTGGCCGATCACCCCGACGATTTCCCCGCCCTCGATCTCCAGATTGACATGGTCGACCGCGACCTTCTCGAAGGGGGTTCCCACCGAATACCGGTGGGTGAGGTTTTCAATTTTTATCATCAAGTCTTATCATTCCCTTCTGAAGCGTCGCCCTTTGTCAAAAGGCCCTTGATGGCCTCATAGCACTCTTCCTCGGTGAGGATGTCCTGCGGCAGGTCGACCCCCTCCTTGCGCAGCTCGTAGACGAGCTCGGTCACCTGGGGGACGTCGAGGCCGACCGACTTGAGCAGCTCGACCTCCGAGAAGACCTGTTTCGGCGTGCCGTCCCGCAGCACTTCCCCATTGTCGATGACGACGACCCGGTCGGAAACCGCGGCTTCCTCCATGTAGTGGGTGATGAGGACGACGGTCGTCCCGTGCTCCCGGTTGAGCTGGCGGATGGTCTTCATGACCTCCCGGCGGCCCTTGGGGTCGAGCATGGCGGTCGGCTCGTCGAGGACGATGCAGCGCGGCCGCATGGCTAAGATCCCCGCGATGGCGACCCGCTGCTTCTGCCCGCCCGAAAGCTGGTGCGGCGCGTGCTCGCGGTATTCGTACATTTCGACCTGCTTTAAGGCCTCGTCCACCCGGCGGCGGATCTCTGCCGGTTCGACGCCCATGTTTTCAAGGGCGAAAGCGACGTCCTCCTCGACGATGGTGGCGACGATCTGGTTGTCCGGGTTCTGGAAGACCATCCCGACATTCTGGCGGATGTCAAAAAGCCGGTCCTCCTCCTTGGTGTTGATGCCAGCGACCAAGACGTCGCCTGAGGTGGGGAGGAGGATGGCGTTGCAGTGCTTGGCGAAGGTCGATTTGCCCGAGCCGTTATGGCCGAGCACCGCCACAAACTCGCCGTCCCGGATCTTGAGGTCGATCCCCTTGAGGACCGGGAATACGGTCCCGTCCTCCTCGTTCTGATAGTCAAAATAGACCTGGGTTGCGTTGATAATGGGTTCCCCCATGCGGAATCATCCTTTCTCAGCAGGTTTCTAGCGGCTGCTCGGTCCAAAGCGCAGTCGAACCGCAGGGCAGAGCCAGGCCGGTCCCGGTGACCGGCAGACCGATCTCATCGGCAGAAACCGAGCCGCCGAAGCGTTTGCCCACCGTCGCGCCGAGCAGATATGCCATGACCGACGGCGAAAGCCCGGTCGTATAAGAGTTGAGGGCGACAAAGAGCGGCCGCTCGGACAGCACTCCCGCGCAGAGGTCGACAAGCCCGTAGACCGATTCCTCGAGCTTCCAGACCTCTCCCCCCGGCCCGCGGCCGTAGGAGGGCGGGTCCATGATGATGGCGTCGTAGCGGCGTCCCCGCCGGATCTCCCGCGCCACGAATTTCTCGCAGTCGTCGACAATCCAGCGGACCGGCCGGTCGGAGAGGCCGGAAAGGGCCGCGTTCTCCTTGGCCCAGGCGACCATCCCCTTGGAGGCGTCGACATGGCAGACTGTTGCCCCCGCCGCCGCGCAGGCGAGCGTCGCCCCGCCGGTGTAGGCGAAGAGATTGAGGACCGAAACCGGCCGCCCCGCCCCGGCGATCAGCCGCCGGAAGAGGTCCCAGTTGACCGCCTGCTCGGGGAAAAGGCCGGTGTGCTTAAAGCCGGTCGGGGAGATCTTGAAGGTCAGATCCTTGTAGGCAAGCTCCCAGAAGGCGGGGGCTTTCCGGTAGTTTTCCCAGTGCCCGCCCCCCTTTTCCGAACGGAAATAGCGGGCGTGTGCCTGCCGCCAGAGGGGGTTCTCCCGCGGGGTGTTCCAGATGATCTGCGGGTCGGGGCGGATGAGGACGACCTCCCCCCACCGCTCCAGCTTCTCCCCGCCGGAAGTGTCGATCATTTCATATCCTGCCCAGTCTGAGGCAATTCGCATGGATGGCTACGCTCCTTTATCAAAATATCTTCAAGCTGACTAAATCACGGTCAAAAACCTGCGGATGTCCCGCTCCTGCGCCGCGGGATTCAGTTCCAGAACCCGGCCCGCGATCCGCTCTGCCGCCGCGCGCGGGGAGATTTCCCTCCCCGGGCCGCAGAGCGCCTCCCCGAAAACCCGCTCCGGGAGATCGTAAATCGTGACCGGCCAGCCGTAGGGCTCCCCTTTTTTCGAACGCTTGCGGCATTCGCCGCAAGGAATGAGGAAAAGCCGCCCCTGCAGCCGGACAAGCGCCCGCTCGAAAGCGGCCGCATCCTCCCGCCCGCAGCCGGTTTCCCTCTTCAGGATGTGCTGCGGGAGGGGGCCGGCGGAAAGGGCTTCATAAATCCGCTTTTCCAGGCGGGAAGCCTCGCCGGCGGCGTAAAAATCGGCAAAGTCCCGTCCGTTTTGCCGGACAGCGAGAAAGTCCGGCAGCCAGTCCCGGGCAATCCAGCCGCCCTTTTGGAAAAAGAATTTCCCGTAGAGCAGCTCCCCGCCCTCCTGCGGCGCGCGGACCCGCCAGATCCAGGGGTCTGTCTCCGGGTCGCCGGTGTGGGAGCGGATTTCCGGGCCGAAGCGGGAGGCGATGGAAAAAATCCCCTCGTCCGCGCCGCCCGCGAGGGCGAATCCCGCAATCGGGAGGGTGCGGCAGAAGCCCGCGTAATCGCGGATGACCGGCAGTTCCATAAAAACCTCCTACAGCATCTGCTGCCCGTCCGGCCGGTCAATGCCGAGGTGCCGGTAGGCGAGCGGGGTGACGCATCTTCCGCGCGGGGTGCGGGCGAGGAAGCCGAGCTGCATGAGGTACGGCTCGCAGACGTCCTCGATGGTGACGGCCTCCTCCCCCAGCACTGCGGCCATTGTCTCCAGTCCGACCGGCCCGCCGTTGTAGTTGCGGATCATCATGGTCAGCAGCCGGCGGTCCATGTTGTCGAGCCCCAGCTCGTCCACTTCAAGGCGGGAAAGGGCGGTCGCGACAATCTCTTTGGTAATGGTGCCGTCCCCGATGACCTGGGCGAAATCCCGCACCCGCTTGAGCAGCCGGTTTGCGATGCGCGGCGTCCCGCGGGAGCGGCGGGCAAGCTCGAGCGCCCCCTCCCGCTCGCATGGGATGGCGAGGATGCCGGCGCTGCGCATGATGATGTCGCAGAGCTGTTCCGGGGTGTAGAGCTCGAGGCGCAGCATCACCCCGAAGCGGTCCCGCAGCGGCGAGGTGAGCTGCCCCGCCCGCGTCGTCGCGCCGACCAGGGTGAATTTTTTTAAGTCCAGGCGGATGGAACGGGCCGACGGCCCTTTGCCGATGATGATGTCCAGCGCGAAATCCTCCATCGCCGGGTAGAGGACCTCCTCCACCGCCCGGGACATCCGGTGGATCTCGTCGATGAAGAGGACGTCGTTCTCCCCGAGGTTTGTCAGCAGCGCGGCGAGGTCGCCGGGCTTCTCAATGGCGGGGCCGGAGGTAACCTTTAAATTGACGTTCATCTCGTTTGCGATGATCTGGGAGAGGGTCGTCTTGCCGAGGCCGGGCGGCCCGTAGAGCAGCACATGGTCAAGCGCCTCTCCCCGGCGCTTGGCGGCCTCGATGTAGACCGAGAGGTTCTCCTTGGCCTTGTCCTGCCCGATATATTCAGCGAGTGACTGCGGCCGCAGGGTAAACTCGACGTCCGCGTCGCTGCCGTGATAGTCCGGCGAGGTGATGCGGTTTTCGAAATCCATCTCCTCGCGGTCGATCTGCGATTCAAACATAGCGCAAGCTCCTGTATCCTTACTGCATGGCCAGCGCGCGCAGCCCGGCCTTGATCATATCTTCCACCGACATCGCGGGATCGAGCTTCATGATGACCGAAGCCGCATCGCTCTGGGCGTACCCCAGCACAACCAGCGCCGCGATTGCCTCCCCCGCGTTGGAAGCATCCGCCGCGTCGGGCAGAATGCTCTCCCCGAAGCCGGAGACCGCCTGTTCTTTGGCCATCTTGTCCTTGAGCTCCAAAATGATGCGCTGGGCGGTCTTGAGGCCGATCCCCGGCGCCTTGGCGATGGTCTTCGCGTCCCCGGACGCGACGCAGAGGGCGAACCGCTCCGGCGTCACCCCCGACAGGATGGAGAGCGCGGCTTTCGGCCCCACCCGGGTCACCGAGATGAGCATCTTGAAACAGGACAGCTCGTTCTGGTCGTAGAACCCGAACAGGTCGAGGGCGTTTTCCGAAATGTGCAGGTGGGTGTAAAGCATCGCCTCCGCCCCGATGGCGGGAAGGCGGGAAACGGTGACCGCGCTTGTCCGCACCCCGTAGCCGACCCCGGCGCACTCGATCACGGCGAGGTTCGGCTCCACTGCGGCGAGCCTGCCGCGGAGACTGTAGATCATGGTGATTCCATCCTTTCAGGTCAGAGCTTTTGGGAAACGATCTGCTGGAACGCACCGCCCAGCTGGGAGCAGGACGAGTGCGCGTGGCAGATGGCGATGGCCAGCGCGTCGGCGACGTCGTCCGGCTTGGGGGTCTTTTTGAGATTTAGCAGCCGGGTTGTCATCTCGATGACCTGCTGCTTGACCGCCCGTCCGTAGCCGACGACCGACTGCTTGACCTGCAGCGGCGTATATTCAAAAACCGGCACCCCGTACTGGCGGGCCGCCAGGAGGATGACCCCCCGCGCCTGCGCCACGTCGATGGCCGTCTTCTGGTTGGTGTTGAAAAAGAGCTTCTCGATCGCCATCGCGTCGGGGCGGTAACGCTCCAAAAGCTCGCGGACGCCGTCGTAGATGGCGAGCAGCCGGGCGGTGAACTCGGCGCCGGCCGGCGTAGTGACCGCTCCGTAGTCAAGGGTCAGGAAATCCCGCCCGTTGTATTCAAGCACGCCGCAGCCGACGATGGCATAGCCGGGGTCGATCCCCAAAATCCTTGTCTTTTTCAAATGCAGGGTCCTTTCTGGTCCGTCATTCTGCTTTTTAAAATCACTCTTCATTATAGCACAAATGTTAGAAAATGGAAAGCCTTACGGGAAAAATTCATCCGCGCAGCCGTGCATGCACCTCTATATGCACAATCCCTGGGGTTATTATATCACAGGAAGGGTGTCTTGACAAACCTTTTTTCAGCTTTTGGAAAAGTTTTCCCCCACCCCGCTTTGCGTGTAATTCTTAAAGCAGCCCTTCACTTTGTTTTGGTATTCTCAAAAATCCAAAAGAAACTCTTGACTTTTGCTTCGTTTTGCTTTATGATAGTGATACAAGATACAGGGATGTGCTGAGACAGCGACCACAACATATAGTTATACAGAACGGGAAATCCCGCATCGCCGGTACTTTCCGTTATATTTTGCGGCCTTTTCAGCCCCGCCGAGTAACTGAGAGAAAGAGGACCCAGAATGATTACCCAGATTCGAAAACGAAATGGCGACCTGGCCGCCTTCAATCCCCAGAAGATAGAGGACGCCATCCACAAGGCGAGTATTGCCGTCCGGGACGAGAAGATCCCTCCCGCCCAGCTCAAGGCGCTGACCGCCCAGGTCGTCGCCAGCCTGCCGCAGGACGAGATCCCCACCGTCGAACAGGTGCAGGACAAAGTGGAGGAGGCGCTCATCGCCGCCGACTACGCCAAGACCGCCAAGGCCTACATCCTCTACCGCGCCGAGCACGCCAAGATCCGCCAGAGCGAAGCCGACCTCATGGATATCTACAAGGAGCTGACCTTCGCCTACGCCAAGGACGCCGACATCAAGCGGGAAAACGCGAACATCGACGCCGACACCGCGATGGGCACCATGCTCAAATACGGCTCTGAGGGCTCCAAGTACTTCATGGACAACTACATCCTCCCGAAGGACATTGCCGCCGCCCACATCAACGGCGACATCCACATCCATGACAAGGATTTCTACATGCTCACCGAGACCTGCTGCCAGATTGACCTCGTAAAGCTCTTCCACAACGGCTTTTTCACCGGGCACGGATGCCTGCGGGAGCCGAAGTCGATCATCAGCTACTCCGCCCTCGCCTGCATCGCCATCCAGGCCAACCAGAACGAGATGCACGGCGGCCAGAGCATCCCGAACTTCGACTATTCGATGGCTCCCGGCGTCGCCAAGACCTACCGCAAGGAGTATTACCGGGCGCTTGCCCAGTTCATCCAGCTCAAGGCCGGCATGAGCCTTTCCGACGCGGAAGCCCTCTGCGCCGCGATGGAAGAGAAGATCCCCGTCCCCGTCTCCATCGGAGCTGCGGAGGAATTCGGCCGGCGGCTTGCCGAGGTTCTGCCCGCCCACCAGCGGGAAAACGGCTTCCAGGAGATCTCCCCGGAGCTGGCCGCCGCTGCCCACCGTTACGCCGCGGATACCGCCTATCGGGAGACCGACAAGTGCACCTACCAGGCGATGGAGGCGTTTGTCCACAACTTAAACACCATGAACTCCCGCGCGGGCGCACAGGTTCCCTTCTCCTCTGTGAACTACGGCACCGACACCTCCCCGGAGGCGCAGATGGTCATCCGCAACCTCCTGCTGGCCACCGACGCCGGCCTGGGCGACGGCGAGACCCCCATCTTCCCCGTCCAGATCTTCAAGGTCAAGGAGGGCATCAACTACAACCCCGGCGATCCCAACTACGAGCTCTTCCAGCTGGCCATCAAAACCTCGGCCAAGCGCCTTTTCCCCAACTTCAGCTTTATCGACGCGCCCTTCAACCTCCAATACTACAAGGAGGGCGATTATAACACCGAAGTCGCTTACATGGGCTGCCGCACCCGGGTCATGGGCAACCATCACGACCCCTCGAAGGAAGTCACCTGCGGCCGCGGCAACTTGAGCTTCACCTCCATCAACCTTCCCCGCATCGGCATCGAAGCCAAGGGCGACCTGGACCGCTTCTACCAGATCCTCAACGACCGGATCGATCTGGTGATCCGCCAGCTCCTCCACCGCTTCAAGATCCAGTGCAGCAAGAAGGTCCGCAACTACCCCTTCCTGATGGGCCAGGGCATCTGGATCGATTCCGATGAGCTCACAATGGACGACAGCGTCGCCGAGGTCCTCAAGCACGGCACCTTAAGCGTCGGCTTCATCGGTCTGGCCGAGACCTTAAAAGCCCTGACCGGCAAGCATCACGGCGAGAGCGAGGAAAGCCAGCGCCTGGGCCTCGAGATCATCTCCCACATGCGCCGCCGGATGGACGAGGAGTCCGAAAAGACCGGCCTCAACTTCACCCTGCTCGCCACCCCGGCTGAGGGGCTTTCCGGACGGTTTGTCCGCATCGACCAGAAGATCTACGGCAAGATCCCCGGCATCACCGACCGGGAATACTACACCAACTCCTTCCACGTCCCGGTCTACTACCCCATCAAGGCCTATCAGAAGATCCAGATCGAGGCCCCCTACCACGCTCTCACCAACGCGGGCCACATCAGCTACGTGGAGCTTGACGGCGACACCTGCAAAAACCTCAAGGCCTTCGAGTCGATCATCCGCTGCATGAAGGAGGCCGGCATCGGCTACGGATCGGTCAACCACCCCGTCGACCGCGACCCGGTCTGCGGCTACACCGGCGTCATCAACGACGTCTGTCCCCGCTGCGGCCGCCGCGAGGGCGAGCCGGTGACCATCGAGCGCTTAAACGAACTGCGCAAGAAGTATCCCGACGTCCCCCTGCACTATGACTGCACCCACTAACCCGCCAAAATTTGTATTCCATAAAACCAAAGGAGATTGAGCATCATGACAGAGATCAAAAAAGAGCAGAACGAGAAAACCGTCGGCAGAGGCGTCGCCTTCGAGCGGATCCGCCGCATCACCGGCTACCTGGTCGGCACCACCGAGCGCTTCAACAACGCCAAACGCGCCGAGGAGAGAGACCGTGTCAAGCACTGCATCTAAGCTCCGTCTGAGCGGCATCGTCTCCGAGTCAATCGTCGACGGCCCCGGCATCCGGTACACAGTCTTTACCCAGGGCTGCCCGCACCACTGCCCCGGCTGCCACAACCCGCAGACCCATGATTTCGCGGGCGGGTATGACGCGGATATCCCCGCGATGCTGCGGGAGATCGCAGCCGACCCCCTCCTCGACGGCATCACCCTCTCCGGCGGCGAGCCTTTCTGCCAGCCGGAGGCCCTCCTTCCCCTCGCGAAGGCTGTGCGGGAGATGGGGAAAACGGTCTACGCCTTTTCCGGGTACACCCTCGAGCAGCTTCTGGAGCTCTCGAAGGAGCGCCCCGCCATCGGCGAGCTGCTCCATCTGTGCGACGTGCTGATTGACGGTCCCTATATTGAAAAACTGCGGGACCTCGATCTGCTCTACCGCGGCAGCAGCAACCAGCGGATCATCGATCTGCATGAATACTTTGCAAAATAGCAAACAAAATGGCCATCCGTTCTGTATAAGGCAGGACGGATGGCTTTTTTATGCCCAAATTGGAAACAAAAAGAGCGCCACAAAAATGGCGCCCTTCTGAACAGGATTTATTTGGTTTCTTTTTTGGCCCAGCGATTGGTGCGGTTTTTGAGGAGCTGCGGTTTGAGCGCGTTCCCGACCAGCAGGCCGCCGGCTGCGGTGATAATGATTTCCGGCACCATGTAAAGCCCGTTGTAGATGACCGAGTAGACAAAGTAAAGCAGCTGCCCGTGCAGGTTTTCAAGGAACCAGCCGCCCCAGGTGACGGCCTCGCCGAAGAACCACTCGGCATAGCCGCCGAAGAGGAGGAAGCCGGAAAGAACGTGGAAAATGAACCGTCCGACCAGCCCGAAAACCGCGCCCAGCATCAAGGCGGAGGGGACGCTGTTTGTAAACTTCGGCGCGAACCCGGCCAGGCCGACCGCCGCAAAGGCGAGGATGTAGTCGAGCAGCAGCACCCAGATAAAGGTCACAAGACCGCCGTTTTCCTCGATCATCGCCGCCAGGCCGCCTGCACGGCCGCCGGAGATCATCATGGTGATGAGGCCGTGCACAACGCCGGAAAGGGAGCCCCAGGCCACGCCGTACTTGTAGGCGATGATGACCAGCGGAAGCATCGAGCAGGCCGTGATCGACCCGCCGTACAGCCAGGTGGCGTCGAACTTTAAGAAAGTATCGAGGAGGATGCCGATCGCGAGCAGGATGCCGCTCTCGGTGAGACGGAGAATGGTTTTGTTCTGATTGGTTTGCATGCGGAACCTTCCTTTTGATAAAATTTCAGGTTCCCTCTCTCCTGGTACGCCTGCGCGCAAAAAAAGCCGCAGGGCATCCCCGCGGCAGTCATTTGACGAACAGATCAAATCTTCCTACGGTGGGATTACCCACTCAGGTTCGAGGGTTGAAACAACTGTTTCTCTCAGCCGGCAGCCCGCAGCGCAATGCCCGCGGCGGCCAGCACCCCTGATTCGACATATATTTTAGCACAGTGTGAACAGTTTGTCAAGATTTTTCGGCAAAATCCGGCCCGAGCCCCTCCTCGACCATGCGGACGGCCGCGCTGTCCCAGTAACCCCGGTAGACGCGGTCCTCCTGCCCGTCGAGGTTTAACTGGTACATCCGGAAGATGACCGGGAAATTTTTGGGCTGCCACTGCTCCTCGTAGGAGTAGCAGTAGCGCATCCCGAGCCGCCGCATCACCGCGCCGCTGCGGGGGTTGTTGCGGTCGTGGGTGGCTGTGATAAAATCGACGCCGTCCCGCCTGAGCTGCGCAATCACCGCTCGGCCGGCTTCGGTCATGATCCCCCTGCCCCAGAATTCCGGCAGCAGGCCGTAGCCGAAGTCGTGCCCGCCTGTAAAACTCACGTTGACATAGCCGACGGGACGGCCGTCCTCTTTCCGGCAGACGGCGTAACGGCAGCCGCAGAAAGGGCTTTCGTACCGCTTAGCGAAAAAAGCGCGCGCTTCCTCCAGCGTTTTGACCGGGAACCAGGGGAGGAAGGTATTGGCCTCCTCATCCCGGAAAATTTTGAAAAAGTCCTCCAGATCGTCCCGCGCAAATTCCCGCAGGATGAGCCGCTCGGTCTGCAGGACAGGGATGTTCCCTCCCATGCGCCTCCCCCTTTCCTGTTTCCGGCAATTTGCCGTTATGTATCGCCAATCACCAGCTTCATCTCAACCGCCGTGTCGGTCTTTTCCCCGGTTTCGACAAAGCCGGCGGAAGCGTACAGTTTTTTGCGATGCTGTTCTGAAATTTTACGCCCAGATACACCTCTGCCGCGTGGAAGCGGTCCCTTAAAAACTGTATCCCGAGCGCAAGCGCGGCTCTGCCATACCCTTTGTGCTGGTAGCGCGCGTCTATCAAAAACTGCCACACCGTATACTGGCCTTTCTGCTCATAATACCCCAGCATAATGAAGCCCACGAGCATATCCTGCGCGTATACGGCAAACGGGAAGGCCGTCTGTTTATATGCCCATGCTTTTGCCAGGGAAACAGCGGGCGTCTGCACAAAGTCACGCTGCTGCGCGGAAACTTCGAGCGCCAGGACTTCCTCGATATTTTCCTTATCAATCTCTTTGAGCTCAACATACGGATCCATCCGGCATTTCCCTCCTTATACAGGTTCAGGGGGGCGCTTGTTCCATATTTCCCTATTTTTTGAAGTCGAGGTGCTGCTCGCAGATGCCGAGCAGCGGGCAGACGGTGCACTGCGGCGACTGCGCCTTGCAGAACTCCCGGCCGAAGTGGACGAGGCGGTGGCAGAAATCGTTGCTCTTTTCCGGCGGGAGGATTTCCCGCAGGGCGAGCTCCACCTTGTACGGATCCTTGACCGAGATGAGCCCCAGACGCCCGCAGATGCGGATGCAGTGGGTGTCGGTGACGACGGCGCCCGGCTGATGGAAGACGTCTCCCATGATGAGGTTTGCCGTCTTACGGCCGATGCCGGGGAGCTTTACCAGCTCCCCGATGCTGTCGGGCAGCTCGCCGCCGTAGTCCCGGATGAGCATCTGGGAAAGGGCGATGATGTCCCGCGCCTTGGTGTGAAAAAGGCCGCAGGGCTTGATGATCGTCTCGATATCGGCGAGGTCGGCCTCCGCGATCGACTGCAGGGTCGGGTATTTCGCAAACAGCTCTTTGGTGACGATGTTGACCCGCGCGTCGGTGCACTGGGCGGACAGGCGGGTGGAGATCAGCAGCTCGTAGGGCTTCTCGTATTCCAGCGAACAGACCGCATCGGGGTAGACCCGTTCGAGGGCTTCGACGGCGGCGTTTGCCAGCTCTTTTTTGTTCATGACAGCCGCTCCTTCCCCTGCTTACTTGCGGAAAAGGAAGCTGTACGGGTTTTTTTCCCGGTCCTCAGCCGGCTTCTGGTCCGGCTTGGCGGGCTCGCCCTCGGGCTCTTTTGTCTCCGGTTTTTCCTCCGCGGCGGGCTCCTGGGGCTTGTCCTCCATCATCGCCGCGGTCTTCTCCGCTTCCTGCTCGATCCCGAAAAGATGGTCGCCGATCTCCTGGGCCGTCTTGCTGAGGGTCTCCCGCATCACGGCGGTCTTGCCGCGGAAATCCTCGAGCATGCCGTCGAACCAGCTGCTCCGCTCCCGGATGTTTTCCTCAACCGCGGCCGCCTTCTCGTTGGCGCGGGCGATGATGTTGTCGGCGGTCTTTTTGGCCTCGAGCATCATCTCGCTGATCTCCAGGCCGGCTTTCTCGTTGGAAGCGCTCGCTTCGAGCTCCTCCACCTTCTGTTTGAGGGAACGGTTATTTTCCTCCAGGATGCTGCGCTTGACCGAAAGCTCGGAATTGAGGGCGCGGAGGGATTTGAGCTCCTGCTGAAGCTGCTCGAGCCTGCGCCGCTGCTCCTCGTTTACGCGCTGCGCCTCCTCAAGGGCCGCACGGCACGTATCGAGCGAGGAGGTCAGCTCCTCCTTATCCTTTTCCAGCGCGTTGGCACGGTCAGAAGCCGCAGCCAGTTTCTGCTCGGCCTTTTTGCGCGCGGCTCTTTCCTCCTCGAGTTCCTCCGTATTTTTGGCGTTCATCTCCTCAAAGCAGCGGAGGACGTCCTCCCGGTCAAAACCGCCGAAGAGCGCTTTCTTAAAGCGGGTTCCGTATTCCATCTATATGTCTCCTTTTCTTGTGTCAAATGCGTGGGGTGTGTACTGTCTCAGTATACCACATTCCGCCCGCTGCTGGCAAGAGGAAAGCGGATTCTTTGGCGAAAAGGGCTGAAATTTGTCAAAAACGCAGCCGCACGTGGCGCTACAGCAGCGTAAATCTGTTTTTGTGAAAGGTCAGCACTCCCTCCTCCCGAAGGGAAGAGAGGACGGCCGAAAGGGCGCTGCGGTCGGCGGCGAGGTAGTCGGCCAGCTCCTGGCGGTTTAAGGGGATGCGGAAGCTGCGGCTTCCCGCCCGCAGCGACTGCTCGGAGAGGTAGGAAAGGGCCTTCTGCCGCAGCGTGCGTTTGGAAAGGTGCTCGATCCGGCCGGTCAGGAAGAGGTTTTTGGCCGCAAAGCTGCGCAGCAGGTTTTCACAGAGCTGTCCCCCGCGGAACGCGATCGAGGCGTAGGGCAGCCAGAGCACCGCCGTTTCCCCTGCCGCCTCGGCCGTCACAGTCAGCGGCGTCCCCAGGCAGGCAAAGACCTCGGCGAACGGTTCTCCCGGTTCCAGCCGGGCCAGCAGCGCGCGGTTTCCCTGATAGTCCTCCTTCCAGAGCTGCGCCGCCCCCGCAAGGACGATTCCGAACCGCTCGGCCGTTTCCCCGGCCTGCAACAGGACCGACCCGGTCCCGTACCGCCGGATCTGCGCCCCGGCCGCCGCAAGCAGGCCGGGCAGCTCCGCCTCCGGCACGCCGGCAAACAGCGGGCACTTTTGCAGAATTTCCAGATATTGCTCCATATTTTCCTCTTTTCGTTGGAATTACAACTGATTTTTCCCTTCCATTGTACTATAATCGGGATGTAAGGTCAAGACCCTCACTGAAATCAAGGAGGAATTCCGATATGATCCGCAAGATTATCAAAATCGACGAAGAAAAATGCAACGGCTGCGGCCTCTGCGCCGAAGCCTGCCACGAGGGCGCCATCGGCATGGTGAACGGAAAGGCGAAGCTGCTCCGGGAGGATTACTGCGACGGCCTGGGCGACTGCCTGCCCGCCTGCCCGGCCGGGGCCATCTCCTTTGAGGAGCGGGAGGCCCCCGCCTACGACGAAGCGGCGGTGCTGGCGGCAAAGGCCGCAAAACAGGCGGCCCCTCTCCCCTGCGGCTGTCCGGGGACCCAGTCCAAGGCGATCCGCCGCCCATCCGCACCGGCGTCTGCGCACAGCGGCCCGGCACAGAGCGAGCTTTCCCAGTGGCCGGTGCAGCTGAAGCTCGTGCCGGTCAACGCCCCCTATTTTGCAGGCGCGCACCTGCTCATCGCGGCCGACTGCACCGCATACGCTTACGGCAATTTCCACGGCCGCTTCATCAAAAACCGGATCACCCTCATCGGCTGCCCCAAGCTCGACGAGGGCGATTACACCGACAAGCTGACCGCCATCCTCCGCGAAAACGACATCCAGAGCCTCACCATCGTCCGGATGGAGGTCCCCTGCTGCGGGGGCATCGAGCACGCGGCCAAAACCGCCCTCCAGCGCAGCGGCAAATTCATCCCCTGGCAGGTATTTACCGTCACGACCGACGGGCGGATCCTCGGGGAGGACTGACACCTCACCCCTTGACACGCCCTCCCGGATATGCTATCATAAAGGCAAATTAAAGGAGGGTGGGAAAGATGGATACTGTGAAGCAGGCATTTTTGGCGGTCGTGCTGGTCATTATGGCGGCTGCGATCGTCTATGCGGCAGTCCGATACGCGATTTTCTACCGCCGGGAACACTTTGTCTGCCCGAAGTGCGGGCACTGCTGGAAGCCGCCGCTGCTGCGGATGATCTTTTCGGTCAACGCGGTAAACGGCAAGATCCTCCGCTGCCCCGCCTGCGGGGAAAAAGAGTATGTCGAGCCGGTCCGGGACAGGGCTCCCGGCCGGGCGCACAAATAGGGAATCCCCCGCTGTCCGGCACAGGACGGCGGGGGATCTTCTGTATGGAGGGCAGGCTCATTCCGCGGGGTAGCTCCGCAGCCGGACAAGGCGGGCGGGCAATAGCTCCTCCACCGCGCAGATCTTATCGGCCAGGGTGACGATCCAGCTTTCGCGGTAGCGCGGCGGGTTGAGGGTGAGGGGGAACATGTGCTTTATGATGATGTCCCGCTCCCTTGGGGTGAGGGTGAAATCCGCGCTGGCATTGCACAGGGCGCGGCCGGGATGCCGGAAGCCGTGCAGGCGGTGCCCCCCGTCCCGCTCCCGCCAGTCGTAGAGAAAATAGTCATGAAGCAGCGCGCCGCGGACAAGGGCGCTCATATTCACCCGGATGCGGCAGCGCTTGGCAATGCGGACGCTTTTGTCCGCCACCCGGAGCGAATGCTGGTAGCAGCTCACCCGCCGGTGGTGGAGGAACTGTTTCTCCCGCTCCATCCCCCGCGACATCAGGATGTCGGCCCCGTAAAAATCGATCGTTTCCTGTTCTTCCATGCAGCGACTTCCCTCCTATCAGATTGCCATTAGCGTTCCCCGTAAGTTTGGCGGATATACTGGGAAAACGGGAAAAGGGCGGATTTTCCTTCACAAGACGCGACGGAACGCTCATTGCAGATGCAGTATTTCGTGATCCAAAAACGCATCCAGATGTTCGGGAGCATCTCCGCTGAACACTTTATCCGTCAGCCTGCGCACCAGATATTCCTCAAAGGCGTTCATTTTTCCCGCCTCGCCGCCGTCCAGATAGTACGAAGCGTCAAGCTCGAGATCTCCGAAGCTGCATCGCAAAACTTCATCTTTCCTGCGCGCAGCAGCCGGGTGCACGGCGTGATGGAGCAGCTCGTGGATGACCGGCTCTTCGCGGAACGCGCCCGAACAGACGATAAAAGTTTCATTCTGCAGGTGATAATCTGCGGAGTACACGCACTTGATCGGGTTCAGGACAATTTGGAAGCGCTGAAACGGAACATTCCATTTTTCTTTACAAAACGCAAAAACATCCGCGATCCTGTTCAAATCCGCTTGGCAGCTCCGGTTCTGCCCCGCTGTCCAGGCGGTTTCCCACTCCAAATAGCGGCGAAAGCCGCCGCTTTGCAGCACTTCTTTGAGCGCTGCCGGGAATTGCGGAATCCAGTCCCAGAACGCCGCGTTTCTTTCCGCGTCCGAGATATTTTCAGCCGAAAGTACGCGGCGCTGATATGCGTCAAAATCCGCAAAGCATCCGCGCGCGGAATCCGTATAGAAGGCCGCGGTTTCCAGCAGGGCGGCGCGCGGCCAGTAGGGATAGGCTTCGCAGGTATTCTGCCGGACCTCCGAAAAGAAGGGGTACGCCCTGCGGTCAGGCGAGATAAAGCTCCCCAGCCTGTTCACCGTAAGCGGGTCGCGCTCAATGGCGTAAAAGTCATATCCGTTTTGCAGCAGGGCAAAATAAATGGCGGAAATCGCCGGGCAGCCGGAAAGAGAGCAGGTTTCACCGTCCATGCCCTTCCCCCCTTTTTATTTATGGTACAGCTTCTTGGTCTGATAGACCGGCTCGCAGGTGAGGTTTAAGCCGAGCTTGCGGAAAACGGCGTCGTCGACCTGGGAGAGGATGACCGAGGAATGGGCCTCGCAGCCTTTGAGCTTTTCGAGCTGGGCAAGGGCGAGGGCCGCTTCCCTGCTCTGCACCGCCCCGATGGAAAGGGCGATGAGGATCTCGTCGGTGTGGAGGCGGGGGTTCTGGTTGCCGAGGTGCCGCACCTTGAGGTCCTGGATCGGCTCGATGGTTTCGGGGGAGATGAGGTGGACCTCCTTCGGAATGCCGCCGAGCACCTTGAGCGCGTTGAGCAGCGCCGCCGAGGAAGCGCCGAGCAGATCCGAGGTCCCGCCGGTGACGATGGTCCCGTCCGGCAGCTCGATGGCTGCGGCGGGCATGCCGTTGTCTGTTGCCCGCTCGACAGCGGCCTTGACGACGGCGCGCTGGTCGGTATCGATCTTCGCCTGCTTCATGAGCAGCTCGACCTTAAAGACCGCCTCCTCCCCGCCGCGGCCGGTGCGCAGGTCGCAGAGGGCGTGGTAGTACCGGCGGATGATCTCCTGCTTGGAGGCTTCCCGGCAGGCTTCGTCGTCAAAGATGCAGTTGCCCGCCATATTGACCCCCATGTCGGTCGGGGATTTGTAGGGGCTTTCCCCCGCGATCTTTTCAAAGATCGCGTTCAAAACGGGGAAGACCTCAACGTCGCGGTTGTAGTTGACCGCCGTTTCGCCGTAGGCGTCGAGGTGGAAAGGGTCGATCATGTTGACGTCGTTCAAATCGGCGGTGGCGGCCTCATAGGCGAGGTTGACCGGGTGCTTCAAAGGGAGGTTCCAGATGGGGAAGGTCTCGAATTTCGCGTAGCCCGCCTTGACCCCCCGCTTATATTCATGGTAAAGCTGGGACAGGCAGGTCGCCATCTTGCCGCTGCCGGGGCCGGGGGCGGTGACGACGACGAGGGGGCGGGAGGTCTCGATATACTCGTTTTTGCCGTAGCCGTCGTCGCTGACAATGAGCTGGATGTTGCCGGGGTAGCCGGCGATGGGGTAGTGCAGGTAGGTGCGGACGCCGAGGGATTCGAGCCGCTTGCGGAAGGCGTCGGCCGCCGCCTGGCCGGAATACTGGGCGATGACGACGCTGCCGACAAAGAGCCCGTTGCTGTGGAAGGCGTCCATCAGTCTCAGGACGTCGACGTCGTAGGTGATGCCGAGGTCGCCGCGGACCTTGTTTTTCTCAATGTCCGCCGCGTTGATGACGATGACAATCTCGGCCGTATCCTTCATCTGCATCAGCATTTTGATCTTGCTGTCCGGCGCAAAGCCAGGCAGCACGCGGGAGGCATGGAAATCGTCAAAAAGCTTGCCCCCGAATTCCAGATAGAGCTTTCCTCCAAACTGGGCGATCCGCTCTCGGATCCGCTCCGACTGCATGGCGAGATATTTGTCATTGTCAAACCCGATTCTGTTCATACATAACCGTCCTTTCCACACTCCGAAACACAATACGGTATCTATTATACCGCGTTTTGTTTTTTTTGACAAGGCGCGGAGGGGGAGAAATTGGCCCATGCAGGAAAATTCGGCTTTTGTGACAGAATCTGCTCCGCTTGACAAGCCCCCTTCCGGCGGGTATAATCAGGGTAGCCAAAGAAGGAGGGAGCCCTATGCCCGAAACTGTCGTTCATCCCCTTGCCCCGGTCTGGGACAGCCGCTCAGCCGTCCTCATCCTGGGTTCGATGCCTTCCCCCCGCTCGCGGGAGGAGGGCTTCTACTACGCCCACCCGCAGAACCGCTTCTGGCCGGTGATGGCCGCCCTCTTTGGGGAAGAGCTCCCCTGCGGGACAGAGGAGCGCCGCCGCTTTGCCCTCTCCCACCGCATCGCCCTCTGGGACGTGCTGCACAGCTGTGAAATTACGGGCGCCAGCGACAGCTCCATCCGCAATCCCGTCCCGAACGACATCCGCCCCATCCTGGATGGCGCCCCGATCCGGGCCATCTTCACCACCGGCGGGACGGCGTCCCGGCTCTACCGCCGCCACATCGAGCCGGTCTGCGGGCGAGCGGCCATTCCCCTCCCCTCGACCAGCGCCGCCAACTGCCGCACAGGATTGGACGCCCTGCTCTCCGCCTATTCCGTCCTCCTCCCCTATCTTGCGGAATGAACGGCATCATCGCTTTTTTTACAATCCAATCTGCCGGTTTTGGCAATCGCATTGTGAAAACATCCGTGATATAATGGAAGAAACCGCAAATACCCCCAAAAAACTTGAGAACGGAGCGATATTATGAGCGAATTTATGGGCCCGCGCTACCTGCTGTCCAACGACACTGCCGTCCGGCTGTACAACGCCTGCAAGCACCTCCCCATCATCGACTACCACTGCCACCTCTCCCCCAAGGAGATCTATGAGGATAAGGAATTTGCCGACATCGGCGAGATGTTTTTAGGCGGCGACCACTACAAATGGCGGCTGATGCGCTGCCACGGCATCGACGAAAAGTACATCACCGGCGACGCCTCCTGGGGCGAGAAGTTCCAGAAGTACGCCGAAGCCCTCGCCACCGCGGCCGGCAACCCCCTCTACCACTGGACCCACATGGAACTGCGGCTCTTTTTCGGCATCGACACCCCCTTAAACGGCAAGACCGCCGCCTCCATCCGGGAGCGCGCCAACGCCGTCATCCGGGAAAAGCACCTCTCCCCCCGCAAGCTGATCGCTTTTTCCAACGTCGAATACCTCTCCACCACCGACGACCCCGCCGATTCCCTCGAATACCACAAGCTCATCGCGGCGGACAAGTCCTTTGCGACCCGCGTCACCCCCGCCTTCCGCCCCGACACCCTGATGATGATCACCAAGCCCTCCTACGGCGCGTACATCACCCGCCTTTCGGCCGCGGCCGGCATCGAGATCACGGATTTCACCTCCTGGAAGGAAGCGGTCCTCAAGCGGCTCGACTTCTTCTGCGAGATGGGCTGCAGGTTCACCGACGTCGGCATTGAGAACTTCCCCTCCGCCATCGGCACGGAAGAGGAGGCCGCCGAAGCGCTCGGCAGGGCGTTAAAGGGCGAGGAAGTCTCTTCCTGCGCCTACAATCAATTCCTCGGCTGGTGCTACTGCTGGCTCGCAAGGGAGTATAAAAAGCGCGGCCTCGCCATGCAGCTGCATATCGCGGTCAAGCGCAACACCAACTCCGCCCTCTTTGCCCAGTGCGGCGCCGACTGCGGCGGCGACTCCATCCGGGATGCCATCCCCTCCGACGACGTCGTCGCCATCCTCGACAAGGTAGACCGGGAAGGCGGCCTGCCCAAGACGATTCTGTATTCCTTAAACCCCACCGCCTGCCCCGCCCTTTCGACCATCGCGGGCAGCTTCCGGAATGTGATCTGCGGCGCGGCCTGGTGGTTCTGCGACCACAAGCAGGGCATCATCGACCAGATCGTCAACGTCGCCCAGACCGCCGACCTGAGCACCTTCCTCGGGATGCTCACCGACTCCCGCAGCTTCCTCTCCTATGCGCGGCACGACTACTTCCGCCGCATCTTCTGCTCGGTCGTCGGCCAGTGGATCGAGGACGGGGAATTCATGGACGACGAATACGCCCTTGCGCTTGTCGCCAACATTTTCCACGACAACGTCGCCCGGCTGATCGCCGAGTAAGAAAGGATGGTTTTTATGAAAGAATTTCTCCTCGCCGCCTTCGCGGATGAAGCGGGCGCGCCTGTTTCCGAACAGATCGACGCCCTGCGCGCCAACGGCATGACCCACATCGAGCTGCGCGGCGTCGGCGACAAAAACGTCACCGCCCTCACCCTCGCGGAAGCAAAGGAGCTGAAAAAACAGCTCGACGACGGCGGCATCGGGGTCTGGGCCATCGGCTCGCCGCTTGGCAAGGTCAGCGTCGGCGACGAGTTTGCGCCCCACCTCGACCTCTTCAAGCACACCCTCGAGCTGGCGGACGTCCTCGGCACCGCCCACATCCGGATGTTCAGCTTCTTCTGCCCCAAACATGAGGCCCACCTCTGCCGGGAGATCGTTTTTGACCGGCTGGGCAAATTCTGCGAGGCGGCGAAAGGCAGCGGCATCCTCCTCTGCCACGAGAATGAGAAGGGCATCTACGGCGATACCGCCGACCGCTGCCTGGACATCCTCCAAAACTTCCCCGACTTAAAAGCCGTCTACGACCCCGCGAACTTCCTCCAGTGCGGCGAGGACACCCTCCGCGCCTGGGAGATGCTCGCGCCCTACCTCGAGTACCTCCACATCAAGGACGTCCGTTCCGACGGCACTGTCGTCCCCGCCGGGCAGGGTGAAGGTCATCTGCCCGAGCTCATCGCCCGCTACGAGAAGATGGGCGGCAAGGCGCTCACCCTCGAACCGCACCTGAGCGTCTTCAAGGGACTCTCTGAGCTGGAAAACGGCGAAAAAACCAAGATCGGCGAGTACGAATACGAGTCCCAGCGCGCCGCCTTTGACGCCGCCGCCGCAGCCCTCAGGAGCCTGCTGTAAGAAAGACAAGCGCGATAAAGCGGCCCTCCCGGCACATGCCGGGAGGGCCGCTGTTTTCTAAGCAAAAAGATCAGATCTCCTGGAACTGGTTGACCCGGGCTGCCTCGCTTTTGGAAGCGTAGACGATCAGGGCCGCCCGTTCGCGCATACAGGCGAGCAGTTTCTCGATGGAACGCGGATTGTGCCGGAGCTGGAGGGTGCGCTGCAAAAGCCGGCGGTCGTTGCCGGAAACGGCGTTGCGCGTCTCATAATCCGCCAGGAGGTCTGCCAGGCTGTAGGGCGCATGTGCCCGCACGCTGCGGACAATCTCGCGCCAGCAGGGGTAATAAACCGCCATCTCGAAGAAATCGCGGAGACTGTCGGCAATCTTATGCCCCTCTCCTCCTTCTACATATCCGACCGGATAAACGTCGTCGACCAGATCTCCCTGCCCTCCAATCGTCCCGATACTGCCGCCGTGCCGGTCGGTCGCGAAAATGAAAAATTCCGGCACGGGGTAAAAAGAGAAGTCCGAAAGCTGCTTTTCGGCGCAGAAAAAGATGTCGAAGCTGTCGGCCAATGCCCGGCAGGCGGGGCTCTCCTGCTCCCAGGAGCAGGCGTTGACCACAACCTTCCCCGAAAGGCGGATCTGAACCGGCCCCCCTGCATCCAGCACAGCGGAAACCACCCTGCCCGCGCTGGGCTCGATGTCAACAAGCACCTGTTTGACCTCTGGCATATTTACCCGCTCCTTTCCACGTCGGCTGCGGTATCTGGCAAGCTTCGAATGCGATCTATTCAGACGATTCCACGTCCGAAAGGCTCGTGTGATCGGAGATCCGCCCCATAGACTCGTGGTAAAAGGCAAAATCTCCTCTTCCCCGCCCCTTTACATCATAGAGGGCGGTATCCGCCTTTTGCAGGAGCTCCTTATAGTCGCTCCCGTCGTCGGGATAGACGGCAATCCCGATACTGCTGGAGATCCCGCACTGGAAATCCGGCTCGATAACTCTGCCAAACGCTTCGCAGATCGAGGCGGCCTTTCTGCGCAAGACCTCGCGGTCCCCCGTCCCGCTGAGCAGGACGGCAAATTCATCCCCGCCGATCCGGGCAAAGATGTCGGTGGAACGCAGGATGGTGGGCAATGTTTTGGCGACCTTGCGGAGCAGCCGGTCTCCGACCTGATGCCCCATTGTATCGTTCACTTTTTTGAAATTATCAACATCGATAAACATCAGGCTGAACGGCTTGCCCGGCTCGCTGTACAAAAGCTGCTGGACAGCCATCTCAAACGCCTGACGGTTGTAAAGACCGGTAAGGTAGTCATGAGTCGCCTGGTTCTTCCAATGGAGGGATTCCTCTTTGAGCTCGTGGATACTGGTCAGCTTGCCGAGGCAGCTGATCATCTGGCCTTCCCGCTCAGTGTCCCACATTGCCTGGATGTATATCTCGAACCACACCGGATTTCCGCTCCGGGTCGTCATCCGCAGCTGCGTGCGGCAGACCGGGTTTTCCGGCGTCAGGGAGAGAATCGCGTCCCGGATCCGCGCATAGTCTCCGGGCTGAAGCTGGCTGCAATGCGCGTAGTATTCAGCAGCGTGCGGGATCTGCAGGCTTCCGCCAAAAACCTCCTGATATTTTTCGGTGAACTCCATTGTGTCGCTTTGCAGGTCGTAATCGAAATAAATATCCCCAGACATCTGCGCGAGCATATTGAAGCGGCGGCGTTCCTTCTCCAAAAGCTGGAGGGTGCGGTCCGAAATAACCTGTGTCTCGGCCGGACGGCTCAGCCTGGAAGCTCTTTCCAGGTGGGACTGCCGCTCCTCCCGGCTCATCTCTCCCCCGATATAGAGGTCGCGGTAAATCGCCGGCTCGAGGGCTGCCATTTCCTTCAAAACGCGGGGGTTAAAGGCGCCGCATTCGCCGTTTTGGATCATGGACATCGCCTTTTCATGCGGGAGCGCCTTTTTGTAAACCCGCTCGCTCACCAGGGCGTCATACACGTCGGCGATCGAAACGACCTGGGAGCAGATGGGGATCTCATCCCCTTTGATGCCGTCCGGATAGCCCTGGCCATCCCAGCGCTCATGGTGGTGGCGGCAGATCTCATAACTGTATGGAAAGATTTCTTCTTTCTGAAAAAAGGGAATTTTCTCAAAGAGCTCGCACCCGTAGAGGGGGTGCTTCTTCATTTCGGCAAACTCTTCGGGAGTCAGCCGGCCGGGCTTATTTAAAATGTAGTCCGGGATGGAGATTTTGCCGATGTCGTGCATGGCTGAAGCGTTGGCAATGGTCTCAATCAGATCAGCGCTCATACGGTATTCCTCATATCGCTCCGAGAGCGCGGTGAGGAGCAGCTGCGTGATCTTACGGATCCGCCGGACGTGCTGACTTGATTCCCCGGAACGGAACTCCATGACCGAACTGAGCATATCTATGATCGAGGTGTTGGTGTTCTTCAGCTTTTCCGCCTGCTGCCGGACAGAGGCGACCTGCCGCTCCACAAGGTCGGTAAGGCATCTGCGGCTTTGATAGAGTTCGATGGCGTTTTTTACCCGTTTGCGGACGACCGTCGGGGCGACGATCGGCTTGACAATCACATCGACGACGCCGTTTTCATAAATCTGCATCGCAGCATCTAAATCCGACGAATTTTCGGCGATGATAAGGAAGATGGGGATCCGGTTCGAATCCCCCTTGTCCGCAAGATACTTTAAAACCGCAAAACCGTCGAGAACCGGCATTTTGACGTCCAGAAGGACTGCGGCGAGACGGTCATGCTCAGCCTCGATTATACGGATGGCCTTCTCCCCGTTTTCTGCCTCGGCAATATCAAATTCGCGGCAAAACAGCTCCTGCAAGATCGCGCGGTTCACTTCCGCATCATCTGCGATGAGGATCAGATTCGACTGCGCTGCTGTCGTCATACTGGTACTCCTTTGGGAATCAAATTCGCAGTATTTTATGGATACTACCTTAATTGTACATCCTTTTTCCCAGCTTGTCAATCAACAATATAACAAAATATGGAAACTAAGGGCAGCCGCCCGATATAAAAGGCAAAATTTGACCGTATCGACATAAAAAATCAGAAAAAACGGAGCTTTCCGCTGCTTTCAGCCCGCATTTCTCAACAACAATCCGGTTCGCCGCTTTATTTTCGACGGGTATTCAATGGCACACGACTGGCTCCGGCCGTTTCTCACTGGATTATTCATACGGTTAGCTTCGTTGACTGGAACAGGCGTCATTCTAACAGACAAAGCAGTTACTTTATCAGGCGCACCTGCAACAATAAGCAAAAAGGCACAGCCTGGCAAAAGGTAAAGTCAGGCTGTACCTCTAAAATTGCTGAAAAAAGGGGTTATTTACTCTTTTTGCAGAATGAGACAGCTGTTGCGACGGACGCCCCCACAAGCACTGCCAGGCTGCCGTTCGCTGTTTTCCGCCTCGTCTGCGGTTGCTGAGCAATCTGCGGTGTTCCCCCTAAGATACCGAAACCGCTCCCAAAACGCCGTCTCCGACCATATTGTTCATCACCAGCGCATCGACTGTCCCGTCGGCAAGGGTGATGTCGGCATTCCCATTGATACGGCGGGGGACGTCCCTGGCCGCACAAATCGTACCCACACTGCCGCCAAGGGAGTAGGACGCGCCGGAGCCTGAAACGCAGCTTTCTCCAGGGGGTACTCCCCCTCCACAAATATGACGCCTCCCTCCTTTCTCCTGCAAATTTATTTTTCCGAACCGGGGTGCGCCTCCTTCGCCAGCTCACAGCCGGGGCGGAACCAAAGCCGGCGGATAAATTCCTCTCCCGGCGAAAGCCGGTTGCCCGCGGTTTTGGTTTCCCACACATGATCGGCCCCCGCATCGTCTGAAAGGCCGCACCAAGGCTCGATGCAGATCAGGCTCATCCTGTGAGGAGGCCCCCACAGGGTCATGTACGGAAAGCCCTCGATCCCCATCCGCACAAAATTGCCGGATCGCAGGGAGCGCAGTTCCACCCAATCGGCGGCAAAGCCTTCCGCTAGGATGGGGCCGTCATCGAAAAAGTTCTCAGAAAGCGGTTTTGCGGCATCGCCCTCCAAAAATGGCTCCCGGCCGGGGGTGCAGAGCCTCGTGTACGGTTCCAGCGCGATCTTCCGGGTGTTCTGCGGGCGGTCAAACCGCAGGATATAATCCTCCGCATCCTCTCCCAGGACAATGGGACAGAAAAATCCCGGATGGGCTCCAAAGCTGAAAAACATATCCTCCGCGCCGGTGTTGGCGATCCGAAATTGTTCAACCAGCCTATCCCCGTCCAGAAAAAATTCCACCCGGAACCGAAATGGATACGGAAACATCCTGCGGGTCTCCTCGCTGTCGGACAGCTCCAAAGCGAGGAAATCCTCTCGCTCTTCCGATACCGCAAATTCCATATCTTTTGCAAAACCGTGCATCGGCATCGGGTATTCCCGCCCGTGGATGAGGATCCGGCTCCGGTCGATCCGGCCGGCGGCCGGGAAGAGGAGCAGAGAATGGCCGCTCCAGGATTCCGGAGCCCCCTGCCACAGGTATTCCCTTTGGAGGTTAAGGCTGTAAATACTCAAAAGCTCGGCGCCGCGGGTGGAAACCTCCGCCGCAAGCCAGCCGTTTTGCAGACGCTTTTTCATTCTCTTCCACCTTCTCAGCGGCAGGAGGCGCGCATTGCATCAAATCGGGCCCGAAGCCCCGCGCATGCCTCGGTGAAAATCCCAACGTCGACTGAATAGGAGAGATAGCGGACCCCCGCTTCCATCCAGGTTTTGAGCGTATCCGCGCTGTCGGTAAAGGTCCCTAAGACCACCCCTTTTTCCTGGGCGCGGGAAACGATCTGCGCCATCTGCTCCACGACCTTCGGATGGGTTGTCTGGCCCGGCACACCCAGGCTCTGGGAAAGGTCGTAGGGCCCGATAAAGAGGATATCGACCCCTTCTACCGCCAGAATCTCCTCCAGATTTTCCACAGCCTCCCTGCCCTCCAGCTGGATAATCACCAGGGCCTGGTTGGCCTCTTCAAAATAGGCGGATCGTTCCATGCCGGAATAATGGGCGGCCCGTACAAACCGGCAGACCCCCCGTTCTCCCTTGGGATAGTAACGAGCCGCTCGGACCGCGGCCCGAGCCCCCGCCGCATCACAGATCTGAGGGATCTGGACCCCGGCAGCGCCGATGTCCAGCGCCTGGGAAATGGCGGTTTCCGAGAGAGAGGTCACTCGAATCACCGGCAGCATCCCGGCAACCTGAGCGGCACGGATATTATTCTGCATTTCTTGAAGGCTGGTGGGGCCGTGCTCCATATCCAGGATCGCAAAATCACAGCCCGCATATCCGGCAGCTTCCACAAAAGCCGGATCGCCGGTTTTCATAAAGGGTCCAAAAACCGGGCCCTCCCGGATTTTCTGCCGAAAAGATTCAATGAGACGCTGGTTCATGGGATTCCTCCTTTTGAGCTGTCAGATGGGCCCGTACGGTGTAGAGTTCAAGGAACAGATATTCCGGCTCCTGGCGGCCCTCGGAGCGGATCATTTCGCGCGCCAGGGTCTGATAGCTGGCCTGCGGGGAGCGTTTACAAAGAGCGGCCAGCTCCCGGCGGTACCGCTCCACCGTCTCCGCGCTGTTTTTGAGATACTGCCGGACAGCCTCCCTACCTAAAGCAACCGCACCCGCTGGAGCGTAAAAATGGGCAGAAACCAGATTGGAGGCGTTCAGGGAAAGCAGGCGAGACAGGCTTTCTTCATAAGCCGGCAGATCTTGATAGAAGGCAAGCCCTGCGCCGTCTGCACCGTTCCCCTGAACCGAATCCCCCGTGATCAGGGTTCCGGTTTTTTCGTCCAGCCAGCAGACGGTATCCGTGTCATGGCCCGGCGTCCAGATCAGGCGCAGTCGGCCCGCCAGCATTTCCCCGTCCTTCAGCAGACGGTCCGGCTCGACGCCCAGCAGTACCTTCGGCGGAGCGGGGCTGTCCTCCGGGAAGACTGAACGGATCTGCTTGCTGTACTTCATTGGATCCCGGATCTTGTCGTCCGATCCTTCAAACGCCGCCACCGGGATCGTACACAGTTCCCGCAGGCGGAAATGGCCGCCCACATGGTCCCCGTGGCAGTGGGTGCAGGTCAGCCAGCCGATGTCCTCGGGACGAAGCCCCTCCGCCTTCAGGGCGGGCAGAATGCAATCATCTACGGTTTCCCGGGAAGCGCCGCTGTCGATCAGCACCGTCTCTGCCGGGGAATCCCCGCGCACCAGGACCACACCGCTCCAATACTGTCCAAACGGCGTCCGCAGCAACTTGACGCCGGGCACAACTTCTTCAAAGTATTGCATAATTCCTTCCTTTCTCTCCAGCCGCCCGGCAGGCAAAAAGGATGCCGGCCAGCGTATCGCGGCCGGAGGTAGCGCCGACCGCTGCGACAGCCCGGACCCGGGCTTGCAGTGGGATTGGCAGTGCCTCAGCAAAAACTTCCCGCAGCGGCTGAGAAAAGCGACCCTCCGCCGCACAACAAAGGTATTTTCGGCTGACGTCCGTTGTCCGGTCCTCCAGTAGCTCCCAAACCCGGCGGGGATCAAGCCGCACCGCCGGCAGAAGCCCGGCGGCCCTCGCCGCCAAAATTCCCACCATCGCGTCGTCCGAGGACGGGGTCAGGCCGCATCCCATTCCGGCGCAGTCCGCCATCGCCTGCTCCGACGGTTCCCTGCAAAAGGCCTCCAAACGCCGGAAGACAGATTTCCTCCGCTCCTCCGGCATTCGGGCAAATCCGCTGCCGGACAGGAAAGCGGCCGCCGCGTTTTCCAAGGTTTCCGGGTCGGGCGGTTTTCCGGCGGTTATGCCGTCATCCTGCAAAACCGCCCCCTCCAAGGAAAACCGGCACTCCCCTCCGATGAAAATGTACGTCCCTCGTTTTTCCGCCGCAGCCCCGACCGAGCAGTCCGCCGCCCGGCGAAACTCCTCCGGCGGTAGGACAATGCTGTCCGGCAGGCCCGGCACTTCCGGCAAGGCCAGCGTGATCAGCCTCCTGCCGAAGGCCAGGTTGACCGTCCGGCGGAAGGCCGAATGAAGATTCCCCTTGAGGAACGGGGCGCGGAAAAATTCCCCGGACAGCCGCGCTTCCAGCGCCCTGCTCACAGGCTTTCCACCAAGGCACGGGTGTGCCGGGCCAGGACCTGCTCTTCATCGGTCTTGATGACCCAGACCGACGCGCCGCTGTCCGCTGCACTGATCCGGCGGTCTCCTTCAGCCCCCCCGTCATCCTCCAGAAGCCGGATGGAAAAGAGGCCCAGCTCCGCGCAGACCATTTCTCTGAGAACCCCGCTGTTCTGACCGATTCCGCCGGTAAAGGCAATGGCATCCAGCCCGCCCAAGTAAGCGGCAAACATACCGGTATATCCGACGATTTCATCCGCAAAGGCGCGGACGGCCAAGTCGGCCCGGCGGTCGCCCGCCTCCCGGGCCGCCAGCACCTCTCTCAAGTCGTTGCTGACCCCGCTTAATCCGAGAAATCCGCTTCGGGTGCAGAGAATCTCCATCGCCTGATTGAAACCGCCGCAGCGCCTAGCCAGCTCCGGCAGGCAGCAGACATCGAAATCGCCCACCCTATTATTCTGGAACAGGCCGCTTTGAGGGGTCGCCCCCATGCTGGAGGCAATGCTCTGCCCATCCCGGATAGCGCACAGGGACGACGACCCTCCCAAATGGATGGAGATGACCCGCCTGGCTGAAGGCGCAAGCTGCCGCATCCGGCCGGCAATGTATTCATGGCTCGACCCGTGGAAGCCGTAGCGGCGGATCCCCCACTTTTCCCGCCACTCCCAGGGGACGCCGTAGGCCGTCCGATAATCCGGGATTGTCCCGTGGAAGGAGGTTTCAAAGCGCACTGCCTGGAGCAGGCCGGGATACCGCTCGCGCAGCGCGCGCATCAGGTCAAGATAAACAGGATTATGGGCCGGGGCCAGCGGGGAAAACTGCTCCATGACATCCAGCAGCTCCTCGTCCACCAGCCGCGTGCCGGTAAGGGGGCCGCCGTGAACCGCCTTGAAGCCGACTGCGTCCAGATCCTCCAGCGAAGGGAGGACGCCGTCGTCCCCCATCCGGGAGACGCAGAGCGCAAACGCCTCGGTACAGGTCCTGCAGGAGCAAGCTCCTTCCGCCTTTCCGGATGGAAGGTTCAAAGAGTAAAAGCCCCGATCACTCCCCACCCGCTCCACCATTCCGGAAGCAGACGGGGTTTCGCCCCGGGAGAAGTCAAAAAGCTGGAACTTGAAGCTGGTGGTGCCCAGATTTAGCAGCAGCAGACGCTGGCATTTCATCGCCATTCCTCATTTCTGATGGGTTTCCGCAAAGGCCTTCAGCGCCTTTTCAAAACAGGCCATCGGCACCCGCGCGCTCCCGGCGCCGATGAGGCCGCCTTCGTGATTGAACATGCCGCCGTGGATTTCGGGGGCGATCCCGGTCTTTAAGACCTTCCGAATATCGATCCCCACCGGGAGAAAATCGAAATCCAGATTGGGGATGGGGAAATTGCGATTCTTTGTAATGCAGATCTCCCCCATCTCCCGGGTCAGGGCGATGGCGTCCTTGAGCTTCATCCCACGGAGGCTGCAAACGATTGGGCTGGCCGCAGCGGCCAGTCCGCCCATGCCGTAGCATTCCACCACACAGCTGTCTCCGATCCAGGGCAACTGGTCTTTCTCGCTGTACCGGCTGGAGGTATAGCGCCCCTTCATCATCGGGGCCGGGGCGGTAAACCAGCGGTCCCCCAATCCGGACACCTTGATACCGAATTCCAGCGCGTTGCCACAAACCGCCGTGACCATCGTCGAGTACGGGATGCCGCTGGCGGCCAGCAGGGCGCTCCGCGCAGCGCCCTGGCCGAAGCAGTGGAAAAAGCGGGGCGTTTCCACAATGTATTCCATAGCGGCCAGGAGTTCTTCCTTGGACGCGTCAGTCTTCAGTATGTCTAAGACGATCTTCTTTAAAAAAAGCAGGTCGGAGGCCGTCTGCCGGGTGTGGTTTTCATCCCCCATCTGCATGCTTTCCGCCAGGATAGGTTTCAGCGGAAGGCCGCCCCGGTTCCGAATCATTTTTCGGATGACCGGGAACAGATCCTCCCGCATGTGCCGGAGGTTTTCGGCGATTTCCGGGCTGTAAAGGCCCCAGCCGCAAAACCCGCCCTGAAATGGCCCTTCAGCGGGAAAGGTCGCCGCCCGGGTCCCGTTGGCGCGGTCTTCGACAACGATCATCGCAACCGACTTGGTGATGATGCCCGTGCCTGCCCCTACGGTATTGTGGTCCAGGGCGCTTTCGATGCGGATGCCGCCGGAGCGGATCAGCTTCACAGCCTCCGCTTCCGTCTTCGCCCAGCCCTCAAACAGGACACCGCTGACCATGCCCCTCTGGTGGAGCATACACATGTCTTCGTACGCGATCGGCGGGCCGGAATGCAGGATCATACGGTCGGTCAGGCCGTCGATCACCTCGCCGGCAGGCAGAATGTCGGCCCATACCGGGTCAGAATTGATAATGCGGGACACCGCCTGTTCATTTGCGGCGGTAATTTTTTCACGAATGTCCATCATGATGCGCAGCTCCTTTTCTCACAGCAAATCATCTAAAAGCGACGCGATCTCCTCGCTCTGCTTTACGGGAGGACGCCATTCCAGCTGGGTCGCTTTGACCTTCTGGGACACCAAAGCTTCATAAAAAGAGGCCAGGCCGATATTGATTACCCGCGGCTTTTGGGGGCAGCAGGTCTTTTTTTCCAATGAATCCGCCATTCTCCGTTACCCCCTTTCCGCCAGTTTTCTCATCATAAGGCCGGCCAATCGGGCGCTCTGATAGTTGCTGGGCATAACCAGAACGCCGGCCTTGCGGAGAAGTTTCGCCTTTTCCTCCACATTTTGAGGGTCCTCCCTGGAACCGCAGATACTGGAGATGACCACCAGTTTTTTGCCGCGGGCCAGGACTTTTTCCTCATAGGCCCGGACGAAGGGGGTGATGGGGTCAGGGTGAACGCCGGGGCCGGTGATAAAATCGAGCAGGATCACAGCTACCTCCGGATCCTCCAGCTCCTCATAAAAGCGTTTCAGACGCAGGGCGGGCTCAAAAACCGGGTGCGGCGCGTCGGCTGTAAAGTCCTCAGCGCCCAGGTCCAGGATGGTGTTGCCCTGGCTTTTCCGATGATCGGGCAGCTGTTTTGCATACCGGTTGCGCAGATTGGTGTACAGCTCCACCGAGGGATTGGTGCGGCTAAAGCAGATGAGGCCTTCCTCCGTGAAGGTCCCGCCGCAGTAAAGACTGCGGAAATATTTCTGTCCTGGATCCAGCAGAGCCAGTTCCTTGTCCGCCAGTTTCTCCAGCTCCGCGTCGGAGAGCCCCAAAACCGGCGGCGTCTCGCCCAGAAGCCGGATCGCGGTCAGAGCCGCTTCTTCAAGACTGAATGCGCCTTTTGTCCTGTGCCCGGCAAACAGCTTCTCATCCCCGCCCAGGAAGACAGCGGCAACCGGCTTGCTGAGGCTGTCCGCAGCGGCCAGTATTTTTTCCATCACGTCCCGATCGGCCAGCTTGGAAACCAGGACGATCACCCGGGTGTCCGGATTCTCCTCCAGCCGGCGCATTCCCCGCAGCATGGAAATGCCGCCGATTTCAGGGTAAAGATCCCGGCCGCCGGTGCCGATCAGGGTGGAAATCCCATATCCGCAGCGCTCGATGATGCACGCCACCTCCTGCGCGCCGCTGCCGGAGGCCCCGACAATGCCGACCGGGCCGGACGCGATAATGCTGCCCGCCGCCAGCGCCACTCCCCCGATCAGGCCGACGCCGCAGTCTGGGCCCATGACCAACCTTCCTGTTTCTTCTCCCAATTTTTTCAGCTCCAACTCCTCATCCAGGGAAACATTGTCGCTGAAAATAAACACATCCAGCCCCTTTCGGAGGGCCTCCCGCGCCTCGGCCGCGGCATATTCGCCCGGCAGGGAAATCTGGACCAGATCGTAGGAATCCTCCGCAAGGTCGATTTCCCGAAGGGAGTGATAGACCGGACCTTCTTCGCCGGAGGCTTTATGATCCAGAAGATCCTCTGCCAGCTTCACTGCCGCGTCGGCCTGATCCTTTGTTTCCGACCGGACGGCAATGACCAGGTCGTTGGGGGTCAGCCCTTCCGGAAGGGAAAAGCCCTCCTCTTCCAGCAATTCCCGGTTTGCCGGGGTAGCCATCTGCACCTCCGCTGTCTGAATATTGTGAAGCCCTTTCAGCCGGTCCCCCACCGCCATCAGGCTGACCGAATCTACATAGCGGTTGCTTTTGACAATAATTGTATCCATGATGTCCTGCCTTTCCTATTGGTCCTGGCGGATATGGCATCCGCAGCTCTCCTTCCGGGCCAGGGCCGCCCGCGCCAGCAAAAGTGCTGTCTGTAAGTCGTTTTGCAGGCGGAGGGTTTCAAAATAGTCGTCCATATCCCCGCCCTCCTCCGGGACACAGCCTGCTAGCAGCTCCCGAAAGGTTTTCATCGCGTGCCGAAGGCCGGCTTCGGAACGGATGACACCGAGATTTTCCGAAAGTTCCCGCTCCATCCGACACCGGAAGCTTTTCCGGTCTGCCGCGGGCAGCAGGGGAAAAGAAAACTCCTCCCGCAAGATTTTCTCCCGACCCCAGGAAATACTTCCGGCCGAGCGCCCGGCCGCAAGCCCAAAGACTATGGTTTCAAGTCCCGCGTTCCCGCCCAGCCGGTTGGCGCCGTGCACCCCACCGGCCGCTTCGCCGCAGGCAAACAGTCCCGGCAGAGTGGTGGAACCGTCCGGAGCGATCGTCACCCCTCCTAGGGAGGTGTGGGGGGCCGGTGCCACCTCCACCGGCTGAGCGGCCAGATCTATCCCGCATGCGGCATATCGTTCCAGATAAGCGGGGTAAACCTCTTCCAGCCGCCTGTGCCCCACCGCCGTGGCGTCAAACCAGACGCCGCCGTTTGACGTACCTCCGCCCGCGCGAATCTCCTGGTAGATTTCGCGGGAAAGAATATCTTTATCGACCCGCTCCCCACCTGGAATGGCGTCCAAAAACCGCTCCCCCAGCCGGTTGCGCAGACAAGCGCCTTCATACAGCAGGGTCGTGATCATCCCCTTACCTCTTGCGCCCGGCGGGGAAAGTCCCACGCAGGGCTCAAATTGGATGAACTCCAGATCCCGCAGGGCTGCCCCTGCAAGATTGGCCATCGCGATCCCGTCCCCGCCGCTGTCCGGCGAATTGGTCGAAAAAGGATAAATGCCGCAAAAGCCACCGCACGCCAAAATCACGTTTTCCGCCTGTATCAGCAAGAAACGCTTTTCCTTCCGGTTGTAGACCAGCGCGCCTGCAACGCCGTTCGGATCCGTCAACAGCCGCAGCGCACGAAATCCCTCGCACAATCGAACGTGCTCCCTTTGCGCCAGCCGTTCCCGAAGCTTCCCCATCAAAACGGCACCGGTGTGGTTGCCGACGCTGGCCACCCGGGGGACACTGGACCCCAAAGGCCGCAGCAGCAAAAGGCTGCCGTCCGCCTCGCGGTCCAGCGAGACCTCCAGCTCGTCCAGAAGGGCATGGGCTTCCCCGCCGCCATAGGCCAGCTTCTCTACCAGCGCCCGTTCATTCTGGCAGCGGCCGCTCTTCCAGGTGTCCTCCAAGAGGCATTCCGGCGAATCTCCCGGCCCCTCCGGCAAGCTAAACCCGTGAATGTAGGGGGAAGCACCGCCGCCGTCAAACAGCAGCGCAACCCGCTTTTCCGGGCCCACAGCCCAGGCGGCCGCCAAGCCGGAAAGCCCTCCCCCGATCACTAAGACATCCGTCTTGATCCGATCTGAAATTTTCATAGCTTCACCGTTCCCAAATTCCGCCTTTGGCCATAGAACCCACATTTTCTACAAACAGGTTGAGGAACCGCGGATACTGGCTGCGGTCATGAGACCAGGAAAATCTCTCCAGACGGGAAACGAGCTCCTCTTCGGAAACGCCCAATGTTACCTCCCGCTTCGCCACATCGATGGAGATGGAGTCGCCGTCCCGCACCGCAGCCAGCGGGCCGCCCAGGGCCGCTTCCGGTGATATGTACCCGATACTGAGGCCCGACGTGCCGCCGGAGAAGCGGCCGTCCGTCAGGATCGCGCAGCTGTGATAGAGCTCCGGATAGCCCTTTAGTTCCTCCTGGAACGGGAAGGCCGTGGTTCCGAACCTGCCCTTCAAGCCCATATAGCGGAGCACAATCGCGTCGCCGGGCTGGATTTTTCCGGCGCGAAGGGCCTCCAGCCCGCCCTGAAGAGAATCAAAGACTCGAACTTTTCCGGAAAAATTCCACAGTTCCCGGGGAACAGCCGCAATTTTCAGGATCGCACCCTCCGGAGCGAGGTTCCCTGTCAAAACGCCGATGCCCGGCTCCCGGGAAACCGGATTTTCCAGAGAACGGATGACCTCGCGGCTGTACCGGACCGCAACGCCAGCGTTCTCCGCCAGCGTGCAGCCGTTGACGGTAAGGCATTCCCCGTTGAGCTTCGGCATCAGCTGGCCGAGCAATGCCTGGAGCCCTCCCGCCAGATCCAGCTCCTTCAGGCTGTAGGGACCGCCGGGGGCCAGGTCGGCAAGCAGCGGGATTTCATTGGACGCCCGGTCAAAGTATTTCCACCAGGGGAGATCGTATCCCGCCTCGTTGGCGATGGCCGGGATGTGGAGGATCAGATTGGAGGAGCCGGCGACCGCCATATCCAGCTTGATGGCGTTTTCAATGGCTTCCGGCGTCATGATCTGCCGCGCCGTGATCCCGTTTCCCACCAGTTCCACAATCCGCTTGCCGGCCTGATAGGACAAATGGCGCAGCTGAGAGCTCACCGCCGACATGGTGGAATTCCCTGGTAAAGTCATGCCCATCGCTTCTGCGACCATGCACATGCTGTTTGCGGTCGTCATGGAGGAGCAGGCTCCGCAGATCCCCCAGGAGCCCGCGATGAGGTCGTCGTATTCATTCCAATCCATTTTCCCGGCCTGGACGGTCCCGACCTTATCCTGCGCATGGATGTGAAGCACCTCCCTGCCCCGGACCTGGCCCAGCGGCATGTATCCCCCTGTCACCAGGATCGTCGGGATATCCAGCCTGGCCGCCGCCATCAAATGCCCGGGAACAATGGAATCACAGGTGCTGAGCATGACCATGCCGTCAAAGAAATTGCCTTCGACCGTGATTTCCACCTGGTCGGCGATGGAATTCCGGCTGGGGATTTCGATATAGCGTGGATCTTTCAGGCACATCCCGTCGCAGATCCCGGTGGTCATGACCTCCAGCGGCAAGCCGCCTGCTTCGCGGACACCCTCCTTGACCCGCCGGGCCAGTTCCCGCAGGTGGACATGGCCAGGGTTAAATTCATTCCAGGAATTGACAATCCCGATTATGGGGCGGCGGAGCTCTTCGTCGGAATACCCCATCCCCCGCATCAGGCCGCGCCGGCATTCGGTCGCTTCACCAAACTCCCATTGGCTGCGCAGCTGTACACGTTTTTTCATAACAGTCTCCTCTAAAAGTCGTACATCATGCTGTCGATCGCGCCGTCGATGGACTGCCCCCCGTCGATGACAAAGGTCTGGCCCACGATGAAGCGGGCTTTTTCCTCATCCGCCAGCAGAAGAGCCATCGGGACGATGTCCTCCGGCCGTCCCAAAATCCCCGCGGGGATTTTCCGCTCAAACGCATTGATCTGTTCCTGGGTGTAGCGGGTGGTCAGCTGGGTTTTGATGAAGCCCGGGGCGATGCAGTTGACCCGGATTCCATGCCGGGCTACCTCCACTCCCAGCGCCTTGGTGAACATATTCATACCTGCCTTCCCGGCGCAGTAAGGCAGCGCCTTCCGCTTGACCCAGGTGACCTGGCTGTGGACGGAGCTGATGTTGATGATGCGCCCCTGCGTGCCCTTGGCCAGCATATCGCCGATGGCAATCCGGGAGCAGTAGGCCGCACAGCTGAGATTCATCCGAATCTGCCGGTCCCAGTACTCCACCGGCATCTCGGCGAAGCTGCCCGCGGGAATTGTCTGGGCCCCGCCGGCATTGTTGATCAGGACGTCGATCTTTCCTGTGTCAGAAATGAATTGTTCCATAAGCCGTTGGCAGTCCCCGCTGTCGCTGATGTCTGCCTGATAAATCTCGGCGTGGGCGCCGTTGGCCTGCACCTCCTCAGCCACGGCACGGGCGCCGGCCTCATCGCTGTGATAATTGATGCCGACAAAGGAATAGCCTTCCCTGGCAAACCCTTTTGCAATCGCTGCGCCGATTCCGCGGGAAGCCCCTGTGATTAAGACGCTTCTTCCGTTGTTCATGTTGATTCCTTCTTTCTTTGATGAGTTTCCCGAAAAATTCAGTTCACTCTGCTCCCCTGGTCCAGCTCGGACCAGTCGTCCAGCCTGCGGAGGATCTCCATCCGGAAGGCGCAGGGCCACGCCACCAGCCATTGAGAGGGTTGGAAGGGCTTCAACGTCTTGCGCCCCCACCGGGTATGGAAGACCGCCTCATCCTGGGAGCCTGCCGGCCGCACCCGTCCTGCAATGCAGAGGGTCCCGTCCGAAACCAGCTGGGTTGTGCTGCACCAAATGGCCATTGCCCGCTCCTTCCACTGGGGGTTTTTCGTGGCCTCGGCCAGTTCCAGATAGGACAGCACGTCGTGGAGGGCGTACTGGTCGATTGCATTGTGCGCTGTAGAGACCGCCGTCATACCCAGAGTGTCATACCCGATCTGCCCCAATACGGTATCATCCGAGTAGGAAACCGTATTGTGCATCATCCAGGTGTTCAGATACCAGCCGATATTTTCCGCCTGCTCGAGGTATGTGCTCTCCTTTGTTACGTTGTAAAGGGCCAGAGCCGCCGCCAGAAGAGGGCTGGCAGATTCCTTATCAATGCAGTAGGTGTCCAGTGCGCCGGCAGTCGTAAAGCCGTTCTCGTCCAGTTCCTGATAGTAGAAGGCAAAGGCCCTTCTGGCGCTGTCCAGATAGCCGGCATCCCCTGTGAGGCGGTAGGCTGTCAGCATCGGCGGGATCAGGAAACAGCCGACCGTCCCGCCTTCCCGGGTAATCTTTCCTTCCCGGTTCCAGCTTTTGGCAAAAGCACCGCTGCTTTTCTGCGCGCGGCGGGCAAAATCACAGATACCCATAGCCATTTCCCGATACTCCGGCCGCCGGACCCCGGTCTTCTCCGCCAGCTCTTCCGCCTCGAAGAAGCCTTGGGCGGCCCCGCCGAGGTTACAGGCGTCGATATGGAACTCCCGGACGCCGTTGCGGTACATCGCGGTTTCCGGCATATAGGTGGTGTCCGCCCGTTCTTCCGGCTCGCCGTTTTCCGTAAGGGCATCCGGCGGGGACTGCGGGGCTTTGTCGAATTTGATCAGCATCAGGCCGTTGGGAAGCCGTGCATATTTGACCCAGCTGTCCAGGACCGATATCGCCTTGTCCCGTGCATCGGCGTCGCCGGTGCGGAGGTACTCCCACAGCAGTGCGCAGCAGATGGAGGCGTTTTGCCCCACCCAGCCAATCTCATACTGCAGTTCGTCCCGTTTTGCAAAATAGCAGGTGGAGGGATACCACTGTAGCCCCCGGTTAAAGGCGCAGAAGCCGCCTTTTTCCGCAGTCCAGAGGCTTTTCAAATAGGCGATGCTGAACCGGTACAGGTCCCGGGCCGGCAGGGAGGGGCGCAGCGGATGCCCGTAAAACCGCCAGGCAAAATCCAGAAGGGGACGGTAGCGCCGCTTCGGGGCTCCGCCGCGGGAAACATAAATGATGCCATGAAAATCGCTCCGCGGTTCCATCTTCCCCATATAAGGGCCCTCCCAGTAGTGCCGCATCAGTACCCGCGGTCCCTCTTGTTCCGGCCAGATCAGGGCGTGTCGCGTATGCCCGTTTTCCCGCCACTGAGAGCAGCTGACCGCGTCGTCCCCTTCCGCCAAAAGGGCCGCAGACCAGTTTCCCCATTCGGAATACGTACAAGCCGGTAATGTACAGCGGTGCGCGGCGAAGGTCCACGGAACCTCCCCGTCCCGGTCGCCCAGGTATTCCGGACTATCGCCCCACCCGTTTCCGTTGTAGCTGACAGCCGGGATCATTGTAAATTCCGCCGGTTCTTTCGTTTCAAACTCCATCCGCATGTCGCTGACGGGCCGGAAGGCATGACGTTCCCATAAAAACGCTCCGTCTTCCAGAGGCGTCAGCCGGTCTTCGCAATCCTGCCGGGGTAAGATGCTCAGCAGAACCTCTTCCCCGTCTTTCAGCGTCCATCTTCCGTCAATTTTACAAAAGTTCCATTCTTGAGACATATTCCTGCTCCTTTGCTGCGTATTTGGAGCTCCCGGCCGCCTCTTATCAAAGCGGTCAGGAACTCCGGCAGTTGTTAACCTTCCATATACCGGTCATAGGCGGCCTGGGTGATCTCTTTTGCCCTGGGGAAATTCAGGGAATTTAAGGTCTCCAGATACGTGTCAAAATTGTCAAGCGACTCTGCGCCGGTGATGAACTTCATCATCATCTCGGACACATAGGGGGAAACCTCCGCGATAATGTCGGCACGCTCCTGAGTTTCTTCCGCCGTCAGGGTCAGAACCGGCATGGAGTAATCGCTGTCAATGTTGGGATCATCGCTCCAGAGCAGCCGGAAATCCAGACTCTCCTGATCCTTAATAACACCGGGCAGGCACTTGGTGTCCGGGACAACAGCCTTCGGGCCGAAATGCACCCGGTAGATATAGGCGACCTGGGATGTGGTCAATCCATCGGGATTGTTCAACATCAGATCAGTGTACTGCGGTTCGCCGTCCACCATGTTCCAGGCCTCGCCTTCCACACCGTAGTTATAGGTGAGGATACCTTCATCTGTGTAGCCGTAATTCAGGAATTTCACCGCGGCCTCGATATTTTCACATGAGCTGGTGATTGCCGTGGAGTAACGGGCGGTCACGCGGTTATTGGATGGCCCGTTGTGCAGCTTCTGGTCCTCTGTCAACCGGGGGTTAGGGCAGGAGGTGAAGGAGAAGTTCTCCAATTGCTGGGCGCGGCTGTACTGGTTGTCCACCGACTGGCTGTACATGCCGAGCTGCCCGCTGTCAAACAGGGTGTTGATCTGCTCCTGGGTCAGGGCCGCGAAGTCTCTGGAGATATATCCGGCCTCATACCATTCGTTCATCTTTGTAAGGAAATCCCGTAAATTGGGGTTGTCATAGTAGTGCGTGACGACACCGTCGACAACATACCATTCGCCCTTCATGTCGTATGCGCCCATCCAGAGGTCGCGTTCCGATTCGATGCCGGTAAGATTGATAATTGCCGGATCGGCGTCGGGTTTGTTGTCCAGGATAGCCTGGAAATAGGCCTCATAATCGTCCAGCGTGCGGGGGACATCCATCCCGAACTCTTCCAGCCAGTCCGAACGGACCATCGGGCGGTAGTAAGGCGCGTCCTGTTCGAGGTTGGTCCGCTCGAAGGTTATGACCTTGTCGTTTTTATAGACTTCCCGATGGATGTCCTCATCTTCATTGATCAGAGCATAGTAATCCGGGGCACATTCCTCCAGGTAGGGCGTCAGATCTACATAGGCCCCGTCTTCATATCCCTGGTAAACGCCGCCGCTGTAGAAGGCCGCGTACTGGATCATATCCGGAAGGTCGCCTGAGACGATCAGGAGGTTAAACTGCGATTGCGCTTCTCCGACAGTAGGATGGATGAATTCGATGTTGATGCCGGTGACCTCCTGGGCCTTCTGATAGGCGGTGTTTTCCGCGTAGCTGGAGACGACCTGTGCGGCTGTAGCGTCGAGCGGCATCCAGTACTCCAGAGTGATGGAACCGTCGGTGACGACGGGATACAGGGGCGCATCTGCTGTTTCGGAGCTCTCAGCCTGGGAAACGTCTGTAGAGGACGCGGTGCTGGACTCAGACTCAGAAGAGGATTCCCCTCCCCCGCCGCATCCGCCGAGCATAGCCATTGCAGCCAACAGCGCAAAGACACGGTAGACCTTTTTCATCTTACAACTCTCCTTTTATGATAATTTTTATTTTGCTGCTGCCAAAAGACAGCAGGGCTGACGAGGAAACTGTGCCGGTCATTCCTTTAATGAACCCAGCATGACGCCCTTAATGAAGTAGCGTTGGACAAACGGGTAAATACATAGCACCGGAACCGTAGACACGATGATCGTACAGTATTTGATCAGCTGATCGAGGCGGTAGTATTCGCCGCCGCCCCCAATCATTCCTTCACTGCTGGTGGAGTTCGCGACCAGGATCTCCCGCAAAAACAGCTGCAGCGGGAATTTTGTACGATCCTGCAGATAGACCATAGCGTTGAACCAGCTGTTCCACTTGCCGACTACATAGTAAAGGGAGATTACCGCAAAGGTCGCTTTCGTCACCGGAAAAATAATCCGCCACAAAATGGTCCAGTGGTTGGCGCCGTCAATCTTTGCCGATTCCTCCAGGCCGGTTGGCACCTGCAGAAAGGACGTCCGCATCACGATCAGGTTCCAGGTGCCGATGGCGGCTGGGAAAATCAGCGCCCAGCGAGTGTTATAAAGTCCCAAATACCGCACCAGTAGGAAGTCTGGGATCAGACCTGCGTTTACATACATCGTCAGAACGATAAATGGAAGCATCAGCTTGCGGAAATAAAAGTCTTTGCGGGAAGTCACATAGGCGCCCAAGGTCGTCATAAACATACTGAAAACGGTCCCAACGCCGACATAAAAAAGGGTATTCAGGTAACCGGTCAGGACGTCCGGATCGGTGAATACTTCCCGATACCCCTCCAGGCTGAACCCATCCGGCCACAGCATGATCCCGGTGTGGACCATAAGGCGGGCCGGGTTGCTGATGGAGGCCACAAACACAAACCACATCGGATAAAGGAATATCAATGTCAGGAGAAGAACCAGAAGGACGTTGACGATATCAAAAATCTGGTCGCCGGCCGATTTTCCTTGCACTACCATATTAAACGCTCCTTTCTGCCCCAGTTACCAGAGGCTGCTTTCGGTCAAATTCCGCACGATCCGGTTGAAAATCACCAGGCAGGCGATGTTGACAACGGAATTGAAGATCCCGACTGCCGCGCCGTAACTGTAGTTTGCCTGCTGGAGACCATAGCGGTAGATATAACTGGAAATGACGTCTGCCTTTTCGTAGGTCATCGGGTTGTACAGAAGGATGATTTTTTCAAAGCCTACGCTGAGGACACTTCCAAGCCGCATGATCAGCTGGACGGCTATAACGGGGATAATGCCGGGAAGGGTGATATGCCAAATCCGCTGAAAGCGTCCGGCCCCGTCTATATAGGCCGCATCATACAGGCTGGGATCGATAGAAGAAAGTGTTGCCAGGTAGATGATGCTGCTCCAGCCCATGCCCTGCCAGATTCCGCTGCCGATAAAAATCCCGCGGAAAAGGTCCACCTCGGACAGAAGACTTAAACGCTCGCTCGCCCCGAATAACATCCGAATGTCGTTGAACAGCCCATCCGTCCGACAGAAGTCGCAGATCATGCCGCAAACGACAACCGTAGAGATGAAGTGCGGCATGTAGCTGATGGTCTGCACCGTTTTCTTAAAAACCCGGTTTTGCAGCTCATTGACCATCAAAGCGAAAATAATGGGGGTCGGGAAGGAAAAGATGATGGAATACATGCTGAGCACGAACGTGTTGCGAATCAGCCGCCAGCAGTACGGGCTGCTGAAAAAACGGATAAAATTCTCGAATCCAACCCACTCGCTCCCGGTAAACCCTTTATAAAGATTGAAATCCTGAAAGGCGATCGCCAGGCCCGGCATGGGCGCATATGAAAAGATGAGATACCAGAGGACCACCGGCAGGGCCATGAGATACAATCCTTTATTCAAAGTGAAATCCCGGCCAAGCTTTTGGAAAACGTTCCTTTGGTTTTTTTGAGAGACCGGCACAGCCGCCTCTCCTGCACGATATCGAGCCAAAACAACTCCTCCTTGTTTGATTTTTTCCACAGGCTTGCCCATTCTCCGGAAGTCCCGCCCGCAATTTCATTATCCCTCACCCGATTTGGTTTTGCAATTTGTTTTGCCCTGCTGAAATATGTATCGGCAGCGCAAAACGCAGCTGGATGGATATGTGTCCCAAAATGCAATGTGTCTGCATTGAAAAAGCGATATGTTTTTGTACCATCAATATGTTTTGGGCGCTTTTTCTTGTTTTTTCGGGAAGCATATGATACAATATGGGTAGAAAACGACACATTGGAGGGAGATTTTTTGTTAAACTATAGGAAATCCCAAAGCACCTTTTCCCGCTTTCTGCGTCCCTTTCTGGCGCTCCTATTTCCAGTTATCCTGTTTGGGATCTTCATCTACCACTATAATCTCGACTCCAACCGCAACTATATCGACCAAACCCGCCTGTACTCTTTTCAGCAGGCTTCCACCCAGCTCGGATATATTTTTGAACAGTTGGAGGGAATGGCTGCGGACATGGCGTCAGCCGGCCTTCCCACCTCCGGGGAAAATCTGCCGGCTGCTGAGCAACAGCTCATTTTCGACTTTCTCACAAACTGCGAACAGCAGGCTGCCGTTGCCTGCCAGGCTTTCTATTATATTCGGGGAGAGGCTTATCTTTACAGCAGCAGTGCCTGGCTGCCGTACAGCCAATTTGAGCAGGAGTATGTAGAAAGCTCCTTTACCTTTTCCAGCTTTTTCTCACGCATGAACTCTGCAACCTCCCCTGTCATCTGCCCAATTTCTCCAAACCCTGCCTCTCCCACCTCAGGAGGGAGCAGGCTGATTGCCGTCCTGTGCCCCTTAGCTGTTCAAAGCGGCCTGCCGGATGCCGATGTATTTTTTCTCATTGAAGAGCAGGTCCTGAGTGAAAAGTTTCAAAATTATTTTGGAAATTCGCAGGGGCAGCTCTGTGTTTATACAGACTCCCTGGACCTTTTGCTCAGTAAACAGGATCCGCCTCCCCCTATTGAAACGTTAGTGCAATATCAGGGACTCGGACTGCTCCATCAACCTGACGGTGAAGAGGTGGTGCTCCGGCAAATCACAACCGACGGTGGTCTCATTATTATCAGTATCATGCCTACCAATGAGTTCTACCGGGATCTTCAGGTAACGCAAGGGATCTTAATCCTGCTGCTTGTCATGATGGTGCTCTGCTGTATCGTGATTGTCGCAGTAGGAGTGCAATACGCCTACCGGCCTTTCCGGAGATTGGCGCAGGAAATCCTGGGGCCTGACCATGGTAGCAGGCAGAAGAATGAGATTGACCTGATTCGGGATGCATTCGACACCTCCCAAGAGAGAAGCCAGAGCCTGATGCAGCAGCTGGACAATCAAAACCGCATGCTTTCCAGGCAGTTTGTCAACCGCCTGATCAGTGGAAAATTTCAAAGTTTTGAGGAGCTTCTCGGCTATGCCCGCTGCTTCGGGCTTGCAGCGAACCGGAAATACTGGGTTGTCATGCAGCTGGTATCCACCCCCGCCTCTTTTTCTCAACAGCTGATGGATCGGCTGCTGGAAGACAGCGGCAATTTCCGAATGCCGGGAGTGGACTGCTTGTCCTCTGAATTTCTTCAGCATCCCGGCATTTGTTACCTTTTCCACTTCGACTGCGGCGAAACCCCGGAGGAATTCTGCAAAGGGATTGCCGACCGCCTGTGCGAGTGGATCCGCAGCGAGGGGCTTACCTCCTTTCGCATCGGCGTCGGCAGCCCTTACAGCGACCCCATGCAGGTCAAGCGTTCTTCCTACGAAGCTGACGCCGCGCTGGAAAATGCGACAGATTTCGACAGCGGCCGTCTCTACTTCTATCATCCCGAGCAGGAACCGCCCTCCGAGGGACTCTGTCTGCCGCCCACAGAAAAATCCCTTCTCATCGCCGGTGTTAGCCGAGGGGATGCCGAAGTCTCCCTCCAAGCTCTGGAAAGTCTTATCCAATACATCGAAGCTTCCGCCCATTCCTTCCTGCTGGCTCGACTCCTATGCAGCGAGCTCTCCAACGCCCTGTTCCGGCTTGCACAGGAAAACCGTATCTCTTACCGCCAGAGCAATTGGACCGAGCTGGTCGCCTATCACGATCTGCGCGAATTTCGCTGTTCCGCCCAAGAACTTACCACATACCTTTGTGAACAGATCCAGAAGCGCCTGGAGCAGGACATTGTCCGTCAGAAAAATGAGGTTCTTTCTTTTATTTCCCAAAACTTTACCCGTGAAGACTTTTCTATGGATCTCGTAGCCGACTCTCTGAATATGACCAAAACGAAAATAGGCGCGATTGTAAAGGAAGCAATCGGAATGGGATTCCCGCAATATATCTCCCTTCTCCGGCTCAATGAGATCAAACGCCAACTGGTGGAGACGGACCTTCCGATTCAGGAAGTCATCCGCGGCACCGGCTATCTGGATGTTTCCAACTTTATTCGGCATTTTAAAACCTTGGAAGGGCTGACGCCAGGTCAATACCGCGCGGCCCATCGAGAAAAGTAGCTGTGGGGAATACAAGCAGAATGCAGCGGTAAACTCTGCCTTTTTCAGGCAGTGCGAATCATAAACAACTCTATAGATGACACCGCTTGCCATATAAAAGGGACGTTATCTCACGATAACGTCCCTTTTGCTCGGCTATTCAGATGGAAGCTGTCTGCCTGTTGTCCGTAAAGCACGTTGACATCAAAATTTTGGCTTGTTTTCGGTTCGTGTCATTTTCGCTCTTCCTTCCAGCGTACGCAGCAATTGACAAAGTTCCGGGCGAAGTCCGGGTTTCCATAAAAGTGCAGATGCGGATAGCCTGCGTACAGGCTTGGCGTCCCATGAGCGGCTGCACGCTCCCGTCCGCCTTTTCGGACGGCAAAGTCCTCCCCGTCGCAGTCGGAGCGAGAGTAATGGAACTCATGGATGGGAATCGACTCCCCTGCTTTGCAGAGGAGGTTGTCCCTCTTCGCTTCCAGCAAAGCGTAGCCGAAGTGCTGGAGTCCGCCGGTCATCTCCGCCCGGCCGTCAATGGCTCCGGCCATCGGGTAGAAAACGCCGTCCCGGCCGGCGAGCTCCTTCAAAAGATACAAAAAGCCGCCGCACTCGGCAATGGTGGGAAGTCCCCCCTCCACCGCTGCCCGCACCGACTCGCGCATGGAGCGATTGCGGCTCAGGGCCTCCGCGTACTCCTCCGGATATCCGCCGCCCAGCCACAAGCCGCTGGCTTCCGGAGGGAGTCCGGCGTCCGAAAGGGGGGAGAATTCTACGATCTCTGCGCCGAGCTTTCGGAGCAGGCGAAGGTTTTCCTCATAATAAAAGCAGAATGCCTTATCCCGTGCTACCGCCACCACCGGACGGACGGAGGGACACTCTTCCGGAAATGGTTCCGGCCAGTCCATCTCCGGCGCCGCTTCGGACAGCTTGAGAATCTCGTCCAGCTCCAGCGTTTCCGCCGCAGCTTTTCCAAGCGCTTCGAGCTTTTCCCGCAGACCGCTTACCTCCTCGGCTGTCACCAACCCCAAATGGCGGCTTTCCAGCCTGGCTTCCGGCAAAACGGGCAGGTACCCGCAGGAGACAAGCCCCTCCTGCTGCGCCATCCTGCTGTAATATTCATACATGCCCGGGGAGCAGTCGTTAAAAATCACCCCGCGCAGCCGGTTTTCCCGGAAAGTTCGAAAACCGCGGAGAATGGCTCCGGCGGAAAGGCTCATCCCCTTCACGTCCAGCACCAGGATTGTGGGCGCTTCCAATACCCGGGCAAGGTGGTTGGAGGAGCACCGGTCATCCAGCGCGGACTGGCCGTCGTACAGGCCCATAACCCCCTCGATCACCGAAAGTTCCGCGCCCTCGCTCACTTCGGCAAACAGGCGGCGGACGTTCTCCTCGCCGCAGAGGAACAGATCCAGGTTGCAGGACGGGGTTCCCAGCACCTTGCGGTGAAACATGGGGTCAATATAGTCCGGGCCGCTTTTGAAGGCAGCCAGCTGAATCCCCCTCGCCTGCATTGCCGCCAGCAGGGCGCAGGCCACCGTCGTTTTGCCGCTGCCGCTGCCCGCGGCGCCCAGCAGCACTCTCGGATAATGCCGTCTCATTTGTATGACCATTCCTTTCCGCTGCGCTTCAAGGCACCAAAGGGGATGAAACCCGGAACCTCTAACGCAACAAGTCATTATTTGTTAGAATATACTTGAGGGAGCAGGCACACTACAGAACACGTGGA
>DVKD01000022.1 GCA_018716285.1 Candidatus Merdivicinus faecavium
ACCAGCTTCGGCAAGGAGCGCGTGTTTGATGTGGTCAACAAACGGCTGCTGACCGGCAAGCCGATGATCGTCACCACCAACATCCCGCTCTCGGTGATGCGGAAAGCCACCGATCTGGACGAGCGCCGCATCTACGACAGGGTTTTGGAAGTCTGCGTCCCCATCCGGTTTAACGGCGAGAGTTTCCGCAGAGGAAACGCGGCAGAGAATATTAGGCGGGCAGCAGAAATTCTAAATGGGTAAGCCGCTGCAACTTACCCACCCTTAGGAACAGAGCAAGCTATTCGACTGTTTCCCCTGTTTCCACTGAAATAAAATGCCCTTCAAATCTACAACCAATCGCGGAGGCTATCTCCTGCAACTCGCTCTCTCTAAAATTATCGCGCCGAAGTTTGGCGCTGATGTTTTGAGTGGTACAGCCGAGAGTCCTTGCAAGCTGTGAAACTGTAACGCCCTGCTTCAACATGGCAATGCGGATAGATTGAGCCAGACCCAAAATAATCACCTCCGAGGTTTTGTTACTCATATTATACCGCCGCATTTGCCGTACTGTCAATTATAGGATTACAAACTCAATTATAATATTACAGTTTGCATTGACATTGCCGGTAGTGTAGGATATAATGGTAACTGTAAAGTTACCACTTCGCATCGAAAACTACAAATCATACGGAGTGAAAATATGGCTGATAATAAAAAATTCAATACCTATGTTTCCTCAAATGGTACAACGCTCAATTTTCCTGCTGGAGCCAAGCAGGATATGACAGAGGAACAGAGAGTGTGCTATCAAAACTTCATCAATGTGCTGGCACAAGTTCTTGTGAAATATGCCAGCGAGGCTGAAACGAAAAAAATCGTATAATCAATATTGGAAAAGTTGGGCGGTCATTGTACCGCCCAGTTTTTTACCGGAAAGGAGTAGCCATGTACCGAACCAAAGAGGGTAAAACCTGTGTGATCTATATTCGCGTCAGTAGCGAAAGGCAGGTAAAAGGGTACAGTCTGGACGGACAAAAAAGATACTTGATCGAATGTGCCGAACGCCAAGGCATGACTGTCCGCGACGTGTATGTCGAAGAAGGAAAAAGCGGAAAGAGCATCGAGGATCGTACCGAGTTTCAGCGTATGCTAGACGATATTCGTACAGGCGCAATCCATATTAATTATGTTCTTGTCTTTAAGCTGTCTCGGTTTGGACGAAATGCGCGTGATGTGCTGAATTCTCTTGAGTTTATTATGAAGTACGGCGTACACTTAATGTGTGTGGAAGACGGCTTGGATTCCTCTACCTCTATGGGGAAAATGATGATTACCATAGTCGAGACGGTATGTTTACTGTCCAAACGCCATGCAACCCACATGCCGAGCGCGGTTTGACCGATGCGGAGAAGAAAACGGGGATTGACAAACTGCAAAAATTGTGGTATACTAATTTTATTCGGTAGGTAAGGCTCCTACAGGGATACGGACTGTTGCCGCGAAATGGTGGAGACACCATGAGCTGGTTTGAACAGGGTACATCGAAAGCAAGGTGTACCATAATGCAGTTTCATCGCCCTGCAAAGCTAAAGCTCAAACGAATGCACAGAAGTGAGATCACTCCCGTATGTTCGATGAGCATGGTATGTTCACGGAACATACGGGATATTTTTTTGAAAGGCAGGCGGCGCATCATGGATCCCAGCCGAAGATACAGACAGACTGCAAAACGATGGAAAATCGGCCGGTACAGGTGCGCCTTGCTGTAACGGCCTGGTTTGTGTGCAGGTTCTGCGCCATCGTTTTGTAAGCGGGTTCTTACAGGCGGTGGCTTTTTTGCGCCCTTTTTTCGAAACCAGCGCCCTCGGGCGATCAGATAGATTTCAGCAAACAATAAGAGAGGTGAACAGAATGGACACGGGAAGCAGCGGTGCAGGCTCTATTGGGCGAAGCGGGACTGCGTTGATACTCGGGTGGAAGAAGCCGCGGCTTTGCCGTGCCGTTCTTCCTTTGCGATAAGATCACGCGCCCTTCGATGCACTGTACTCTTTCCAAACAACGGCAGCACGCCAATGATGATTTTGGAGGTACAGAACGATGAAAAAAATTACCGCGAAATTTGCAATGGTCAAAAACGATCCGGTCATGGAGAGGCTCCGCTGGGCCTCCTGCGGCACTGAGGAAGAGATTTTGGCGTTCTACGGGACCGCCCCCACCGGCCTCGACGCCGAAGCGGCGGAAAAATCCCGGGACGAATACGGGGAAAACATCCTCACCTACGGCAAGAAGGAGCCGGCCGCCAAACGTCTCTTTTCCGCCTTTATCAATCCGTTTACCGTAGTTTTGCTGGCGCTGGCGGCGATCTCCGTCTTTACGGACATCCTCCTCGCCGCGCCGGGCGACCGCAACTACGCCACCGTGAGCATCATCACGGTCATGGTCGCGATCTCCGGCATCCTCCGTTTTGTCCAGGAAACCCGGAGCGGCAGCGTGGCCGACAAGCTCACCGGCATGATCCGCACCACCGCCTGCGTCGAGCGGGAAGGGAAAAAATCCGAGATCCCGATGGAGGAGGTAGCGGCGGGCGACCTCGTCTGCCTCTCCGCCGGGGATATGATCCCGGCCGACCTGCGGATCCTCAGCGCGAAGGACCTGTTTGTCAGCCAGTCGGCGCTGACCGGCGAGAGCGAGCCGGTGGAAAAATGCGCCGTCCATTCCGGCGGCGAAGGGGCGCTCACCGACGCCGCGAACCTCGCCTTCATGGGCAGCAATGTGGTCAGCGGCAGCGCGAAGGCCGTCGCCGTCGGAGTCGGGAACTCCACCATGCTGGGCGCGATGGCGAAAAATCTGAATGAGAAGCCCCCCAAGACCACCTTTGAGAAAGGGGTCAACTCCGTTTCCTGGGTCCTCATCCGCTTCATGCTCATCATGGTGCCGGTGGTGCTCTTCTTAAACGGCTTTACCAAAGGCGACTGGATGCAGGCAGCCCTCTTCGCCATTTCCGTCGCGGTCGGGCTCACCCCCGAGATGCTCCCGATGATCGTGACGACCTCCCTCGCCAAGGGCGCGATGGCGATGAGCAGGAAAAAGGTCGTCATCAAAAACTTAAACGCCATCCAGAACCTCGGCTCCATCGACATCCTCTGCACCGACAAGACCGGCACCCTCACCCAGGATAAGGTCGTGCTGGAATACCACCTGAACGTCGACGGCGAGGAGGAGGACCGGGTGCTGCGGCACGCCTTCCTCAACAGCTATTTCCAGACCGGGCTCAAAAACCTGATCGACATCGCGGTCATTTCCAGGCAGGAGGAGCTGGGCGCGGAAGCGCTGGTCCAAAAATACGCCAAGGTCGACGAGATCCCCTTTGACTTCGAGCGCCGCAGGATGAGCGTCGTCGTCCGGGATGCCGGCGGCAAGACCCAGCTTGTCACCAAGGGCGCGGTCGAGGAGATGCTCGGCTGCTGCGCCTACGCCGAGTGCGGCGGGGAGATCCGGCCGCTGACCGACGCGGTGCGCGGGCTTGTGCTCGAAAAATCGGACGAGCTGAACGACCGGGGGATGCGGGTCATCGCCGTCGCGCAGAAGACCAACCCCTCCCCCGTCGGCCAGTTTTCGGCCGCGGACGAGGCGGAGATGGTGCTCATCGGATTCCTCGCCTTCCTGGATCCGCCGAAAGAGACGACAAAGGCCGCGATCCAGGCGCTGCGCGAATACAGCGTGGGGGTCAAGATCCTGACCGGCGACAACGAAAAGGTCACCTGCGCCATCTGCCGGCAGGTGGGGCTGGATGCGGACCGCATCCTCCTCGGCAGCGAACTGGAGGAGATGGACGACCGGCAGCTCGCCGCGCAGGCGGAGAAGATCACCGTCTTTGCCAAGCTCTCCCCCGCCCAGAAGGCCCGGATTATCCGCGTCCTGCGGGAAAACGGCCACAGCGTCGGCTATCTGGGCGACGGCATCAACGACGCCGCCGCGATGAAGGCCTCCGACGTCGGCATCTCGGTCGACACGGCGGTGGACATCGCCAAGGAGTCCGCCTCGGTCGTTTTGCTCGAAAAGGACCTGATGGTGCTCGAGCAGGGCGTGATCGAGGGGCGCAGGACCTACGCCAACATGATCAAGTATATCAAGATGACCGCCTCCTCCAACTTCGGGAACATGCTCTCGGTGCTGGCGGCGAGCGCCTTCCTGCCTTTCCTGCCGATGGCGTCCCTCCACCTCATCCTGCTCAACCTGATCTATGATATCTCCTGCACCGCGATCTCCTGGGACAACGTCGACCCCGCATATCTCCGGATGCCGCGCAAATGGGACGCCTCCGGCATCAGCCGCTTTATGCTGTGGATCGGCCCGACGAGCTCGATTTTTGATATCGCGGCCTACCTGCTGATGTATTTTGTCATCTGTCCTGCGGCTGTCGGCGGGCAGCTCTACTCCCAGATCTCCGACCCGGCGGCGCAGGCGCTCTACATCGCCCTCTTCCAGACCGGCTGGTTCGTGGAGTCGATGTGGAGCCAGTCGCTGGTCATCCACATGATCCGCACGCCGAAAATCCCCTTTGTGCAGAGCCGCGCCTCCGTTTCGGTGACGCTGCTCACCCTTGCCGGGATCGCCCTTGTCACCGTCCTCCCCTTCACCCCGCTGGGACCGGCCCTCGAGCTGGCCGCCCTTCCCCCGGTCTATTTCCTCTGGCTTGCCGCCATCGTCTTCGGCTACATGGCCCTCGCCACCGCGGTGAAAAAAGGCTATATCCGCCGGTACGGCGAGCTGCTGTAACAGGAAGCGGCTAAAATTAAATAAATTTCCGGATTTTCTTAAGGGAAGTTTTCTGAAATCTTTAAGCATCAAAGCCGGCAATGCCGGATAATAGAGAGGAAGATTTCGAAAAGAAGGGATTCAGATGAACGACAGCCCCAGTTTCCTCAAGGTCAATCCGGAGAAGGAAGAATTCGTCACGGCCGGGGGCCGGACCTTTGCCTGCTACGCCATCGTGACCGAGGTTGTGACAGGAAAGACCGACCTCACGGCCTTCCTTCTGCATTATGCGGCCCCGCTGCTGCGGGAGGGGGATATCCTGCTGCTCAGCGAAAAGCTGGTCGCCTGCGCCCAGGGCAAGGCGCGCCCGGTGGAAAGCATCCGTCCCGGCAGCCTTGCCCGCTTCCTCTGCCGCTTTGTCCGCAAAACCGACTACGGCATCGGCCTGTCCATCCCCGAAACCATGCAGTGCGCTTTGGACGAATGCGGCGCGCCGCGCATCCTGCTGGCGGCCGCCGTGGGCGCTGCGGGGCGGCTTTTGGGGAAGAGCGGGTGGTTTTACCGGGTGGCGGGGTACCGGGCCGCAGCGGTGGACGGCCCCTGCCCCTTTACCATCCCGCCGCTCGACCGCTGCGTCGTCCCCGCGCCGGACCGGCCGGTTGAGACGGCGCGAAAGCTCGCGGAGGCGCTGGGCTGCGCGGTGCTCATCATCGACTGCAACGATTTCGGCGGGCGGATCCTGGGAAGCTCCGACCCCCGGCTTGATGAGCGCCTCCTTCTCACCCTGCTTGCGCAGAACCCGCTGGGGCAGTCGCGGGAGCAGACGCCGGTCGGCATCCTGCGCCCCTGCCCGCAGCGCGGGCGTCTTGACTGCGGCGCTGCGGGCGTGCTACAATAAAGGGGAAAACGCCGCCTTATGACCAGGAAAGGAGTCCCCCGTTATGACAAGCTGTCCCTTTTTCCACACCCATCACGCCCCCGCCGGCGCGTGGTCGAGCCTCACCTTCGGCGCGCCCGGCACCGCCGTCAGCGTCGATTTCCAGGAGCCGAACGTCAAGAAGTCCGGCGCGCTGCTGGCGGGAGCCGCCTTCCCCGGCGGCCTGCGCACCATCGCCTTTGCCGACCAGCCGCGGCAGGCAAAGCCCGCGCTGACCGCCGAAGGGGATAAGGAAACCGCCCCCGCCCGCCCGCGCGGCCCCCTCGACGCCTTCGGCGTCTATCCCGAATCCGAGATCACCCGCACCCTCACCCCTTCCTGCGACGCCTTCTCCGCCGGGAAGATCACCTTTTCGGCCTACACCCCCTGTGCCGCCCTCCCGGACGGGGAGAAGGGCGCGATCCCGGCCGTTTGCTGCCTGCCCGGCATCCTGCTGGAGGTCACGGTCGACAACACGGAGGGAGAGGCCCCCTGCACCGCGTTTTTGGGCTTCCTCTTCCACGACATGAAGCGGATCTTCGCTTTGGAGGACGGGGAACTCTGCATGATCCGCTACCGCGACGACTGGATGTTTTCCGCCGCAAAGGAAAGCGGAGCCTACCTTGCCCGCGGGCTGGACGCCGCGCGGCTCCTCGCCGAGGGGGCGCATTTTGTCCACCAGAACGGCCCCGCCTTCCTCTGCCTGCCCGTCCCGGCCGGGGAGGCCCGCACCCTCACGGTGAGCTGGAGCGTTTACGCCGAAGCGGGCAGCAACGGCGCGCTGCGCACCCGCTATTACTACAACCGCTACTTCCATTCCCTCGAGGAGGGGGCCGCCGCCGTCCTCCGGAACGCCGGGGAGCTGAAGCGGATGGCCCGGGAGGCCGACGCGGAGCTTGCCCGCCCCGGCCAGGACCCGGCCCGCAAGGCCCTCTTCTGCCAGGCGGTCCGCGCCTACTACGCCTCCTCCCAGCTGCTGGAGGACGAAACCGGCCGGGTGCGCTGGAATATCGGCGAAGGGGCCTACATCTGGCGCAACACGATGGACCTCTGCGCCGACCACATCGCCTGGGAGCTGCGCCGCAACCCCTGGATCGTCCGCTGCCTGATGGACGAGTTCATCGAGGACTACTCCTACACAGACCGGGTCACCTTCCCCGGCCGGCCCGGCGATTACCCCGGGGGGCTGAGCTTCACCCACGACATGGGCTGCTACTTCACCTACTCCCCCCGCGGCGCCAGCGGCTATGAGCGGGCCAACGACTCCGACAGGGGATTTTACTTCTATATGACCACCGAGGAGCTGCTGAACGGCATCTACTGCACGGCCGGCTACGCCCTGCAGGAGGGGGACGCGGCCTGGCTCCGCTCCCACGACGGGCTCCTCGCGCAATTGATGGAGAGCCTTGAAAACCGCGACGCCCCCGTCCCGGAGGAGAGAAACGGCATCCTCAAGGCCTCCTCCGTCCGGGGTGGGACCTGCGGGCTAGAGAGCACCACCTACGACGCCCTCGACCACTCGCTGCTCGAGGCCGCCGGAAACCTCTACGTCTTTGTCAAGACCTGGTGCGCCCTTGTCCTGCTGCGGCGGTGCTGCGCCCTCGCCGGGGACGCCGGGACGGACGCCCGCGCCGCAGCCATGCTGGAGAAATGCCGCCGCTCCGCCGCCCTGTTCCGGACGCCCGGCAGCCCCATCTTAAAGGCCAACGCCTACCGCGACATCCCCGGCGCCGTCATCGCCGCCGCCGAAGCCCTCGCCATCCCCTACAGCCTGGGGGCCCTGACCGAGGAGGACGAGCCGGAGCTTTTCTCCCTGCTGCGCGCGCACTGTGCGGCCTGCCTCGAGAAGGGGGTCTGCCTCGACGCCGTCTCCGGCGGGCTGCGGCTGAGCAGCACCAGCCGCAACACCTGGCCGTCCAAGGCGGTGCTGGCCATCTACGCGATGGAAGAGGCGCTCGGCCTCACGATGCCCGCCGGGATGGTGGAGGAGGTCGTCGGCTGGGCGCAGCAAAGCGCCCGGGAGGTCACCATCTCCGACCAGATCCTCTGCGACACCCGGGAGGTCGTCGGCGCGCCCTACTACCCCCGCATCGTCACCTCCGCGCTCTGGCTGTGACGCCTTGACGCGCCGGACGCCCTGTGCTATAATGAAGCTGAATCAGATGCTGCGGGGAGGAATTATCCATGAAACTTGCGGAAGCCCTGATTCTGCGGGCAGATTTGCAGAAACGGCTCGAGCAGCTGCGGCAGCGGCTCATCCTCAACGCGCAGGTGCAGGAGGGCGAGCAGCCCGCGGAGGATCCGGAAAGCCTGCTTCGTGAGCTCGACGAAGTGACCGGGGAGCTCGAATCCCTCATCCGGCAGATCAACCTGACCAACGCCCAGACGCTGACCGACGGCGAAACGCTGACCGCCCTCCTGGCGCGGCGGGACTGCCTGACCGAAAAAATTTCGATCCTGCGGAGTTTTTTAAATACGGCGAGTAATATTTCCGGCAGAAGCTCCCGGATGGAAATCAAGATCTACAGCACCGTCCCGGTCGCGGCGCTGCAAAAACAGGCGGACAGCCTGTCCAAGCAGCTGCGGGAGCTGGACGTCCGGATCCAGTCGGCCAACTGGACGACGGAACTCATTCCCTGACCGCCTGGTGTGTGCCGAAACGGGCGGGCGCCAAACCCCATAAGCGGCGGGGAAAGGCTGCTACAGTTATGGTACGCGGCGGGACCCGCGGAGGTTCGACTCCTCCTCACTGTTCGTCCAGCACAGATACAAGCGCACCGTAACCGCGCATTTTTACAACCGGGCGCTGACGTTTTCGGCAAGGGTGGGATGGGGGATATTTTACGATACGGCAATTTGCAGCGCGCGGCCGCGTCCGCTCCTGTTCGGGAGGGGCGGGCTGCGCTCGTTTTTGGGGAAAAATGAAAGGAGGTCCTGTCATGCTCCCCTACCGCGAACGGCTCGAGGAGCGGCTCAGCAGCACCGTCCCCTTTGTGTCGGTCAATTACCGCCGCACAGCCGGAGAGATGGCCGCCAGCCACTGGCATCCCTGCTATGAGCTGCTCTTTGTCTTCGGCGGCGAGGCGATGCAGGAGGTCGACGGGCGGAAATTCCCCCTCCGCGCCGGCGATACCCTGCTCATCACCTCCGGCGCGGTTCACGCCACCAGCGCCACGGAGGAGGACTGCTACATCGGGGTGATGGCCTTCCTCCATCCGCGCCCGCTGCCCACCATCCGCCTCGCCGCGGGCGGCTGCATCGAGATGGAGCGGATTTTCTCCCGGATCCAGGAGGAATGCACCCTCCGCCGCCCCGGCAGCGAGGCGATCGTCCAGGGGCTGCTCCTCCAGGCGCTCGGACTGCTCGAGCGGCACGGCTCCCCGCTTGCGGAACCGGCGCCCGGCCCGGGGAACGGTGAAGGCCGCCGGATTGAGGAGTATCTCCGCGCGAACCTCTCCAGGGGCCTCACCCTGCGGTCGGTCGCAGACTTCGCGGGATACTCCCCCGCCTACCTCTCCCGCCGGTTTTCCGACATGATGGGGATGCCGTTCAAACAGTACGTCGACCGGATGAAGCTCCAGGCCGCCCGCGGGCTTCTGGCCGACGGGCTCACCGCGGGGGAAACCGCCCTGGCGCTGGGCTACGAGACCCCCTCCTCCTTCTGCCGCGCCTTCAAGCGGCTGACCGGCCAGACCCCCTCCGAATACCAGGCAGCGCAAAAAATGGACAAAACGCGGTAAAAATTGCCCTTCCTTTTTGCGCGAATTTTGGCTATACTGGAGAAAAAAGGAGGAATCATCATGACCAACCAGCTCCACCGCGAACCGGATTTTGAGAATATCAGCAAGGTGCTCCGCTGCGAAAAACCGAGCCGCCCCACCCTCTTTGAATTCTTTATGAATGGAAATGTCTACGAGGCTGCGGCCGGCCCTGCGCCGCAGAGCGACGACCCGGTCGACCACATGGCCTATATGGCCCGGGCCTTTGCGGCCTGCGGATACGACTATGTCAACTACCCCGGCTGCGATTTCGGCTTCCCCACCGGCGAGAAGACCCGCAAAAATACCATCTCCTTAAACGAGCACGCCCTCATCAAAAACTGGGATGATTTTGAAGCCTATCCCTGGCCGGACCCCAAAACCGCCGACTATTCCCGGCTCGAAAAGATCCGTCCCTTTCTCCCCGGCAACATGAAGGTTATGACCGCCGGCCCGAACGGCCTGCTCGAAAACGTCATCGATATCGTCGGATACGAGAACCTCTGTCTCATGCTCTACGATGCCCCCGATCTGGTCCGGGCGATTTTTGACCGTGTGGGCGGCATTCTGGTCGATTATTACGAAAACTGCGCCCAGTACGACACCGTCGGCATCCTCATGATCAACGACGACTGGGGCTTCAACACCCAGACGATGCTCTCGGTCGCCGATATGCGCCGCTACGTCTTCCCCTGGCACAAGAAGATGGTGGAGGTGGCGCACCGGCACGGGAAATTCGCCGTCCTGCACTCCTGCGGCTACATGGTCGACATCATGGAGGACATTATTGAAGATATGAAGTTTGACGGCCGTCATTCCTACGAGGACAACATCGTCCCCGTCGAGGAGGCGTACCGGCGCTGGGGCGGCCGCATCGCCATCCTGGGCGGGCTGGACGTCGACTTCCTCATCCGCTCGAGCGACGAGGAGATCGTTGACCGGGCGAAAAAGATGCTCGCCCTCGCGGAGGAAAAAGGCGGATACGCCCTTGGCTCCGGCAACAGCATCCCCGAGTACATCCCGAACGACAAATACTTTGCCATGACCAGCGCAGCCCGCTGAATCCTGCGCCAGACAGCAAAAAACAGGATCGCAGCCGTTTTTGCGGTGGCTGTGATCCTGTTTTTATCCGGAAAGGTGCCGAAAGCCCCTTGGCCGCGCGGCGCGATTGCCCGAACATGCCTCTGATACCTTTCCAATGCCGGGGGCTTCGACACCTGACCGGAAACAGCAAAAGACGGCATGTGAAACCATCCACATGCCGTATAATTCCGTAAGGAGGCTGCTGGGAACCAGCCGGAACCGCAGTTTCTGCCCGCCTCTTCTTGCAAAACATTAGGAATTGTTGTACAATAAAAGAGCGGTGCAGCTTGCTGTTGCATGTAGTGGGCGTTCACTGTATGTAGTCCGGCCAAATCTGGTCCATTTGGCTGGACACCGCTGTTTGCCGTTTCCGTGTGGGCCGGCAGCGTCGAAATGCGGCGGCTCCACAATTGTATTATAGCGCATCCGTTTGCCTTTTTCAAGAGATTTTGGCAAAAAACGGGAATTTCCGGGCTGATTCTGCGGCGGATATGTTCAGCCGTGCCGCTCCCGGCGCCAGGGCTGCGCGATGCCGTCCCGCATGAGCTTCCGGCTCCCCCGCAGGAGCCGGAGGCTTATGCGGGATTTTGATTGGATCGAGGTATGCTGCGGTTGCGGCGCATGCCGGGCGGCTAGGCTAAATGACCGCCGGCGTCGCCTTCCGGCAGAAGAAACAGGTCAAATAAGCGCCCGGCACAGACAACCGGCGGGATGGCGGCATTGCCGGATTCCCGCCGGTTTTTCCGTTTTTTCGGCGGGCGCCAGAAAGGTTATACCATCAAACAAATAAATTTTCTCCTCGAATGTGAAGAGAAGTCCTTGACAGAATCCTGTTCAGGGAATAAAATAATATAGAATGGAGTATTCTTCTTGAAAATTACGGCATGGACGACCGGCAAATCGCGGCCAGTCTTTTTTGATGCCTGTTCTCATACAATACTACTGTTTTTCATGATGAATCGGCTTGAAAACGCTGGACGCGCTGCGCAGGCGTTTCAAGGAGGGCTTGCTCTGTCCCCGGCTTTTTGCCGGGCGAAATGCAGGTGAATTGTCCGGCGCCGGTTTGCGCGGGACGGATCTGTTTTTCACAAAATATCCTGATGATAGAAAAAAAGAGAGAAGGAGGGATTGATTCCGCATGAACACAACGACCATTCTTTACTGTGTCATCACTTTTGCCGTTACGTTGATTGCAGCCGGGGCCGCGGCCTTCTTTATCGGCGTCGCATACCGCAAAAAGGTTGCCGAAGCCGAGATCGGAAGCGCAGAGGACCAGGCCAAACGGATCATCAACGAGGCGTATAAGTCGGCTGAGGCGAAAAAGAAGGAACTGCTGATCGAGGCCAAGGAAGAAGCGCACAAGCTGCGCTCGGAGGCGGACCGCGACATCAAGGAGCGCCGCAGCGAGGTTTCCCGGCAGGAACGCCGCATTCAGCAGAAGGAAGAGTCGCTCGACCGCAAGCTGGACAACATGGAGAAAAAGGAAGAGGCGATTCTCGAAAAGCACAGGCTTGCTGAGGAGCAGCTTGCCGAGGCGGAAAAAATCAAAAAGAGCCAGATCGACCAGCTGGAGCGGATCTCCGGCCTGACCGTCAGCCAGGCAAAGGAGCAGCTGCTCGACAGCCTGGAGGGCGAGCTGGTCCATGAGAAGGCGCTGAAGATCGCGAGCTTTGAGCAGCAGCTCAAAGACGAGGCGGAGGACAAGGCGCGGGAAATGCTCTCGCTGGCCATCGCGCGCTGCGCGGCCGACCACGTGAGCGAGGCGACCGTTTCGGTCGTCACCCTGCCCAGCGACGAGATGAAGGGCCGGATCATCGGCCGCGAGGGCCGGAATATCCGGGCGCTCGAGACCCTGACCGGCGTCGACCTCATCATCGACGACACCCCCGAAGCAATCACCCTGTCGAGCTTTGACCCGGTCCGCCGGGAAATCGCGCGCCTGTCGCTTGAAAAACTCATCACCGACGGGCGGATCCATCCGGCCCGCATCGAGGAGACGGTCGAAAAGGCCACCCGCGAGGTCGAGGCCCGCATCAAGGCCGAAGGCGAGCGCGCTATGATGGAGACCAACGTCCACGGCCTGCATCATGAGCTGGTCAAGCTGCTGGGGCGGCTGCGCTACCGCACCTCCTACGGGCAGAACGTCCTCAATCACTCCATCGAGGTCGCCCATCTGGCCGGCATCATGGCCGCCGAGCTTGGGGTCGACGTCACGATGGCCAAACGGGCCGGCCTGCTCCACGACATCGGCAAGGCCCTGAGCCACGAGGTCGAGGGCTCTCACGTCCAGATCGGTATGGACGTGTGCCGCAAGTATAAGGAAAACGCCCAGGTCCTGCACGCCATCGAGGCGCATCACGGCGACGTCGAGACCAAGACGGTCATCGCCGCCCTGGTGCAGGCCGCCGACGCCATCTCGGCTGCGCGGCCCGGCGCGCGGCGCGAAAACCTCGAAAATTACATCAAGCGGGTCGAGAAGCTCGAAGAGATCGCCAAGTCCTACGACGGCGTCGAGAAGTGCTACGCCATCCAGGCGGGGCGCGAGATCCGCATCCTGGTCAAGCCCGAGGCCATCAAGGACGACGAGATGGTCATTGCGGCCCGCGAGATCGCCAAGCGCATCGAGAGCGAGCTGGAATACCCCGGCCAGATCAAGGTGCACATGATCCGCGAAAGCCGCGCGATCGACTACGCCAAATAAGCAGAGAGAATCCCGTCCTCATTCTGAGGGCGGGATTTTTGCGCCCTTTTACAAGAAGTATTTCAAAATATTTTGAAATACTTCTTGACTTTCCGGTGCGGATATGGCATTCTTTATTTAAAGAAATGTTGAAATAGAAGGAGGGGATCGGATGGGCTTCGGCGAGACATTCCAGGCGCTTTCCGACCCGGCGCGGCGGGAGATCCTCATTTTCCTGCGGGAAAAGCCGCGGACGGCCGGGGAAATCGCCGCCCATCTGGGGGTAACGCCCGCGGCGGCATCCTACCACCTGGCGAAGCTCAAAAAGGCGGAGCTCGTCACCGAAACGCGCCGGAAAAACTTCATCGACTACCAGCTGAACACCTCGGTCTTTGAGGAGGTACTGCTGTGGCTTGGGCAGTTTGCAAAGGAGGAGAAAAAATGAAGCGCAAAATTTCTGCGGCGGCAGCATGGTACTGGGTTCTGGCGGTGCTGCCGCTGCTCGTCACGGCGGCGGCCTACCCCTTTTTCCCGGAAATCATTCCCGCGCACTACAACCTCGCGGGCGAGGTGGACCGGTACGGCAGCAAGGCGGAGCTTTTCATCCTGCCGGCGATCGTGCTCATACTCTCCCCCGTCTTCTGGGGGCTCAGCGGGCTCGCCCGCAAGCCGGTGGGCGGGCAAAAACTGCCGCCGGAGGAGCAGAAGGCCCGCAACGGGAAGGTCATCGCCGTCACCCGGCTGGCGCTGCTGGCGGTATTCAACGCCCTGAACCTCGTCATGCTGGCGAGCGCCTGGACCGACGCGCAGGCGGGCGCCGGGCGGATGAGCTGGGACCTCTACCGCATCGCGGCGGTCATCCTGTCGGTCATGGAGATCGTTTTGGGCAACCTGCTGCCCAAATGCCGTCCCAATTCGGTGGCGGGGGTGCGCACCCCCTGGACGCTGGAAAGCGAGGAGGTCTGGTACCGGACCCACCGGATGGGCGGCTTCTGGATGGTGGGCGGCGGGATCCTGAGCCTGGCCGCCTGCCCCTTCCTCCCCGGCATCTGGAGCATGGGGGCCTGCCTGGCGGTGCTGGTGCTCGTTTCCATTGTCACAACGGCCTACTCCTGGTGGATTTCCCGGCGGGTTTCCCGCCGGTAACGGAAATCCCCTCCCTTCCCCTGTTGGGGCGGGAGGGGATTTTGTTAGTTCTGGGGGTTGTACGGCCCGCGGGACAGCGGGTCGTAGTCATATTCCTCGGGATAATTGGGATACGGGAAAGATGCCGAGAAAAAGGTGTAGAGCGGCTGGCTCGGCAGCCAGCCCGGGGGACGGTACTGAATGGAGAATGCGGGCTCCTCCGGCGGGTATTCCCAGACAACGGAGCTCCCCTCGTCCAGCCCCGTCGGCGCCGGTTCGCCGTATTCCTCCACCAGATGGTTGTAGTACTCCTGCGAGGCGGACACGTCGCCGACCGAGAAGACCACCCGCTTGAGTCCGACCGGCTGTTCGGTGTCGCGGAAATCGTAGGCGAATTCCAGCTTGACCTCCCCTACCGCCTTGCCGCTCTCGGGAAGGGTGAAGCGCTCGCCCGGGTAGTAGAAGGAGCGGATGAGGGTTTCCGGGTCGTCCTCCTCGGTCCAGTCCGCGAGGGAGATGTCCCACGCTTCCTCCACCTCCTCCATCCGCATCCCGGCGCGCAGCCCCTCAAAGGCGGGGCTGTCGTCTTTGCCGCAGGAGGCGCAGAGAAGGGTCAGGCCGAGAAGCATGGCGGCGATGATCGGCGCTTTTTTCATGGTACTACCTCCTCGGCTCAGGCAGGATCATCAGTCTTCCTGCCGGTCGTCGTACTGGATTTCGAAAAAGCCGCAGTCGTCCTGCTCGAACACCTGCTCGTAGATGGTCCCGGCGGCCGGGGTGTACATGAAATAAATCGCCGGGTCGTCCTTGGGGTAGCGCCAGAAGGCCATTTCGATGTCCCCTTCCGCCCCCGCCGGATAGGTGCTCGGCTCGCCGTAGCGCTCGGCGAGGTAGGCGCGGTAGGCGGCGGTCGCCTCCTCGTCCGGGAAGGCGGCGCGGACGGCGTACAGCCCGGGCACATCCTCCTCGGCGGGGGACGCGCCCTCTGCAAGCCCCTCATAGAGGAAGATGAACTGCATTTCGCCGGCCGTCAAATCGCTGTCCGGCAGGGTCACCCCCTCCGCATAGACGCGCAGATAGTGCATATCGTTCGATTGGGCCGGGGTAATGTCCGTGAAGGTCAGGCCGAGCAGCTTTTCGGTCTCCTCCACCGTCATCCCGCGGCGGAAGCCGTCGGTGGCAAGCCTCCCGTCCGCGCAGCCGGCGAGCAGCGCCGCCGTGAGCAGCGCGGCGAAAATCAGCGCACAAAACCGTCTCATGCCGTCGCCTCCTTTCAATACAGGGAAACGGGGACGTGCGGGTAGTCGAAGATGACCTCAAAATAGCCGGTCTCCGGGTTCACCGCCTGCCCGAGCCAGGTGTCGGGCGGGTTGTAGCGGATGGTCGCGTCGGGGTCGTCCTCCGGCGCGCTCCAGAAATAGTAGGGGCCGTTTTCCGACCCGATCATCCGCTCCTCCGCCTCCCCGTACAGGCTGTCCAAATGGGCGGAAAACGCCTCGGTCTGCTCCGCGTCAAAGGACAGGCGGACGGTCCGCAGGCCGGGCGGCAGCTCCATCGCGCGCGCATCCTTGAAGAAAATGAACCCGCCTCTCCCGGCGGTGAAGCCGCTTTCTGGGAGGGCGATGCCCTCCAGGGCGCAGCTCTCGGAATCCCCGTCCTCGCTTGGCACGAGGGAATCCGCAAACGAAATCCCCCACGCCTCCTCCACCTCCTCCGCCGTCATGCCGGGGGTGAGGCCCTCGAAGGCGGCGGGGGAAGGCACCGCTTCTTCCCCGCTGCAGGCGCAGAACATGGCCAGGCATATGCCGAGCGCGGCGAGTGCAGCCGCTTGTTTCATGGGAATCCCTCCTTTTTATTTTGTTTTTCTGCGAAGAAACAAAATTATGCTTTTTGCAAAAAAGTTAGAGAATCATTTGAGATATTTTATTTTATTGTACCACGGCGTCATAAAAAGTCAACACCTTTGATTAAGAAGATTTTTATTTTGATTTTCTTGCAAACCCGGCGGGAATGTTGTACAATAAAAATAACAAGTCTCACGGAACAATTTCTGTGAAAAAGGAGACATCCGCTATGAAAACTGCATCCGATTACGGTTTTGTCAAGGTGGCGGCCTGCTCGCCGCGGGTCGCGGTCGCCAACCCCGACCAGAACGCCGGGTATGTCCTCGAGGCGATCGCCGCCGCGGCCGGGGCGCAGGTGATCGTCCTGCCCGAGCTCTGCCTTTCCGGCTACACCTGCGCCGACCTCTTTCACCAGGACCGGCTTATCCGCCGGTGTGAGGCGGCGCTCGGCCGCATCCTCGCCGAAACCGCCGGCAATCCCGCCGTCATCGCCCTCGGGATGCCGGTCCGGTCCGGGAATGCGCTGTATAACTGCGCTGTGATTCTGCAAAACGGGAGAATTCTGGGGGCAGTCCCCAAGGAATACCTGCCCAACTACCAGGAGTTTTACGAGAAGCGCTGGTTCGCGCCCGGCTCCTCGGCGCAGGAGGAGGAGATCGCCCTCTGCGGGCAAAAGGTCCCCTTCGGGCAGCTGCTCTTCCGGTTCGGGAAGCTTACCCTCGGCGCGGAAATCTGCGAGGACCTCTGGGTGCCGGCGCCGCCGAGCTCCCTGATGGCGATGGCCGGGGCCAACCTCATCGTAAACCTGTCGGCCAGCAACGAGCTGGTGGCCAAGGACGGCTACCGCCGGGAGCTGGTCGCCGGGCAGAGCGCGCGCTGCATCTGCGGCTACGCCTATGCCTCGGCGGGGGTGGGCGAATCGACGACCGACCTCGTCTTCGGCGGGGCCTGCACGGTGGCGGAGAACGGGACCATCCTCGCCGAGGGCGAGCGCTTTGCGGCGACGGCTTCGGCCGCGGCCTGCATCGACCTCTCCCGCCTGATGGCCGAGCGCCGCAAGAACGGGAGCTTCCACGACAACGCCGCCGCCTTCGGGGCGCGGTTTGAGACGGTGGAGGGCGGTCCCCTCGCCCCGCTGCCTCTTTCCGAAATGGACCGGCCCTATGACCCCACCCCCTTCATCCCGGGGGACGAGCGGACGCGGGCGGAACGCTGCCGCGAGATCTTCGCCATCCAGGCGTCGGGGCTGGCCCGCCGCATGTCCCACACCGGCGCCAAGCGGGCGGTCATCGGCATTTCCGGCGGGCTCGATTCGACCCTGGCGCTGCTGGTCGCCCACGAGGCGGTCAAGCGGCTGGGCCTGCCGGAGGAAAGCATCCTCTGCGTCACCATGCCGGGCTTCGGGACGACCGACCGGACCTACCAGAACGCCCTCGAGCTCATCCGCTCGCTGGGGGCCGAGCTGCGGGAGGTGGACATCAAGCCCGCCTGCCTCCAGCACATGGCCGACATCGGCCACGACCCGTCGGTCCACGACGTCACCTACGAGAACACCCAGGCCCGGGAGCGGACCCAGATCCTCATGGCCCTCGCCAACAAGGAGGGCGGCATCCTGGTCGGGACCGGCGACCTCTCCGAGCTGGCGATGGGCTGGTGCACCTACAACGGCGACCACATGAGCATGTACGGGGTCAACGCCTCGGTGCCCAAGACGCTGGTGCGGCACCTGGTCGCCTTTGTGGCGGACGGGGCGGACGCCCGGACGGCGGCGGTGCTGCGGGAGGTGCTGGACACCCCGGTGAGCCCCGAGCTGCTCCCGCCCGACGAGAATGGCGAGATTCAGCAGAAGACCGAGGACAACATCGGGCCGTACGAGCTGCACGACTTCTTCCTCTACCACTTCCTGCGGTTCGGCTGCGAGCGGGATAAGCTCGCCTTCCTGGCAGTGCGCGCCTTCGGCGGGAAATATTCGCCGGCAACGGTCGAAAAGTGGCTGACCGTCTTCCTGCGGCGGTTCTTTGTCAGCCAGTTCAAGCGCTCCTGCCTGCCGGACGGCCCCAAGGTCGGGTCGGTCAGCCTTTCGCCGCGCGGAGACTGGCGGATGCCCTCCGACGCGGATATGCGCGCCTTTTTGGCGGAATGAGGTGAAGAGATGAAAAAGGGGATCGTTTTGTACCAGTCAAAATACGGGGCGACAAAAAAGTATGCGGAATGGCTGGCCGGCAAGACCGGGTTTGACTGCGTCGAGCTCAAAAAGGCGGAGGCCTGGCAGGTTGCAGAGTACGAAACGGTGGTGCTGGGCGGCGGCATCTACGCCTCCGGCATCGCGGGGCTTTCCTTCCTCAGAAAGAACTGGGAAAGGCTGCGGGAAAAGAAGCTCGCGGTCTTTGCGGTGGGGGCGGCCCCCTACGACGAGGCGGCCTTCGCGGCGGTCTGCGGGCAGAACCTGCGGGGGGAGCTGGCGGAAATCCCCTGCTTTTACTGCCGCGGCGGCTGGGATCCGGAAAAGATGAGCCTTGTCGACCGCACCCTTTGCAAAATGCTCCGGAAAGCGGTGGCCAAAAAGGATCCGGCCACCCTCGAGCCGTGGGAGAAGGCGCTCTGCGAGGCCGGAGACAGCGCCTGCGACTGGACGGACCATTGGTATCTGGAGCCGCTGGTCCGCTATTTGCGGGAAGTGTGAGGCAATCTGACATATATTTTCTTATAAAATGAGAAAACATATAGAATCTGACAGAAAATGAAAAGAACTTGTTGCAATTCGGCGGCGAATTTGTTATAATGCTTCTGATTGATAATCCGGAAAAGAATTCCGGGAAGGAGGAGCTATGAAAAAGACAAAGACAGCCCCCGCAGAGCATCCCGCAGAGCGGGGAGGCATTTTCGACGCGCGGCAGCTCGGCATCCCCAAAATGCTGCTGCTCGGATTGCAGCACACCTTCGCCATGTTCGGCGCAACGGTGCTGGTCCCCATCATCACCGGCCTGGACGTTTCGACCACCCTGCTGGCGGCCGGCCTCGGCACATTGCTGTTCCACCTCATCACCCGGGGAAAGGTTCCGGCCTTTCTCGGGTCTTCCTTTGCCTTCCTGGGCGGCTTTGCGGCGGTTGCGCCAAGGCTTGCCGACGGCAGCGCGAATCTTGAGATGCTCCCCTACGCCTGCGGCGGCGTCGCGGTGGCGGGGCTTGTCTATGTCGTCTTTTCGCTGCTCATCTCGGCGTTTGGGGTCAAGCGGGTCATGCGCTTCTTCCCGCCCATCGTCACCGGCCCGATCATCATCTCGATCGGCCTCATCCTCGCCCCGACCGCAGTGGAAAACGCCAGCACCAACTGGCTCTTAGCCATTGTGGCGCTGGCGGTCATCATTGTCTGCAACATCTGGGGCAAGGGGATGGTCAAGATCATCCCGATTATCCTCGGCATCGGGGCGGCCTATATCGTGGCGCTCTGCATGAACGCGGTCGATTTTACGGCCATCCGGGATGCAGCCTGGATCGGCCTGCCGGTGCACCGCAATGCGATTGCGAAATTTGACTTAAACGCCATCCTGATGATCGTCCCGATCTCGCTGGCGACCATCATGGAGCACATCGGCGACATCGCGGCGATCAGCGCCACCACCGGCAAGAATTACATCAGCGACCCCGGCCTCGCCCGGACGCTGATGGGCGATGGCCTCGCGACTTCGATGGCCGGCCTGATCGGCGGCCCCGCCAACACGACCTACGGCGAAAACACCGGCGTCCTGGCCATGACCCGGATCTACGACCCGCGGGTCATGCGGATCGCGGCCTGCTTTGCCATCGTGCTGAGCTTCAGCCCGAAATTTGCGGCGGTCATTGAGACCATCCCCACCGCCATCATCGGCGGCGTCTCGATCATCCTGTACGGCATGATCTCGGGTGTCGGCGTCCGGAACATCGTCGAGAACCGGGTGGATTTCACCAAATCCCGCAACCTCATCATTGCGGCGGTCATCCTGGTCTCCGCGCTGGGCATCAACTTCGCCTTTGAGAGCGGCGGGCTCTCCTTCGCGGCCGGGCAGTACACCATCACCCTCTCCGGGCTGGCGGTCGCGGCCATCCTGGGCATCGTCCTCAACGCGGTGATCCCCGGCAACGACTACGAGTTCGGCCGGGAGGAAGAGGGCGAACAGGCGGTTAATTTTAAAGTATAACGGCTCTCTGCCTGCGGCAGCTGGGAAAATTTTCCCGGCTGCCTATATTTTTTTTCGCAGAATGCAACAAGGGCGGCCGGATTTGGTACATGAAAAGTAAGAGCCCCTCAGGGGCGTCAATTGAAACCGAAAGGGTGTTTTTTATGAAAAAGAAATTGCTGGCGCTGATTCTGTGCGGCGTCCTGGCGGTAACGGCCGCCTCCCCCGTATTTGCTGCGGCGTCCGGAGGAGATCTTCTGACCTCGGCTTCCGAAGAAGAGACCGCGCCGGCGGACAGCGTCCTCTATTACGGGACGGTCAGGGAAGTCCTCCGCGGCGAGGACGGGCAGATCACCGGCCTTCTCATGGAATCGGAGCGGTACGGCGAGTATCTCTTCAACGTTTCGCCCGAGACGGTCTGGATCGACGACGGCAAGCGGGCAGCGGATGTGCGCGGCCTGCAGGCGGGCGAGGGGATGTACGTCTTCCACAGCCCGGTGGAGACCCGTTCTCTGCCGCCCCAGTCGGCGGCCTTTGCCATCGTGCGCAACACCCCGATGGATGTCTGCTGCGCCCAGTACTACGAGGTAGAAGCAGTCACCGAGTCGGACGGGCGCACCTATATCCGGACAAGCAACGGCGCGCTCTATATTATGGCGAATGAGGAGACCGAATTCTCCCGCTACAACTCGGATGAAGAAGCCTCGGCCAGCGACCTGCGGCCCGGCAGCCACATCATCGCCTGGAACGGCGTGAACGCCACCTCCTACCCTGCCCAGACCAACGCGCTGCACATCATGCTGCTGCCCGCAGCCTCCTGGGAAGTATTGAGCCGTGCGGCGCTGGCGGAAATGCTCTATGAGGCGGAAGGCAGCCCCAGCGTTTCTTTCTCCCTGCAGTTTGAGGATGTCTTGGAGAACGCCGGATATGCCGATGCCGTCCGCTGGGCCGACCGGAAAAACCTGATGCCCTGGACAGGCGGCGATCTCTTTGCGCCGGGTGAAACCGTCACACGGGAGCAGCTTGTGACGGCCCTTTGGCGCTGGCAGGGCACCCCTTCCAGCCGCACTTCCGTCCTGCGCGAAACGCAGGACGCGGGTGAAATCTCCGCTTCTGCCCGCAGAGCGATGGCCTGGGCATACACGGAGGGCCTGATCTCCGGAACCTATCTCGGGCCGCAGGACCCGGTGACAGTCGGAGAGGCGCAGGAGATGCTGGCAAAGCTCGCTGCCGCGGACTGACGGTTCCAGCTTATTGAAAGACAATAAAAGGGACGAACAGCGTTCGTCCCTTTTGCTGTGCCCTCAGGCATGCCTGGAGCATGTCTGGGGGCTTTTTCGTATCATTCCCTGCCCTTGAGGGCCTCCTCCAGGGCGTCGATGAGGATATGCAGCACCTTGAGGCGGGCATAGCGTTTGTCCTTGGATTCGATGATGTGCCAGGGCGCATAGGCCGTGGAGGTCTTCTGGAGCATCTCGTCGACCGCGACCTCGTAGAGGTCCCATTTTTCGCGGTTGCGCCAGTCCTCGTCGGTGATTTTCCAGCGCTTTTCGGGGGTGTTCTGCCGCTCGTTAAAGCGTTCGAGCTGGGTGTCCTTGTCGATGTGGATCCAGAATTTGAGGATGACGGCGCCCCAGTTGTGGAGCTCCTGTTCAAATTCGTTCATCTCGCGGTAGGCGCGCTTCCAGTCCGCTTCGGTGCAGAAGCCCTCGAGCCGTTCCACCATGACCCGGCCGTACCAGCTGCGGTCGAAGATGGTGATGTGGCCGGTTTTGGGGATGCGGTTCCAGAAACGCCAGAGGTAATGCCGGGAGATCTCATGCTTGTCCGGAGAGGCGATGGGGACGACCTCGTAGCCGCGGGGGTCCAAAGCGGCGGCGACCCGCTTGATGTTGCCGCCCTTGCCGGCGGCGTCCCAGCCCTCATAGACGATGACGACCGGGATTTTCTGGCGGTAGATGCGGTTGTGCAGGTCTTTGAGGCGGGTTTGGGCTTCCTTGAGGCGGACGCGGTAGTCGGCTTCGTCGACCTGCTGGTCCAGGGAAACGGAGGCGAGTTTCGGCATGGCGAGGAGGGGGAACTCCTCTGCGGGAGCGTCGCACTGCCGCGGCTGCCCCTGTTTTTCCAGCGCGCTGGCGATGGCGTCGGTCAGAATGCGGTAGACCTGAAGGCGTTTGGTGCGCTCGCTGCCGTCGATGACGTGCCAGGGGGCGTAGGCGGGGCTTGTGAGGTCCAAAAGCTTATCCCAGGCGGCGGCATATTCTTTATAGTGCCGGTTTTCGCGCTTGTCGGCCTTGGAGATCCGCCACTCGGTGTTTTCGGAGTCTAAAAGCTTCTCAAAGCGTTCATCCTGGATCTTTTTGGGGATATGGATGAAGAATTTGACGACGAGATAGCCGTTGTCGGTGAGTTGGCGCTCAAAGGCGTTGATGCTGTCGATCCGGCGGCGGTAGGCCTTGCCGTCCAGGCCGTCGCACATGACGTTCTGGATGGTTTCGCCGTACCAGCCCGAATCGAAGAAGAGGAACTGCCCGGCTTCGGGGATCTCTTTGAAATAACGCCAGAGGAAGGGCCGGCGGGACTCCTCCAGGGTGGGCGGGGAGATGGAGCGCACGGTGAAGGAGCGGGGATCGATGTTCAGGATAATGTCGCTGATGAGGCTGCCCTTTCCGGCGGCGCCCCATCCTTCTATGAGGATGATGACGGGGAGCTTGGCCTGCTTGATCTGCTGCTGCTGGGAGGTCAGGCGGGATTTGAGGGCGGCAACCTCCGCCTTGACGAGGGATTTTTCGCTTTCTGCGAGGGGGGTCAGCTTTTCGAGCATAAATTTCACTCCTGTTCTGCAATAGGATGCGGGTCCTTAACAAAATTATATCCCAAAATCGCACAAAAAACAAGGCTGTGCGCATAAATTTTTAGCGCACAATAGGAGATAGAAAAGCAGTTCATACCGCAGTGATGGCTTCCGGTGATAATTGTGTGGAAACTGGATAGTTTTCCCGGAAAACAATCGGAAAAAACAATGGATTCATTGATTGTTTACAGAATATTTTTGACAAACAGCAAAATCCATGCTACAATGATAAGTAACAAACAAAATTCTGGGGTTGTACCCGGCACAAACGGTACAAAATCAGTATTGGATTGAAAGGATCGAGATTCATTATGAAAATGCAGGTACTCTACTTCTCTAAGAACGGCAAAGGCAACGCTGAGGAACTGGCGACTGCTGTCGGCAGAACCTTCAAGTGCAAGTGCGACCAGATTCCCCCCGCATATCCCTGCGAGGGCCAGACTCTGGTCATTATTGTGTATGATAACTATTCTGCTCCTGCAAAACAGCTGGTTGACTTCTGCAAGGATCTGAATCCTTCCCGCGCCTCCCATGTCGCCATTATCTCCATGTCCGCGAGCGGCAATAAGGGCGTTGCCGAGCTGGAAGAGATCTTCAAGGCCAACAAGGTCACCGTTTCCGGCACCCTCGAGCTGAAGGTTCACAAGGGCCTCTTCGGCTTTGGCAAGCTGACCCAGGAAGACATCAAGAAGGCCAACGAGTTCTCCACGGGCATCGCCAAGACCCTCTTCCAGACTTTGGACTAATCGAATAAAAAGCGACAGCGCAGCCTGCGGGCTGCGCTGTTTTTTTAATCAAGGGACGCAAAGGAAAAACGGACGAGGTCATACGCCGCTTCCTCGCACGGCTCGTCGCAGCCGGGCAGCGGGGCTTCCGGCTTGCCGTCGGGGACGTCGTCGAGGGTGGGCGACCGGCGGACCGGCCCGGTGCGCAGGGCAAAGCGGGAGATCTCATTGACCGCCTGCATGAAAGGCCAGCGCACAGACTCCCCGTCCTCCCCGCAGAGGGGCGCGCCGTTTACCGAGAGGGTGCAGCGGAAATCGGCGCAGTCGGCCTCCGCCGTGATGGAGAGCGGCTCCCCGGCGCGGTAGGAGGCGGCGGGCATTTCACAGACGGTGCGGGCGTAGAGCTTCCCGCCGGCGCGGAGGATGAGCCGGACAGCGGTCGCCCCCCTGGCGTCCAGCAGCTCGATGTACAGGCTCCCCCGCGTGTCCTGGTGCGGGACGATGGTGAAAGAAACGCGCAGCCGGGAAGCGGGCTTTAAGATCCGCTCGGCCTTACAGTAGTCATAGGGCTCCCGGTCGGACAGCCGGAGGACGGTCCCCTCCCCCGTTTGCGCGGGGCCGGCGGGCGCCCATTTGGGGGAATAGAGGTTCCAGGGGTCGAAGGCGCCGGGCGCGGAGAAATCCTCCTCGATTTCGGCGGCCTCCTCCTCCCCCAAAATCGGGACAGGGATGCGGGCGATCCAGATGTCCTCCTTGTTGACCGAGTAGGCGATCCACAGGTCCCCGTCCGGCGGGGTGGGCAGCCCCTCGGAGATGCCGCGCATGTACTGCGGCCCCAGGTCCTTCCAGAAGCCCTCGAACCGCATGGGCGGGACCTCGCCGTGGACCAGCCGCATGTTGTCGAAATCCAGCCCGTCCTCCGAGGTGGTGACGCACAAAGGGTAGCGGTGCTGGGTCTCCAGCGTGGGGTCGTAGACCATCGCGCAGCGCCCGTCCGAGGTGCGGCAGCCCCAGACCTTCTGGCCGCTCATCACTAGCGAGGGGACGCGGGTGACCGGGCCCCAGGTCTTGCCGCCGTCGTCGCTGCGGGCGGCGAGGGAGTGCTTCCAGAGGCCGATGACGGTATCTTCGTCCAGGTGGTACCAGCAGAAGGCCTCGTTTTTGCGGCCCTTTTTGGGGTGCTTGACGGTGATGAGGGGGCTTTCGTCCCCGTTTTCCTCAGCCCACTGCTGGACAGCCAGCCGGTCGGCGAGCAGCTCCTCGCAGGCGGCGGCAAAATCGGGGTCGGGGGACTGGGTGTAGATCGGGTATCCGAGCAGCGCGTCGGTCCAGCCGGCCTGGTAGCAGGGCAGGATGAAGTAGATCTCCCCCATCGACCCGTCGGGATAGAGCTCGCGGACGACCCGCCCGATGCCGCGCCGGTCCCACGGGGTCTGCCAGGGCTGCGGGCAGAAGCCGTAAAAGCCGAGGACGAGCATCTTCCCCTTGGAGGTATGGTAAAAACTCATCCGCTGGTGCATGACGGCAAAGCTCTCCCCGTCAAAGACGCGCTCTTCCCCATCCCGGCTGCGGATGGTGCAGGCGGGGATGCGGTAGGGCGGGAAGGAGACGGCAAAATCCTCCCAATGGACGCCGTCCGGCGAGGAGGCGAGGATGGACTGCCCGGCGCCGGTGTGCTCGTCCTTGGGGTTTACGAGGTACTGGACGTAGAACCGCCCCGCAAACCAGACCGGGTCGGCGGCGTGCTTGTAGGTGCAGGCGGTGCCGTCGTCCCATTCGGGGTGGGTGCGGTTGGCCCGGGCGATCTGGTAGCATTTGACCCCGCGGGCCGGGAAAATCTGGCCGTGGTGGTAGTCGCAGTTGGGGTGGATGCCGCCGGTGTAGCGGGGCAGGCGGTTCATTTCTGGCATGACGGATTCCTCCCTATTTTTCGAGGTTGACAAACTTGATGACGTCTTCTTCGGTGAAATTGCTCATGTTGTAGCAGAAGAGGGCCTGGCTGTACCGGTCGAGATCGACGTAATTTTCAAAAGAGCTGCGCAGGTAGCGCAGGTCGACCAGGGTGATCTCGCTGTAGTGGAGGGCCAGGAAGGGCGCGAGGGAGTGGGAGTAGGAGTCCTTGAAGATGATGAGGCGGCTGTCGCCCGGCGCGTCGGTCTTGATGGTGATGATGGGCTGGTTCTGGCCCAGGAAGGTGGCGTACTTGTCCTTCTGGTCGAGATATTCCCGGAAATAGAGGCTGTCGTGGGAGGTCCATTCCCGGCCGTCAAAGATCGAGACCTCGGTGACGTTCGGCCCGGCGGGGTAGGAGTACAGGTCGATGGTGTCCGCCTCCACCCCGTCGTAGATGACCTTGCTGTAGGAGGAGCCGCGGAAGGAGTGGCTCGCGTGCTCCACATTGAAGAGGTCGATGGGCACGGGGGTAAAGCCGAGCTGGCCGCTTAAGGCGCTGTAGCCGAGATAAGCCCCGCGGGAGGTCCAGTGGTGGTCCATGCGGTAGTAGACGCCGCTGTCCCGGTTGGCGGAGAGGGAGGAATAGACGTCGATCGTCGCGAGGCCGCTGACCTGGCTGTAAACCTGGTCGATGAGCGCCTTTTCGTCGAGGGTGGGCGCGCCGATCGGCAGATCGCTGCGGTAAATCTCAGCCGCGGTGGGGATGAGCATGAGGTAGGTCGCACCGTCAAAACGGGCGGCGAACTCATTCATCGCCCGCACCGAGTTGGAGATCTTTTGGGTATCCGCCTCCCCGACCTTCTGCACCAGCCGGTCCGGGAGGATATAGACGCCGTTGACCTCCTTCTGCCCCATCGCGAGGAGCAGGCGGGTCTGCAAGCCGATCCAGGCGGAGCGGGCAGGAAAGGCGTCGGCGGCGTAATCCTCAAAGCCGGTCATAAAGCTCTTGTCCAGGATGGTGCTCATGGAAAGGGTCGGGAACGGGGTACGCTCCTTGTTTTCATCCTCCAGAAAGACGGGCTTCGGGACGGCAAAAATGAGGATGGGGGTGAGAAAGATGGCAAGCAGGAAGACCGCCGCGGAAAGATGGGCGAGCTTGAACCTGCGTGGGTTTTTGTTGGGATTCTGTTCCATGTCAGTGCCTCCTTAAAAGCGCAGATAGAGGAAGGGGTTGTAGGTGGAATTGACGAGGAAAGCGGTCGAGAGGATGATCGACAGCGCGATCCAGACGACCTTGAGCACTCCGCAGAACCGGGGGAAACGTTCATCCGCCCGGCGCAGGAGTGCGGTGATCCAGCTGCCCGAGGCGAGGATACACAGGATGAGCAGCAGGGCGAAGGTCGTGAACAGGTAGAGCGAGTTGGCCGTCCCAAAGCCCCCTGCGCCAGCCAGCGACTGGAAGAAGCGGCCGATCAGGGCAGGCGTCTCCATCTCAAAGAAGACCCAGCCGAAGACGACGAGGAGGAAGGCGTAGGCGTGCTGGAAAAAGGCGGGCAGCCGGTCGAGGTATTTGCGCAGGACGAATTTCTCGAGGATGAGCAGCAGCCCGAAATAGAGCCCCCAGAGGAGGAAGTTCCAGCTCGCGCCGTGCCAGAGGCCGGTCAGCATCCAGGTGATGAGGAGGTTGCGGATGGTCTTGACCGTCCCGCCGCGGTTGCCGCCCAGCGGGATGTAGACGTAGCTTTTAAACCAGGAGCTCAGGGTCATGTGCCAGCGCCGCCAGAAATCGGTGACCGATTTGGCGGTATAGGGGTGGTTGAAGTTTTCGGGGAAGGTGAAGCCGAGCATCCGCCCCATGCCGCGGGCCATATCCGAGTATCCGGAAAAGTCAAAATAGATCTGGAAGGTGAAGGCGAGGATCCCGAGCCACGCCGATGCGGCGGGGACGGTGCCGGCGAGGGCGGCCTCCTTGACGGTGGTCCAGAGGGGGCCGATGTTGTTGGCGATCAGCACCTTTTTGGCAAGGCCGACGGCGAAGAGGAAGGCGCCCTCCCCGATCTTTTCAAGCGTAATGGTGCGGTGCTCCATCTCGGCGGCGACGTCGTCATACCGGACAATGGGGCCGGCGACGAGCTGGGGGAACATGCTGACATAGGCGGCGTAGTTGATATAGTTGCGCTGCATGGTGGTGTCGCCGCGGTAGAGGTCGATGACATAGGACATGCTCTGGAAGGTGTAGAAGGAGATGCCGATGGGGAGAGGCAGCTCGGGGTTGAAGAGGTTTAAGCCCAGCAGGGCGTTGATATTTTCGATGAGGAAGGAGCTGTACTTGAAGACGGCCAGCAGCGACAGGTTGATGATGACCGAGGTGAGGAGAGCCGCCTTGCGGATTTTCGGATTGTCCTTATAGCGCTCCATCACCCGGCCGGCGGTGTAGTCGAGGAGGGTCGAGAAGAGCATGAGGAAGACGTAGACCGGCTCGCCCCAGGCGTAAAAAAGGAAGCCGGAGGCCATGAGGACAATATTTTTGCGGTTTTTGGGAAAAAGGTAGTATAGCAGCAGGACGGCCGGCAGATAGGCGTATAAAAACGGGATGCTGGAAAAGACCATACGGATTCTCCTTAAGGGTTTGATGTGGGGAAAAGGCGGGCAAGCAGGGAAAAGAATTCTTCCCGGCTGTAAAGGACGTTGACGGCGCCCAGGAGGGAATTTGTGCTCATCCGTTCCGGGAAGCCGAGGGCTTTTAAGAGGGCGGCGCGGCGGGCGGCGGCGTTGTCAGCGCCGGTCAGCCCCCAGAGGAAGAGGTCTCTTTTGGTGACCGGCTCGCGCGGGGGGGCTTCCTCCGTCCCGATCCCGGCCCTGCGGAAGGCCTCCTCGAGGATTTCGCGGCTCAGGCCCTCGACCCCGAGCTTGCCCTCCCTGGAGGGGGCGGCTTTGCGGCGTTCCTTGCCGTAGACGTCGGGGATGTAGACGTTGATAATTTTCCCGTCCCGGACAGCCGAGCGGATGTGGCTGCGGATCTTGAAGCCGGCGGCGTCCGAGTCGGTGAGGATGACGATGCCGGTCTTTTTGGCCAGCGCGCGGAGCATCTCGAGAAGCTCTTTGTTGCGGTAGATGCCGAAGCCGCCGGTCGGGATGATGGGGGCGTCGATGAGATTGGCGAGGGTAATTTTGTCGTACTTCCCCTCGACGATGATGGGCATATCGCAGTGCAGCATCAGGCGTTCCCTCCCGTGATTTTGCCGAGCAGGGCGGCGACCGTCTGTTCTGCGGCGGCCTGGGCGTCGCAGCGGGTGGATTTGAGCTGGACGTCGGCGGCCGAAAGGACGGCGAGGCATTCCCGCAGGGTGACGACCGAGAGCTTGGCCGCGTCGCGGAAGGCGTTGCGGATGCGGAATTCCCTGCCGCGGTAGGCCGACGGGTAGAGGGCGGCGACGTCCTGCTCGGTTTTGGAGGCGAGGAGGGCGGCCTTGGCCCGGTAGAGGTCTAAGAAAGCGGCGTTTAGGGCCCCGAGGATGGCGAGCGGCTCCTCCCGCAGCAGAAAGAGGTCCTCGAGCACCGCAAAGGCGCGGGTCGCGTTTTTTTGCAGGAGGAATTTGCTCAGGTCAAAAACCGAGGCTTCGAGGCTCTTGTGGGTGACCAGTTCGATGTCGGCGCGGGTGATCTCGCCCTCGGAGCGGTAGGCGATGAGCTTGTCCAGCTCGGCGGAAAGCGTCTCGAGGGAGGAGCCGCACCGCTCGACGAGCAGGGAGGCGGCGGGCGTTTCGAGGGAAAGCCCCGCCTTCTGGGCGCGCGTTTTGAGGAATTTTACGAGGTCACTCTGGGTGCGGGGGGCAAATTCGGCGGTCACGCCGGTCTTGGCGGCGGCCTCGGCGAGCTTTTTGACCCGGCTCATCTTTTTGGGGTTTAAGTCGAAGGCGGAGACATAGATGAGGAAAACGGTGGTGGGATTCGGGTCCTTGACCATCGCGAGCAGCGACTCGAAGTCGTCCTTTTTCATCTTTTCGATGTTGGGGTTTGTGAGGAGGACGGCCTTGCGGGCAGCCATCAGGGGCATCCCCTCGGCGGCGACCTGAAGGGAGACCATGTCGAGCTCCCCCCCGTCGAATTTCTGGAGGTTGAAAGACTCGGTCCCTTTGGGGACCGCTTTTTCGATAATCCGGTCGAGACAGGCGGCGGAGAGGTAGGTTTCCCTGCCGTAGAGGAAGTAGACCGGTGCAATCTCGTTTTGCCGCAGGCTTTTGGCGAGGGCCGTGTCGGTTAGGTAGGGCATGGGACGTCCTTTCTAGCGGAAAATCTAGCGGAAGAAATACCGGATGTCGGCGGCGAAGGATTCGCCGAAGAGCGGCTGACCCGCGAGCCAGTGGGGGCTGAACGGAAGCCGCATCGTTTCTATTATATCATACCAGCGGGGCGGAATACCATCCTTTTCGGGAATTTCATCGTAAAAAATTACCAGGTCCCAGCCGCCTTCCGGCGCGGGCAGGCGGGACGACTGGAAGAGGATCCGCGCCCCGCCGCAGGAGACGCCGATGTCGGGATATTCCCGGCTGTTCGAGATAATCAGGATCCCCTCGCCCCAGAGGGAGTACCGCCCGGGGAGGAGCGGGAGCATCTCGGCGTCCGTATGGTCCGCAAGGGTCCGGTACCAGTTGCGGGTGCTTCCGGAATAGACCTGCGCCGGCGGGAATTCGGCGGCAAGGGCGGGCATCCCGCCCATCAGGCGCTGGGTCTCGGCCGGCGCGACGATGGCGTCGAGGGCGGCGACGCCGGAGGCGCGCAGGAAGGCGGCGGTCTTTTCCCCAACGCGGTCATTGCCGCCGCATCCGATCACGACCGCCCGGCTGCCGCGGGAAAGGACGGCGCTCCCGCCCTCCCCGTAGGAGATAAGCGAAACGGAGAGCCGTTCCCTTCCCGTCAGGGCGGAAACCGCGCCGCCCGTCACGAGCAGGAAGAGGCCGAGCGATACCCCGAGGGCGATGTGGCGGGACTTCCCGTGAAAATGCCGGATGAGAAAAACAGCCGCCAGCATCCCGACGCCCCAGGCGAGGAACCATCCGGAGGCAAGGGGCAGGCTGCCCGAGACCGCCGCCATATTCTCAAGCAGGAAAAAGCAGCCCTGCAGCACCAGGTCGAGGGCCCGGGCCAGAAGCGCCCGCCCCGGGATGGGGAGAAGGATCAGCCAGCTCCCGCCGAGGATGGCCGGCATGAGCGGGACAAACAGCAGGTTCGGCAGCAGCGAGTTCCAGGGGAGGCTCCCGAACCAGAGAAAATAGACGGGCAGGCAGAAGAGATTGGCGGCGATCGTCACGCACCCGCCCGATATTGCGGCGCGGAGGAGCCTGCTGCGGCGGAGCCCTTCGCGCGGGAGCCTTTCCATCATCCAGCGGCTCATGGCCGGGGCGGCGGAAAACATCCCGAAGGTGGCCGAAACCGACATCCAGAACCCGGTCCCCAGCGCCGCGCTCGGGTCAAAGACGCAGATGAGAAGCATCGCCCCGCCCAGCGCATTGCCCGGGGAGCTGTCGCGGCAGAGGGCGAAGGCGGCCAGGGAGAAGATGCTCATCACCCAGGCCCGGATTGCCGCGGCCCCCGCGCCGGTCAGCAGGACAAACCCGCCCGTCAGGACCGCGCAGAGGAAGAAGGAGAGCTTCCCCCGCCCGAACAGGCGGGAAAAGAGCAGCAGGCAGAGGTTTGTGAGGATCCCGATGTGCAGGCCGGAGACCGAGAGGATGTGGGAGATCCCGAGGATAGAGAAGGCCCCCTCCAGCGAGGCGGGCAGCTCGCTCTGGTCGCCGAAAAAGAGGGCGGTCAGAAAGGCTGCGCTGTCCGGGGAGAAGTACCGCGCGAAGGTATAGCGGATTTCCCCGGAAATCCGGGCGGCGGTCCGGTGCGGGAGGGATGCCCGCGCAGTCAGCCGCATCTCCTCGCCCGAGGCAAAGCCCACGATCGCCGCGCCGCGGGCGAGCTGGGAGCGGGTGGGCGGATCCTCCGAGAGGGAGATTGTCCCCGAAAAGCGCTCCCCTTCCCCGTATTCGGCGGCGGAACCGGCGTACAGGAGGAGACGGGTGCCGCCGGGCAGGTCCCCGCCCTCGGTTTCGACGAGGTAGCTCGCGGTATCTCCCTCCCGCAGGTCGCGGATGTACCCGTGGATAAAGACCTCCCGCCCCGCGTACCCGGCGGTGTCCAGCATGGCAAACCGGCCGGCCGCCGAGACAGCCAGCGCGGCCGATATCGTGAGCAGCAGAAGAAACAGGCGGGAGCGAAGCTTGCCGCGCAGCGCAAAAAACGCCCCGGCGATGCAGGCCGCAGCCAGTACGGCTGCGCAGAGCACGAGGGCCGGGACGCTTAAGAAGGATGCCGCGAGCAGGGAGAGGGCGAAGGCCGTTCCGGCAAAGGCGAGCGGTTGGAGAAGCGGCCGGCTATTCATCGAGGGAAAGGGGGTGCTGCCCCTTTTCAATGGCGGCGGCGCCCGTGCGGACGACCCGCTTGATGCCGTAGGTGCGGCAGAGCTCGAGGAAGTTCTCGACCCGGTCGGGGGTGTCGCAGTACTCGATGGTCATGGAGGAGCGGGTGATGTCGCAGACCTTGCCGCCCGCAAGGCGGGCAAGCTCGGCGATTTCGCCGCGGTTCTGGGCGGCGGCGTTCACCTTAATGAGCAGCAGCTCCCGGCTGATCAGCTCGTCGGGGGCGTATTCCTTGAGCTTGATGACGTCGATGAGCTTGTTTAGCTGCTTGTTGATCTGCTCCATCACATTGTCGCGGTCGTCGGCGACAATGGTGATGCAGGAGACGCCCGCCTCGGCGGTGGGGCCGACGGCGAGGCTCTCGATGTTGAAGCCGCGGCGTGCGAACAGCCCCGCCACCCGGGACAGGACGCCGGCGCGGTTCTCGACCAGGACCGAGATGGTGCGTTTCATGAGCGGCCCCCCTTATTCTGCAGCGCGCGGGCGGGCAGGAAGACGGCCAGCGGGACGGCAAGGAACAGCGCGCCCCCTTCGGCCATGCAGAGCTCCCCCGCGAGAATCAGACAGAACACCAGGTTGATGAGCAGGATGGCGGCAGTCATAATCTTCTCCTCCTTTATAATAGTAAGAAAACGCAGGCAAATATTGCACAAACCGCTGTTTGGGCGCTAGAATTCGACAAGTTCGGGCGGGAGGGTCGGCTCGTCGGGGGAAACCCGGACCTCGAGCAGGGCGGTCCCCTCCCCGCGGAACAGGGCGTCGAGGGCGGCGGGAATCTCCGCGTCCCGTTCCACCCGGAACGCCGGAAAGCCGTAAGCCGCGGCGATCGTGAGGAAATCCGGGCTTCCGTCGAGGGCGACCGCCTCGGTGCGGCCGTACTGGCGCTGCTGGAACTCCCGCACCATCCCCAGCCGGTTGTTCGAAAAGACGATGAGCTTGACGCCAGCGCCGTGCTGCCGCAGGGTGGCGAGCTCCATCATGGACATCTGGAAGGAGCCGTCCCCGCAGACGGCGACGGCCTGCCGCTCCGGCGCGGCGATCTTTGCGCCCAGCGCGGCGGGGATGGCGTAGCCCATCGTGCCCATGCCGCCGGAGGTGAGGAAGCGCCCGAAGGGGACCTGGAACTGCCTCGCCGCCCAGATCTGGTTCTGGCCCACATCGGCGGCGAGGATAGCCCCCGGCTCCAGCCGGCGGCAGAGCTCCCGCAGGAAAAGGGCAGGGTCTGTCCAATCGCCGGCATGGGCGGAGGGGGCGCGGTGCTGGTAAAAGCCGATCTCGTGCTCCCAGTCGCGGAAGGAGAGGTGGGAAAGCTCCGCGGTGAGCTGATCGAGGACGAGCCCCAAGTCCCCCACAATCGGGATGTCGGCGGGGATGTTCTTGCCGATCTCGGCGGGGTCGATGTCGATGTGAATGACCTTTTTATCATGGGACAGAAGTTCAGGCTGCGGGATCGAGCGGTCGGCGACCCGTGTGCCGGCGAGCAGCAGGAGGTCGGCGCGGTTTAAGGCGAGGTTTGCGCCCCGTTCCCCGTGGACGCCGATCATCCCGAGTTTCAGGGGCGCGGTCTGGGGGACCGCGCCGATGCCCATCATGGTGTGGACGACCGGGAGACGGACCTTTGACAGAAAACGGTCGAGCGCCTCCCCCGCCCCGGGCGCGAACGCCCCGCCGCCGACGCAGAGGAGGGGCCGGTCGGCGTAGCGCAGCGCCTCGGCGGCCCGGCGGATCTGGCCGGCGTGGCCTTTGGAGCTGGGGCGGTAGGAGCGGATCTGGATTTCCGCGGGGTAGGAAAACCTGGTTTCCCGTTCCTGCACATCCACCGGCACGTCGACGAGGACGGGGCCGGGGCGGCCGGTGGAGGCGATGTAGAAGGCCTCCTTTATGGCGCGGCAGATCCGGGCGGGGTCTTTGACGAGAAAGCTGTGCTTGATAAAGGGTTCGACCGCGCCGGTGATATCGACCTCCTGGAAGACGTCCCGCCCGAGGAGGGAGGAATCGACCTGCCCGGTCAGCACGACGATGGGGATGGAGTCCATGTAGGCGCTGGCGATGCCGCTGATGAGGTTGGTGGCGCCGGGGCCGGAGGTCGCCACACAGACGCCGCACTTCCCGGAGACCCGGCTGTAGCCGGAGGCGGCGTGGGCGGCGTTCTGCTCGGAGCGGACCAGGATGTGCCGGATGGAGGAGCGGGAAAGGGCGTCGTAAAAGGGGCAGATGGCGGCGCCCGGGTAGCCGAAGATGTCTAAGACCCCCTCGGCTTCCAGGCATTTGACCATAGCTTCACAGACTTTCAAATGCGGTTCCTCCTTTTGTTGATCAAAAATCAGCGGGAAAAATACTTGCGGTCGAGGCTGCGGTACTGGAGCGCTTCGGCGAGGTGGCGGGTCTGGATGTCGCGCTCCCCTTCCAGGTCTGCGATGGTGCGGGCGACCTTTAAGATGCGGTGGTAGCCGCGGGCGCTCATCCCCATCTGTTCAAAGGCGCGCTGGAGAAGGGCGCTGCCCTGCGCCGGGATGCGGCAGGCTTCCTCCACCATTTCCGCCGGCATCTGGGCGTTGCAGCGGACGGCGGTGCCCGCAAAGCGCTCCCGCTGGATGGCGCGGGCGGCGTCCACCCGCTTTTTGATGGCGGCCGAGGGTTCGGCCTTCTCCCCCGAGGAGAGGTCGGAAAATTCGACCGGAGCGACGTCGACATGGAGGTCGAGCCGGTCGAGGAGCGGGCCGCTCACCCGCCCCAAATAGCGCTGGACCTGGCTTTTGGTGCAGGTGCAGGGCCGGGTCGGGTGGCCGTAGTAGCCGCAGGGGCAGGGGTTCATGGCGGCGATGACGATCATCCGGCAGGGGAAGCTCGCACTCCCGCCCGCGCGGGAGATGGTGACCGTCCCCGTCTCGATGGGCTGGCGGAGGATCTCCATCGCGGCGCGGGAGAATTCCGGCAGCTCGTCCAGGAACAAAACGCCGTTGTGGGCCATCGAGATCTCCCCCGGCCGCGGGACGGAACCGCCGCCCGACAGCCCGGCCGGGGAGACGGTGTGGTGCGGCGCACGGAAGGGCCGCTCGGTCAGGATGGGGCAGTCGTTTGTCAGCTCCCCGGCGATGGAGTGGATCTTGGTGACCTCGATGGCCTCCTCAAAGGTCAGGTCGGGCAGGATGGAGGGGATGCGCTGGGCGAGCATGCTCTTGCCCGAGCCGGGCGGTCCGATGAGGAGGGCGTTGTGGCTGCCGGCCGCGGCGATCTCGAGGGCGCGCTTGGCGAATTCCTGCCCCCGCACGTCGGCCATGTCCGGCTGGCCCGGGGTGGAGCCGGGGGAGAATGCGAGCGGCGGGGCGGGCGCAAGATCCCGGACGTTTTCGAGAAAATCGACCACCTGGCAGACATGGCTGACGCCGTAGACCTCCATATCTCCGTCCCCAAGGACGGCGCTCGCCTCCTTCACATTTTCCTCCGGCACAAAGATCCGCGCGTACCCGAGCTCCCGCGCGAGGGCGGCCATCGGGAGGATCCCCTGGACGCGGCGGACCTCCCCGTTCATGGCGAGCTCGCCGAAGAACATGCTGCCCGCAAAATCGGCGTGCGTCTGGCCGCAGGCCGCCAGCAGGGCGAGGAAGATGGGGAGGTCGTAGAGCGGGCCGCTTTTTTTCAGGTCGGCGGGGGCGAGGTTTACCGTGATCTTCTGCACCGGGAACTCGTAGCCGCTGTTTTTGAAGGCGGCGCGGACCCGGTCGCGGCTCTCGCGGATGGCGGCGTCGGGGAGGCCCACCACCTCAAAGGCGGCCATCCCCCGCGAGGTGTCCACCTCGATCTCGACCGGGTAGGCGTTCAGCCCGTAAAGGCCGGCGCTCATGATTTTTGCGTACAAGCAAACCCCTCCTTGCGGCTCATTTCTTTCAGTGTACCATAATTTTCCCGCCGCTTCAATGATTTTCGCGGGATCGCCCAAAAAATTCCCGCAAAAAAAGTGTCCGCGCCGGGCTTTTTCCGCGTGCTGTTCCCCCATTCTGCGAAAATCAACAAATTGTAAAGAAAAAAAGGAATATTCGTTTGATTTTGTCGAGAAACAGGGTGGAAATCAGACAAACTGTGTGGAAAACTCGGTGGAAAATGTGGATAACCCGGGGTTTTCCGCTTTTTTCATGTGGAAAAAAGTGCGGATTTTCCACGTAAGACGGTGAGAAGCGCCAGGGATTGCCCCTGTTTTTTGCGCGCCGCCGGAAAAGGCGCGCGGGTTGCTTTTTCTGCGAATATCTGCTAAAATAATGGAGGAGACATGGCCCGGTTGTTGCGCTTTTTTCCGGTTTGCAAAAAACTTTCAAAAAGCGGTTGACAAGCCGGGCGTTGTAGCTTATAATAAACTTTGTGGCATTATGAGGTGTCGAGATGAAAATGAATATCAGACAGTTGTTCGACCTGGTCGGAGAGAAGCGGACCATCTCGCAGCGCTTCGATTTCAGCGAGGAAGAACTGTACGGAAGGTACCCGTTCCAGACGCCCGTGGACGTTTCGGGGGAAATTGAAAACCGTGCCGGTGTGGTGAGGCTGGTTTTCTGTGTGAAGTTTTCCCTGGACCTTGTCTGCGACCGCTGCCTGGAACCTTTTGTCCGGGACGAGGAGATGCATTTTGAACATATCCTGGTCCAGAAGCTCGAATCCGACGGCGACGAGGATTACATCCTCTGCGAGGGCGGCGAGCTGGAGTTTGACGAGCTGGTGCGCACCGACGTGCTGCTCGAGCTCCCGAGCAAGGTCCTGTGTTCGGAAGAATGCAAAGGGCTTTGCCCGCAGTGCGGACAGAACCTGAATTTTGGCAGCTGCAAATGCGAGAAAAAACAGATTGACCCGAGGCTGGCCGCCTTGAGTCAGTTGCTGGATCCTTAAGGAGGAATCTGCGGATCCCGAATGATTTGAAGGAGGTGCGAATCATGGCAGTACCGAAGAGCAAAGTATCGAAGGCGAGAAGAGACAAGAGACGTTCCAACGTCTGGAAGCTCCCCATGCCCGCGTTTTCCCGGTGCACCCAGTGCGGCGAGCTGAAGGCTCCCCACAAGGTTTGCCCGCACTGCGGATATTACAAAGGTGTAGAGGTTATCAAAAAAGAGGCGTAAGCCATCCGATTTTGATTCTGTCAGGCTGCCCGGTAAGGCGTAAACGCTTTATCGGGCGCTTTTTTTGAACAAAGGAGGCGGTGCGGCAATGGCTGTCACAATCCGCGGGGTAGAGTCCGGTTCCCCGGCCGCAAGGGCGAAGATCCGGGCGGGCGAAGAGCTCTTGGCCATCAACGGGCAGGAGATCGTCGACGTGCTGGATTACCGGTTTTATATGATGGACAAAAGGCTCGAGCTCACCCTCCGCTCCGGCGCGGGGGAACGGAAGGTGTCGGTCAAAAAGGGCGAGTACGAGGAGCTGGGGCTCACCTTTGACACCTACCTGATGGACAGGGAGCGCTCCTGCCGCAACCAGTGCATCTTCTGCTTTATCGACCAGATGCCGCCCGGGATGCGGGAAACGCTCTATTTTAAGGACGACGACGCGCGCTTAAGCTTCCTCTACGGCAACTATATCACCCTGACAAACCTGACCGAGCACGACATCGAGCGGACCATCCGGATGAAGATCTCGCCGGTCAACATTTCGGTGCACACCACAAACCCGGAGCTGCGCTGCAAGATGATGCACAACCGCTTTGCCGGGGAATCCCTCTCCATCCTCAGAAGGCTCGCCGACGGCGGGATCGCGATGAACGCCCAGCTCGTCCTCTGCCCCGGCATCAACGACGGGGCGGAACTCGAGCGGAGTATGCGCGACCTGGCGGAATACCTCCCCGCCCTGCGCACCGTCTCCTGCGTGCCGGTGGGGCTCACGAAATACCGCGGCGGGCTTTATCCGCTGCGCCCCTACACAAAGGAGGAGGCGGCGGACGTCGTCGCCCAGGTGGAGGCCTTCGGGGACGAGATGAAGGCCCGGCACGGGACCAGGGTCTTCTACGCCTCGGACGAATTTTACCTCAAAGCCGGCCTGCCGCTGCACGACGGCGACTTTTACGAGGATTACGGCCAGCTGGAAAACGGGGTGGGGATGCTCACCCTCCAGCGGGAACAGTTCCGGGACGCCCTCCCCTTTTTCGAGCCGGACGGCCGGAAGCGGAACTTTTCCATCGCCACCGGCGTGGCCGCGGCCCCTTTTCTCCAGAAATTGGTTGACGAGGCGCGGGAAACGTGGCATAATTTAAATGGTAAGGTTTATCCCATCGTCAACGACTTCTTCGGGCATGAGATCACGGTGGCCGGCCTGATCACCGGGCAGGACCTCATTGCCCAGCTCAGGGGAAAGGACCTGGGGGACGAGCTGCTGCTGCCCGACGTCCTCCTCAAATTCCACGAGGACGTATTTCTCGACGACGTGACCCTCTCCGAGGTGCGGGAGGCGCTCGGCGTGCCCATCACGATGGTGGGGAGCGACGGCTACGAGCTGCTGCGGTGCATGCTGGGGGAGGAAGCGTAATCCATCCGGGAAAGGCGGCGAACGGCGTGTTTTTGCAATATCAAAATCTGACCATCCGGAACGCGGCGCCAAGGGACGCCGTACAGCTGGCGGAATGGTGGAACGACGGCGCGGTCATGGCCCATGCGGGGTTCCCCAGGGGGCTGGGCGTGTCCCCGGAGGAGATCCGGGACAGCCTCAAAGCGGACAGCGATGAAACCCGCCGCCGCTTGATAGTTGAGAAGGACCGCCGCCCGATCGGCGAAATGACTTATCGAAACAAGGGAGACCGCACCGCGGAAATCGGCATCAAGATCTGCGATTTTTCGGAGCAGAACAAGGGCCTGGGAAAAATTCTCCTCAGTATGCTGATCGCAGCTTTGTTCCGGGAAATGGGCTGTGAAAAAATCGTGCTGGATACCAACCTATCCAACAAACGCGCCCAGCATGTGTATGAAAAGCTGGGGTTTTGCAAAATCTGCGTGCTGGAAAACTCCTGGCAGAACCAGCTGGGAGAATGGCAGTCCGCGGTCTGCTATGAACTGCGGCCGGAAGAATTTATCAATTATTTGGAAGAATCCCCCTTTTGAAAAGGAAAAGAAAGGAAAACGCTATGCCAAAACCCATTGTCGCCGTGGTGGGGCGGCCCAACGTGGGCAAATCCACCCTGTTCAACAAGCTGGTGGGGAAACGCATCTCCATCGTCGAGGACACCCCCGGCGTCACCCGCGACCGGATCTACGCCGAGTGCGAGTGGCTGAACAGGACCTTCATGCTGGTGGATACCGGCGGCATCGAGCCGAATACCGACGATATCCTGCTTTCCCAGATGCGCCGGCAGGCCCAGGTCGCCATCGACCGGGCCGACGTCATCATTTTAGTGACCGACCTCCAGTGCGGCGTCACTGCCGCCGACCAGGACGTCGCCAATATGCTCCAGAAGAGCGGCAAGCCGGTCGTCCTCTGCGTCAACAAGGCCGACAGCGTCGGCGAAATCCCGCCGGAATTTTATGAGTTCTACAACCTCGGCCTCGGCGACCCCGTCGCCGTCTCCTCAGTCCACGGGCACGGGACCGGCGACCTCCTGGACCGGGTGTTCGAATACCTCCCCGCCGAAGCGGAGGAGGATTACGGCGAGGAGGTCATCCGGGTGGCCATCATCGGCAAGCCGAACGTCGGCAAGTCGTCCCTTGTCAACCGGATGGCGGGCGAGGAGCGGGTGATCGTCTCGGACATCGCCGGCACCACCCGGGACGCGGTCGACACCTATGTCGAAAACGAATACGGCAAATACGTCCTCGTCGACACCGCCGGCATCCGCCGCAAGGCCCGGGTGACCGAGAACGTCGAGCGCTACAGCGTCCTGCGCTCCTATATGGCGGTCGATCAGGCGGACGTCTGCCTCATCCTCATCGACGCGACCGAGGGCTTTACCGAGCAGGACTCCAAGGTGGCGGGCTACGCCCACGAGCAGGGCAAGGGCTGCATCGTCGTCGTCAACAAGTGGGACGCCATCCCCGACAAGACCGACAAGACGATGCAGGAATTCACAAACAAGCTGCGGGTGGACTTCAGCTTCATGAGCTATGTCCCCTTCCTCTTCATCTCCGCCCTCACCGGGCAGCGGGTGAACAGGCTCTACGAGCTTGTGAACGAGGTCGCGGCTCAGAACGCGCTGCGGGTGACGACGGGCGCCTTAAACGACCTGCTCGCCAACGCCACCGCCCGGCTCCAGCCCCCCTCCGACCGGGGCAAGCGGCTGAAGATCTACTATATCACCCAGGCGTCCACCAAGCCGCCGACATTTGTCGCCTTTGTCAACCGGAAGGAACTCTTCCACTTCTCCTACCAGCGTTACCTCGAAAACCAGATCCGCGATACCTTTGGGCTGACCGGCACGCCGGTCCGATTCCTCATCCGGGAGCGCGACCGCAACGATACCGATTGATTTTTTGGACAGAATAAGAAAGGACGGTCTACATGGAAACTCTGCTCCTCTGCGTCTCGCTGCTGATTTCCGCCTTTGTGGCTTATCTGATCGGCAGCATCAACTTCGCCATCATTGTGACCCGGCTGTTTGCCAAAAAGGATATCCGCGATTTCGGCAGCGGCAACGCCGGGATGACCAATGTGCTGCGCACGCTGGGAGCAGGCCCGGCGGCCCTGGTTACGGTCGGCGACTTCTGCAAGGGTCTGCTGGCGGTGCTTTTCGGGCACCTGATCATCGGCTACCTGGGCGGCGGCCTCCCCTTCTTCACCGACTATATGATCGCGCTGTTCGTCATGCTGGGGCACTGCTTCCCCGTCTTTTACGGTTTTAAGGGCGGCAAGGGGATCTTGGTCTCGGCCGGCGTCATCCTGGCCCTCGACTGGCGGGTTTTCCTCATCATCCTGGGAGTTTTCCTGGTGGTCGTGGCCATCAGGCGGATCGTCTCCCTCGCCTCCATTTCGGCTGCGGTGGCCTTCCCCATCGCGACGCTGGTCCTCGCGCTGATCGACGGGTCGCCCTACGTCCTTTGGGACACCCTGTTCTCGGTGGTGCTGTCGGCGATCGTCATCTTCATGCACCGCGCCAACATCAAGCGGCTGTTAAACGGCACCGAAAAGCCGTTTGGGAAAAAGAAAAAGTAGGTCCGAAACCTGACAGGGCCGCGCATTCGGAGGAGCCTTATGAAAAAATGGTACGACGAGGAATACGCCTTTGAGATCGAGGTGACCGGCTTCCTGCGGGGCAGCCGCACCGAGGGGTACTGCCGCAACGGCGAGGAGATCGGCGACCGGTACGCCTGCACCTACGGCTGCCCGGTCAACGCGGACGGGCAGGGCATCTGTTCCAAGACGATGACCCTCCTCTTCCCCCTCATGGAGGCAATCCGCAGCGGCGGCAGCCTCGAGAACCTCGGCGGAGCGGACCGGTACAGCAAGGAACTGGTCTGCCCGGACGGCTGCGTGATCTTCCGGCTGACAGCGCGGAAGACCGGAAATACGAATTTTTACAAAAGGGATCGTTCTATTGAAAAAGAAGATCCCTGCTTTTGAAGCGGAAAGGAGTAGGCATGGCGAAAATTGCGATTCTGGGTTCAGGAGGCTTCGGCGTCTCCCTGGCGGTGATGTGCCACCGGTACGGGCACGAGGTGACCCTTTGGGGCAAATTCCCCGAGGAGATTGCCCAGATCCGGCGGGACGGGGAAAATAAGCGGCTGCTGCCCGGCGTGCCGGTCGATCCCGGCATCCGGCTGACCAGCGCGCTCGAGGAGATCTCCGGGGCGGAGCTTGTCATCTTCGCGGTGCCGTCCTTTGCCGTGCGGGAGACGGCGCGGGCCGCGGCGCCCTTCCTTTCACCGGGGGTCGTCGCCGCGAACGTCGGCAAGGGCCTGGAAAAAGGGACCAAAAAGCGGCTGAGCGAGGTTATCGCCGAGGAGATCCCGGGCCGCGATATTGTCGCGGTCTCCGGCCCCTCCCATGCGGAGGAGGTCGCCCGCGGGGTGCCCACCACCGTAGTGGCCGCCTGCTTAAACCGCGCCGCCGCCGAATTTGTGCAGGACACCCTCACCAACCAGACCCTGCGCATCTATGTGAGCGACGATGTGACCGGCGTAGAGCTCGCCGGAGCGCTCAAGAACATGATCGCCGTCTGCGCCGGCATCTGCGACGGGATGCAGCTCGGGGACAACGCCCGGGCCGCCCTCATCACCCGCGGCCTCGCCGAGATCGCCCGTCTGGGTATCGCGATGGGCGCGCGCCGGTCGACCTTCGCGGGGCTGGCGGGAGTGGGCGACCTCATCGTCACCTGCACGAGCGTCCATTCCCGCAACCACCGCGCCGGCATCCTCATCGGCCAGGGCGTCCCGCCCGCTGAGGCGGTCGCCCGGATCGGCATGACGGTCGAGGGCTGCCTCGCCGCCCAGACCGCCTGGGAGCTCGCCCGCGAAAAGGGCGTCCCCATGCCCATCGTCGAGCAGTTAAACCTCGTCCTGACCGAAAATAAGGATCCCCACGCCGCCGTCGCCGACCTCATGAACCGCCCCACCCGCCATGAGGACGAGCGCGTCTGGATGGAACAGACCCTGTAGCACAAAAAACCGCCGCCCACCGCAAAAAGCGATGGAACGGCGGTTTTTGATCCGCTTTTGCCGCTATTTGGCCGCGCCGCACTCGCGGTCGAGCCAGACCGATGCAATATCAAGCGCCTGGTACAGGCCGTGCCTGTCCGCACGCTTGGCGATGAGCTTCTGCGGCGGGAGAGTCAGGTCGGTCGCCATCATCTGGACCGAGATCTCGTCCGCGACCTTCAGATCCTTTACCTGCTTGTGGGAGCGGATCTGCAGCATGACGACATAGGGGTCGGACATTCTTCCGTAGTAAATCGTATCCTGAAGGCGGACCAGCGGCCGGCCTTTATATAAGAAAAATTCCTGGGACATAAGGGTTCCTCCTTTGCTCTGTGATTATACCATTTTACCACAGAAGACGGGACGAGTAAAGTCGGAAAATGTGAATTTTTCCTTTTTCGAATTTTTTTGAAAAAGGGGGTTGACATCCGGGTAAAAGCTGTGTATAATAAATACTGTTGTTGCAGGGCATGAGTCCCGATCAACAGTCGGGGGTATAGCTCAGCTGGGAGAGCATCTGCCTTACAAGCAGGAGGTCACAGGTTCGAGCCCTGTTGTCCCCACCAGAAATGGCCTGCTAGCTCAGTTGGTTAGAGCGCTAGCCTGTCACGCTAGAGGTCGTGGGTTCGAGCCCCATGCAGGTCGCCATTTTTTTCTTCCGTTCCCCGCCTATGCTTCTGTAGCTCAGTCGGTAGAGCAGGGGACTGAAAATCCCCGTGTCGTTGGTTCGATTCCGACCGGAAGCACCATCTGCGGATTTAGCTCATCTGGTAGAGCGCCACCTTGCCATGGTGGAGGTAGCGAGTTCGAGCCTCGTAATCCGCTCCATTATCCTATTCAAACGCCCAGAAATAGGTAATTCGACAGAGGGGTTCTCTGGACCACAGGCTTTGCTGCCTGTGGTTTCTTTCTTTTTCCGAAAAACGACGCGCCTGTTTGTCGATTGACAGGCGCGTCGTTTTTTGCTACAATAAAACCAAGGCGCGGCCAGATACGGTAGGCGGTTCAATCTTGCCCTCGAAAGGGGGTGCTGCTCATGGATACAACGGTGCTGGTATTACTTATCATCATCCTTTATCTCATCAAAGAGATTATCCGGATCGGCAATAAAAGAAAGTAGCCGCCCAACCTCCTACAGTTAGCGGCTACTTCTTTTAGCGAAAGACTTTAGGGGCGAACCGTCTATCGGCCCCGCCTCTGTTTTTATTCTACCACAAAGGAACGGGAAAGTCAATCCCTCGGTTGACAAGCCGGGCAGCTTTTGCTACAATAAAACCA
>DVKD01000023.1 GCA_018716285.1 Candidatus Merdivicinus faecavium
ATGAAAAAGAAATTGGTAACAGTTTTGATTATTCGTCTTGTCATTTATATTTTTTGTAATGAAGTTTATGGATACACCTGGTGCTTGCACCAGAAAACAGCCAAAGGCATGTTTCGGCAATTATTGATACAACGGAGATACTCGCTTTGGATGTTGAAGACGAGAATGGATACCTTCGCATGGCAGATTTGCGAAATAACATACAGGAGCAATAAGGCCTGCCGCCCGCAATTCACCGACGACAAGCCCTTGAACCGCTATGATTTGCGGAAGCCCCGCGCAGCTTCCCGCAGTACCGCCATTGCTTCGGCAGACGGCGTGTAGAAATCGGATTCCGGCGTTTTGCCGGTCAGCCGCTCCGTCTTGGAGAGGCCGTATGAATGGTACGGCAGCAGCTCGTAGCCCGCAAGGCCCGAAAACTCCGCCAGCGCGGATGCGATCTGTCCGATTGCCTCCACCGTGTCATTGACCCCGCCGACAACCGGGGTGCGCGCGATCACGCGCTTCCCCATCTCAGTCAGCCGCCGGATATTCTCCAGTACCAGCTCGGGATGGCTCCCCACATGCTGTGCAAACAGGATGGGGTCGAGGACCTTCACGTCGATCATCCACAAATCCACCCAATCCAGCAGCGGCTCCAGCCGCTGGAACGGCAAATTGCCCGCCGTCTGGACCGCCGTATGGATGTTCGCAGCCTTACACTTTTGCAGGATCTCCGTCAGAAAGCCGCCCGCCAGCACCGGCTCCCCGCCGGAAAAGGTGACGCCGCCGCCGCTTTCCTCGTAGTATATCGCATCCTCCCGGATCCGGGCAAACAGTTCCTCTGCCGTAAACTCCCGGCCGCAGGGCACCAGCGCGCTCGCGGGACACACCGCGGCGCATTTGCCGCAGCCGGCGCAGAGCTCCGCGCGGGGCGGCAGGCCCTGCAGCTCCTCTTTCCGCAATGCGCAGACTTCCCCGCAGCGCCCGCAGCCGATACACCGCTCCGGATAGCGCAGGATTTGCAGGCGGGGAGAAAGCGACTCCGGATTGTGGCACCAGCTGCAATGGTTGTGGCAGCCCTTGAAAAAGACGGTGGTGCGGATTCCCGGGCCGTCGTGCACCGAAAACCGCTGGATGTCAAAAATCACCGCCCGGCTCATCCCGTCCATCCTTCCCGGCAAAACGTCCTCGCCGTCTCAAAGAGCGCGCGTGTGCTTTCGACAGAAACATCCGGCTTGATGTGGTGGTCCGGCCCGAAAATATAGCCGCCCCCCTCGCCCAGCGCCTCGATTACCCGCCTGGTTTCCACCGCAACCTCGTCAGGACCCAGGAAGGGAAGCGCCTGCGTGCTGAGCCCGCCGAAAAATGTGATGTCCCGGCCGTATTCCCGCTTCAGCTCCTGCGGCGTAATGGGCAGCGTGTGAAGCTGCACCGTCTCCCAGACGTCCACCCCCATTTCGATCAAATCAGGCAGAACGCTCAGGATATTGCCGCAGGAGTGGAACCAGACGAGCTTCCCATGCTTTTTCCCCAGCTCAAACAGCTTCTGATACCGGGGCTTCAAAAATTTCCGCCAAAGCTCCGGGGAAAAGAGGAGCCCCCGCTGCCCCGCAAAGTCATCCCCCAGATAGAAAATGTCGAGATCTTTGCCGCAGGCGTTCAAATAGTTTTCGCAGAAGCGATAGGTGTGTGCAAAGACCATCTCGAGAACGCCCTCGAACAGCTCCGGCTCGGCCAGTATGGAAATGATGGAATTCTCCATCCCCATCAGGGAGTTGACCTGGCAGAACAGCGGTTTCCAGTAAGGTCCCCGCACCGCGTACCGGGGAGCATAAAACGCCGCGGCCCGCCCGGCATCCGCAAAGGGGTAGCAGTCGGGGTCCGGCATCCGGTAGCGGCGCAGATCCTCCTCGTCCGCGATCGGATAGCGGCGGTTGGAGCTGTAGTCGTCGAAGGCGGAGCTCCCCTATTCCCCCAGAAACTTCCTGTCCCCGGCCTCGCGCAGCCGCTCGAGGAGGCGGGCGTGCATCCGTTCCTGGAGCGGCGCGTACTCCTCCCGGCCGGCCAGGTTTTCGAGGTCGTAGGGGTCCGCCTGGGTGTCCGTGAGCCGCGCGGGCAGGATCTGTCCGGTCCGGTTGTCCGCCGCGTAAAAATACCGCCCGTCATAGATCCCGCGCCAGGTGGCAAGGCCGAGCAGGACGTCCTTCTGAAGCCCTGTCCTCCCTTCCAGGATGGCCGGCGCGATCGAGACGCCGGGCAGCCCCTCCCCCCGCGGGATGCCGGCGAGCTCCAGAAGGGTGGGGAAGATGTCGACCGAATTGACCAGCTCGCCGCTCTGCCCGGCCCGCACGCCCGGCCCCCAGACGATGAGCGGGGTGCGGTAGGCGTTCTGGTAGGGGACCCCCTTGAAGCGCAGATACCCGTTGCTCAGCATATCCCCGTGATCCGACGCGAAGATTACGATCGTCCGTTCAAGCTGGCCGCTCTGCCGGAGCGTTTCGAGCACCTTTCCGACCTCGTCGTCCAGGCAGGTGGTCATGGCGTAAATCTCCTGCAGGAAGAAGCGGGTCAGGCGGGCGTATTTTTCCGGGACGTTGGGGTCGAGCCGCAGCTTTTCCGGGTCGTAGCGGTCGAGGTACTCCTGCGGCAGCAGCCGGGTGAGCAGGTGCTGGGGCACGGAGTCGTAAAAGCTCAGCGGGTTGGGCGCGGAAAGCTGTTCCTCGCTCAGACCGAGGGAGAGCTCCCGGTTCAGCTCCCGCACCCGCTCCCGGATCCCCGGCTGCCGGTAAAGCGCGGGCATGGTCGCGACGTGCGGCTCGCTGTAATTGAGCTGGAGCAGCCAGGGGCGCTCCCGGTTCTGCCGGATGAAGTCCTCCGCCAGCCCGGTCCGGACCGAGGCGCTGTACTGGCCGAAATACCGTTTGTCGAGGTTCCCCTTTTCGTCGTAAATGGGGGTGTCGTAATGATGGTCGCCGCCGGTGCCGTACCAGTGCTTCCACCCCATCCGGTTCTCCGGCCGGACCCAGCCGTCCTTTTCCTCGATCTCGTCCCGGCCGAAATGGGACTTGCCGACAAAGCAGGTCTCGTACCCCGCCTCGTCAAAATACTCCGCCAGCCCCTTGCAGCAGGGGGAGAAGAGATCCCCGTTGCCCTCCACGCCATGCTGGTGGGGATAAAGGCCGGTCTGGATGGTGGCGCGGTAGGGCGCGCAGACCGGGGAGGCCGAGACGCTGTGGGTGAATTGCAGCCCCTCCCGGCAGAGCCGGTCGATCACGGGGGTGGATACGTCGGGGTTGCCGTAGCAGCCCAGCCCGGTCCGGCGCAGCTGGTCGGCCAGGATAAACAGGATGTTGGGGCGTTCTGTCTGCTTTTCTTTCATCTTCCTGACTCCTTTTTCGGGGTTTAGCCGAGCCGCGCTTCCGCGCCGCAGAGGCTCTCCGCCCACAGTTCCGGCTTCTCCGCCGCAAGGCGAAGGTTTTCGTCAAATCCGAAGCGGAATTTTTTGCGGAAGCCGGCCCGCAGCGTTTTCTTCTCCCCGGGCAGCAGGGTGAAGAAATTTTCCTCCAGGTCGAGGAGGAAGCAGTCGCTCCGGTCCGCAATGCGGACGTGCAGCGCCGCCGCATCGCCCGTATTTTCCACCTCGATCACGAAGCTTTCCCCCTCCTGCCGCGCATGGCCGGTCAGGCGCGCGCCTTCGCAGAGGGCCGGGCGGTAGGGATGCTCTGTTTCGGTGGAAAAATAGTAGCTGTTCTGATATTCCGCCCCGTCCGCGCAGGCGGTGAGCCGGAGGAGGAACACGCCCCGGAGATTTTCCGGCACCCTCCAGCAGAGCGCGCCCATCTCCTCGGCGCCTTCCCGGGCCGACTGGGGCGCATAACGCTCCGAAAAGAGGCGCTCGCCCCGCAGGTCGAAAATCTCGGCCAGCAGGCTGCCCCCCTCTTTTCCGGGCTGGTCCCGCAGGATGGTGAGGCGGCCCGCGAGCTCTTCTCCCGGCGCGTAGTCGAGCTTCTGGTAATCAAAGACCGGATGCACCGGGCGGAAGGCGTCCTTTGCCCAGAAATAGGCCATCTTGGCCGCGCCGTGGTACTCGAGGAGGTTTGTGCAGGAGATATTCGGCCAGGGTTCGTTGAGCTGCCAGATGATGCTGCCGCTGTTGCGGAAGCATCGCCGGCGGTTGGCCTCGAGGATGTAGCGCAGCCCCTCAGCCTGCATCCACTGGCTGCACGCGATGTACTGGCTGATGCCCTTCCAGCCGCCGAACATCGTGCTCTCCCGCTCATAGGTGCACCACCAGTCGCCGTGGAAGCGCCAGACGTCGTTTTCCCGCATCGCGACCGGCCGCAGCTCCTCGAGCGGCAGAATCTTTTGCAGCGACGCGAGGGAGGACATCCCGTCGCAGCCGAACTCGCTGTGGAAGAGGCTGTCCGACCCGCCGAAAAAGCGGTACTGCCCCGGGTTGCCCTGGTACTGCCACCAGCCGTGGACGTCGTGGCTCTGGCCGGGAGTCCCGCTGATGAACTCGCTCGGGCCGGAAGCCGAGGTCGGCAGGAAGGCGCGGCCCGGGTCGAGGCGGTTTACGATCTCCCGCAGCATGGCGATGTTCCGGTTTTCCTCGGTGCAGGGGGTGCGGTCGGCCTCCATCAGCTCGTTGCCGCCGCTCCAGACCGCAAGGCTCGGGTGGCTGCGTTTTGCGCGGACCGCGGCCTCGGCGCTTTTTTGCAGGAGGGAGAGGAACTCCGGCTTTTCGGAGGGGATGTTGTCGATGCCGGAGCTCGACTGGATGAATTCCTGCCAGACAAGCAGGCCCATCCGGTCGCAGCAGTTGTAAAACTCTTCGGTCTCGATCAGGCCGCCGCCCCAGACCCGCACCAGGTTGCAGTGCATCTCCCTGGCGCGTTCGAGCGTCTCCTCGACCTGCTCGGGCGGCACGTCGCCGTAAATGTGGTCGAGCGGGGTGATGTTGACCCCCTTGACGTACATCCGCCTACCGTTCACCACAAAGAGATAGGGGCGCGCGCCCTCCGGCGCGCCGTCGTTCTGGACGAGGGCGATGCTGCGGACGCCGACCTGACGGCATTCCTCCTCGAGAAGCTCCCCGCCGCGGTACAGGCGGACCGTGAGGTCGTAAAGCGGCTGTTCCCCCAGCCCGTTCGGGTACCAGAGCGCCGGTTTTTCCAGCGGGATAGCGAGGGAAAAGGCGCCGTCCGGACCGGGCGCGGCGCAGGCGGAGCCCACTGGCTGCCCGTCCAGGCTGCATTCCGCTTCGAAGCGGAGCGCCTCACAGCGGAGCTCCCCTGCTTCCTCCCGGCCCGCGATCCGGCCGGACACCGTGATCCGCCCCGTCCCGTCCGCGAGCGGCTCCCCCCGGGTAAAGAGGTCGTCCATCATCACCCCGTCCCAGAAGGTGAGGCAGGCCTTCTGCCAGATGCCGAGGTTGACCAGCCGGGTCGAAAAGTCCCACTTGTAGTTAAACCGGCTCTTCTGGGTGAAGGTCTCGCTCGTTTTGCCGATCTGCCCCATCTCGTCGGGCGCGTGGCGGATGAGCACCCGCAGCACGACCTTTTCCCCGGCCCGGTAATGTTCAGTCACATCAAAGCAGAACGGGTCGTACATCCCGGTATGGCCGCCCAGCAGTACGCCGTTCCAATAGACGGAGCAGTCGTAGTCCACCCCGCCGAAGTCGAGGCGCACCCGTTTTCCCGCCTTTTCCGGGAGGGTGAGCTCCGTTTCGTAGATCCACCATTTGTTTTCGATCCACTCGCACTGCAGGCTGTTCATCCCCCAGTACGGGTGCGGGATATACCCGGCCCGGTAGAGGGCAAGCGCGACGCCGCCCGGCACGTCCGCCGGCACCCATCCGGTGATCCCCTCGAGCGGCTTCCCGGTCTCCATGCTGTTTTCCCGCAGCGGGACATAGGGGGCGGTCCCTTTGATGCGCCAGCTGCATTTTGAAAGGTCATATCTGCTCATCCGCATGACTTTTTCCTCCCATTAGACGGGAAAGAGCGTCCCGGTCCTCCGAAACGCTCTTTCTCCGCATTGGATATTTCCGATTCGTTATTCGCCGAACACTTCGTTGATCTCGGCGCAAGCCTTCTCCGCCTGCGCCATGTTCTCTTCGATGAACTGGTTCCAGACGCCCTCGGGATCATCAGAAATGACCGCCTGGATGAAGTCGTCGGAGGTCCCGCTCAGGATGGAAGCAAACGCGTCCTTCTCAGGAGAGGAGTAGTAGTTGATGTCGTAGTTGGTGGGGGTGTAGTTGGGGTTGGTGTCCCATCTCTCCATGTTGGTCTTGAACAGGTCGTTGATGACATAGTCGCTGGTGTTGGGGTTGCCCTCCAGGAAGATGTCCAGGCCTTCCAGGATGAAGAACTTCTGGAACGCGCGCTGGTTGGTGATATACTCCTTGGAGCCGCCGGCGGAAGCGTCCTCAGCGGTGTAGTTTAAGGTGACGTTGCCGTCCGCATCCTTGGTCCAGTCCTCGCCCTCGACGCCGTAGGCGTACTTCTCGATCTGCTCATCCTCGAGCAGCCAGTTGCCGACTGCGAGCCAGCGGTCGATGACCTCGTCGCGGCAGGAGTTGTCAAAGGCGAAGGAGCCCCACCATTCGTCCATCTGGGAGACCGCATACTTGCCGTCGTCCATCTTGATGGTGAAGAGGCCGAGGTCCTCTTCCTCAAAGCCTTCGATGTTGGTAACCATGTCGTTTACGGTCTCCTGCAGGATGGAGGGGCCGAGGTTGCTGTAAATGACGGCGCTGCGGCCGGCCATAAAGCGCTCCTTACCGGCGTTGTTGGCGTCGGTGTAGCTGTCGGTCATGAGGAGGCCGTTGTCATACAGCTCCTTGATCTCGTTGATCGCCTCGAGGGAAGAGGGATCGGGCGCGCCCCATTCATACTGACCGTCCACCATCTTGTAGCCGGAGATGTAGGGGTTCCACTTCCGGGCGAAGCCGCACCAGCTGTTGCCGCCGTTTTCAAAATCGAAGGGGACGAGCCGGTCGCCCAGCTGGCCGGGATCCTGCTCCTTGACCATGTAGAGGTACTCTTTGAACTCATCCCAGGTCAGGTCCTGGACAGGCTCGTAGTTGAGCCCCATCGCGTTGGCCCAGTCGCGGCGGTACGCGAACATGTAGGAGTCGTACTCATTGTAGGGGTTGTTGTTCTTGATCTTGGGGAAGGCGTAGAGCTCGCCGTCAACCAGCAGCTTGTCAAAAATGGTGTACTTCTCGGTCAGCTCTTCGAGGTTCGGGTAAGCGGACAGGTCGCTCGGGATGGCTTTGAAGACGCCCTCCTGCGCCCACTCGACATACTCGGCGTAGTTTAAGTTGTACCAGGCGATGACCTCAGGGAAACTGTCGGTCGCCGCAAGGGTGCGGGTGACGTCGTCCCAGTTGTCCCATGCAACCAGCTGGACGGTGAAGTCCATATTGAATTTCTCGCAGGCTTCCGCAACCAGCGGGTACTCGAGCATTTCCTCCGAACCGTCGATGGAGAAGACCTCAAAGCTCAGGTGCTCGGCATAGGGATCCGCTTCCGCGTCCGACGAGGTATCCTGAGAAGATTCCGCGGTAGAGGCGCTCGACGAGGAAGACGCCGTGCTGCTGGATTCCTCTCCGCCTCCGCTGCATCCGGACAGGCAGGACGCAGCCATCACGGCTGCCAGAAGCGCGCAGAACAGACTCTTTTTCATAAAAATCCTCCTTAAAATTAATGCAAACTCATACATAACATCCGTTATGTGGATTACGACTTGATGGCGCCGATCATGACGCCCTTTACAAAGTAGCGCTGCAAAAAGGGATAAACCAGCATGATAGGCAGCATGGTTACCATAACCGCAGCAGCCTTGATGCCCTCCGAGAAGGAGGGGCGCCCGGCTTCCGGCGGGATGTTCCCGACGATCGAGGTAGAAGACCAGAGGATCTGGCGCAGCTCGAGCTGCATCGGCCAGAGCTTGGCGTTGCCCAAAAAGAGGCTCGCGTTGAACCACTCGTTCCAGCGGCCGACCGCGTAAAAGAGGACCAGTGTCGCGATAGCGGGCTTGACCAGCGGCAGGTCGATCTGCCAGAAGATGCGCAGAGGGCTTGCGCCGTCCAGGGTCGCCGCTTCGTCGAGGTCGGGCGGCAGCTGCTCAAAGAAGTTGCGCAGGATAATCATGTTGAAGATGCTCAGGGCGGAGGGGATGACAATCGACCAGCGGGTTCCGATCAGCCCCAGCTGCTTGACCAGCAGGAAGAAGGGGATCAGGCCGCCGCTGAAATACATGGTGAAGATGACCATGTTCTGGAAGAAGGCGCGCCCGGGATAATTCTTGCGGGAAAGGCCGTATGCCAGCGTCGTGGTGAGAAACATGCTGAAGATGACGCCGGTAACGGTATAGAAGACGCTGTTCCCGAAGGAGCGGACCATCGTGGAACCGACAAAGATGTCGCGGTAGTTGCCGAGGGTGGGGTCCTTTGGCCAGAGGGTGTTGCTGTTCATGATATATTCCTGCTGGGTCATAAAGGACTGGATGACCGTCAGATAGAACGGAATCAGCACGATGAACATCAGCAAGGTCAGGATGCAGACGTTCACAATGTCAAAGGTTTCGATTTTCTTTCGCTTCCGGATATTCTGTGCCATTACATGACACCGCCTTCCCCTAAGAGTTTGGCAATCTTATTTGCTGCCAGCAGAAATACGAAGTTAATCACCGATTTGGAAAGGCCCATCGCAGTGCTGAAACCGTAGTCCGGCTTGTCCTGGAAGGTCTTGCGGTAAATGTAGGTGTCGATATTCTCGGCCGCGTCCTGTACAACGGGGTTTACCATGTTGAGGATCTGGTCGAAGCCGTTGTTCATAATGCCGCCGAAGGCCAGGATGAGCAGGATGACCGCTGTGGGCTTGATGCCCGGCCAGGTGATGTAGAGCATTTTGTGGAACCGGTTGGCGCCGTCCACCTCGGCCGCTTCGTAAAGCTCGGGGCTGATGCCGGACATGGCCGCCAGATACATGATGGCGCTCCAGCCTGCGCCCTTCCAGACGTTCGAAGCATATAGGAGGGGGCGGATGAGGTCGGTGTCGGTCAGGAAATTATAGGTTTCCCCGCCGCACATCCGGATAATCATGTTGACAAATCCATCCGATGCAAAGAGGGTGGTCATCAGGCCGCCGATAATAACCCAGGACAGGAAGTTCGGGAAGGTGTAGACCGTCTGCAGCACCTTTTTGTAGCGGTTCGCTTTCAGCTCGTTTAAGAGCATGGCCAGGATAATCGGCATCGGGAATCCGGTCAGGATGTACCAGAATCCCATCCGGAAGGTGTTGAAAAACGCCCTCCAGAAATCGGGCTGGTCGAACATCTTTGCAAAGTTCTTGTAAAGCGGGTCAGACCAGGGGCTCCCGAAAATGCCCGCGCTGATTTTGAAATCCTTAAACGCGAGGGTCAGGCCGTACATCGGCACATAGCTGAACAGAATCAGATACGCGATGCCCGGCAGCAGAAAGAGGTAGACCCACTTGTTTTGCAGAATTCGTTTTCCCAAATTCTTTTTTCTGGTTTCCACAGTTGTCACACGCTGAACCTCCCTGTAAGACCTGCCGCCTGCCCGTGCCAGACTTTTTGGCTGCCGGCCTTGCGTTTTTGTTGTTATTATGTTATCATGTTTATAATAACTTTACAATACAGTCATTTCGGATAACAATATGTCCTTTTTTAGGGTAATTTTTCGAATTTTATCTGTATTCCTGCACAAAGGAGGTCACTATGTATCAGATTCTGTTGGCGGATGACGAAAAGATGGCGCTTTTGTCCTCCGAGCGCACCCTGCCCTTTGCGGACTACCACATGCGGGCGGCTGCCTGCGTCAGCGACTCGTATGAGGCGCTGCGCCTGCTCGAAAACGGCTGCTTCGACGCCGCCTTTCTGGATATCCGGATGCCCGGGCTGTCGGGTCTTGAGATCATCCGCAGCTGCATCGAAAAGCCCCTCTGCCCCGCTTTTGTCGTCCTGAGCGGCTACTCCGATTTCGCTTACATGAAACAGGCGATCCAGCTCGGCGCCTTTGATTACTGCCTAAAGCCGCTCCAGAGCACAGAGGCGGCCGCATTGCTCGCCCGCCTTGAGCCCCAGCTTTACCAGAACCGGCTGCAGAACGGGCCCCTGCTCCTCGCCCGCCTTTCCGATCCCGAAACGCAGGAGGAAACGCTCGCCCGCTGCGGCCTTGCGGGGACCGGGGGGCCGCTCACCGTCGCCGCAGCCGCCCTCCCGTCCTGCCGGGACCTGCTGTCCCTCCCGGACAGCAGCTTCTTTCCACTGTTTCTGGAAGAGCAGAAGGCGCTGCTTCTCAGCGCCGCAAACCCTTCCGCAGTCAGCGAGGAGCTGGACCGGCTGCTCGCAATTCCCGGATGCCGTTTGGCGGTCGGGAATTTTGACCCCGCGTCCGGCAGACTCGGCCGCCTGATCGAGCAGCTGCAAACCGATCTCCTGCTCACCAGCGAAGAGACCCCCCTTATCCAGACAGTCGCGGCCGCTCCCAACGACGCCTTCCAGCGCCTGCTCGAAGAGGTGCGGCAGGAATACACCAAAGACCTCTCCCTTCAGGTTCTCGCCAAAAAGTACAGCCTGAGCTATTCCTATTGCAGCGAGCTTTTCAAAACCGCCACCGGCTTTACCTTCTCCAAATATCTGACCCAGCTGCGGATGAACGCGGCGGCCTCGCTGCTGCTCACCACCAGCCGGCCGGTGGCCGACATCTCCTATGAGGTCGGCTACCACAACTATCCGCATTTTGCGGGGATGTTCAAATCCTTTTTCGGCCTGACGCCCACCGAGTTCCGCCAGAAGGGAGGCCGTTCAGGCGATGAAAAGGTTTAATTCCATCAAAAGCCGGTTTATTCTCATGCTGGTCTCAGTGTTTGCGCTCTGTCTTGCGGCCACGCTGGGATACTATTTCTTTGTCCGCAACCTGATCCATGACAAGGAGGAGGTCTACGTACGCAACTCGATCAGCCAGGTCGTCAATAATATCCAGACCTCTGCGGAGGATATGGTCCGCCTCGCAAAAATCGCTTCCACCAGCAGCGCGACCCAGGATTTTCTGGCCGCCTCCCGCCCCCTCGAACGCCTCGAAACCTCAAAAGAGGTTTCGAGCTCCATCTTCTCCATCACCCAGGACAGCCAGGAGATCGCCATCCTCGTCATGGACGACAACGGGGCGATCCTCGCCCCCGGCCCCTTCCTCTCCATCACCGACACGCTGGAATCCGAGTATCTGGATACGCTGTCGGCAAAAAGCTCCGGCTTTACCGGGCTGATGCGCAACACCTACGACGGGATCAGCTACTTTGCCTACTACCAGCCCATCCTGGATGTCAAATACACGGTGAAGCCGCAGCGCATGATCGGTTCCTGCATCGTCCTGAATCCTGTTTACAGCCTGCAGGCATGCATCAACCGGGTTGAAACGACGCCGAATTCCCTCTTTTACATCCTGGACAGCGATCTGGAAGTGATCGTCGCCAACAAGAGCAGCCTGGATTCCTCCTCAGATGACCTTCTGCACACCCTGCGCGCCGGGAACCTGCAAAACGGTTCGGTCCGGCAGCTCAATGGCAGCGACCATATGATCTTCTTCCAGGAAGTTCCCGACACCGGCTGGCTGGTGGTCGGCGCAATCCCGCTCAATGAAATCAACTCCGATCTGACAGGGCTGCTGGTCACCGGCGTCATTGTCCTAGTCCTTTTGGGCCTGCTTTTCTGCCTCTGGGGGATCGTGATCTTCCGCTCCGTCGCGCTCCCTGTGCTGGAAATCTCCCGGTTTATCCAGGGCGACGCCTATTCCAAGTTTCACAAGCGCCTCTCCCTCAAAAACGAAAACGAGGTCGGCGTACTGGCGGGCCAGATCAACCAGATGCTGGACAAAATATCGGACATGACCCACACCATCCTCTTAAACCAGTCCAACATGTATGAGCTCGACCTCGCCAAGAAGCGGGCCGAGCTCTCCGCCCTGCAAAGCCAGATCAACCCGCATTTTCTCTACAATACGCTGGACTGCATCAAGGGGTACGGCTATCTTTTAGGCAGCGGCGAAATTGTCCAGATCGTAGACTCCCTCTCCCAGATCATGCGCTACTGCATCAAGGGGAGCGACATCGTCACCATCGCCGATGAGCTGCATATCATCGAACAGTATCTCTCGATTATTTCCATCCGCTTTGACAACCGCTTTACCTTTTCCATCGAGATCCCAGAGGCGGTCCGCGCCTACCGGATCCCCCGCTTTATCCTGCAGCCGATCATTGAAAACGCCATCTACCACGGCCTTGAACCCAAATACGGCCCGGGGGAGCTGCGCATTTACTGTGAGGAGGACGCGCCGGGAAGCGTCCGGCTCTGCGTCCGGGACAACGGCGCCGGCATCGAGCCTGAGCTGCTTGCCCAGATCAACGGGCAGCTCTCCTGCTCGACCCCGCAGAACCTGTTTGAAATTGAAAGCGGAAAAGGGCTGGCGCTCTTAAACATCAACCAGCGCATCCGCCAGCTTTTCGGCCCTGATTACGGCCTCACGCTGGAAAGCACGCCCGGCGAGGGGACCATTGTCCGGCTGCGCATCGCGGTTGAACAGCCGGGGAATTGACCGCTTACACCATTTTCCTGCAAAAAAACGGAAAGGAGGCGCACAGTGAAATATCCCAGGATCAACAACTGGCTGATCTTTGAACCAGTGCGCCAGGGCAGCTGCAGGGTCACCGACTGCCTGTACGACGAAGTATTTCTCCTGAGCGGCGCCCTGGCCCGCTTTGCCAAACAGCTGGACGGCAAAACCGACCCTTACGCCGTCGATCCCCGGCTCTCCTGGCGGGAGGTCCGCTCCCTGCTTCAGGCGCTGGAAGAAAACGACCTGCTCCGGCAGGACAGAATCCTCTGCAAATCCTTCGGAACGATCTGTCTGACCCTCTGCATCCCGCGGGTGACGCCGCTTCTGCGGGCCGCAGCCTTTCTGATAAACCTCCTGCTCAATCTGCTGTGGCTGCCGCTGCTTCTCGCCGGGATTCTGCTTTTTTGGAACCGGCTGCCGCCTCTGGAGGGCGGCTCTCTGGTCGCGGGGTGCCTGTGCGGGCTGCTTGCGGGGATTCCCCTGCATGAACTCGGGCATGCCTGCGCCTGCCTTGCGCACCGCGGCCGGGTTTTCGAGCTGGGGGTCATGGTGCAGAACTTCCTGCCGGGGGCTTATGTCCTGATGGACATCAGGACGGTCAAAAACCGGATGGCCCGGGTGCAGATCTACAGCGCCGGGGTGCAGATGAACCTGCTGCTGACCGGGATCCTGCTGCTTTTGACGATAGGCGTCCCCGCCATGAGCGGCGCCTTCTTCTGCGCGGCTGTCATCAACGCCTTCCTCGCCCTGCTCAATCTGACCTTTATCGAGGGCTTGGACGGGACGGCCATCATCTCCGAACTGATCGGGGCCGAGGACCTGGTCGGCAGCGCCAAACGCGCCCTCTTCAGCCGAAAACGGCGGCAGCGGCTGATGAAAAAGGGGGCTGCCGGCGGCGCGGTCCTCGTCCTGTCCGCGCTTGTCCTCCTGCTCCAGCTTGCCCTCCCCATGATTTATTGTCTCAATTTCGCCGAGGTGATCCAATGGCTTTTCTGAAACGGGCCGCCCTTCTTGGCCATGCGGCGGTCCCCCTGCTGCTGTCTGCCTTCGCGGCGGCGCAGAAATCCGTCCTTCTGGGGTGCGCGGCGGCGGCCAGCCTTTTCCTCATGGTCAAAATCATGCCGGTATGGAGACGCCGGGAAAGCCTCGGGGTTTTCCTGCTGACCGCGCTGGCGGGCGTCCCGCTCAACCTTTACGGGGCGGTCCAATTCGCCCGTTTCGCGCTGACGGAAGAGGAGTTCTTCGCGCTCAGCCTGCTGCGCGGGGCAGTCTGCTTTGTCGTGCTGCTTTGCGCGGAGGAAATCCTCCTCGGCCTGATCGCACGCCTCCTGTGGCGAAAGCAGCTCCCCATTTCGTTTGAATAACAGCAAGATTGGAGGCGGCGTTATGGAAACGGACTTACGGCTCAAACGGCTCGGACAATTTGAAATGCCGGGGATAGAGGCCATTTCTGCTGCTCATGTGCAGGAGGGCGTTTTCTGCCCCCCGGAACACCCTCCGCTGGAAGCTCTGCCGCCCTTTTACCGGGTTCTCCTGCGGATGCGCGCGGATGATGGAGGGCTCTCGTATGCAGAGGTTTGGCTGCCGGAACGATGGAACGGCATCCTGCTCGGCCTTGGAAACGGCGGCATGGCGGGGAAGATCGCCTACGGGGCTTACCCGGAGTTTCTGCGGGAAGGGTACGCGGCTGCAAACACCGATCTGGGGACCTCCCGCGGGGAGGAAAGCGGTGTCCGCCGCCCCGGCGTCTGGAAGGATTTCGGCTGGCGGGCGACCCACCGGATGACGGAGGCGGCCAAGGCGCTCGTCCGCCTTCATTACGGGAGGGCGGCGGATTTTTCCTACTTCTATGGCGCATCCACCGGCGGGCAGCAGGCCCTGGCCGAGGCGCAGCGGTTTCCGGGCGATTACGACGGGATCTTCGCGGAGGTGCCGGCCAACAACCGCACCTTGCTGCACACCTATTTTCTCTGGAACCATGTGCATCTGCGGCGGCCGGACGGGCGCGTCCTGTTCACGCAGGAAGAAATCGGGCAGATCACCGGGCTCATGACTGAATTTTTCCAGCATAAAGGGGACGGCTGCCCCGGGGACCCGTTTATCTCCCTTCCCCAGGCCGGGGATGCCCTGCTGGAGGAGGCGGTCGCCTGGCTGTCCCGGTCCGCCTCCTTTACGGAGGAGCAGCTGCGCGCGCTGCGGGCCGTCTACGGCGGGCCGGTCAACCCGCGGACCGGCGAACGGATCTACAACGGGATGCCGGCCGGATCCGAGATCTACAGCTGCGGGATCGCGGACTGCCAGGGGGAGCGGAGCCCGCACTTTTACCCCTTTCTCTGGGCTTTCGGGAAAGATTACTCCCCCTATACCTTCGATTTTGACCGGGATCTGGAGCGTTTAAACGACGCCCTCGCCGCCGACCTCAACGCAAATGATCCGGACCTTACCGCCTTCCGCGCGGGCGGGGGGAAACTGCTCATCGTATCGGGCAGCGCCGACCCCTGCGTGCCCTTCCCGGACGCGATGCGCTATTACGAACGGGTGCTCGGCAGAATGGGCGGTTATGAAGCGGCCGGGGATTTCTGCCGGTTTTTCCTGATGCCGGGCCGGGATCACGGCGCGTCCGGCCGGGGAGCCAACGCCCTGCGCGGGACGGACGGCGCAAGTCCGCTTGCCGTTTTGCGGAACTGGCGTGAAAACGGCGCCGCCCCCGATTCGATGCGCGCGCTGCGCCTGCTTCCCGGCGGCGGGGAGGAAAGCGCTTTTGCGCGGGAGATTTTCCCTTACGGCAGCCCGTCCTTCCCCCTCGGCTGCTGCCCGCCGGCCTGCTGCGGGCGGTATTTGGAAGGCTGGCCGCCCATTGCTTCAAAGGAGGAACTTTCATGAGCCACAACCCGCTTCCCATCACAAACATCGGCGACCCCTATATCCTCAAAGACGGGGGCCGCTACTACCTTTACGCGACCAGCCTGCCCGACGGCTTTTATGTCTGGCAGTCGGACGACCTGGTAAACTGGAGCGCCCCCTCCGTCTGCTACCGGAGGCAGCCGCAGAGCTTCGGCAGCCGCGATTTCTGGGCCCCCGAGGTCTACCGCTTCGGGGACGAATACCGGATGTACTACACCGCCCAGTGGAAGAAATTTGAGGACGAGGAGCTGCGCATCGGCCTTGCGGTCGCGGCCAGCCCGCTCGGGCCGTTTGAGGAAGTCAGCGGCGAGCCGCTCTTCGACCCCGGCTACGGCGTCCTCGACGCCCACGTCTTCACGGACGATGACGGGAAGCGCTACCTCTACTACTCCCGCGCCGGCCACAACCACTTTGTAGACGGCGCGCAGGAGTCGGATATCTACGTCGCGCCGCTTTCGGGCGACGGGCGCTCCCTGGCGGGCGAGGGGGTCTGCATCCTCCGCCCCGACCAGGAATGGGAGCGCCGCGACGGCATGAACCAGTACTGGAACGAGGGGCCCTTCGTCTTAAAGCACGAGGGGAAGTACCACCTGATGTACTCGGCGAACTTCTTTGCGGGGAAGCACTACGGGGTAGGCTGCGCCGTCTCCGACAGCCCGATGGGGCCCTTTGTCAAATACCCGGAAAATCCCATCCTGGCGGCAACCGCGGAGGTTTCCGGGCCCGGGCACAACAGCGTCGTGGAGGGGCCGGACGGCGGCCTTCTCTGCGTCTACCACGCCCACACCGACCCCATGCGCCCCAGCGGAAACCGCCAGCTTTACATCGACCCGCTCCGCTTTGAAAACGGGCGGATCCGCATCCTCGGCCCCACCCGCCGGTAAACGGCACGGAATGCCCGAAAAAAATCCGCCCCGCAGGGCGGATTTTTCATTTCTGCCGGGGCTTACTGCCCGTCGATGGTCGAGATCTGCGGCACCGTCTCCTCCAGCGCGTCCAAAAGGATCCGCACCGTGTCGAGGGAGGTGAACATGGTCACGCCGTTCTGCACCGCGCAGCGGCGGATGGCCGCGCCGTCGGCAAAATGGGTGCCGGAAAAGACGGCCCGGGTGTTGATAATATAGCTCACATACCCCGCCCGGATGGAGTCGAGGATCTCGGTGCTCCCCTCGCTCAGCTTGCCGCGCAGGCGGGTGCGGATGCCGTGCTGCTTGAGGAAATGGGCCGTCCCCGCGGTCGCCTCGATGTTGAAGCCGAGGCGGTAGAACCGCCGCACAAGCGGCAGCGCCTCCTCCTTGTCCTCGTCGGCGAGGGTGACGACGACCGTCCCGTAATCCTTCATCTTGACGCCGGAAGCCTGCAGGGCCTTATAGAGCGCGCGGTTCAATTTATCGTCATAGCCGATGGCCTCGCCGGTCGACTTCATCTCGGGCGAGAGGTAGGCGTCCATGCCGCTCAGCTTCTCAAAGGAGAAGGCAGGCGCTTTGACGTACCAGCGCTGCTTCTCGGCGGGATTGAGCTCGGTGATCCCCTGTTCCCGGAGGCTTTCGCCGAGCATAACGCGGGTGGCGATCCGCACCAGCGGGAAGCCGGTGGATTTGGAGAGGAAGGGCACGCTGCGGGAGGCGCGGGGGTTGACCTCGATGACAAAGACGTTGTCCTCTTTGTCGACGATGAACTGGATGTTGTAAAGCCCCATGATCCCGATGCCCAGCCCCAGCCGCACCGTGTAGTCGGCGATGGTCTTCTTGACCCTCTGCGAGATGCTGAAGGGCGGGTAGACGCTGGTGCTGTCCCCCGAATGGACGCCGGTCCGTTCCACCAGCTCCATGATGCCGGGGAGGAAGACCTCCTTCCCGTCGCAGACCGCGTCGATCTCGACCTCCTTGCCGACCAGGTATTTGTCGACCAGGACCGGCTTGTCGGTGCCGATCTCGACCGCGTTTTTGAGGTAATGGCGCAGCATCCCCTCGTTGGCGACGATCTCCATCGCCCGCCCGCCCAGCACGAAGCTCGGCCGGACCAGGACCGGGTAGCCGATCCGCTCTGCGGCCCGGACGCCGCTCTCGATATCGGTGACCGCCTCGCCCTTGGGGTTGGGGATGCCGAGGGATTTGATGACCTCGTCAAAGGCGTCGCGGTTCTCCGCCTTCTCAATGGCTTCGCAGCCGGTGCCGATGATCCGCACGCCCCGCGCCGCCAGCGGCGCCGCCAGGTTGACCGCCGTCTGGCCGCCCAGGGTCGCGATGACCCCCTCCGGGCGCTCCAGCTCGATGATGTTCATGACGTCCTCCACGGTCAGCGGCTCGAAATAAAGTTTGTCGGCCGCGGTGTAATCGGTCGAGACGGTCTCGGGGTTGTTGTTGATGACGATGGCCTCGTAGCCGGCTTCCCGGATGGTGCGGAGGGCGTGGACAGTCGAGTAGTCGAACTCGACGCCCTGCCCGATCCGGATGGGCCCCGAACCCAGGACGATGATCTTCTTCCTGCCGGTGACGACCGACTCATTTTCCTCCTCGTAGGTGGAATAGAAGTACGGGACGTAGCTGTCAAACTCGCTGGCGCAGGTGTCGATCATCTTGTAGACGGGGAAAAGCCCCATTTCGCGGCGGCGCGCGTAGATTTCCTTCTCCTCCATCCCCCACAGGCGGGCGATGCAGGGATCGGAAAAGCCCATCCGCTTGGCCTCCCGCAGGAGGGCCGGATCGCCGGGTG
>DVKD01000024.1 GCA_018716285.1 Candidatus Merdivicinus faecavium
TGAGGGGGAAGGCGATGACAACGATTAAGGAGAGCTGGACGTCGATGGTGAAGGCCATGACGACCGCCCCGATGGCGAGGAAGGGGGCGCGGACGACGAGGCGGATGAGCATGGCGACGGCGAGCTGGAGCTGGTTTACGTCGTTTGTGATGCGGGTGATGAGGGAGTGGGAGCCGATGGCGTCGAGCTCGGCGTGGGAGAGGTCGTTGACCTTCCGGAACATTTCGCGGCGGAGGCTGGTGCCGACGCCCTGGGAGGCGATGGAGGCGTAATACTGGCAGACGAGGGCGCAGCCGAGGCTGACCGCCGCGATGAGGACGAGCAGGCCGCCCATCCACAGGACGTAGCCGCCGTCCCGGGCCGAGACGCCTTGGTCGATGATCCGCGCCATGACGAGGGGGACGAGGAGCTCGAGGACGGCTTCGGTCCATTTGAAGAAGGGGCCGAGGATGATATGCTTTTTATACTGGCCGAGGAATCGTTTGAGTTTCCACATGAGGGGATTGTTCCTTTCGGGGATTTTGAGAGTGGTGTATGGCGGGCAGGGTCAGAATTCGCGGGCGATCTCCGCGAGGGGGCGCTTGGGGACGCGGTAGTCGCGGTTTTCATCCAGATAGTAGGCGGGGGAGCCCTCCCATTCGGCGAGCAGGGACTGGTGGGCGGGGTAGCCGAAGGCGACGAGGTTCTGAAGGACAAGGTGGTCGGGCAGGCCGAAATAGGCGGTGAGGGCGGGGCGGTCGAAGGCGCCGATGATGCAGCTGCCGACCCCGTGCGCCCAGGCGGCGAGGGTCATGTTGGAGATGGCGAGGCCGGCGTCGAGGGCGGCGGCCTGCTGTTTTGCCACCGTTTCGTCAACGAGGACGGCGACAAAGAGGGTGGGGCGCTCGCCCTCCTTCGGGACGCCCTGCTCGGGGGGAAGGTAGGCCGCCCATCTGGTGTGGGAGAAGACGGCGGCAACCTTTTCGGGCGCGCGGACGACGAGGTAGCGCAGGGGCTGGCGGTTTGCGGCGCTGGAGGCGATGCGGGCGGCCTCAAGGATGTCGGCGGTCACCTCGTCCGGGACGGGGCGGGGGTCAAAGCGGCGGTAGGTGCGGCGGGTTTTGAGCAGTTCCATGATTTCCATAAGCGGGGCTCCTTTCGGGAAAAGGGCGGTCAGCGCACGGCGATCTGTCCGAGGACTTTGCCGATGCTGTCCTGGATGACGAGGCCGGCTTCGGCGTCGTAGGGGGTTGCGCCTTTGTTGATGAGGACGGTCCGGCTGCCGCGGTAGTAGCGGATGAGGCCGGCGGCGGGGTAGACGGCGAGGGAGGTGCCGCCGACGATGAGCAGGTCGGCCTGGCGGAGGGCGGAGACGGCCCGGGATACTGTCTCCTGGTCGAGGGACTCGCCGTAGAGGACGACGTCGGGCTTGATGATGCCGCCGCAGGGGCAGCGGGGGACGCCGGAGGTTTCAAGCAGTTCTTCCAGGGAAAAGAAGCGGCCGCAGCGGGTGCAGAAATTGCGGTGGATGGAGCCGTGGAGCTCAAGGACAGTTTTGCTCCCTGCGGCCTGGTGGAGGCCGTCGATGTTCTGGGTGATGACGGCCGAGAGGCGGCCGGCGCGCTCGAGCTCAGCGAGCTTTTTGTGGGCGGGGTTGGGGGAGACGCCGGTTATGAGCATCTTTTCGCGGTAGAAGCGGTAGAATTCGGCGGGATTTTCCGCAAAAAAGTCGTGGCTTAAAATGGTCTCGGGGGGATAGGCCCATTGCTGGGCGTAGAGGCCGTCGGTGCTGCGGAAATCGGGGATGCCGCTCTCGGTCGAGACGCCCGCGCCGCCGAAAAAGACGATGGAGCGGCTCTGGTCGATCCAGGACTGGAGGGTGTGAAGGGAATCCTTGTCCATCCTATTGCGCCTCCTTCAAAATGAGGGCGACCGGGCAGTGGTCGGAGCCGGTGACGTCGGTTAGGATGAGGCTGTCGGCGATGCGGGGGCGGAGGCGGTCGGAGACGAGGAAGTAGTCGATGCGCCAGCCCGCGTTCTTCTCCCGCGCCTTGAAGCGGTAGGACCACCAGCTGTAGATCCCCTCTTTGCCGGGGTAGAGGAAGCGGAAGGAGTCGGTAAAGCCGCTTGCGAGGAGCTCGGTCATCTTGGCGCGCTCCTCGTCGGTGAAGCCGGCGTTGCGGCGGTTGGTTTTGGGGTTTTTGAGGTCGATCTCCTGATGGGCGACGTTCATATCGCCGCAGACGATGACAGGCTTTGCGGCGTCTAAGGAGGTGAGGTAGGCGCGGAAGGCGTCCTCCCACTCCATGCGGTAGGAGAGGCGGGCGAGCTCGGCCTGGGAGTTGGGGGTATAGACGTTCACAAGGGTGAAGTCCGGGTATTCGGCGGTGATGACCCGGCCCTCTGTATCGTGCTCCGGGAGTCCCAGGCCGTATCGGACAGAGAGCGGCTCTGTTTTGGTGAGGAGGGCGGTGCCGGAGTAGCCCTTCCGTTCGGCGCTGTTCCAGTAGATCTGATAGCCGGGGAAGGAGAAGTCGGCCTGCCCGGGCTGCATCTTGGTCTCCTGGAGGCAGAGGATATCGGGGTCGGCGGATGCCAGGAAATCCGCAAAGCCCTTGGTCATGCAGGCGCGGAGGCCGTTGACGTTCCATGACATGAGTTTCATCTGTTTCGGGTCCTTTCTGGAATGAAATGGGACAGTTTTCTTTATTGTAACACAAAAGCCGGGGGATTCTCAACCTTTTTCCAAAATTATGGAAGAAAAGGGGGGAACGACAGAAAAACAGAGCCGGTTTTTGCTCCGGCCCTGCCTATTGCGCTGCGTCTCAAGGACTATAAAAGCCCGCGGTTGCGGTAAATTTTGATGGCGTCGAGGATGCAGGATTCGCTGACGCCGAAGTAGTCGGCGAGCTCCCAGAGCTCGGTGCAGCCGTGATTTACCTGCTCGCGCAGCTCGTCGATGGGGACGAGGTAGTTGACCACCCAGGCGGTGCAGCGGTACTCGCCGCGCATGACTTCGATAGGGTCTGCGTCGCGGGAGTGGAGGGTGCCGGTCTCGATGTGGCCCAATTCATGGGAGAGGTGTTCGAGCTCCTGGCGCTCACTGCGGTTTTCTCGGGGATTTAGGGCGATTGCGCTGAAGCCGTCCCCCGATACGGCAGCGGCGGCAGGTTCGCCGATGTCGTAGAAATAGACGCCGATATCATGGGCTTCCGCGATTTGATACAGTTTTTGCAGTTTATCCATGATGTTCCTTCCAGCTGGCCGGCAGGGTCAGCGTTTTTTCTTTTCCTGTTCTTTGGCGAAGCGGGCGAATTCGAGGATTTTGGAAAGGGTTTCCTCCGAGACGCCGGCGGTTTCATGGTAGAGGGCGTACTGGATGTCGCTCATCTCGCTGGTCTCAAGGCGTCCTTTTAAGAGGGTGTCGGTCGTGACGCCGAGGTAGGAGGCGATTTTTTGCAGGGTATCCGCGCGGGGGGAGCCGCCGCTTTTCCATTTGGAAAGGTTGCCGCTCGAAAGGCCAAGTTCCTTGACCATATTGGTGACCGAGATGTTCTTTTCGCGGCAGATTTCACACAATTTGTCATAAAACACAAAAATCACTCCTGAAAAATGTTCAATCATCCAATACATTCCATTAGAGCGCTATAAGTCTTGACAACATTCCAAAAAGAATGTATAATGCAATCATCGGTTGGATTTTCTTCCGAAATCGCATGGATGGAGAAGAAGTGAATTCCAAAAGGAATACCACCAGATACTTCTATTGTAAATGCTGGGGAAGAAAAAATCAAGAGTTTTTTGAAAAATTCAGGAGGTTTTTTATGAAAATGCGGAATGTCTTTGCGAAGCTGCGCTCCATCATCCTGTCCGACTGCAGGGAGCTCTTATTTGCGGACTGTTCGGAAAAAGACGGCGTCTTCCTCATCCTATATAAGGACGGGGCGGGGCGGCGGTGCTCCATCGCCTTCCGGCGGGAGGCGCGCTGAATGACCGGGCGGCAGAAGCGGGCGGCCGCGGCGCTGGCGGGGCTCGACAGCGAGGAGCGGGTGCAGCGGGCGGCTGAGGCGGCGGGGGTTTCCCTGGAGACGCTGGCCGGATGGATGGCCGGGGAGGAGTTCAAAAGGCAGTACCGCGAGCTGGCCGACCGGGAAAGCGACGCGGAGCGGGGCGCTGTGTGGCAGGCGCTGGTCGATCAGTGCCAGGGAGGGAACCTGGCGGCGATCAAGCTCTATTTTGAGCTCAAGGACGGGCCGGCCGGAAAGGGAAACCGGGGAGAGGTCCGGATCGTGGACGACGTGTAAGGAGGCAGGATGGAGGAACGAGCGGTATCGGGGGTGATGGCGCCGGCCTTCTATGAGCTGCACCGGCAGCTTAAGGAGGGGACGGCGGTCCATTACTGGCTGGCCGGCGGGCGGGGGAGCGGCAAATCCTCGGCGGTGAGCATCGAGATCCTGCTGGGGGTGATGCGGCACCCGGAGGCGCACGCGGCGGTCTTCCGCAAGGTGGGGGCGACGGTGCGGGAAAGCGTGACCGAGCAGCTTTTGTGGGCGGCCAACGCGCTGGGGGTGCGGGAGCTGTGGGAGGTCAAATTCTCGCCGGCAATGCTCATCTACAAGCCGACCGGGCAGCGGATCTTCCTCAAGGGGGCGGACGACCCGCGCAAGCTCAAGTCGATGCGGCCGGAGAAGGGGTACATCCGCTACATCTGGTATGAGGAGGCGGACGAATTTTCCGGGGAGGAGGAGCTGCGTTCCATCAACCAGAGCCTGATGCGGGGCGGGGAGCGGTTCGCGGTCTTTTACACCTTAAATCCGCCGCGGAGCACGGCGCACTGGATCAACCGGGCGCTTGTCCGGGCGAAGCTGCGGGGAGATAGCGTGGTCCACCGGTCGGATTACCGGGGGATGCCCAGGGAGTGGCTGGGGGAGGCGTTCCTGGCCGAGGCGGAACGGCTCAGGGAGGAGCAGCCCCTTGCATACGCGCACGAATATCTGGGCGAGGCGGTCGGGACAGGCGGGGAGGTGTTCCCCAATGTGGCGCTGCGGACGATCGAGGACGCGGAGATCCGGGGCTTCTGCCGGGTGCGGCGGGGGATCGACTGGGGGTACGGGGCGGACCCGTTCGTCTACCTCGCGGCGGAATACCGGCCGCGGCGGCGGGAGCTGCTGGTTTACCATGAGTTCTGGAAGCGGCGGGCGGGGTACGACGAGATCGCGGAACACATCCAGGGTGAGAACCGGCTGCGGGAGGCGGTTTACGCGGACAGCGCCGAGCCGCGCTCCAACAGCGAACTTAAAGCGCGGGGTATCCGGGTGCTTCCGGCGCGGAAGGGGCCGGGGAGCGTCCAGCACGGGATCGGATGGATGCAGAACCTGGCGGCCATTATCATCGACCCGGCGCGCTGCCCCAATGCGGCGCGGGAGTTCGGGGAGTACAGCCTGCTGCCGGACGGAAACGGCGGGTTCTTAGCGGGGTTCCCGGATCGGGACAACCACTGCATCGACGCGCTGCGGTACGCCTGCGAGCGGGAGATGCGGGGGGCGGGGGTGAGCTTCTTTTAGGAATGGGCGAGAGTTTCATGGGACAAGGAGGAGAACATGACCGAGACGGAAAAGATCATCCGGCAGATTGAGCAATGCGCGCCGCTCAAGGAGGCGGAGCTCATCTCGCTGGAGGCGTGGCGGTTCCTCAAGTCGGAGGAGCGGCAATGGATGCTGACTGGGCAGCGGTAT
>DVKD01000025.1 GCA_018716285.1 Candidatus Merdivicinus faecavium
CAAGCTAGCTTGACGACATAACGGCCCGGTTACCGGGCAAGGAGGCAAGACCATTGATGACCTTTTCCCATGCCCTTGCGGCCATTCACAGCCGTCCCAGAGGGGCAGACCGCACCCTTTCCCGCATCCGCGCCTTAATGGAGCGGATGGGCAATCCCCAGAACCGCCTGCGCTTCCTGCACATTGCCGGGAGCAACGGGAAAGGCTCGGCGGCGGCCATGCTTTCTTCGGTTCTGAAAGAAGGAGGCTACCGGACAGGGCTTTCTATTTCCCCTTATATTCTGGACTTCCGGGAACGGTTCCAGATAAACGGGGAGATGATCCCGGAGGAGGAACTGGCCTTCTGGGCCGGAAAGGTGCTGGAACAGGCGGGCATTCTGGACCGGCAGGGGATTTGCTGCACCGAGTTTGAATGCTGCACCGCCCTGGCCTTCTGCTGGTTTGCGGAAAAGCAGTGCGACGCTGTGGTGCTGGAAACCGGGCTGGGCGGCAAAAACGACGCCACCAACGTCATCGGGCAGCCGTTAATTTCCGTCATTATGGCCCTGTCCTTGGAGCACACCGCCCTTTTGGGCAATACGATTGAGGAAATCGCGACGGAAAAAGCGGGCATTATCAAGGGCGGAAAAGCGGTGCTTTATCCCATTCAGCAGCCGGAAGCCCTGGGCGTGATTTACGAACGCTGCGGGGAAACCGGGACGGCCCTTTATATGCCCAGCCCATCCGGTGTGGAAATCCTTAAAAACAGCCGGGAGGGCGTGACCTTTCGCTGGGACGGTCAGGAATACCGGATCCCTTTGGCCGGGAGCCATCAGGCCATGAATGCCGTGACGGTGTTGGAAACACTGCGGGCGGTATCGGATACGCTGCCGGTTTCCCTGCGGGATATTCGTGCCGGGCTTGCCAAGGCGCGCTTCCCGGTGCGGTTTGAAACAGTGGGGGAGCGCCCGGCGGTGGTGCTGGACGGGGCCCACAATCCCCAGGGGGCGCAGGTGCTGGCAAATCTGCTGGCGCTTTGCCCCGAATCCCCTAAAATCGGGATTGTGGGGATGCTGGCGGACAAGGACTGGGCGCATACTGTGGAGGCGCTGGCCAAACAGTTTGATAAACTGCTGGCAGTGCCGGTGCCGAACCCCAGGGCCTGCGTGGAGCCGGAAAAACTGGCGGCTCAGGCGGGGAATTGGTGTGAGGCGCGGCCTTGCAGGGATTTGAATGAGGCTTTGGAGCAGGCCGGGGAGCTTGCCGGGGGGGATGGCCTGATCTGCTGCGCCGGTTCCTTGTTTTTAGCGGCGGAAATGAGAAAAATCTTTTTTCAGTGAGGAAATTGGGCGGCGTTTCCCGTTTCCTTTTTAGAATCCAATGAGAAAGGGAATGGGACGGATGCGGAGCTTTTTCCGGGAAAATTTCAATATGCTGAAAAACGGGAGGGGATTTTTCCGGTTTGAGCTTCTCTATAAACTGGCGGGGATTGCCGTAATGGCCCCCACTTTGCTGGTGCTGCTTAACGGTTCCCTGCGTTTATCGGGCCTTGCTTACCTGACAAACGACAACATTTTCCGGTATCTGCGCCACCCGGCGGGGATCCTGTTTGTTTTGTGCGCTGTGGCGGCGGTTTCTTTCAACCTGCTGGTGGAACTGTCCGCCCTGGCGTTTTATTTTTATGCCAAGCAGCAGGGGCGGCTGCTGACGGCCCGGCAGATATTTGTCGCCGGGATGAAGGTTTCCATGGGGCTTTTCCACCCGAAAAATATGCCCATGGCTTTCTTTTTGGTGCTGGTTGTCCCTTTAACCAGCCTGCCTTTGTTTTTGATGTATCTGTTTACCATCCGGGTTCCGGAATTTATTACCAGGTATATCCGGGGAAACACGCCGCTGATGGCGGCGGCGGTTGCTCTGCTGGCAATTCTGCTGGTCCTGTCTTTATGGCTTTTATTCTGTGTCCAGTACTTTACCCTGGAAGGGAAGAGCTTTGGGGAGGCCTGCCGGGCCAGTATCTGGCTGAACCGGGGGCGGGCTATGCGGACGGCCGTGTGGCTCTTTTGCTGGCAGGCTATGGTTTTGGGGGGCCTGCTCCTTGCATACCTGCTGTTTTTAGGGGCGGCCCTTTTGATTTCCAAGATTTTTATTCCCGGCACCGGGGCTATGGAAGTATTTTTATCGGTTTTTCAGTGGCTCAATCTGCTGGCGCTGCTGGTTGGGTTCTGCGTGGGGGTGCCGGCTGTGGCTACTGCCGCCGGCGGCCTCTATTTCCAGCTGAAAAAGGAGAAAAAAGAAAAGCTGGCGCCTTTAAAGAAGCTGGACCTTCCCCGAGGCAGGGCTATGGACGCCAGGCTCAAATGGGGGACCATGTCGGTTTTAGCCGCTTTGGCGGTGATGAACGCCGGATATATCTGGCCGTCCATGGACCGGGGGACCTTGGGGGTCATTGAGGGGATGCAGAAGCCCCTGATTACGGCCCATCGGGGGAATTCGGAAGACGCGCCGGAAAATACCATGGCCGCATTTCAGTCCGCTTTGGACGCCGGGGCGGATATGGTGGAGCTGGACGTCCAGCAGCTGGGGGACGGCTCCTTAATCATTATGCACGACAGTAATTTTCAGCGCACCACCGGCATAGACTTAAACGTGTGGGAGGCGGATGCCGGCATGGCGGCGGAAATGGACGCAGGCAGCTGGTTTTCCGAGGAATTTGCCGGGGAGCCGGTTCCGACCTTGGAAGAAGCCATTGTGTTCGCCAAAAGAAACGGACTGCGGCTGAACATTGAGTTAAAATCCAGCGGCCATGAAAGCTCTTTGGCGGAATCGGTGGTGAATATGATTGAGAAGTACCGCTTTGAGGACCAGTGTGTTCTGACCTCCCTGCAATACAGCCTGCTGGAACAGGTGAAGGAGCTGAATCCGGATCTCATGACCGGATATATCCTTTCTGTGGCTTACGGCCCCTTTTACAGTATGGAGGCGGCGGATATGTTCAGCATCCGTTCCGATTTTGTCACGCCCTCCATGGTGCGGGCCATCCACGACAACGGCAAAAGGATTATGGTCTGGACCGTCAACGACGAGGACCGGATGGAACAGATGCGGGAATGGCGGGTGGATAATATTATTACCAACAATACCCTCCTGGCCCGTTCCATTGTGGATGAACCCAATACCAACTCCGCTTTGCTGCTGGCTTTTGAGGAATTTTTCACCGGGGACAGCTTTTCCACCAGCGCCAAGCGGTTCTGGAAGGCCGCCTTCCGGCCGTGACCCGGCGGGGAGGCCCCGCGGCCAGTGGGGTAACCCCGCTGTTAATTCGACGCGGCCGTACAGCCCCACACCGACCGCTGGAACGGCGAAATAAATTCGCCGATCTGATGGGATTCCATTCCTATCGTTTTTGTAAAACGGAACAGAAAACGCATTTGTAGGGGACGATGCCCACATCGTCCTGCAAATCCCCAAAATGTTTGCACAGAATCATGGGCGGATGTAGGCATCCGCCCCTACAACCGGCGAGCTGCCAGCGGCGGTTCCCCGCCCCGGGCTATGCACCTTTTGGCCATTTCCTCATATAATGCAATACGGACACTCTGCGGAGGCCCGCCCTCTTCAGAGACCCGCCAATACTTAGTATAGGAGGATGGTTATGGCAGAATCCAACGCTTCAAACAACAGCGCCGCCGTAGGCGCTAACTGCTTTAAGGAAGCGGTCTGCGTCAGCGCCGGCCGTATTTATGATTCCTGCTCGTCAAAAGACTGCCTGGAGGATTTGCGGGTATTCTTCACCGATACTGCCCAGGCTGCCGTGGACGCCGCCCAGAGTATTAAATGCCGGAAGGCGGAGGTCCTCAATGTGTTCATGGACGTGGAAAGCGTGCCCTTTAACAAAGGGTTCTATTCTGTGGATATGACCTACTACTTTATGATTACCCTGGACGTTTACGCAGCTACTATGGCCCCGCCGGTGACGATTCAGGGCGTGGCAGTGTTCAGCAAAAAGGTGATCCTGTACGGCTCGGAAGGCAGCGTCAAGAGCTTTTCTTCCGCCATGCAGGCAGACCCCATGTCCGACGACTGCACCCTGACCTCCGACTGCCCCAACGCCAAGGTGCAGGTAGTGGATCCCATTATCCTGTCCTGCCGGGTTACCGATTCCGCCCTTTGCGGCGACTGCACCATCACCATCCCGCCCTGCATTGCAAGCCGGTTCAACGGAACCTTCCTCACTGGGGCGGTACAGCGGTATGTGTATGTAAGCATCGGTATTTTCTCCATTGTCCAGCTGGAACGGGATGTCCAGATGATGATCCCCGTTTACGATTTCTGCCTGCCGGATAAGGAATGCGCAAACGGCGGCGGCACCGCCACGGATGATCCCTGTGAACTGTTCCGCCGGATTAAATTCCCTGTCAACGAGTTCTTCCCGCCCAGGCTGGCGGAGCTGGACTGCGAAGACACCATCAGCTGATTTTTCCGAGACTCAACAAAAAGCGGTATACCGGGGGCGGATGCAAACATCCGCCCCTGCAACCGGCGCGCCGCCGGCGGCAATCCGCCGCGGCCGTTGTGCCTCGCGTCAGATTTATAAACGGCGGGATGAACCGCCGTTTTCTGTACAAATTTCCCGAAATAATGTCTGAGAATATCCGTTGTGTGGCGTCGGGAACGCCGCCCCCTACAAACGGCCCGGTCTCCGGGTTGGTGTAGGTTTGTCAAAGATTTGGACAATGAACTCAAGAGGAGAAAGCCAGTTGAGAGCCTCATGGGGAAGCTGTTGGAATGGCGGTTATGGACAGCGAGCTGGTTTGCGAAATCGTCCAGAGAGAAGAATGTGGGAACAAGCCCTTTTTCCGCATAACCCGAAAAAGGCTTTCGGGCCGTTGAGTATAACCTCTTTGGCGGAGCCGGCGCCAAAGTTCCACTAGGCCATGTCTTGTGTTATACTGGTACTCATGAAGGATAGGCCTCCTTTTCCGGTAAGTTTTGTGTGGTAACTTAACTATACCCTATGAAGACCCTATCCTTCTACTCTTTTTTCCTTTTTCTTCTCCTCCTGTCCAATATCTATTGTACTCCTACATTTCGTTCAGGTGTGATGACGGCATATTGTTGACAAAGCAACGTATTTATGATATAATCAAAAATCAAAAACATGGTGGTGAGCTTTGTGCCGGTGGATATGAAGGCTGTCATTTCCAGTGCGTTTGTGAATATGGTAAAGCAGAAGGGAATCGATAAAGTTACCGTAAAAGCATTGATCGACGCCTGCCACATCTCCCGTCAGACCTTTTATTACCACTTTCAGGACCTCATGGAGGTCATCGAATGGTCGCTGGAACGGGCGGCCAAGCAGAAGCTTGCCCAAAGCCTGGAGGCGGACACGCCCGAAGAAGCGCTGGCCGCCCTTTTTTCCTCAGCGTTTGAAAACCGCACCCTGATCCTCAGACTTTTGGATTCTCAAAGGCGGGAACAGATCGAAAAGCTGTTTGTCCAGGCGGCCCGGACTTATCTGCGGGAGCTTGTCCGCAATCGGCACTGCGGCTTGCCGCTCGACTGCGCCGGCGCTGAGGTGGCGCTGGATTTCTGCGCGTTCGGGATGGTCGGGCTGCTGTTTCAGTACTGTGCGCAGGGGCGGACCGACGCGGCGAATCTGGCGGCTCAGATCTGCCGCCTTCTTCCGAAAAGGGCTGAACCGGAAAAAAATGACGCGCTGTAGCCCAAGGCGCGTTATTTTTTGCGGTTTTGCCCCTTTTTATTTTTCGTCCTGACAAGGGGGCCGAAATGTCAGCTTTTTGACACTTTGCCGGAAGTGTCCATACACATGGGGGAAATTGTCAGTGGCGTTTTGAGGCATTCTCTGGTATAACGGAAGGTGGGAAAGACCTATGCGGGAAGGGAGTTGTAAAGATGAAGGTCAACGAAGGGATGTTTGCCGTCAAGCTGCAGGAACTGGAGCAGCAGTACGGGCGGATGCGCAGCCGCCTTCGTCTCCTCCAGCGGGAGGACCATTCCAAAATCCGCAAAGAGCTTCAGATGGCGGCGGATGAATGCCGGCAAAACGAGCTTTTGCTCCAAAAAAACGTCGAGGGCAGCCGTTCCCCCGCGGTCTCCGCGCTGGCGGGCGCCCAGCTGGCTTACTGCCGCAGGGTGGGGAAGCTTCTCAAACGCAAGCTCCCTCGCTGCCTGAGCTGCGAGGGCAGCACCCCGCATGAGGATGAAGCGGAAGCCGCCTCCCTCTACGCGGAGTACGCCATCGACTTTGCCGTCCAGTCCGCGCGGTACGCGCTGCTTGCCGCACTGCGGGCCATCGACCTGCAGATGGACGCGGAAGAGCAGAAGGGGGAAGCCTGCGGCGGCCTCAGTCCGAAGTCCCGCTGACCGGGGCTTTCCGCTTTTTATCGGTTAGAAAGGAAGAAACTATGCTCGAACTCAAAAACATCAAAAAAGATTACCCCACCGGCGGAGAAACGGTGGAAGCCCTCAAGGGGATCGACCTGCAATTCCGGAAAAGCGAGTTTGTCTCCATCCTGGGGCCGTCCGGCTGCGGGAAGACGACGCTTTTAAACATCATCGGGGGCTTGGACCAATATACCTCGGGGGATCTTGTCATCAACGGGAAATCGACAAAGGATTTTAAGGACCGGGATTGGGACGCCTACCGCAACCATTCGGTGGGATTTGTCTTCCAGAGCTACAACCTCATCCCGCACCAGACCGTTTTGCAGAATGTGGAATTGGCGCTGACTTTGTCCGGCGTCTCCAAAGCGGAGCGCCGCCGCCGGGCGAAGGAAGCGCTCGAGCAGGTGGGGCTTGGAAATCAGCTCAAAAAGCGGCCGAGCGAGATGTCCGGCGGGCAGATGCAGCGGGTCGCCATCGCCCGGGCGATTGTCAATAACCCCGACATCATCCTTGCGGATGAGCCGACCGGCGCGCTGGACACCGAAACCAGCCTCCAGGTCATGGAGATCCTCAAGGAGATCTCCAAAGACCGGTTGATCATCATGGTGACCCACAACCCCGATCTGGCCGAAAAATATTCCACCCGCATCGTCCGGATCCTGGACGGCAGACTGACCGATGATTCCGCTCCGCTGGATGAGGAAGAGGTCAAGCGGGAACGGGAGGCCGGAATGAAAAAGGCGGAGAGCGAAAGGGCGGTCAAAAAGCCTTCGATGTCCCTCGGCACCTCCTTCGGGCTGTCTTTAAAAAACCTGTTTACCAAAAAGGGGCGCACCGCTCTGACCTCCTTTGCCGGCAGCATCGGCATCATCGGGATCGCCCTGATTTACGCCGTATCCCAGGGAACCACCGCCTATATCGACGCCCTGCAGGAGGATACCCTCTCTTCCTACCCCCTCACGCTGCAGGCCCAGAGCATGGATTTGGGGGCGCTGATGCAGGAATTCATCGGCGCGGCGCAGTCGCAGGACGCGCACGAGAACGACGCCGTCTACCAGAAGCCGATGGTCTACGACCTGGTAAACGCCCTCAATTCGACCGACAGCATCCAAAACGACCTGCGTTCCTTTAAAAACTATCTGGAGGAGCGCCGGGCAGACACCGGAAGTGAAAGCAGCCTGCACGACGCTGTCAGCGGCGTGCAGTACACCTATGACACCGACCTTCTGGTGTACACGGAGAATGTGGACGGCGCCATCCTGCGCTCGGATTCCCGGGAACTGATGCAGGATCTGCTGCTCGAATATTTTGGCCTCGATATGTCGTCCATGCTGGGGCTCAGCGAGGAATACGGCATGGCGGACAGCATGAGCGCCCTCTCCTCCCTGTCGCCGGCCGGAAGTTCCATGATTTTGTGGCAGGAGATGCTGCCGGGCGACAACGGGAAGCTTGTAAATCCGCTGCTCGAGAGCCAGTACGACGTGGTGTACGGTTCCTGGCCCACCGAGTATGACGAAATTGTGCTGGTGCTGGATGAGAACAACGAGCTGGACGATATGGCGCTGTACGCTTTAGGACTAAAGTCCGAGGAAGAGATCGGCGCGATTATGGAGGCCGCTATCAACCAGACTCAGCTGGATGTGGAGACGCAGAAGTGGTCCTATGAGGACATTTGCAATATGGAGTTCAGGGTCATTCTGAATTCCGACTGCTATGCTCTGGACGAAGCAACGGGCCTGTATGTGGACCTGCGGGAAACCGAGGCCGGGTTAAAATATCTTTACGACAATGGCGTCAGCCTGAAGGTTTCCGGCATCATCCGTCCCAACGAGGACGCCGCTTCCACCATGCTGAACGGTTCGATTGGCTATACCAGCGCGCTCACCGAGTATGTGATCGAGCAGTCCAAAAATTCCGCCGCTGTGGAGGCGCAGCTGGATAACCCGTCCACCGACATTTTTACGGGGCTGCCCTTCCAGGAGAGCACGGCGGACCTCACGGACGCGCAGAAGGAAGCGGACTTCCGGGAATACATTTCCGGCCTGGATGAAAACGGAAAGGCAGAGGCTTATGTGCAGATTATGAGCCTGCCTACCGAAGAGCAGGTGGATACGGCGGTTTCCCAGACAGTGAGGGCTATGACCCGGTCGGATATGGAGGAGACCCTCAAGCAGGGACTCAGCCAGCAGGCGGGTTTGAGCGAGGCGGAAATCGAGGATTATATTTCCGCTATGAGCGACAGCGACTTGTCCGAGCTGTTTGCACAGGTGGCAGAGGAACAGTTCCGCGCCCAGTATGCGGCGCAGGTGCAGGCCCAGATGGGCTCTATGAGTGTCCAACAGCTGGCAGCCGCTCTGGATCTGGCAATGGAAAGCTACACAACTGCACAGTGCGCCTCCTATTACGATGATGTCCTCGTTTTTTCCGAAAGCAGCTATGAGGAGAACCTGCAGGAGCTGGGGTATGTGGACTTAGACGATCCGGCGTCCATCAACATCTACGCCTCATCCTTTGAAAACAAGGACGCCATTGAGCAGGCCATTTCGGATTACAACGAGGGAAAGGACGATCTGGAGCAGATCCAGTACACCGATTATGTGGGGCTGATGATGTCGTCCGTGACCTCGATCATCAACGCCATCACCTATGTGCTGATTGCCTTTGTCGCAGTGTCCCTGATCGTTTCCTCCATTATGATCGGCGTTATCACCCTGATTTCGGTTCAGGAGCGGACGAAGGAGATCGGGATCCTGCGGGCCATCGGCGCTTCCAAGCGGAATGTCTCCTCCATGTTCAATGCGGAGACGCTGATCATCGGGTTCACTTCCGGCGCGCTCGGGGTCCTGATCACCTATCTGCTGTGCATCCCCATTAATATGGTCCTGCATCATTTTACCGGCATCACCGCGCTCAACGCCTATCTCCCGCCGTTAGCGGCCCTGGTGCTGGTTCTCATCAGCATGGCCCTGACCCTGTTCTCCGGGATCATCCCCTCCAGAAGCGCGGCGAAAAAGGACCCGGTCGTGGCGCTGCGCACCGAGTAAGGCGTCCTGGCGCATGGATTCCGCGCTTTTCATTCTTAAAGAAAGCAGCCCCTTCCTATTGCACAAGTCCGGTAAAAACGGACGATAGATAGACAAAAGCCCCCAGATGCAGGAAAAGAAGTACTACATCTGGGGGCTTAACTATTTCCGCACAAATTGCATCTGCCGGCACAAATCCGCTGCCTTTTCCGAGGCAAACGTGATGATCGGCCGCTGCGCCGGCCTTTATAGCCGCGAGCGTATCCAATCCAAAAACAGGAGTGGCGCCGCTCACGCCGCGCCACTTTTTCTGGCACCTAATCTCCCTGCGTCAGGGGGAATGCCTGTGCGATTTGGGGCAGCGCATAACACATACTTCCTAAAAATGGGATGGCTTCAGCCTGGCCCCGACGCTCGGTTTTGGGACATGCTTCTCCGCAATTTGCAGAAAGGGGTCAGTGCCGGTGCTTAATGAGCCCCAAAGCCTTGGAAAGCTCCATGACCACCAGGGGGATCAGGACAAGGCCGAGGGCCAGCAGGTACAGTTCCCACGGAAGGAGCGTGAGACCAAAGGCGATGCGCACCGGGGTAAAGAGCACGAAGCAGACAAGCAGCAGCGAAAGCAGGCAGGCCCAGTTGAGCTTATGGTTGGAGAAGGGCCCGATTTTGAAGAGAGAGTGCTCGGACCGCATATTGTAAGCCTGCACCAGCTGGGACAGCGCCAGCACGATAAAGGCCATTGTCTGGCCGCCTTCCAGCGTGCCGGTGACATTCTGCCCAACTACGAACCCGATCAGGGTCAGGATAGCGAACATGGCGCCCTGAAGCACCACCCGGACGCCCAGGCCGTTGGCGAAGATGCCTTCGTCTTTGGGTTTGGGCTTGCGGTCCATGACGTCCTTTTCCACCGCTTCCATGCCCAAAGCGATGGCGGGCAGGGAGTCGGTGACCAGGTTGATCCACAGAAGCTGCATGGATAAAAGCGGCGTCTTCCGCCACAGCAGCATGGCAAAGAATACGGTCAGCACTTCGCCGATGTTGGTACCCAAAAGGAACCCAACGACCTTTTTGATGTTGGCGTAGATGCCGCGGCCTTCCCGGACCGCGTCGACGATGGTGGCGAAGTTGTCGTCGGTGAGGGTCATATCCGCGGCGCCCTTTGCCACGTCGGTGCCGGTGATGCCCATAGCGCAGCCGATGTCGGCGGCTTTGAGGGCGGGGGCGTCGTTGACGCCGTCGCCGGTCATGGAGACTACCTGGCCCTTGCGCTGCCAGGCCTTGACGATGCGGATCTTATTCTCGGGCGAGACGCGGGCGTAGACCGAGATATTCTCCACCTCTTTATCCAGCTGCTCCTCGCTCATGGCGTCCAGTTCCGCACCGGTGATGGCTTTGTCGCCCTTTTCCAGGATACCCAGCTGTTTGGCGATGGCGGAGGCGGTCACGACATGGTCGCCGGTGATCATCACCGGCTTGATGCCGGCTTTGCGGCAGACCTCGACCGCTGCCTTGGCCTCGGGACGCGGCGGGTCGATCATGCCGACCAGGCCCATCAGGGTCAGACCGTTTTCCAGCTCTTCGGGCGTCGGATTTTCCGGGACGTTGTCGAGCGCCATCTCCTTGTAGCCGATGGCCAGCACCCGCAGCGCATTCCGGCTCATTTCATCATTGACCTGCCGGGCGGCTTCAACATCGCCCCTGACACAGCGGGAGGCCATGACGTCGAACGCGCCCTTGACGATGACAACGGCTCTGCCGTCCATCTGGTTGACAGTGGTCATGAGTTTCCGGTCGGAATCAAAGGGGATTTCCGCAACCCGCGGATACAGGCTGTTGAGGGCGTCCTTTTCGATCCCATTTTTGTGAGCGGCGGCGACGATAGAGGTCTCGGTGGGGTCGCCGATGTGCTGTTCCTTGCCGTCCGCGCCGTAGACCACCGAGCCGTCGCAGCAGAGCGTGCCGTAGCGCAGAAGCTCCCGCACCTCCCCGGAATTGGCGGTGCTGATGGCTTCCGGGGCAGCCTCCCCGTCCACATAGGCTTTGACCAGGGTCATGCGGTTCTGGGTCAGGGTGCCGGTCTTATCCGAGCAGATGACCGAGGCGCTGCCCAGGGTTTCGACAGCGGGCAGCCGGCGGATGAGGGCGTTTTTCTTGACCATCCGCTGCACGCCGATGGCCAGGACGATGGTGACGATTGCGGGCAGGCCCTCCGGGATGGCGGAAACCGCCAGGGAGACTGCCGTCATGAAGATCTCCAGCACCTCCATGCCGCTTACAAGGCCCACCACGAAGATGACTGCGCAGGCAGCCAGCGCCACGAAGCCCAGGTATTTGCCAAGCTGGGCCAGCTTCTGCTGCAGGGGCGTCTGGCCGTCTTCCTCGCCTTCCAGCAGCCCGGCGATCTTTCCCATTTCGGTGTTCATGCCGGTGCCGGTGACGACGGCGGTGGCGGTGCCGTAGGTGACGGAGCAGCCGGAGAAGATCATGTTGCTGCGGTCGCCGACCCCGGCGTTTTCCTCCACAAGGGCCTCCGCGTCCTTCTCAGACGGGACGGATTCGCCGGTCAGGGCGGATTCCTCGCTCTTTAAGCTGACGCTTTTTAAGAGCCTCGCGTCGGCGGGAATGAAGTCGCCTGCTTCCAGCTTGATGATGTCGCCGGGCACCAGCTGGGCGGCGTCGATTACGGACTCTGTGCCGTCGCGGATGACCCGCGCGTGCGGGGCGGACATGTTCTTCAGGGCGTCCAGCGCTTTTTCCGCCTTGCTCTCCTGCACCATGCCCATCAGCGCGTTGAGCACGACGATGAGCAGGATGAGGACCGGCTCGAAGAACTCCATCGGCTCGCCCTCGACGCAGGCGATGACGAAGGAAATGACGGCGGCGATGAGCAGGATGATGATCATGACATCTTTAAACTGCTCAAGGAACCGCTGCAGGTTTGTCTTTTTCTTTTTCTCCTTCAATTTGTTTTCGCCGTACTGCCGCAGGCGTTCTGCAGCCTGGACGCCGGTCAGGCCTTTTTCCGGCGAGGTTTGCAGGCCGTCCAGAAGGGCGGCTTTCTGTTCAGAGTGGGGTATCAACTTTGAATTCCTCCTGTCACTGATGTATGTTTCTATTATACCAGGATACCGGTGTGGTGTCACTGGACAAATATGCGTCTTGTTACAATTTTTCCCGCTTGCCTAAAAGTGTTACTTTTTTGGACACTTGGCCGAATTTGTCCCAAAAAATTCCGGCAAAACCCGCTGTACGGTTGATTTCCTCCGCGTTCTGTGGTATCATGAGGACAATACCGAACGATGGGAGGCGAGGTTCCTGGCTGATTCCAATATTACCAAACGGGCGCTGGCTTCCGCGCTGAAAAAACTGATGGAAACGAAGCCATTTGCCAAAATTACCGTCAGCGATATCTGTGAAGCCTGCGACATGAACCGCAAGAGCTTCTATTATCATTTCAAGGACAAGTACGACCTGGTCAACTGGATCTATTATACCGAATGCGTAGCGGCGCTGAAGGAAAAAAACTACCAAAACGGTTGGGATTTGCTGGTGGATCTCTGCACTTATTTCTATGAAAACCGCAGCTTTTACCGCAAGACCCTGAATGTGGAGGGGCAGAACTCTCTTTCCGAGTATTTCCGGGATATTGTCGCGACGATTATGTCCTCGGATATGGAAAAAATCTTCAGCGAGGACGATGCGCTCCGGTTTTACGTGGATTTTTACACCGACGCTTTCCTCTGCGCCATTAAGCGATGGCTGCTGGACAAGGACTGCAGGCCCGCGGAGGAGTTCGCCGGCCTGCTGAAAAACTGCCTGCTGAGGACGTCGGACACCATCCTGCAGACCTTTTCAGCGGAATCAGAAAAATAATTGCGGCCGAAAGGCGCTGTTCCATCCAGCGGGACAGCGCCTTTTTCCGTGCCGAAAAGCGGGAAAAGACGCGCTATTTTTGGTAAGCGCCGCGCAGGATCTCCTCAAGGGGATGATGAAAGATGCTGTACGCCTCGTCCTGCTTTATTCCCTCGTAGGTGCTCAGGTTTCCGTCTGCGTCAAAGCCGGCCAGGCATTCTCCGTCTGAAATGACCTGATCAATCGCCAGCGCATCCCGTTTGAGGTCCATCAGCACCACGGGGAATTGCTGCCCGTCCCGCACGGCGGTGATATACCGGTAGATTTCTTCCTGCAGCTGCACAGCGCAGCTAAAATCCGCCCGCAGAAAGGCGAAAGCCGGGCGTTCCGGCAAAAGGGCCTGCAGCCACTCGCCGCTTAAAATGCGCGCCTTATCCTGTTCGGCGTACCGATAATGGACCGCGTAGAGGAGCTTTGCTTCCCGGAGCTTTTTGCAGGCTTCCGGCATCGCCCCGTCGGCAAAAACTGAGATCATGACGTTTTTGACGCGCTTCACTTTTTCCACAAAGGCGTCGCTGACCTGGGCGCCGTGCAGGAAGAGGAGAAACGCGCAGTCGGGTTCTTCTTCGGCCATCGGGAGGACCCCGGCCGGATCGCCGGTCACAAAGAAGAGATAGGTATAAATCCCCAAAGCCGTCCCCTGGCGCAGCACCGACGGGTAAAAATCCGGTTCTGCCGCCAGTTTTTCCCCGTTTAGCAGCAAGGTCAGCGCCCAGGGGATATTGAAGCCCTCCCGCTCCTCGATCTCCCGGATCAGGCGGGCGCCTTTTGTGCAGCTGTTGTAGCCGAGATTGATGCCGAAGGTCGTCAAAATATCGTGATCCACAGTGGCGGCGACATGCTTGACCAGGTCGTAGTATGCGCTTTTCTGGTTTTGGAGCATTTTCTGCGCCTGTGCAAAAAGCCTGGTCTGGAACCGGCCGCTTGAAAACTGCAGGCCCAGGTCAATGAGATTGCGGGTCGCTCGTTCCGGCGCTTCCTGGATGTTTTTCAATGTGCGGCGGATTGTGGACTCTACCAGTATGCCCGTCATATCTTTTTTCATGGAATGCAACACCTTTCCTGCGAATCTATATATCCGGTAACGTTCGATCTATTATTAGGATACCCGATTATTCCTCCGAAAGAAAGGGACAAAATCCGCAGAATGTCCAAAAAGGTAACACAATCCAGGTTTGTCGCAATTTTTCCGTCTGGCATTGGGAACAGGGGGCACGATACCCTATGAAGGCGCCGTCCTTCTACTCTTTTTCCTTTACCTTCTCCTGCTCTCCAATATCTATTGTCCTTCTACACACGGCTTTTCTGCGAATCCTGCGGAAGGTCTTGACAGAGACGGGAATTTATATGATAATAAAAGGGAGTTTTAGCGGATTTTGTCCTGCTTTTAGAGTGGCCGGAGGCATCCGGCGAAAGAGAGGTTTTCGATCATGAACAAGCTGAGGAGGGGATCTTACCGGATCGGCTGGGCGGGAATTGCCGTCTTTGCCGTGCTGATGGCGGCGCTGGCCGTTTTTTGCGGCTGGATCTGGAGCAATCGGGCGGCCGGGCGGCCCACCGTCTCCTTCGGGTATGAGTGGATGCCCCTCCATACGGACGGGATGGAGCCCGCCCTTTCGGAGGGGAGCCTGCTGCTCCTTTTGCCCGCCGGGGAAGACCTTTCGGCGGGGGAAGTGATTGTGGCCGGCCGCGTTTCCGGCAGCGGGGGAGAGGTGCTGCGGCTGCTCGAGGCGGATGGGGAGACCCTTCTTGCCAAGCAGGACCGCCTGACTGTTTCCGAGGAGCTTACGCGGGAACAGGTCACCCATACCGTCGCCCGCAGCCTGCCGCTGCTCGGCTACCTTCTGGACTTTCTGCTGACCCTGCCGGGGCTGATTTTTGTCATCGCGCTCCCCTGCGCAGTTTTCCTCCTCTGCAAGATCGTCTCCCTTGTCCGGCAGTCGCGGGAGGAAAACCCGCAGCTTGAGCCGGACGGCGACCTGCGGCGCAAGCTCGCCCCGATGACCGAGGCGGACGAGCAGGAGCACTTTGTCGATGTGACCGCCGAATACACCGGGCGCCCGGGGCGGAAACGGTACCAGTCCCCCCTTCGCGGGGAACTGGAGGAGGCGGACAAGTTCGCCGATCTCGACTTCAACCCCCTGATGCGGGGCGAAGATCCGTCGGGCGGCCTTGAGCGGGTGGAGATTCCGGCGGAGACAGCCCCCCTGCTCAAGATCCTCGTCGACGGCGCGGAGGCCGCTTCGGTCCCGCTGGAAAAAGAAGGCTCCTTCCGTGTTAAAAGCGGCAGCTGGCGAATAGATATTACTGTTGCGCAGGACGCGGAAGCCGCGGAATAATTTTCCGCCCGTCAAAATGCAACAGGATCCGCCTTTTTTGGTACTATTATGGTGAACCCTCTTTCGGCTTCTGCGGCACCGTGCAGCCAAACTGACTGGATGGAGTGGAAGCATGAGGAAACGATGGAGGATGGCTTTGGGTGCGCTGATCCTTTTGCCCGCGCTATTTTTGTTGGGGAGCTGCGGGTTATTGGAACCGGCGTACTGGAGCAGGCTGCTGCCGGATTTCGGGACGGGCGGCTCGTCTTCGGCCCCCGCGCCGGCCGAGAACGCCGGTACTCTGACCGAGATCCTTTCTCAGCTGCTTGACCGGGAAAAACCGGAGGACGGCGGCGAGGTGCGCGGAGTCTGGCTTTCCTATCTTGACCTTTCCCCCCTGCTTGTGGGGAAAACTGAGGAGGAATTCGCCGCTTCGGCCGCGCAGATCGCCGAAAATGCCGCGGAGCTCGGGCTGAACACCCTGTATGTCCAGGTCCGGCCCTTCAGCGACAGTTTCTACCCTTCGGAGTATTATCCCTGGTCCTCCTGGGCGAGCGGGGAGCTTGGGCAGCCGCTTTCCTTCGACCCGATCCGGATGCTGCGGGATGAGGCGGCAAGGCAAAACCTCTCTTTTCACATCTGGATCAACCCGATGCGCGGCTTTGCGGAGCAGGAGATCGGTCTGGTGCCGGAATCCTTTCCCATCCGCCGCTGGTACGACGACCCGGCCCTTCGGGAACAGAATCTTCTGTTCAGCGAAGGGGTGATCTACTTAAACCCCGCGTCGGCGCAGGCGCGCGAGCTGATTGCGTCCGGAGCGGTTGAGGCGCTTGCCCGCTATGAGGCGGACGGCGTCCATATCGACGACTATTTTTATCCGCCGAAGCTTTCCCTCGAGGCGGACGCTGCCTCCTACCGGCAGTATCTGGAGGAAGGCGGCTCCCTGTCGCAGGAAGACTGGCGGCGGGAGAACACCTGGCTCATGGTCAAGACGCTGGGAGAGGCGGTCCATGCGGCTGATGCGGCTGCGCAGTTCGGCGTCAGCCCCCGCGGGGTCTCTTCCCAGAATTACAACGACCTGTATATCGACATTGCGCGCTGGCTGGAAGAGCCGGGGCTCCTCGATTATATTGCGCCGCAGCTATACTTCGGCTTTGCACACGATACCGCCCCCTTTGACCGGGCGGCGGAGGAATGGAACGCCCTCGCGGAGCAATACGGGGTGCCGCTGCTCATCGGCCTCGCCGCATATAAAGCCGGCACCGAAGACCCCTACGCCGGTTCGGGCGCGGGGGAATGGCTGGAAAATCCCGGCCTGCTGGCGGAGCAGATCCTCTTTGCGCGGGAGCTGCCTGCCTATGACGGGGTAATCCTTTTCCGGTACGGCAGCCTCTTTGACGGCGGGATCCCGGCCGCTGCCGAAGAGGCAAAAGAAGCGCTGGCCCCCCTCTGGGCGGAACCGGCTTCGTAATCGGCACATGGACTTAGGGCCGTCCGCCCGGCAGACTCTGCGGACGGCCCCGGAAAGAAAAGGGATGGTTATGGCAAAAAGATTCGCATTCAAAATGGTATCCTTCCTCACCGCGCTGGTCATGCTCTGCATCGGCATGGGCGCGGCTCCCGTCCTTGCGGCGGACAGCGCGGTGATGGAGCAGCTCCTCGTCGAGGTTTCCCCAAAAATCTCGGTCAGCCTGCGCAGCGGCGATCAGCTTGAGCTGAAGGCGCTGGCCGCGCAGGGTTCGGCGGTGACCGCAAAGGTCAACGGCAGCACGGTGACCCTTGCAGCGACCTCCGAAAAGGAAGGGACGGCCGTCTGGTACAGCGGCAGCTACACCGTCCCGTCGGTCAGCAGCGACCAGGATCTCGGCCGGATCGAGTTCACTGCGAGCAAGGGCGGCCGGACTGAAACCCGGGTAGGCGGCACCCTGAAGGCCGTCGTGCCGGTCCAGTATGTGACGGTGGACAAGCCCGCAGATTCCACTTCGGGCGATCTGGGCGATGTGACGCCCATTTCGGGTGAGATTGTCCGGATCAACAAGGACTATGCGGATATTTTCAGCTCGGTAGACCGCGGGGAAGAGTACGCCTCGCCCTATTACTATAACCTCCCCGAGAATACGATGGATTACGCGGCCGGGACGACCGCCTCGAGCTACATCCTCAAATCCGGGCGCAGGGTGTCCAAGAGCAATGTAACGGTCGTCAAAACCGGCACCAACGGCAACAACCGGATCACCGGCGTCACCGTAAAGGACGACGGGACCTTTACCACCTTGACCTTCCGGCAGAGCTGGTCGGTCCCCTTCAACATCACCCCGTCGCCGCTGACCTATACCGGCAGCACCAACACGGTGAGCAGCTGCAACCCGACCAGCATCGTCGTCACCTTTGACTACACCACCGCCTATTCGGCCGGCTCGATGACCTTCCCGCGGGGCAGCGCCTTCTCCTCGGCCAGCTGGAAGACCAAGATGAACGGGGACATCCCGCAGGTCGAGCTGACCCTCACCCTTTCCCAGAAGGGCGGATATTACGGCGCCTACGCCGCCTATTCGACCGACGGGACCCTCACCCTCAAGTTTTTGAACCCGGTCGACAGCCTTGACGGCGCGCGGATCGTCATCGACGCCGGCCACGGTACCGGAGACCCCGGCAACACCGGCGGCGGCGTGAATGAAGCGGATATCAACCTGCGGCACGCGCAGGCGCTGAAAAAGGAACTGGAATCCCGCGGCGCCGAGGTCACCCTCCTCGAGACCCGCGGCAGCAGCTATGTTTCGGTTACGCAGCGCGCCGAGATGGGGGTGGAGGAAATGCCGCACCTCTACATCGCCGTTCACCAGAACTCCGTCTCCAACAACACCTCTGCCCGCGGCGTCGAGACCTACTATAATACTCCCTACTCCCAGCGGCTGGCGCAGTACATCAACGATGAGATGTATCAGGCCTATTTGACCCTGCCCTATTCCTCCGGCGCGGCAAACCGCGGCGCGAAGTTCAGCGAGTTTGCGGTCACAAGACCCAAGCAGTACGCTTCGGTGCTGATCGAGTACGGCTTCCTGACCAATGCAGAGGAGCGAGAGATTCTCACAAATTCGCAGTATGACAGCACTTTCGCAGAGGCAGTCGCCGACGGGATTGAGAAATTTTTCTCCGGCAGATAGGAAAATTTGCGAAAAAAGGCAAAAATTCACAGGATTGTCAAAGTTCCCCCTTGCGCAAACCGGGCGGGTATAGTATAATGTAGATATTGTCTTGCGGACAGGTTCCGCGGCGAATACCATATTGGAGGGAAAAAAATGACAACTGCTTTGTTGGAAACAACCACAGCGGCAACAGAAAGCAGCTGGATTCTGATGCTGGTTCAGCTTCTGCCGATCCTGCTCATTATCGTCATCATGTATTTTGTGCTGATCCGTCCCCAGAAAAAGCGGGAAAAGGAAGTGCAGAAGATGCGCAACAGCCTGCAGGTCGGCGATGAGGTCACCACCAGCGGCGGCATCATCGGCCGGGTTGTTTCCCTGCGTGAAGATACCGTCGTGATCGAAACCGGTTCCGACCGGAGCAAGATCCGGGTCAAACGCTGGGCCATCCAGTCCAACGAGACGCTGCACGACGACGAAGCGTAAGCACGCCGGCATATATCCTGTCCTGTCCGCATATCTATAAGCAACCAGAAATCCGCCGCGCGCGGGAAAGGAGAGTTGTTTATGGGTATGACGGAAACGCAGGAGGAGAAATCCCTGCTGCGCAGGGCGCGGGCGTATATCCGCCCGGTCTTGCTGGGCGCGCTGGCCGGAGCGGCGGCAGCTGCCGTGCTGCTCTGCCTGCTGGCGCTGGCGTTTGGGCTTCTGCATGTGACAGGCAGCGCGATACCGGCTGCGGCGATTCTCATCGCTGTTGCAGGCGGGTTTGCCGCCGGGATCGCGGGGGCGAAGCTTCGGAAAAAGCGGGGGATGCTCACCGGGGGATGCAGCGCCATGCTGCTGGCCGGGGGGCTGCTTTTCGCAGGGGTTCTTTCCTCAGGGGTGCCGGGAGCGGCCGCTTTAACCCGCGCGGCGGTCATTATCGTGGCGGGTATGGTCGGCGGTGTGCTCGGCGTCAATGGGAAACGGGACCGCTGAATTTGATCTTTTTTAGAATGGAGAGATAAAAATGAAACACGTCAAAACTCTGAACAAATGCAATCTGAAGGAAACTGCCGCGAAGGGCGGCTGCGGCGAGTGCCAGGCCTCCTGCCAGTCCGCCTGCAAGACTTCCTGCACCGTCGGCAACCAGAAGTGCGAGAAAGCCGACAAGTAAGTCTGCATCTTTCGGAACGAACCGGGCGAACACGACCCTTCCCTGCGGGATTTCCCTTGCAGGGAAGGGCGCTGTGCGCCCGTTCCTTTTGTCAAAACCGGTTTACCGGGGAAAGGTTGAAAACGTATGATCCATCAATTCCGCCAGAACGGCTATAATATCGTTCTCGACATCCACAGCGGCGGCGTTGCGGTCGTCGACGACGCAGCCTACCGCCTGCTCGAGGAGCTGACCCCTCCGAACGCGGAGCAGCCGCTTGCGGAGGAATGCCCTCCCTCCCTTTTGGAAAAGCTCTCCGGCGAATTCAGCGAGGAGGAGCTTCGCGGCGCTTATGCCGAACTTTTCGAGATGTACCGGGACGGCTGCCTCTTTTCGGAGGACGATTACGCCCAGTTTGCCGACCGGATGGTCTCCTCCCCCATCAAGGCGATGTGCCTGCATATCTCCCACGACTGCCAGCTGCGCTGCAAGTACTGCTTTGCCTCGACCGGCGACTTCGGCGAAGGCCGCAAGCTCATGGACTTCGAGACCGGTAAGCGCGCCATCGATTTCCTGATCGCGCATTCCGGCAGCCGCCGCAACCTCGAGCTCGATTTCTTCGGCGGCGAACCGCTGATGAACTGGGAGGTCGTCAAGCAGGTGGTCGCTTATGCGCGGGAGCAGGAGAAGCTGCACGGCAAGAATTTCCGCTTCACCATCACCACCAACGGCATCCTGCTGACCGAGGACAAGTATGAGTTCCTCAACAGGGAGATGTCTAACGTCGTCCTCTCCATCGACGGCCGGAAAGAGGTCAACGACCGGATGCGCCCCAACGCGGGCGGCCGCGGCACCTACGACACCATCATGCCCAAATACCAGAAGTTTGTGGAAGCCCGCAAGGCTTCCGGCAACGACCAGTACTACGTCCGCGGCACCTTTACCAAATATAACCTCGATTTCGGCGAGGACGTCCTCCACTTCAATGAGATGGGCTTCGACCAGATTTCGGTCGAGCCGGTCGTCACCGACCCCAAGCACGACTATGCCCTCCGCGAGGAGGATATCCCGGCCATCTCCGCCGAATATGAGCGGCTCGCCAAAGAGCTCATCGCCCGCAGGAAAGCGGGGAAGGGCTTCAACTTCTTCCACTTCATGATCGACCTCGACCAGGGCCCCTGCGCCATCAAGCGGCTGCGGGGCTGCGGCTGCGGCAATGAGTACGTCGCCATCACCCCCGACGGGGACATTTACCCCTGCCACCAGTTCGTCGGCATGGAGGAGTGGAAGATGGGCAGCCTCTACGACGGCAGCTTCGACACCAGGATGAAGGACTACTTTGCCCGCGCCAACATCTACGGCAAGGAGGACTGCGCGGATTGCTGGGCCAAATTCTACTGCTCCGGCGGCTGCAACGCCAACAACCTCCAGTATGCGGGGGACGTCTTAAAGCCGTTCAAGTTCTCCTGCGAGCTGGAAAAGAAGCGGCTGGAGTGCGCCATCATGATGAAGGCGGCGCTGGCTGACGCGGAATAAAGCTGGGAAAGGGGAATGACCTGTGCTGAAAATCGGAACTCTTGGCTGCGGCAATATGGCCACCGCCATTTTGAAGGGGGTTTCCGCCGGGATGGGGGCGGAATGCGCCCTCTTCGGCTATGACCTGAATATGGAGAAGGCGGAGGCGCTCCGCTGTATCGGGCTGGAGCCGCTCCATTCGGTCCCGGCGGTGCTGGCGGCTTCCGACTACGTCCTGCTGGCTGTCAAGCCGCAGAATATGGACGAGCTGCTGCGCGAAATCGCGGAGTCCGGCAACAGGGACCGCGTCTATCTCTGCATCGCCGCCGGCGTGACGGCGGACCGCATCAAAAAAACACTCGGGTTCGACGCCCGCGTCGTCTCCATTATGCCCAACACCCCGCTGCTGCTCGGCGCGGGCGCGACGGCAATGGCCCGCATCCCGCCGGTTTCAGATGAGGAGTTCGCGGTTGCCAGGCGCATCTTCTCCTGCGCGGGGACGGTGCGGGAGGTCCCGGCGGACAGGATGAACGAGGTGATCTCCCTAAACGGCAGTACGCCGGCCTTTCTTTACGAGTTTGCAAAGGGATATATTGCATACGGCGTTTCGCAGGGAATCGATTATGAGACAAGCCTCGCGCTCTTCTGCCAGACGATGCGGGGCGCGGCCGAGATGATGGAGCATTCCGGCCAGGACCTGGACGCCCTCATCCGGATGGTTTCCTCCAAAGGGGGCACCACCATCGCGGGGTTGGACGCGCTGCGCGAAAAGGGGCTCTCTGAGGCGGTCAAAGCCTGCTGCGAGGCCTGCACGGCCCGCGCGTATGAGCTCGCCGGCATGAGCGGGACGAAATAACACGCCTGTCCGCATAATCCCTTTCCCTTCCGCATAAGATGTACCATTCCAAGCGGAAGGATGGATGAAAATGGACAGGACCTGGACACACGAACAGCCGGCGGTGTTTTCCGCGTCGGAACGGAAAAGCGTTAAGGCGCCGCCTGCTCCCGCGCAGGCCGCCTCGGAAGCGCCCGCGGGAATACCCGCAGGAATGCCTGCAGGGCCGAAGGAACCGCCCGCGCAGCCGGAAGCCTTCTCCCGCCATACCCGCGCAGAGATGCCGGCCCAAATGGCCGCAGCAAATCTGCCGCAGACGGAGCGGCGGGAAAAGGCGGCCCGCGCGAGCCGGATCACGACGGTGCTGGCCGTCGTCTTTTTGGCGGGGGTCGGCTACGGGGCGATCCTGTCGGGGATGCTGGACCGGGATACGGCCGCGGCCCTCGAGCAGATCACCCGCGGCTTTCTCTCCGGGCGGGCGGAAAGCGGGTTTTGGGAGGTCTTTCTGCGGGCGCTCGGCACCTCGCTGCTGCTCGGCTGCGCCGTCTTCTTGAGCGGTTTCAGCGCGGTGGGGCAGCCGTTCGCGGTCTTTATTCTCCTGTTCCGCGCGGTTGGGCTGGGGATGAGCATGGGGTATTTCTACACTGTCCTGAGCGGGGAGGGGATTCTGCTCGCCCTCTTTCTCCTGCTGCCGGCGGGGGCTCTGTCCGGCTACGCGCTGCTGCTCGGCTGCCGGGAGGCGCTGCGGCTGTCGGGGCGCTTTTTCGGGGCGATGACAAAGGGGACCGCCCTCTCGCCCAAGACCTTCCGGATCTATGCGCTGAAATTCCTGATTATTGCGCTGATGCTGGTGCTGGCCGCGCTGCTTGATGCAGGATGCACAAGATTGTTTCAAGCTTTCTGGACAAAATAGAAGCGTTCAAAAATCGTTTATAAATTTGCCTGCGTCTATCTCTTGACAAAATTCGCTTTTTGCTGCATAATAGTATAAGTGCCTAAAAAAGAATCTGGCATTGGGATGATTCATGGGGATAATGTTGAACATTCTTTTGAACGGCAAATCTCAGGAGTAAGAAACGGAGATATCATGTATGGCATTTTTTGGACTCTTCAACTACAGCAAACCAGGTCCGGGCGTTGACAAAGACGCTCCCAAAAAGAAGCGGTTCTTCCTCTTTTTTGAGCTTTATTTCCGCAAGTTCTGGAAGCTCGTCCAGTTAAACCTCCTCTTTATCGTCTGCTGCATCCCGATTGTGACGATCGGTCCGGCCATCTGCGGCATGACCTATGTCCTGCGCAATTTTGCCAACGAAAAGCCGACCTTCCTGCTGTCGGACTTCTGGGACGCATTCAAAAGCAACTGGAAGCAGGGCTTCGGGCTGTGGCTGATCTTTACGCTGGTGAGCATTGTGGCAGGCGTCGCATTTTTCTGGTATTTTGTCAATTCCAGCACCTCCTTCATCATGCTGATTCCCTTCGCGCTCTGTATCCTGCTCTGCCTGACCCTGCTGTTTATGCAGTTTTACGTCTATCTGATGGCGGTTACAGTCGAGCTCAAGCTGAAGCATATCCTGAAGAATTCGCTGATTTTCGCCTTCCTGGGTCTCAAAACCAACCTTATCACCGCTTTCTTTGTCCTGCTGATTGTCATTCCGTGCGCGCTCTTTTTCCCGCTGACCCTTCCGATTATCCTGCTGCTTACTTTTTCGACGGTGGGCTTTATCGCGGTTTTCAATTCCTATCCCTACCTCGTCAAATACATCATCGACCCGCATGAGCAGCAGCTCCGCGAGGCCGAAGGAGAGGACGACGACGATTGGGACGAGGATGAGGAAGAAGAGGATGACGTCATCTTTACCGACATCGGCTCCCAGGAGCGCCCGGTGCCCCAGCAGAAGGGCGGAAAAGCCGGCAAGGGGAAGGTTATCCGTTAGCCGAACACATATCATGCAGGGACGGCAGCACCGCCCCTGTTTTTTGTTTTCTGACAGGCCCCATCAACCGAAAGAATTGTGAGGAAGATATGATTGAAATCAAAGGCAAATATAGCGAAGCCAAAATCTTTACCGATATAGTGGACAGCGCCTCCGTCGCGCAGGTGCAGGAGCTCTGCAACCAGGAATTCGCGGCAGGCAGCCGCATCCGCCTGATGCCCGACATCCACGCCGGCAAAGGCTGCACCATCGGGACCACCATGACCATCACCGATAAGGTGGCGCCCAACCTGGTCGGGGTGGACATCGGATGCGGCATGGAGACCATCCGCGTCCGGGAATCCCGCATCGAGCTGCAAAAGCTGGACAAGCTGATCTACGAGAGGATCCCCTCCGGCTTCTCCATCCGGGAGAAGGCCCACCGGTACCTGGGCCAAATCGACCTGTCGCAGCTGTGCTGCGCCCGCCATGTGGACCTCATCCGGGCGGAGAAGAGCATCGGGACCTTAGGGGGCGGCAATCACTTCATCGAGGTGGATCGGGACGACGAGGGGAACCTCTATATCGTCGTTCACTCCGGCAGCCGTCATCTGGGGGTCGAGGTGGCCGGCTACTACCAGGAAGCGGGCTATAAGGTCCTCAACCGCACCGACGACGCCTCTGTCGAGGCGCTGATCGCCCAGCTCAAGGCAGAGGGCCGGGAGAGGGAGATTCAGAAGGAACTCAAAAAGCTCAAAAATATCAAACAGACCAGTATCCCGCGGGAGCTTGCCTATGTGTCCGGGGAATTGTTCGAGCAGTATCTTCACGACATGAAGATCGTCCAGCAGTTCGCGGCCCTCAACCGCCAGGCCATGATGGACGAGATCGTCAAGGGGATGAAGCTGCATGTGGAGGAGCAGTTTACCACCATCCACAACTATATCGACACCGAGCAGATGATCCTGCGGAAGGGCGCCGTGTCCGCCCGGGCGGGCGAGCAGCTGCTGATCCCCATCAATATGCGGGACGGGAGCCTGATCTGTGTGGGCAAGGGCAGCGAGGACTGGAACTATTCCGCCCCGCACGGCGCCGGCCGCCTGATGAGCCGGGCGGAGGCCAAACAGTCCTTCACTGTCTCCGAATTCAAAAAGCAGATGGCGAATGTCTACACCACCTCGGTGAACCGGTCCACCCTCGACGAGTGCCCGATGGCCTATAAGGGGATGCAGGATATTCTGGACAACATCGGCCCTACGGCGGAGGTGGTCAAAATCATCCGGCCGATCTACAATTTCAAAGCCGGGGACGAGGACTGAATCGGCATATTGCGCGCAAAAAAAGGACAGCTTCTTTTGACGGAAGCTGTCCTTTTCTCTACTGCACCAGATACTGCCGGATGTCTGCCGTTTCGAGGGCGGCAAGCTGGCTCTCGCCAACCACCGGGATGAGGGCCTCCGTATCGGGAATGGCGGCGAGTACCGCGCTTTCCCGGCCTTCCGGGAGGATGACAGAGACCTTTTCCGCGGTGATGGCGGCGGGGGAGCCGCCGTAAAGGTCGTCTGCTTCGCCGAGATACCCCTCGCCGGCATAAACGGGGATAACCTCCGCGTCATAACGGGCTGCCGCGCTCACCATCTCGTCCAAGGCGGCCTGAAGGGCCTCGGTGAGGGTCATGGTGTCCTGATAGGGGCCGTAGCCCATCTGCTGCGGGTAGCGGGTGTCGGGGTACTGGAGACCGGCCGCGAAGATCTGGGCGAAGCCGGCTTCAGCGACCTCTCCTGCGATGGCGCTCAGGTATTCCCGGGCAGCTGGCATGTAGGGGTTGAGCCAGGAGCGTCCGCCCTGGTCCGCGGCCTGATCGAGCCAGGTAACGCCGGTCTGGTTTTCATAGAGATAGGAGGTTTCATAGGTCGCGTGGGATGCTACGTCGTCCTCGAGGGTGTAAAGCCAGGCGGCCGGGGTAAAGCCCGCCTCCTCAATGGCGGCCGCAAGCGATTCCAGCTCGTCCATCGTCATGGCGGAGGAGGAGATCGCGCCGCAGGTCGCCGCCAGCGGCACCGCGGACTGATAGGCGAGGACGCCGTCGGAGGACTTCAGCTCGACCACAACGGTATTGTAAAGCGTTTCATCCAGGGAGGCGAGGAAGGTAGCGGCCCGTGCGGGGTCTGCGGCGTCGGCCGCAGGCATCACGGCGGCGCGGATCTCCTCCTCCTCGGCGGCAGGAGCGGAGGACTCCGGCGCGGAAGAAGGATCATCCGGCGGGACAATCTCGGAAACCAGGCTGCTTTCCGGCAGGGAGGATTCCGGCTCCGGGCGGTTTTGCAGGTCGCCCAGGGATTTGGCCACACAGTACCCCAGAAAGGTCAGCCCTCCCAGCAGCAGGATGAACAGCAAAACCTTCAGCCACCTCCCGCGGCGGCGCCGCATGCTGAGGGAGCCGTAATTGTAGCGTTTGATTTTACGTTGTCTTGCCATGACAAACCTCCAGAATGACCGGTCAAATGGACAGCTCGTGGCCGATGAGGCCGTAAAAGGCGAGGGAGAGGATTCCGATATAGATCAGGGTGACGGGGAAGCCGCGGAAGGCGGGCGGGATTCTGTCGCTGCTCAAGCGCTCATAGCCGAGCGCGATGAGGTAGGAGGCGAGCAGGAAGCCGAGCCCTGTCCCCAGGCCGTATGCGATGTGGCCCCAGAGATCGTAGCTGTGGCTGAGCAGCAGCGCCCCGAAAACCGCGCCGTTGAAGGCGGACAGGTGAATCATCGGGATGATCTGCATCCGCAGATGGATGGGGAGAAGCCCGCAGCCGAAGAGGAAAAGAATATACACAATCCCGACCATAAAGACATAGACGAGCGGCCGCCAGCTGTAGGCGTCTGCGCCCGTACCCGCCAGCCAGCCGTCCGCAAAATAGACGAGAATCGACGAAAGGGTGGTAATGCCGGTCAGGATCAGGCCGAAAAGCAGGCGGTTATAGCGCTTGCGGGTGATGAAGAGCACAGCGCTTGTCCCCATCGCGCGGGTAAACAGAATGTTCTGCACAAAGATAGCGACGACCGCGATGGAGGCCATTTCCGAGGTTGTCGCGCGCAGGACCTCAAAAAAATCACGCATGACGGTCCTCCTTCCGGCCTTTTTTGCGGGGCTGTTTTTCCAGATAAAGGCGGAACTTCTGCAGCAGCGCCGCGAAAAATCCGAGCAGGATGAAGCCGCCGAACGGCATCAGCAGCGCAGGCGCCGTCCTGGTTACCCACTCGACCGGCTGGCCGAAGAGGGTTCCCTTTCCGAACAGCTCTCGGACAAAAGCGGTTGCAAGAGCTGTCGCGGCAAAGCCGAGCGACGCGGTGAAGAGCTGCGCCGCCATGACCGGCAGCCGCTCATGGTGGTAGCGGGATTCGCTTTTCTGGACAACAAGGGAATTGGTGGCCAGCAGCGGCAGGTAGACGCCGAGGCTGAAGACGGCCTCCGGCATCCTTTCCCGCAGCCAGAAGGAAAGCGGGACAAATATGCAGGCCGCGACGGCGGCGCTCAGGATGACGCGGATGGTGTATGGGAGCTTTTTGGGGATGAAGTAGGTGATGAGGATGGTCAGGATGGTGATGATCGCAAAAGCGCCGGACAGCACCAGCGCATTGGAAATCGAGGTGCAGGTCACGACAATGGGGGCCAGGACCAGCCCGCGCTCCAAAATGGGGTTGCCGAGCAGGAACTGGTCGACCCGGTCGATCTTCCTGCGGTGTTTCTGGTAAAAACTCCGAAGCATCGTCAGACCTCCCTTTTGCGGCCGGCGGCGTGCCAGACGGCCAGGACGCCCTGCGCGCATTTGCGGGGCAGGACCTTGAGCCCGTGCAGAATCCGGGAGGCGTAGGCGTCGCAGCGGTGGTCGACAGCGCTCAGGATGATGATGGCAAAGGGGGAGACCAGCTCGAGGTAGCTCAGCTGATTGAAGAGGACGATGGCGCCGCCCAGGATGAGGCCGTACATCCACTTGCCGGCGGATGTCTCGATCTCCCCGTTGTCCATCGCCGCCACAAAGAAGATGGAGAAGAGGGTGACGCCCGAGGTCAGCTCCATCAGGACCGAGACGGTGCGGCTGCCGTTGATGCGGGGGAAAAACCAGGCCGCCAGCGCGATAATCGCGAGGGAAGCCACAGGAATCTGCCAGAGGATGGTCCGGCGGACCGCAAGATACAGCCCGCAGCAGAGCAGCACGGCGACGCAGGTCGTCCCCATCGGGCCGATAAAGTTGCCGAGCAGGGCGTCCAGCAGGCCGAGGTTGGTGCTGCCGCCCAGCATCAGCATCCGGGCGGGGGAGTCGGAAAGGGAGACGTCGGCCGTCGGGGTCAGCGGAAGTTTCTGAAACATCTGGGGATAGCGGGTCGTCAGGTCGTTCCAGCAGAGGACGACAAAGGCGAAGGCGGTCAGGCCGGGGTGGAACAGGGTGTGATAGTGCCCGCCGAAGGGATGGCGGACCACCACGACGGCAAAAAGCGCCCCAAAGACGACCAGCCAGTAGGGAGCGGAAGCCGGGAGCATCAGCACGTAGGTCAGGCCGATGATGAGCGGCGCAAAGTCATACCGGCTCCACCAGCGCTTTCCCTGGAACAGGAGACAGAGGTAGTCCGCCGCCGCGGAGGTCACCACCGCAATGCAGGCCATCACCAGCACGCGGGGGCCGTAATAGTACCAGGCCATCAGCAGAAGGGGAAGCAGGGTGATGGTGGTGTCGATCATCTGACGGCGGTATTTTTCGTAGGGGAGCACTGGGTTCCACATCCTTTGTCTGAAAATGTGCGCCCTCTTCGGCGCGCCCTCTGCGGCGAATCAGCGGAGGGAGTCGATGGCCGCGGCAGCGTCCTTTGCGCCGAAGAGGTAATTGCCTGAAACGAGGATATCCGCCCCCGCTTCGCGGCAGAGGGCCGCGGTTTCCCGGTTGATGCCGCCGTCGACGTTGATGGGGAGATCCGGGGACATGCTGCGCAGGGCGCGGATCCGATCCGGGGCATCGGCCAGAAAAGACTGTCCGCCGAAGCCCGGTTCGACGCTCATGATGAGGGCAAAATCGAGTTCCGGGAGGAAGGGGAAAAGCGCCTCGACCGGGGTGGACGGGCGGATGGTAAGCCCCGCTTTGCTGCCGGCCGCATGGATGGCGCGGATGGTTTCACGGGGGTCGGAATCGCTTTCCAGGTGGAAGGTGATCATGTCGGCGCCGGCCTTTGCAAATGCGTCCGCATACCGGAGCGGGTCGGCGATCATCAGGTGGATGTCGAATGGGAGGGAGGTCGCCTTTCGGATGGAGGCCAGGACCGGGATGCCGAAGGAGATGTTGGGGACAAAGACCCCGTCCATTACGTCAAAGTGGATCATGTCGGCGCCGGCGTGCTCCATGCGCGCCAGCTCGCGGCCCAGGCAGGAAAAATCTGCCGCCAGGATCGAGGGGGAAATACGGGTTTTACTCAATAGCGGTACCTCCGGTGATTTTTTTGAAAAGTGGGAATTCTTTCCGCATATACTTTCATTGTACTTGATTTTTCGACATCCGTCAACCGGTTTTGCGAAAGAAAGGCAGACAAATCGGACAGGAACCGGGCTTTAATTTTGTCGAAATCTCTGTTCATCCGGCGATTTCTGTGCTATACTGGAAGGAAAGCGGGGGGTCCTTTCCGTCCTCCCGGATTTCTCTCAAACAGGAGGTCTGACATGCGCAAGCTTTTCTGGAAAACCGTCCCGATCCTGGCTGCCGCAGCCATCCTCTGCGGCTCCTGCCTGTTTACCGAGGTAGGGGAGGGCTCCGCGCCCTCTTCCGCTGCCTCCTCCGCCGCTTCCTCTGCGCCGGCCCCTTCCTCCGAACCGGAGCCGGCGTCCTCTGAGCCGGAGATCCCCGAGCCCGCCGTCGTCCGCATAAAGGCGGTGGGGGACAACCTCATCCACAGCTCGATTTACGAGCAGGCCGCCGCCCGCGCGGGCGGGAACGGCTATGACTACGACTATGCCTATGAGAATGTGCGGGACCTGTTTTCGGACGCCGACATCTCCTCCATCAACCAGGAGAGCATTATTGCGCCCGCCTTCGGCCCCTCTACCTACCCGATGTTCAACGCCACCCCCGAGCTCGGCGACCTGATGCTCGAGCTGGGCTTCGACGTCTTCAATCTCGCCAACAACCACTGCCTCGACAAGGGGGAAGCGGGGGTCTTCTCCTCCCTCGACTACTGGGCGGAGCGGCCGCAGGCGGTCACCACCGGCGTCTACCGGAACGAGGAGGATTATGAGAATATCCGCACCATCGAAGCGCAGGGCGTCACCTTCAGCTTCGTCGGCCTCACCGAGCTGACCAACGGCCTCTCCCTCCCGGCCGGGTCGGAGGCTGTCGTGCTGCTCGGGGAGGAGGAAGACAAGCTCGAGGCCCGCATCCGGGCGGCGAAGGAAATTTCCGACGTCTGTGTCGTCAACGTCCATTGGGGCAACGAGTACACCCACACCCCGACCGACCGCCAGCGGTATCTCGCGCAGAAAATGTCCGAATGGGGGGCAGATATTATTATAGGCCATCACCCCCACGTCATTCAGCCCATCGAATATATCGAGCGGGAAGACGGCTCCCGGACGCTGGTTGCCTACTCGCTCGGCAACTTTATCTCCGCCCAGGACCGGGCGGCGCGGATGATCGGCGGGATGCTCGACCTCGACGTGACGATGGATTTTGAAACGGGGGAGACGGAGATCACCCGCTGTGAGTTCGTACCCATCATCACCCACTACGACCGCGGGTTTGCCAACAACCGCCTCTATGCCTTCGCGGACTACACCGAGGAGCTGGCTGCCTCCCACGGGGTGCGGGCCTACAGCCCGGAATTTTCTCTCGGCTACATCCGGCAGACGATCGAGAGCGTGATCGATGCCCAGTTCCTGACCGGGATGGCCGAAGCGCCCGCCGCCTGAGAACTTTGCCAAAATCCCTTGCGCCCGCACGGCAATTATGATATAATTTGTGGTGAAGCTTATGGAAAAGGACAGAGATAGAAAAACGTTTCATCAAAGGAGAGTCAGCATGGAAAAGAGAATGTACAAAGACACCGGCGTGCAGGTTTCCCTTCTCGGCATGGGCTGTATGCGCCTGCCGCGGATCGACCCGGACAAGAACGACATCGACTATGAAAAGGCGCAGGAGCTCATCGACTACGCCTACTCCCACGGCGTCAACTACTTCGACACCGCCTACGGCTACCACGGCGGCGAGTCGGAGATCTTTGTCGGCCATGCGCTCAAGAAATACCCCCGCGACAGCTTCTTCCTCGCTTCCAAGATGCCCATCTGGTGCTGCGAGAAGCCCGAGGACGTCGAAAAAATCTTCAACGAACAGCTGAAGAAGTGTCAGACTGAGTATTTCGACTTCTACCTGCTCCATTCCCAGAGCGACGCGAACTTTAAAAAGTGTCAGGAATTCGGCGTCTACGAATTCCTCTCCAAAATGAAGGCGGAGGGCAAGATCCGCCGGCTCGGCTTCTCCTTCCACGACAAGCCCGAGGTGCTGCGCCATATCTGCGAGACCTATCCCTGGGATTTTGCCCAGATCCAGCTCAACTACCTCGACTGGGAGATGCAGGACGCGAAGCAGCAGTACGAGATCCTCACCGAGTTCGGCATCCCCGTCGTGATCATGGAGCCGGTCCGCGGCGGCGCGCTGGCCCACCTCTGCGACGAATCGGACGCCCTCTTCAAGGCCGCCCGCCCGGACAAGAGCGTCGCCTCCTGGGCGATCCGCTACGCGGCGAGCCTGCCGAACGTCCTCACCGTCTTAAGCGGCATGTCCACCCCCGAGCAGGTCGCCGACAACGTCGCGACCATGACCGGCTTCGAGCCGCTGACCGACGCCGACCGCGCCGTCATCGAGCAGGCGGTCGCCGTCTTCCGCGAGAAGAAGACCATCCCCTGTACCGCCTGCCGCTACTGCATGGACTGCCCCTTCGGCGTCGAGATCCCCAAGATGTTCAGGCTCTACAACGATTACGCCCTCCACAAGGACGAGCGCCGCTACTGGAAAGCCTACCACGACCAGCCCGAATCTGAGTGGGCCGACAAGTGTAAAGCCTGCGGCGCCTGCATGGAGCAGTGCCCCCAGCACATCCGCATCCCCGACCGGATGGCCGAAATCAAAGAGCTGATGAACGGCTTTGACCAGAAATTTTCCAAGTAAGAAGGTAACCAGCATGAACTACCAGTTTGCCGACCGCATCAACAATCTGAAACCCTCCGCAATCCGCGAGATCCTCAAGAATTCCGACCCGAACGTCATCTCCCTCGCTGCCGGCAACCCGGCCGTCGAGTCCTTCCCCGTTGCCGAGATGCAGGAGATCGCCAACCGCATCTTCAACGAAGAGGCCGGCGTCGCCTTCCAGTACGGCATCACCGAGGGCTATCCCCGCCTGCGGAAGCTCCTGCGCGCCCGCCTGGCCGAGAAATTCGGCATGACAAACGAAAACGACGAGCTCCTCGTCGTCTCCGGCGGCCAGCAGGGCATCGACCTCGCCACCAAGGTCCTCTGCAACGAGGGGGACGTCATTGTCTCGGAAAACCCCGCCTTCATCGGCGCGCTCAACACCTTCCGCTCCTATGCCGCGGTCCTCAAGGGGGTCGACGTGCTTGAGGACGGCATGGACCTCGACGCGCTGGAGGCCGCCTTCCGCGACAACAAAAACGTCAAGATGCTCTACACCATCCCGTCCTTCCAGAACCCCCTCGGCACCTGCACCAGCCTCGAAAAGCGCAGGGCCATCTACGACCTCTGCGTCAAATACGGCGTCGTCATCCTCGAGGACAACCCCTACGGCGAGCTGCGGTTCGACGGCGAGGACATCCCCACCATCAAGTCGATGGACACCGAGGGCATCGTCATCTACTGCGGCAGCATGAGCAAGGTCATGAGCGCCGGCATCCGGGTCGGCTTCGTCCTGGCTCCCAAGGAGATTGCCGCCAAGATGACGGTCGGCAAGCAGGCGAGCGACGTCCACACCAACCAGTTCTTCCAGATGCTTATCGCCGATTTCATGGAGCATTACGATTTCGACGGGCACATCCAGAAGATCCGCGCCCTCTATAAGCACAAGAGCGGCCTGATGCTCGACGCCATCCGGGAGTATTTCCCCAAAGAGGTGCAGTATACCACCCCGCAGGGCGGCCTGTTCCTCTGGTGCACCCTGCCCGAGGGGGCGGACATGCTCGAATTCGTCCAGTTCGCCAAGACCAAGGGGGTCGCGGTCGTCCCCGGCGTCGCCTTCAATGTTGAGGAAGGCACGCCCAGCCGCTGCTTCCGACTCAATTATTCCACCCCCACCGACGAGAAGGTCGTCGAGGGCACCCGCCTTCTGGGGCTTGCCCTGCAGGAATTCCTCGCGAAATAACGGCGCAAAAAAGCCCCGCTTTTGGCGGGGCTTGCGTGTCCGGGAGATTCAGCGCAGGAGCGGAGGACCCATATAAAAAGGCTGCGTGCTGATCGCCTCCTCCTCCGCCTCACGCTGGATGTCGCAGAGGAAATTGCGGATCGTGTCGGCGGACGCGAGCTGCCGGTCGATCATGCGGATCGCGTCGGTGACGCCATTGAAAAGGGCGTAGTACCCGCGCTGATAATTGAGCTGAAGCTGGAGCGCGTCGTCCCGACCTTGATTGTAAAGGGACTCCATGTCGTCGGTCATGATGTCATTGTCAATCGGATTGCCGGTCTCCAATTGAAATTCCATTGGATGTTCCTTCCTTCTTTAGATTTTTTTGCTGCATTGTTCCGCCGGCAAGCTGTTCACCGGCGGATAGCAGCTGTTCTTTGTCCGCTTCGGAGAGTAGGGAGATTGTTTTGCCAAAAGATGCGAGAATCTGATCCTCTTTTTTTGACAGAGCCATTTTTAGCCCTCCTTTAGCTGACTATGCCATAATTATATATTGCTTAGAAAAATTTGTCAAGAGGTTTAGTGGCAAAATGTTGACACAGCCATAAAATTGTGTTATTCTGTATGCGCGCGAGGTGATATGATGGGTGAAACGATAGGGAATCGGATTGATGCGCTCATTCACGATCAGGGCTTGAAGAAAATGAGAGTGGCGGAGCTGCTGAATTTAGATCAGTCCTATGTCACGCAGCTGGCGAGTGGAAAACGGAATCCAAGCGATCGTACGATTGCAGACATATGTCGTGTGTTCCATGTAAACGAGGTCTGGCTCCGAACCGGAGAGGGCAGCATGTACCGTGAGATTACCCGCGACGAGGAAATCTCCGCTTTCATCGAGACGGCCCTGTCCGGCGAGAGCGACAGCTTCAAAAAGCGGCTGCTCGGGGTCCTGTCCCGTTTGGACGAGAGTCAGTGGGAGCTTTTGGAGCAGATGGCCGAGGCGCTGGCGGCCGGAAAACGCGAGCCGGAGACAAAATAACCGAATTTTTTTGAAAATAGGTATTGACAAACGCCGTACGGTCTGATATAATATAGAAGCTGTCCCGATGGACGGCAGATGCTGATATGGCTCAGTAGGCAGAGCACGTCCTTGGTAAGGACGAGGTCACCAGTTCGAATCTGGTTATCAGCTCCAATTTCCCCCCGTGAACTTCAGGTTTGCGGGGGTTTTTGTAGTATCTCCCATAGAAATGAGGCTCCGCTATGCCCATCAACATCCCGGCCACCCTTCCCGCCAACTCGGTTTTGCAGCGGGAGAACATCTTTGTCATGGACGAGGAGCGCGCCGTCCACCAGGACATCCGCCCCCTCAAGATTGCCATCTTAAACCTGATGCCCAAAAAGATCGAGACGGAGACCCAGCTGCTCCGCCTTCTTTCCAACACGCCGCTCCAGATTGACCTCGAGCTTTTGCAGATGGCCTCCCATGTCTCCAAAAACACCTCGGACGACCACCTGTTCAAGTATTATAAGACGCTGGCAGACGTGCGGGAGGAGCGGTTCGACGGGCTGATTATCACCGGCGCGCCGGTCGAGCAGATGCCCTTTGAGGAGGTTGACTACTGGCCGGAGCTCTGCGAGGTCTTCGAGTGGTCCAAAACCAACGTCTACTCGACCTTCCACATCTGCTGGGGGGCGCAGGCCGGGCTTTACTACCATTACGGCATCCCCAAGTACGACCTGTCCGCCAAGATGTTCGGCGTCTTCCCGCACACCGCCCTCCAGCCCTTCCACCAGCTTCTGCGGGGCTTTGACGAGGTGTTTTACGTCCCGCATTCCCGCCACACTGAGGTGCGGGAGGAGGATATCCTGCTCTGCCCGGAGCTCGAGATCCTCACCAAGTCCCATATTTCGGGGGTCCACATCGTCGCCGACCGGTCCGGGCGCCGCTTCTTCGTCACCGGTCACTCCGAGTACGACCGCGGGACGCTGGCCGCCGAATATTTCCGCGACCTCGATAAGGGGCTGCCCATCCACATCCCCTACAACTATTTTGAGGGGGACGACCCGGACAACCCGCCGCGCTTCACCTGGCGCAGCCACGCGAACCTGCTCTTTGTCAACTGGATCAACTACTTTGTCTACCAGCAGACCCCGTACCGGCTGGAAGATATGGACGGGCAGACGCATTTTTCCAAAAGCTCTTGATTTTTTCATACAAAGCGGGTATAATATAGGTATCTCAGAACAGAAAGGATGTTACCAATGGTTGTGACCAAAGAGACTGTGATCGGGGATATCCTCGACTTCGATTCCACCACCGCCACCTATTTCCTGGAGATGGGGATGCACTGCCTCGGCTGCCCCTCCGCGCGGGGCGAGTCGCTGGCCGACGCCTGCGCCGTCCACGGCGTCGACGCGGACGAGATGGTCGAGAAGATCAACGCGCATCTTTCCGGCAAATAAGTGCGAAAGGGCGGGCAGCGATGCCCGCTTTTTCCGTATCCGGGAGATTTAAGGAGGGCATTGCCATGAAAGCACTCGACGGCCGCCTGCAGGCGGCTGCGGATTTTGTCACGCCGGGAGGGCGGGTCGCCGACATCGGGACCGACCACGGCTACCTGCCGGTCTGGCTGGCGGGGACGGGGAAGATTTCCTCCGCCATTGCCGCCGACATCAACGAGGGGCCGCTTCAGTCGGCCGCCGCCAACATCGCCGCGGAGGGGCTCGCGGGGAAGATCGAGACCCGCCTGACCGACGGCCTTGCGGGGATCGACCTTTCAGAGGTCACCGACATCGTCGTCGCGGGGATGGGCGGGATGCTCATCGCCGAGATCCTCGAAAAAGAGCTGCCGCTGGCGGGCAAAAACCTCATCCTCCAGCCCATGACCCAGGCGCCCTTCCTGCGGCGCTGGCTTTGCGAAAACGGCTTTGCCATCCTGGCCGAGACGCCGGCCGAGGCGGGCGGGAAGTTCTACACCGTCCTAAACGCCCGCTATGACGGGGAGAAGCGGGAGGCGGACTCCTTTTTCGCCCATGTGGGACGGATGCCGGAGGCGCTCGCCGACCCGGGGAAGGCGGAGCTTGCGCGCAGATACCTGGCGCACCAGCTCAAAAAGCTGGAGGTCATCCTGTTTGGGATGGGGCAGAGCGAGGGCGCGCGGCAGACCGCCGCAGAATACCGGGCGCTCGCCGAACAGATCCGGGAGGTGCTGGCATGATTACGGTCGGAGAAATCTACGAGGCGCTGGCCGACTGGGCGCCGTTTGAGACGCAGGAGAGCTTCGACAACAGCGGCCTGCTCATCGGCGGGGCGGAGCAGCCGGTGGAGTTTGCGCTGCTCGCCCTCGATCTCACCCGGGAGGTCTGCGAGGAGGCGGTCCGCCGGCGGGCGCAGCTCGTCGTCACCCACCACCCACTCATCTTCGACCCGCTCCGGCAGGTCGGGAGCGATTCCATCCCCTACCGCCTCATCCAGGCGGGGATCGCGGTCATTTCCGCCCACACCAACCTCGACAAGGCCCCCGGCGGGGTGAGCGACACCCTCGCCGACACCCTCGGGCTCGCGGAGGTCGAGGATGTGCCGGGCGGGGACGGCTGCGTCAAGATCGGGGAGTTTTCCCGCATCTTCACCGGGGAGCTGCTGGCCCGGCGGGTCAAGGAGCGGCTCGAGCTGCCGATGCTCCGGCTGCACGACGCGGGGAGGCCCATCCGGCGGGTCGCGCTCTGCGCGGGGTCGGGCGGGAGCTTCCTGCCCCAGGTGCTCGCGGCCGGGGCGGATGCCTACATCACCGGGGACGTCAAGCACAATCAGGCGGTCGACGCGGCAAACGCGGGGCTCACCCTGATCGACGCCGGGCATTATGAGACCGAGGCGATTATTTTGGAGCCCGCGCGGCAGTTTTTGCAGGAGCGCTTCCCCGCGGTGGAATTCCGCCGCGCGATGGGCGACCGGGCGCTGTTCCGCTATTTTTGAGGAGGTTTTGCAGATGAGAAGCATCAAACCGGGCCGCGGCCCGTCGGGAATGGGGGCGCTCGGATCGATTATCGCCGTCATTTTTGGCATATTCTGGACCATTATGGCCGTGTCAATGGGCGCGCCTGTCTTTTTCCCGATATTCGGCATCCTTTTTGTCATCTTGGGGATTGTGCAGGCGGTCTACCACTTCAAAAACGCGACCGGGAAAAACCGCTACTCCGCTTTTGACATCACCGAGGAGGGCGAGGAGCCGGACCCGCTCGAGGAGCGTTTCGGGGGGAGCGCTTCCGAAACACCCGCAGACGGCGCGGGCGCGTCCTACTGCCCTTACTGCGGGGCAAAAACAGAGAGCGCGTACTCCTTCTGCCCCAAATGCGGCAAGGAACTGCCCGGAAAATAAGCATGGCCGGAAATCCGGCATAAAAAGAGGAGGGATAGAGAGTCCCTCCTCTTTTTTGCATCAGCCCAGCTCCATATACAGAATGGGGTAGGGATTCCCCTGCTCGTCGCGCTCCGACCGCCGGACGGCGCGGAATCCCATGTGCTCGTAGAATCCCCTGGCAGCGGGGTTTTGTTCATTTACTGTCAGCTCCCGCACCGCATACTGCGTGATCCCATACGCGACCAGCCGCCTGCCCAGCCCCTTGCCGCGCTCCTCGGGGGCGGCAAACAGCATTTCCAGCTTTTGGCCGCCGATTCCCATGAAAGCAGCCGGGGAGCCGTCTTCGCGTTCGGCGACGATCAGATGGGGGACGCTTTTCAGCGCCTGCGGCACATAGGCTTTGATCGCTTCGATCTCTTCGGCGGACAAAAACAGATGGGTCGCCCGCACCGAGCGCTCCCAGAGCTCGGTCAGCTGCCCGATCAGCAGCGGGGAGCGGTCCTTTGCTTCCCGGATGTTCATAAATTTCTCCTTTTTACAGCCGGAAGAGCCGGCGCAGGACCGGCGTTTTCTTGCAGACAAGGCAGATCCCCAGGCAGAGCAGGAGCAGCGCGGCCGCGTAGCCGATGCTGAAGAGCATGCTGCGGCTGACGGTGAGATTGCGCACCAGCGGTCCGCATGCCGCGATCACGGTGGTCTGGAGCAGGTAGATCCCCAATGTGTTGGCTCCGATCACCCGGATGAGCGCGCCGAATTTGCCGCGGCTCTGGTAGGTCAGGCTGAGGGCGAAGAGGGAGACGGTGCAGACCAGGATGAAGACGGTCGAATAGCCGTCGAACACGATGTCCAGCATCCGCCCCTCCCGCCGGGAATTGGCTGTCGCGTAGAAAAACCAGAGGAACATCATCACCGGGATCAGCAGGGCGGCCGAGATCCGCACTTTGCGGCTGCGCAGCCGGTCCCGCTGCTCCATCAGCACGCCGCCCAGCATGAAATAGGCGACTGCGTAGCCGTTGATGCCGGCAAGCGGATTTACGCGGTGGAGAAAGGTCATGAGATCACGCAGGAGATTGGGGCCGACAAAGTACCGCAGCGTGTATTCTCCGAGTGCCAGGGCGTTGGTGCCGAAGGAGAAGAAGAGCGCGAACCCCAGGCAGAGGTTAAAGAGCGGCCGGTTTGTGTCGAAGGCCATCTTGAGCAGGGGGACAAAGAGGTAGACGACAACCAGGGTGTAGAGATACCACAGATGGTTGCACCAGCCGCCCTTGAGGAGGAAAACCGTGCGCACCACCTCCTGCGGCGGCAGAAATTCCCCCCGCACCGGCATGAGCAGCAGGACGTCGAGGAAAGCCCACACCGTCGCGAGCAGGAAGATGATACCGGTCCGGCGCAGATGTTTTTTCAGGTCAAAGGGCTTTGTCAGGAGCAGCGCGCCGTTGACCAGAAAGAAGATCGGGACGCAGGTCGAGAGGATGGAGCGGAAAAAATAGCGGAAATACGCGATCGGCGGGGCGTTTTCCAGGATGTGGTAGGGCGCGGTAAAGCTGTGGTAGAGGATGACGGAAAAAATCGCGGAAGCCTTGAGCAGGTCCAGAAAATCATAGCGTCCGCCGGAATCCGTTTTCTGCATGGGAACACCTCTTTCCAAAAACATCGGCAGCAAAAGGGCGGCTGCCCGCCAAACGGAGGGGACAGCCGCCCGATCTTGGCGGGGATTTAGGCGCGGAGCTTCTCGATGCCTGTGCGGATGCGGCGGAGGGTCTCCTCTTTCCCCAGCAGCGCGGCAATTTCGGCGCCGCCGCCGGGAGTGAACTGTTTGCCGGAAACCGCGACGCGGAGCGGCCAGAGGACGTAGCCGTTCTTGACCCCAAGCTTGGAGACCAGGCCGGCCATCGCCTCGTTGATGGCTGTGAGGTTCCAATCTTCCAGCCCCTCGAGGATGGGGAGGATCTCCTCCAGCACGGCGAGGGCCGTCTCGGCGTTGGTCTTCATCTTTTTGTGGGTGTAGAGGGCGATGTCATAGTCCGGCAGGGCGTCGATGAAGTCAATCTGCTCGGGGATCTCGGTAAAGACCTCGGTGCGGGGCTGCAAAAGCTCGGCGAGCAGGTCGAGGTCGAGGTCCTCCTTCTTGCAGCCCTGGCGGATATAGGGCAGGGCCTGCTCGATGAAGTCGGCCTTGGACAGCTTGCGGACATAGGCGCCGTTGATGGCTTTGAGCTTGACCGGATCGAAGATGGCGGGGGATTTGGAGATGCCCGAGACGTCGAAGGCTTCGATCAGCTCGTCCAGGGTGAAGATCTCATTCTCGCCTTTGGGCGACCAGCCGAGCAGGGCAATATAGTTGATGACTGCGTCGTGGAGGTAGCCCTTGGCCACCAGATCCTCGAAGGAGGCGTCGCCGTTGCGTTTGGAGAGCTTGTTGTTCGCGTCCTTCATGACCGGGCAGACGTGGATATAGACGGGGATCTCCCAGCCGAACGCCTCGTAGAGGAGGTTGTATTTCGGGGTGGAGGAGAGGTACTCGTTGCCGCGGATGACGTGGGTGATGCCCATCGTGTGGTCGTCGACGACGTTTGCGAAGTTGTAGGTCGGCATCCCGTCGGCCTTGATGAGGATCTGGTCGTCGAGGACCGAGTTCTCGACGGTGATGTCGCCGAAGACCTCGTCGTGGAAGGTCGTGGTGCCTTCGGTCGGGCATTTCTGCCGGATGACGTAGGGTTCGCCGGCGGCGAGGCGGGCCTGCACCTCCTCCTTGGAGAGGTTGCGGCAGTGGCCGTCGTACTTGGCGGGGATGCCGGAGGCGTTCTGGATCTTATGCAGCTCCTCGAGGCGCTCCTTGTCGCAGAAGCAGTAGTAGGCGTGGCCCTTTTCGACCAGCTCCTCGGCGTACTTTTTGAACATCCCCATCCGCTGGGACTGGATGTAGGGGCCGACGGGGCCGCCGATGTCGGGGCCTTCGTCCCAGATCAGGCCGGTCTTGCGGAGCGTGTTGTAGATGATTTCAACCGCGCCTTCGACGTAGCGGTTCTGGTCGGTATCCTCGATGCGCAGGATGAAGGTGCCGTGGTATTTTTTCGCGATCAGGTAGGTGTAAAGCGCAGTGCGCAGGTTGCCGATGTGCATGTAGCCGGTGGGGCTGGGGGCAAACCGGGTGCGGACTTTCTTTTCTTCCATTGGAAAATTCCCTCCAAAAATTCTCTTGAGGCGGTTCCTCATACTCGTTTCATTGTACCTTTTTTCCGGTGGAATGTCAAGGCTTTCCGGAAAGATCGGGGGAGGGGATGACGCAGGTGTGGGTCCGCCCGGGCAGCTCCACCGTCCGGATGGAGACCGGGACGTCGAAAGCGGCCGCGAGGTTTTCTTCGGTGAGGATATCCGCGGTTTCCCCGAAGCGCGCCGTCCCGTCCGGCATCATCAGAAGGGCCTTGCGGGCGATATCGGCCGCGTGCTCGGGGTAGTGGGTGTTTAAGATGGCCGAGATGCCGTTTTCGGCGCAGAGGCGGCGCAGCACCTCGAGGACGATCATCTGGTTTTTGAAATCGAGGTTGGATTCCGGCTCGTCTAAAACGAGCAGCTTCGGGTCGGTGACCAGCGCCCGCGCAATGACGGCGAGCTGGTACTCGCCGCCGCTCAGCTTGCTGCACAGGCGGGTGCGCAGATGGCTGATCCCGACCGTCTCGAGGGCGCGGCCGACCAGCTCCCAGTCCCGCTTTCCCGGCTGGGCGAAGGGGCCGAGGTGGGCGCTGCGCCCGAGGACGACCATCTCCTCGACGGTGTAGACAAAGGCGCTCTGCTTGGCCTGCGGGACGTACCCGACCTGGCTCCAAAACTCCTTGCGGCGGTAATCCCGGATGTTTTTCCCGTCAAGGTAAGAACCGCCCGACGTCCAGGGCATCAGCCCGAGCATACACTTCATTAAAGTCGTCTTGCCCGCGCCGTTGGCCCCCAGCACCGCGAGGATGTCCGGGCCCTCCAGCGCAAAGGAGATGTTTTGGAGGACGGTCCGCTCGTGGCTGTAGCGGAAAACGCCCTCCCGCACTTCGAAGGTCATGACGGCAGCCCTCCAGTCTTGCGCAGCAGCAGGATGAAAAACGGCGCGCCGATGACGGCGGTCAGGATGGAGACCGGGATCTCGGCGGCGGTTGCGCAGCGGGCCACCGTGTCGATGACCAGCATGAAAATCGCCCCCAGCCCCATGCTCGCCGGCATGACCCGCTGGTTGTTGCTGCCGAAAATCATCCGGGAAATGTGCGGGATTAAAAGCCCGACCCAGCCGATCACCCCGCAGAGGGAGACAACCGAGGCGGTCACCATCGCCGCGCCGAGGATAACCACCGCCCGCACGAGCTTTACCCGCACGCCGAGGGAGGACGCTTCCTCCTCGGTGAGGGTCATTGCGTTGAGCTTCCAGCGGCATAAATAGAGGATCACAAGCCCCGCCAGGATGAAGGGCGCGCCGAGCATCAGCTTTTCGGCCGTCGTCCCGGAGAGGGAGCCCATCAGCCAGAAGGTGATGGCGGGCAGCACATCCTGCGGGTCGGCCACATATTTGACCAGCGAGACGAGGGCCGAAAAGAGGGCGCTGACCACCATCCCGGCCAGGACGATCATGACGATGGAGGAGCGGCCGCTCCGCTTGTCGGCGCTGACCAGGTAGACAAGCCCGACGGCCAGCACCCCGGCCCCCAGCGCGAAGACCTGGGTCATGATGCCCGAAAGGCCGAGCAGGATGGCGAATACCGCCCCGAAGGAGGCCCCTGTCGCCACCCCCAGCGTGTCAGGGGTGGCGAGCGGGTTGGCAAACAGGGCCTGGAAGGCGGCGCCCGCCGCGCTCAAGCCCGCGCCGGCCAGCAGAGAGAGGAGGATGCGGGGGAGGCGGACGTTCAAAACGGTGTTGCGCATGTTGTCGGTGACCTCCGCCGCCCCGGGCAGCCCGGGGAAGAGGACGGCGAGGACCTGCCGCACCGGGATCTGATACCGCCCCAGCGCCAGCGCGGCGACCGAGAGGATCAGGATGGCCGCGATGATCCCCACCGCCCAGAGGCGCGATTTGACCGGTTTTTCCATACAGTACCCCCTAGCGGATAATGGTCACGCCGCCCGCGGAGGAGGGATTGTACATCCGGTCGATCTGCTCGTCGGTCAGGGAGACGCCGTACAGCTCTTCGTAGTAGTCCCGCACCTCGGCGGTGATGTCGATATCCGCAAACAGGTCGGGATAGACCGTCTTGGCCATCCAGAGGAAGGTGACGGGGGTGTCGGCGCTGGGGGTGTAGCTGCGGTAGGTGCCGAGCGGCATCTTGTAGACCGCCCCGTCCTGGACCGCCTGCACGCTCGACCAGTCGTAGCCGCCGATGGTGTTGTTTAAGACGTCCTCGGGCTGGGCGGTGGTGAAGTTCGTGATCATGATGATGTCCGGGTTCCACTGGTAGACCTGTTCCATCGTGATGACCGCGTTGGAATTGTCGGCCGTGACCTCCTCGGCGGCGTTCCTCGCGCCGATTGCGTCGGCCCAGTACTGGCCGAAGAAGTTTTTGCCTGAGGTGATGATCTGGTTTTCATCATACTGGTAGAGGAAGAGGATGGATTTCTTCTCCTCCGCGGGGATGTCCGCCACCCGCTCCTGCACGAGGTCGTAGACCTCCTTGCTGTAGGCGGAGATTTCCTCGCTCTTGCTGCTTTCGGGGAAGATCTGGCTCAAAAGGTCGATCCACTGATCGTAGGTTTCGAGGATGTCGTAGCCGAATTTGCTCGGGGAGATGCCGACGGCGGGGATGCCGGCGTTCTCGATGGCGTCCATGAGGTCGGTGCTGCTCGCGTTGACTAATACGACGTCAGGATCAAGGTTTAAAAGCTCCTCGACGTTTAAGTTGCCGCCCTGCATGAAGCTGGTGTCCGCCTCGAGGATCTCGGGGAAGAGCTCACCCAGCAGCCCGGATTCGGCGGCGGTCATGCTGGACGGGTGGATGCCGACGATCTTTTCGGCGGAGCCGAGGAAAACGGTCAGGACCGAAGCGATGGGGAGGATGTCGGTGGTGACGACCCGGTCGATCTCATTGGGGACCTCGACCTCCCGCCCGGCGTGGTCGACGATGACATGGGTCGCGGAAGCTTCCGCGCTCTCCGCGCTTTCGGGAGAAGCGGCGCTGCTCTCCGCGGACGAAACGGCGGAGGAAGCGGAGGACTCCGCAGAGGATCCGCCGGCGCCGTCCGCGGAGCAGCCCGCGAGGGCGGTCAGGGCGAGGGAGGCGCTTAACAAAAGGGCAAGGATGCGTTTTTTCATGGGAATTTTCCTTTCTGGGTCAAAATTTATGCTGAGAGAACCACTCGTCCCAGCTCTTTCCGACAAAAACCGGGATCTCCTTCCGCCAGATGCGGCCGGAGTAGCCCTCGTGGGGGAAGCGGAGGAAGGATGTGCCCTTGGGCAGCACGAACCGGTAGATCGGGTCGGCGATGACGAGGTCCGCCCCCTGCATCGCGGCGGCGATCTCGCGCTCGCCGGTCTCCCGCAGGTCGCCGGGAGCGAGGGTTTCGCCGTCTAACTCGAGCGGGCAGAGGACGCGGGCCGGCTTTCCGGTGAAAAGCTCATACGCCCGCCGCATCGAAGCGGCCCAGACCGCCTCCCCGATGATGAGAGCGCCGCCCTCTCCGGGGATCTCCGCGCCCTTTGCCGGGAACCGGCATTCCCCGGTTTGGGCGGCTTCCCGGACGGCGGACAGGTACCGCGCGGTCAAAGCTTCCCCCATCGGGATGCCGACGACGTAGGGCGCGCCGTACTTCTCGCGGAAAAACTGCGCGAGCTTCAGGCCCGCCGAGGAGAGAACGAGGTTGACCGAGGCCCGCCCGGCCTCCATCAGTTCCTCCCAGCTGCTGCCCATCGCCCAGCAGGAGCGGACGGGGATGCCGTTTTCTGCAAAGAGGGCCCGCAGCGCCTCGACATTCCCCATAACCGAAAAATCGAGCGGCGTCACCCCGAGCAGGTTGACCGACAGCCCCTCCGCGCGGGGAAGCGCCGGGCTAAACCGCCGCGCAACCGCTTCAAAGGCCATCGACGCGCCGGTCACATAGGACTGCATCCCGGTTGTCTGGAAGCCGAAGCAGGGGACGCCGGTCCGGCGCTCGGCCGCCCGGGCGATGCCGGGCAGGTCGGCGCCCATCATGGCGGGGATGGGCGTCCCGGCGACGGCGCAGAAGCGCGGCTTCAGCTCCCGGATGCCCTCGACGAGGTCATGGAGGAGCTTCTCCTCGTCCCCGAGCATCGCCTCCATTTCGGTGAGGCCGGAGATGTAGATGCGGCTGGGCATGGTGTACCAGCGCGGCTCGTCGTGGGTGTTGTAGGTCGAGTTGCAGCCTGAGGCGTCATGCATGACGGTGAGCCCGCCCATCTCGTAAAGGGCCGAACAGACCCCCGAGACGTCGGCGGTGTAGGTGGACAAAATCCGATTGGCCTGTTTCAACACGAGCACCCCCATCCCTTGACCTGGATGATGGAAGGGACGTCCTTGCGGGTCTTCGCATCCGCTTCCATCTGTCCGGCAAGCTGTTTGATTCCCATAAAGCCGTAAAAGCCGCCGCCCTCGAGGAGGTTGACAAAATATTCGGTCCCGGTGAAGAAGGCCGCCTTCTGCCCGATGGCGAGCAGCCCGCCGGCTTGCGCCGCCTCGTCGCGGGGGAGCAGGCCCATCTTCATCTGGACGGTCGGGCGGAGGATCAGTTCCGGCGCGTGCTCCCGCAGCCAGCCGAAGGCCGGTTTCTCCGCCGCCGAAAAGCTGTCCGCGTAGACCGAGACGACCCGGAAGCCGTGCTCCAGGAGCAGCTTCGCGAGCCCCAGCGGCCGGGAAGTCGCGGTGTAGTCGATGGAGACGGCCATCCCGTCCAGCTCCCGCGCCGCGTGGGCGAGGGCTTTTTCCGCCTCCTTCCGCAGGGCGGCTGCATCCGGCATCGGGAGGGAGAGCCGCCTGCAGAGGGCGCGGAGGTTCCCCTCAATTTCCTCAAAATCGTAGCTGAGCGGGAGGTGGAGATGGGGAATGGAAAGCCTTTTTTCCAGCGCCTCCCCGCCGGGAACGGCGGCGGGGTTGGTGGTGATGGAGAGGGCCGCGGCGGCGTGGCGCTGGTACTCCTCATAATTTTTGCAGCCGGCAATTTCGAGCACCTCATATCCCTCCGCACGGAGGAGCTTCATCATTTCGCCCTCCGGGGAGAGGCGCTCGTTGTTGCCGAGGATGGCGACGAGCTTTTCCTCCCGCGGGGCGGGCTTTAAGAGGCTGTAAAGCTGCCGGCGCATTGTCGCGTCGGGCGGGAGCTTGCTCTTGCGCATGATGGGGTTCATGTAGCAGTCGGTGAAGTCGACCGCCGGGTACTTTTCCCGCAGCTTTTTGAAGACGTAGTCCATATCGCAGCCGGTGAAGTGGTGGATGCAGCTGGTGTACAGGAGCAGGGCGCGGGGGAGCTTCTCCATCCCGGAAAAAATCTCGTCCACCCCGTCCAGAATGAGCTGTTCCATATCCCCGTCGAGGAGGTTGTTCTCCTGCACCGCGATGGTGGAGAAGCGGTCGAACGCCCCCATCTCGGCGGCGGTCAGGACGACGCCCCGCAGGCAGCCTTCGGCGCAGACAAAGATCTGGTGGCTCTCCGGGATGAGCATCCCGACGTGGACGATGTTCCAGCTCCCCCGCGCCGGTGCGGCGTACTCGAGCCCCGAGGGGAAGGGGGCGGGGAAGGACGCCTCCGAAACGGGGACGACGGTCCCTTCCCGGGTGATTTCATGCAGGTCGATCATGCGTCCTCCCTCCCGCAGGCTCTGAGCACCTGCTGCGCGAGCTTCTCATATTCCCGCGCCATATCGCTCTCCGGGAAGGCAGCGAGGACGGTCTTGCAGAGCTCCTCCGCCCTCTGGACATCTGCGCTGAAGGGGAGGTCGCCGACGATTTCGGTGCGGATGTCCTCCGCCAGCTCGCGGACCTTTTCCTCCTCGCGGGGGACGCCGCGGCGGTTTAAGATGATGCCGCCCAGCGAAGCGTAGCCCCGGTCGGCGAAGTGCTCGACGGCGAGGGCGATGTTGGCGGCCGCGTGGATGGCCATATTCTCCCCCGAGGTGAGGAGGAAGACCTTTTCGGCATAGCCCTCCCGGATGGGCATGGCGAAGCCGCCGCAGACGACATCGCCCAGCACGTCGTAGAGGACGACGTCCGGCTTATAGACGGAGAAGGCGTTTTTCTCCTCCAATAGCTCGAGGGCCGCGATGATGCCCCGCCCGGCGCAGCCGGTGCCCGGGGTGGGGCCGCCCGCCTCGACGCAGAGGACGCCGCCGTCCCCGACCGCGACCAGATCCTCCAGGGAAGCGGCCGCCTTGCCCTTCTGGCGGAGGGTGTCGAGGACGGTGGGGAGCATTTTCCCGCCGCGAAGGTTTACCGTCGAGTCGGCCTTCGGGTCGCAGCCGATCTGCATGACGGTCAGGCCGCGTTTGGCGAACGCCATCGAAAGGTTGGCGGCGGTGGTCGATTTGCCGATGCCGCCCTTGCCGTAAATTGCCATCTTGATCATTGTTTGTCCTCCCATCTGTAGTCGCCGCGGCCCGGGTCCGGCTCGTAGCCGATGGCCCGGATGGATTCCCGCAGCGCCGCGAGATTGTCGGCAGCCGCTCCGGCCGTGCCGAGCTTGTTGTTGTAAAGCTGGTATCTCGCCCGCGCCTCATCCGGGGAGATGTTGGGCATGACCACGTTCGCCCCCGCGAGGATGCCGCGCTCCCGTCCGCCGGGCAGCAGCGTCCCGAGGGCGGTGGTGGCAGGCAGCAGCACCCTGGGGTGCATCAGCCGGACGATGCTCAGGAGAAAGAGGGTGTCCTCCGCCGTGCCGGCCGGCTCGTCCCGGAAGGGGGTGTCCTTGTGGGGGAGGAAGGGCCCCATCCCGATCATCTGCGGCTTTAAGTCCTGCATGAACAGGAGATCCTCCGCGAGGTTTTCCGGCGTCTGGAAAGGCGCGCCGACCATCATCCCGCAGCCGGTCTGGAAGCCTAAGGCGATGAGGTCGTGGAGGCAGCGGACGCGGTTTTCGAAGGACATTTCCGGCGGGTGGAGCTTCCCGTAATGGGCGGGGGAGGCGGTCTCATGCCGGAGGAGATAGCGGTCGGCCCCCGCTTCGCGGAAGCGGGCGTAGCTCTCGTAAGGCTTCTCGCCGATGGAGAGGGTGACGGCGCAGTCCGGGTAGGCCGCCTTGACGGCCCGGACGATGGAGACGACCCGTTCGTCGGTGAAATACGGGTCCTCCCCGCCCTGGAGGACAAAGGTCCGAAGCCCCTGCTCATGCCCCCACCTGCAGCAGAGGAGGATCTCCTCCTCCGAAAGGCGGTAGCGCAAAGCTGCGCGGTTGCTCCGCCGGATGCCGCAGTAGAGGCAGTCGTTTCTGCAATAATTCGTAAATTCGATGAGCCCGCGGAAATAGACCTTCCGCCCGAATTCCCGCAGCGCGGTCTCCCGGGCGAGGGAGGCGGCCGTTTCGCAGTCCTCCGGGCTGCGGGTCGCGATGAGGCGGGCAAGCTCTTCACGGGGAAGGCGCTCCCCGCGGGCGAGGGCCAGGATGCGGGCCTGGTTGCCGTTCACAGCAGATCATCCTTTCTAAAAAGAAACGCAAAAAACCCTTTTGTCCTTCCGGGGAAGGCAAAACGCCGTTCCGGAAAGGGCAAAAGGGCGGAAAAATCCTCACAAATGCGCAGAAGGTTCTTCCCGACCGCCTTATGACTCCGGAGCGACCCATTGTCGGTTCAGTGCGACAGGTTTTGCAGGCGCGGTTTGCGGGCAGGCGCACCTTTCCGCTCACCGATAAGCTGTACAGATTCAGTATAGCACAATTTCCCAGGGAATACAAGAGAATTTTTTGGGTTTTCCGGCAGGTCCCGTTGCTATTTGACAACCCCCTCCGACGGGCGTATAATGTAAAAAGAAAGTAAAACGATTCGAAAAAGGGAGGCCTCTTTTTTGCAGAATGATTTTTCGAAGGGCAGTGTGGGGCGGAATATCCTCATGCAGGCGATCCCGCTGACCATCGCCCAGCTCATCCAGCTTCTTTATAATGTAGTCGACCGCATCTACATCGGCCACCTGCCCAGCGCCGACGGCCTTGCGCTGACCGGCATCGGACTGGCTTTCCCCCTCATTTCCCTGGTCTCCGCCTTTACCAACCTGTTCGGGATGGGCGGGGCGCCGCTCTGCTCCATCTCCCGCGGCGGCGGGAAAAATGAGGAGGCGGAGCGGATCCTCGGGACGACGGCGTGGCTGCTGCTCGTTTCCTCGGTCGCGATCACGGCGGCCTGCTACCTTTTCAAAAAACCGGTCCTCTACCTCTTCGGCGCAAGCGACCAGACCTACGGCTATGCCGACGAATACTTAAGCGTCTACCTTATCGGCACCGTCTTTGCGATGGTCGGCCAGGGGCTCAATTACTTCATCAACGCGCAGGGCTTTGCCCGTTTCGGCATGTGCACCACCCTTTTGGGCGCGGTGCTGAACATCATCCTCGACCCGCTCTTCATCTTTGTTTTCCATATGGGGATCATGGGCGCGGCTGTCGCGACGGTGATCTCCCAGGCGGCGTCGGCGGTCTGGGTGGTCTGGTTCCTGACCGGGAAAAAGGCGATCCTGCGGCTCCGCCGGGAGTATTTCCGCTTTGACCCGCAGCTGTTCGGGCGGATCACGGCGCTCGGGCTCTCGAGCTTTATCATGTCGGCCACCAACTGCGTCGTCCAGGTGACCTGCAACAACACCCTGCGTCAGTACGGCAGCGACCTTTACATCGGGGTCATGACGGTGCTCAACTCGGTGCGGGACATCATCATGCTCCCGGTCTCGGGCATTACCAGCGGTTCCCAGCCGGTGCTCGGCTTCAACTACGGCGCGGGGGAGTACCGGCGGGTGCGCAAGGGGATCCTTTTTACGCTGCTGCTCGGCTCGATCTACTCGCTGGCGGCCTGGATGGCTGTGCTCTGCTTCCCGGGCTTTTTCATGCGGCTGTTCAGCTCGGACGCCGCGACCATAAAAGCCGGCAGCGAGGCGATGCGCATTTACTTCTTCGGCTTTATCATGATGGTCTTCCAGTTTTCGGGCCAGTCGACCTTTGTGGGGCTGGGGCGCTCGAAACAGGCGATCTTCTTCTCCATCCTGCGCAAGATCATCATCGTCGTCCCGCTCACGCTGCTGCTCCCGCGGATGGGATTTGGGGTGGACGGCGTCTTTATCGCCGAGCCGGTCTCCAACGCCATAGGCGGCGGGCTCTGCTTCCTCACTATGATGCTGACGGTCTGGCGGGAGCTGGGGCGGAAAGAGCGGGAAAAGGCGCAGTGAGATTTATTCCGCTTTGTCCGGCAGGGGCATGGCGTCCGCTTCGGTGATTTGCCGGATGACCCGGCAGGGGACTCCGGCGGCCAGAGAGTGGGGCGGGATGTCGCGGGTCACGACGCTGCCCGCGCCGATGACGCAGCCTTCGCCGATGGTCACGCCGCCCGTCACGGTGACATTGGCGGCAAGCCAGCAGTTTGCGCCGATGGCGACAGGCTTTGCGTATTCGTAGTTAAAGAAACTCCCGTCCGGCTTGCGGCGCATGTTCCGCTCCTCAAAGCGCAGCGGGTGGACCGGGGTCAGGATGGAGCAGTTCGGCCCCAGCATGACGTTGTCGCCGATGGCGACGGGGGCGCTGTCCAGGATGGTCAGGTTGAAATTGGCATAGAAATTGCGGCCCAGCGTCGTAAAGCAGCCGTAATCAAAATAGACAGGCCCCTGCAGCCAGACGCTCTCCGCCCGGTTGGGAAGAAGCTTGTCCAGCAGCTCCTGCCGTTTGTCTGCTTCCTGCTCCAGGGTGAGGTTATAAAGCTGGCTCAGCCTGTGGGCTTCCGCACGAAGGGCGGAGAGCTCCGGGTCGCTGGGATCGTAAAGCTTGCCGGCGAGCATTTTTTCTTTTTCGGTCATAAAAATACCTCCTGGTTTGCATTTTCTTCCAGTATAGCACCCGCTTATTTGGAAGGCAATGGCCGGGAGGTAAATTTTTTGGACAGGGGGAAAATGCGGCCGCCGGAACGTTTTTCTGCGTTCCGGCGGCGGTTTCTGTCTGTTTATCGGGAAACTTCTTCCATTGCGATTTCAGCCCAGCGGGTGAGGCGCTCCGGCTGGCTGCGGACGGTGGAGATGTCCTTGAGGATCAGCTCGAGGTTCGCGCCGTGGGCTTTGGCGGCGTCGACGGTGCGGCGGATATCGCGGCGGATCTCCTCCTCGTCGAGGGAATCCCCGGCGACCAGGGCGGGGGAGGGCTTGTTGGACATGATGAGCTCCCTGCCGATCTTTTCGGCAAAGGCTTCGCGGTTGCTCCAGGGGCTGCAGGAGACCTTGCGGACGTGGGGGATCTTTTTGACATGCTCGAGGCGGTCGTCCAGGCGGTCGCAGCAGCCGTAATAGATCATCCCGAAGGGCTCGGCCATCCGCTGGATGTAGGGCAGCTCAAATTCCGCGAAGAATGCGGGGGAAACCGAGGAGAAGAGCTGCGCCAGCCCGAAGGCCCAGCAGTTTTCCGAGCTGCTCCCCCTGCCCGCGCCGAAGTCGGGCAGCAGCTCGTCGGTGTAGATGTAGGAGCAGTGGCAGGTGTTGATCTTGTCCTCATGGACGCCGAGCTCGTTGGCTTCCCGGATGCCGTTTAAGACCGAGCGGGTGAGTCGGTCCATGATCTTGTGGATGAATTCGGGGCGGTCGATCATGTCGATGTAGGCGTTTTCGACCCCCATCAGGGTGCTGATGTAGTCCCAGATGCCGAGATGGAACTGGATGCCGCCGCTCAGGCGGACGGGCGCCACCCCGTCGAAGAGGGCGGAGGCCGCCTGGAAGCGGGCTTCGCTCTCGGCCGCGTCATGGGTGATGTGCATGTCGGCGAGCCGCTCGATGTCCTCCTCGGTTTCGAGCTGGTTGATGTAGTGGTGGGAAAGGACGTCGCCGGCGACCGAGGCGTCGCGGGTGTCCTCCTGCACGGCGATGCCGTAGCCGCTGCTCGAAACCGCCTTGGGGATGGTGATGAAGGGCTCGACGACCATATCGACCGGGAAATGCTCCCACTTGTAGATGGTGGTGCGCAGCTGCCACTCGACGCCCCGCCAGAAGGGGTCGGACACCTGGCAGATGAGGGAGCTGTCGACGCTCAGCTCATTCCAGGGGAGCTGGTCGATGACAACCATTGGCCGCTCCATTTTACTGCGGTTGAGGGCCTTCCAGAGGTCGCGCTTCTCCGCCTGGACGGGGAGAGAGGCAATTTCCATATAGCGCGAAGCGAGGTCGCGGAGGATCTGCTTTTCCTGGGGATTCAGTTGCATGTTGATACCGCCTTTCGGTCAAATGATTTCTTGTCCCCATTATACCGGATTTTTTGGGGAAGGTACACCGCCTTTTCTGCGGAATTATTCGCAAAAATTGACATTTTGGGCCCGGGGTGCTATACTGAGGGAAAGGAGGGGGACGGATGCTCATCGATTACGGCTGTTCGCCGGTCAATGCAGACTGGCAGGTAAACGAAAAAACGGCCTGCGGTTTTGTGCGGGTCTATGACATCTACGAGGGGGAGGTATTCTGCCGGGAAGGGGTCTCCGAACCGGGGGAGGAAATTCTCCTGCGGCCGGGGAGCATCTGCCTTTTCCCCTCGGCGGCGCCCTATTTTCTGCGCCAAAATCCCCAAAATCGGCTCTTCTGCACCCATCTGCATTTGGACATCGCGCCTGCGCTGCTGCGGCGGACGCTCACCCTGGAAGCGCCGCAGGGGTCGATTGTGCGCGGGATCTTCGACGCGCTGCGGGCGGCGGTCTGCGGCGGCGAGGGGCGGGTGGTGAGGCTGCTTTCCGACGCCTTCGAGCAGTACTGCGTCGGGCGGGAGCTCTTTGCCATGCCCGAAGGGGAGATCGCGCGGGCGCTGGCGGCGATGGCCGCGGAATTTCGCAAAAACTGGTCTGTCGCCGAGCTGAGCGCCCTGGCGGGCTACTCGGAGCCTTATTTCATCCGGCGGTTCCGGGCCGAGACGGGGGTTTCGCCGCATCAATACCTGATCGGCCGGCGGATGAAGGAGGCGCTGCGCCTTTTGTGGAGCGGACTGCCGGTCTCCGAGGTTGCGCGGCGCTGCGGCTACGCGGAGCTCAAGGCCTTCAGCCGCTCTTTCCGCCGGTGGTACGGCCTCTCTCCCAGTCAGTACCGGGAGAGCGGGCGGCTCTACCCGTGACCGCAGATGGAGAGAGGCTTTCCAAAAATTTCGCCGCATAATGAAAAAAATTTACAGATTGCGGGATATTTATTCAGCGATTTTGCTCTTTTCTTTGCTATAATCAAAATAGTGGAAGGAAAAGCCCGGGCGTATTTTGCCGTTCAGATTCCAAGGCAGCGCCATCAAAACAGAATGAACGGGCCTTTATGCGGACGCCGGACGATGGCGGACGGACCGCAGCCGAGAGGGGATAGAATGATGAGCAGCTTTGTTACCTTTGATAATGTTTATAAACGCTACCACATGGGGGAGGTCACCATCACCGCGTCGGATGGCGTTTCTTTTGAGATCGAGCAGGGGGAGTTTGCCGTCGTCGTCGGTTCGAGCGGCGCGGGCAAAACGACCGTTCTCAATATGCTCGGCGGGATGGACAGCTGCGACGAGGGGAAGATCCTCGTCGACGGCCAGGACATCGCGCAGTATACCCCGAAGCAGCTGACCGATTACCGCCGGTTTGACATCGGCTTTGTTTTCCAGTTTTATAACCTGGTCCCGAACCTCACCGCCCGCGAAAACGTCGAGCTGGCCACCCAGATCTGCCGCAACCCCATGAACGCCGACCAGGTGCTCATGGATGTCGGGCTGGGCGACCGGATGAATAACTTCCCCGCCCAGCTTTCGGGCGGCGAGCAGCAGCGCGTTTCCATCGCCCGCGCCCTGGCAAAGCGGCCCAAGCTCCTCCTCTGCGACGAGCCGACCGGCGCCCTCGACGACAATACCGGCAAGACGATCCTCAAGCTTCTGCAGGACACCTGCCGCCGCAACAACATGACGGTCGTCCTCATCACCCACAACTCCGCGATCACCCCGATGGCTGACCGGGTCATCCGGATGAGAAACAGCAAGGTGAGCAACATCGTATTGAACGACCGCCCGACGCCGGTCGAGGACATCGAATGGTAAGGGGAAAGGGGCCGTTATCATGAAGAAACGCAGCAACCCGTTATGGAAAGAGACCCTCCGCACCATCTGGCAGACACGGACCCGCTTCCTCTCATTGGTGGCGATCGTGGCGCTCGGGTGCGGCTTTTTTGCCGGCCTCAAGGCGACCAGCCCGGATATGAAGCTGACGGCGGACAATTATTTTGCGGATACCCGGCTGATGGACCTTCATTTAATGTCCACCTTCGGCCTAAACGACGAGGATATCGCAGCGGTGCGCGAAGTCGAGGGGATCCGCGGCTTTGCGGCGGGATACAGCGCAGACCTTCTTCTGCGGACCGACGAGGCCGCCCAGACAGTGGTCAAGGTCTACTCCCTGCCCGAAGGCGAGGAGTCGGACGAAAACTACCTCAACCGCCCGCTCCTGCTGGAGGGCCGGCTGCCGGAGCAGTCGGGCGAATGTGTGATCGACAAGAATTTTAACAGCGGCTTAAGCGCCAATGGCCAGGTGGAGATCGGGGATACCATCACCTTGCTGTCCGGCAGCACGGACGCGGATATCGCGGATACCCTCGCGCGGGATACCTTCACCGTCGTCGGGATCGTGCAGTCCCCGCTCTACATCGGCTTTGAGCGCGGACACAGCACCATCGGAGACGGCGAGGTCGACGCTTACCTGATGATCCCGGAAGAGGATTTCACCCTCGAGGTCTATACCGACGCCTATCTCACGTTGGAATCGACCGCAGGCCTTTCCGCTTTTTCGAGCGATTATGAAACATCGGTTGACGAGGCGATCGACCGTTTTGAGGAGGTCGCCGCCCGCCGGGGCGAGGAGCGCTACAACGAGATTTACGAGGAAGCCCAGGCCGAGATTGACGATGCGAAGGCGGAGCTTGCCGATGCCGAGCAGGAACGGGACGAGGCGCTCGCCGAGGCGGAACAGGAGCTGGCCGACGCGGAAGCCGAGCTGGCCCAGGGCCGCCGCGACTATGAGGACGGTCTTGCCACCTACAACCAGGAGATCCGGGAGGCGGAAGAACAGCTTGCCGACGGGGAGCAGCAGCTCGCCGACGCGGAAAATGCCTATGAGGAGGCCCTTGCGGAATACGAGCAGGGCCGCAGCGACTACGAGGCCGCCCTGCCGGAGGCCCAGGCGCAGCTCGAAAGCTATCGGGAGCAGCACGCCCAGCTTGAGGAGCAGGCCGGCCCGGCCATCGCTCAGGTTGACAGCGCGCGGGAGCTGCTCACATCGGTCGAGGCTCTGGTGCAGAGCTTCGCCGAGCGTTCGGTCCCCTCCATTGAGGCGGCGGAAGCCTCTGAGCAGCAGGTCATCACGGCTGCCGACGGCCTTCTCGCCGTCCTGCCGGAGGATTCTGTCCCGCAGGGGACCAGCCTGACCGGCCTTTTGACCGAGTATATCTCCGCGCGGCAGAGCCAGAAGGATTACCTTTCCCGCCAGATCGGCGCCCTGACCGGGACGATCGAGACCGCGCTGGACGCCCAGGACGAGGCGCTCGCTGAGGCGCGCAGCGGCATCGAGCAGCTGACCGCCGGCATCGCCGAAGGGGAGCAGCAGCTCGCCGACACGCTGGCGGAATTGGATGCGGCCGAGGCCCAGCTCGCCGAGACCCGCACCCTCCTCGATGAACAGGACGAAACCCTCTCGCAGGGGTGGCAGGACCTGGCGCGGGAGCGCAGCAGCGGCCGCGAGGAGCTGGAAGCCGCCCGCATTGAGCTGGAAGACGGGGAGGCGCAGCTTGCCGAGGCCCGCGCCGAATATGAGACCGAAAAGGCGGATTCCGCGCAGGAGATCGAGGATGCCCGCGCCGAAATCGCCCAGGCGGAACAGGACCTCGCCGACCTCGGCGAGCCGACCTGGTACGTCTGGGACCGGGACAACAATCCCGACTATTCGAGCTATGCGGAGGACACCGAGAAGGTGGACGCCGTCGCGGCGGTCTTCCCGGTCTTCTTCATCCTGGTGGCGGCGCTGGTCTGCCTGACGACGATGACCCGGATGGTCGAGGAGCAGCGGACCCAGATCGGCACCTTTAAAGCGCTGGGTTATGGGCGCGGCGCGATCATGGCCAAATACATCGGCTATGCGGCGGCCGCAAGCGTGATCGGCGCGGCCGTCGGGCTGGCCATCGGCTTCAAGCTCTTCCCTTATGTGATCATCAACGCCTACCGGATTATGTATGAAATCCCCAACGCGGTCGCGCCGATCCGCTGGGGGCTGGCGGGCGCCTGCATGGCGGTGGCCCTGCTCTGCATGTGCCTGACCACCTTTGCCGCCTGCGCCAAACAGACCGACGAGGTCCCCTCCCAGCTGATGCGCCCCAAAGCCCCCAAAAACGGCAAACGGGTGCTGCTCGAACGGATCGGATTTATCTGGAAGCGCCTCAATTTCAGCAAGAAGGTCACCGTCCGCAACCTCTTCCGGTATAAGCGCCGGGTGCTGATGACCATTGTCGGCATAGCGGGCTGTACGGCGCTGCTGCTGACCGGCTTCGGGCTGCGCTATGCCATCAGCTCGATCGGGGATAAGCAGTACGAACGGGTGTTTGTTTACGATACGACAGTCACCCTGGACGACAAGCTCACCGCCTCCGAGCTGGCCGATTACGCGGAGGCGCTTTCCGGGGTGGAGGGCGTCGCCGAATCCATGCCGGCCGCCTCCCGCAGCATCGACGTCCGCGGGGAGAATAAGATTGTGAGCATCACCCTCATGGTGCCGCAGGATCCCGAGCAGATGGGCAGCTATATCGACCTGCACGAGCGGGTGAGCGGAGAGAAGCTCTCCCTTTCGGACGACGGGGTTATCATCAACGAGAAGCTGTCGCGGCTGCTGGATGTGAAGGAAGGGGACAGCATCACCCTTGTAAACCCCAACGGCAGGCCGGTGCCGGTAACAGTGCTCGGTATCTCGGAAAACTACGCTTTAAACTACGTCTACATGACCCCGGCTCTCTACCGGCAGGAATTCCGGGAGACGCCGGTCTACAGCACGGTGCTGCTCAACCAGGAGGAGGGCGTTTCGGAGAGTACCCTGTCCGAGGAGATCCTGGCGCTTGGCGACGGCGTGCTGGCGGTCACCCATACTTCGGGGATCGCGGGGACCTTTGACGCGATGCTGGGGAGCCTCAACGCCATCGTCTGGGTCATCATCATTTCGGCCGGCCTGCTGGCTTTCGTGGTCCTCTATAACCTTGCGAATATCAATGTCAATGAACGCGTGCGGGAGCTTGCCACCATCAAGGTGCTCGGCTTCTACGACGGCGAGGTGACGGGCTATATCACCCGGGAGAACAACATCTCCGCTTTCTTCGGCATCGCCATCGGGCTGGTGCTGGGCATCGCGCTCGAGCGCTTTGTCATCCGGACAGCCGAGGTGGACGCGGTCATGTTTGCGCCGGACATCGCATGGTACTGCTTCGTCTTTGCCGGGCTGCTGACGGCGCTGTTCACCCTGATCGTCGACCTTGTGCTGCACTTCCAGCTCAAGAAGATCGACATGGTCGAATCCCTCAAATCGGTTGAATAAATACCGGTACCCTGAGAACAAACCGCCCCCTGCGCGGCCTGAAAAGCTGCACAGGGGGCGGTTTCTGCGGGATGGAAATTCAGCGCACCGGCTCGTAATCGAGGGCGGAAGCCTCGCCGGTCGCCTCCAGCTTGAAGATGACCGGGCGAAGGCCGTCGTTGCAGGAGCAGATGGCGACCCCGGGCTTGCGGATCCAGTCGCCGAAGTAGAAAAGCTCCCTGCCCGCGCCGTGGGCAAGGGCGAAGACGTACTGGTAGATCGCCTTCCATGCCTCGTCGCAGAGCCCCTGGGGCTTGGCGTAGTCGGCGTAGAAAACCTGTCCCTCCCGCAGCATGGGGCAGGGGCCAAGGCCCTCTGCGCCGTATTCGGCGGCGAGCGCGGCGTCGAAGGTGGTTTTGAGGACGGTGATTTTGACCTTGTTCATGGGGGACCTCCCTGTACAAAAAATCAGGCCGGAGCAGGTGCCCCGGCCTTGTGTATTTTTTAATATTCCGCCGAGCCGGTGGTGCGGGGGAAGGGGAGGACGTCGCGGATGTTGGCGACGCCGGTGAGGTACATGACCATCCGCTCGAAGCCGAGGCCGAAGCCGCAGTGGGTCGTCCCGCCGTAGCGGCGCAGGTCGAGGTACCAGCTGTAATCCTCGGGGTTTAAATGGAAGAACTCGAGGCTCTGCATCAGGACGTCCAGCCGCTCCTCGCGCTGGCTGCCGCCGATCAGCTCGCCGATGCCGGGGACCAGCATATCCATCGCGGCGACCGTCTTGCCGTCGTCGTTTAAGCGCATGTAAAACGCCTTGATCTCCCGGGGATAGTCGGTGACAAAGACCGGCTTTTTAAAGACCTGCTCGGTGAGGAAGCGCTCGTGCTCGGTCTGAAGGTCGACGCCCCAGTAGACCTTGTAGTCGAACTGGTCGTTGTGCGGCTCTAAGAGCTTGATCGCCTCGGTGTAGGTGACGTGGGCAAACTCCGCGTCGACGAGGGCGGTCAGCCGCTCGACGAGGCCCTTGTCGTAGAAGTTGTTGAAGAATGCCATCTCGTCGGGGCAGTTTTCAAGGACGTAGCGGATGACGAACTTGACCATATCCTGCGCGACCCGCATATCGTCGTTTAAGTCGGCAAAGGCCATCTCCGGCTCGACCATCCAGAATTCGGCGGCGTGGCGGGCGGTGTAGGACTTCTCGGCGCGGAAGGTGGGGCCGAAGGTGTAGACGTTGCCCAGCGCCATCGCCATGCACTCGGCTTCCAGCTGGCCGGAAACGGTGAGGCTGGTGGCTTTGCCGAAGAAATCCTGGGAGAAGTCGACCTCGCCGTCCCCGGTCAGGGGCGGGTTCTTGGGGTCCAGGGTGGTGACCCGGAACATCTCGCCCGCGCCCTCGCAGTCGGAGGCGGTGATGAGGGGGGTGTGGACGTAGGCGAAGCCGCGCTCGTTGAAAAACTTGTGGATCGCATAAGCGCAGACCGACCGGACCCGGAAGACCGCCTCAAAGGTGTTGGTGCGGGGGCGGAGATGGGCGATGGTGCGCAGGTATTCCAGAGTGTGCCGCTTTTTCTGGAGGGGGTAATCGGGGGTGGAAGCGCCTTCCAGGGTGATTTCAGCCGCATGGATTTCGTAAGGCTGCTTGGCCCCGGGGGTGAGGACGACCTCGCCGGTGACGATGATGGCGGAGCCGACGTTATATTTGGTCACCTCTTTGAAATTGGCGACCTTTGCGTCCTCAAAGACGACTTGCAGGTTTTTGAAGCAGCTGCCGTCATTGAGCTCGATGAAGCCCAGGGCTTTGGAGTCGCGGATGGTTTTGACCCAGCCGCAGACGGTGACGGTTTTCCCGGAATAGTGGGGGAAATCCCGGTGCAGCGCGGCGATTTCGGTGCGGATCATGTCGGATGACCTCCTCGTTCTTTTTACAATATGAAAAAATTATACTCCTTTTTGGCGCGTCCGTCAAGAGATTTATGAGTCGGAGCGGCCTGGCTGCCTGAATTTTTTGCGGCTCGTGCAAAGGCCCGGGCAAAAGAAAAACACGCTTACCTCATTGGTAAGCGTGTTTCTGGTACGCCTGATTGGAATCGAACCAACGCACCCGGCTCCGGAGGCCGGTGCTCTATCCACTGAGCTACAGGCGCATATGCTGTAATTGCATATCAAATCAGCAACAGTGTATATTATAGCAAATTCCGGAAATTTTGTCAAGGGGTTTGCAGAAGAAATTTGCGGCAGCTTTTTCGCCGCAAATTTCTTCTGCGCGGCGAGGGGTCATTCGGCGTCGAAGAGCACCGCCTTGATTGCTTCGACGATATCTTCGGTGCGCAGGCGGGCAACCCCCAGCGAGTCGAGCATCCGGTCGGTTTCGCTCTGGTTCGGGTCCAGATAGCGGAAATTCCGGGTGAACTGGTCGATCGCCCGGCGGAGGATATCGGCCTCATTGGCGGAACCGGCGCGGTTCAGCTCCGTTTTGAGCAGCATGAGCGACACCTGTACGGCCTGTTCCCTGGTGTAGAGGGCGTGCGGGGCCTCGCGGATGAGTTCGTCCAAAGCGGCAAGATTCAGCATGGCAATTCGTCCTTTCTTAATTTTTCCTTCTATCCTTATTATAGAGGATTCGGCGGGATTTGAAAAGTTTTTTGCGGATATTTCATAATTTTTTTACCATTTGGGCGGCGATTTGCCGGGAGGGCGGAAAATTTCCGGGATTTTCAAAAATCTCTTTACAAAGCGGGGGAAAGGTGCTATAATGTTATGCGTGACCGCATGGATAGCTCAGTGGAGTAAGCCCCGACGGGGACGTTGCCTGCCCTCTGCTCTCTTTGCCGGCAAATTTTTGAAAGAGGTGACCTCACCATGATGAGAAAAGAAGAAAAGACCCAGATCATTGAGGCGAACAAGCGCCACGAAGGCGACACCGGTTCTCCCGAAGTCCAGATCGCGATCCTCACCAAGCGGATCAACGACCTGACCGAGCACCTGAAGGCCAACAAGAACGACCACCACAGCCGCCGCGGCCTGCTGAAGATGGTCGGCCGCCGCCGCAACCTGCTCAACTACCTCATGAAGACCGATATCGAATGCTATCGCGCTCTGATCGAGAGACTGGGCATCCGTAAGTAATTTTGGCAGTCGGAGGCAGATGGGTTTCCCATCTGCCTTTTGGTGTATCTTCCGGCAGACTTCTGCCAGTGAAAGCAGTTTTCCACAATTTTCCCGTGCGGGGAGCGGGAGTTTAGCATTAAATCGTACGGCCGCGGAGCGGACGCAGGATTTATTGCTAAGCCTGCCGGTACCGCACAGTCAGGAGGTACAAATGGCACACGAAATCAGAACCTTTGAAACCACCTTTGCGGGCCGCCCCCTCGTCGTCGAGACCGGCCGCACCAGCGAGCTCGCCAACGGCTCCTGCTGGGTCCGCTACGGCGAGACCGTCGTCATGGCCAACGTGACCGCTTCCGCGAAGCCCCGCGAGGGCGTCGACTTCTTCCCGCTTTCGGTCGATTACGAGGAGAAGCTCTATGCGGTCGGCAAGATCCCCGGTTCCTTCCTCAAACGGGAAGGCCGCCCCTCTGAGAAAGCGACCCTCGCCTCCCGTATGATCGACCGCCCCATCCGGCCGATGTTCCCGAAGGACATGCGCAACGACGTTTCGGTCGTCGTCACCGTCCTTTCCACCGATATCGACAATTCCCCCGAGATTGCGGGCTTCATCGCGGCCTCCATCGCCATCTGCATCTCGGACATCCCCTTCCGCGAGCCCATCGCGGCGGTCAGCGTCGGCTTGGTCGACGGCGAGCTGGTTTTGAACCCCATCACCGCCCAGCGCGCGAAATCTGACCTCGACCTCACCGTCGCCGGCAGCGCCGAGAAGATCGTCATGATCGAGGCGGGCGCCAACGAGGTCCCCAACGACAAGATGCTCGAGGCCATTGCCCTCGGCCATGAGGAGATCAAGAAGATGGTCGCCTTCATCGCCGGTATCCAGGCCCAGATCGGCAAGCCGAAGTTTGCCTTCGAGTCCAAAGAGGTTCCCCACGAGCTGCTCGACGCCGTCCTCGAGGAGTTCGGCGACGCTTTCAAGCACGCGCTGGACACCGACGACAAAAACGTCCGCGAGGAGCGGCTGCTCCCCATTAAGGACGCCATCCACGAGAAATACGACCCCGAATACGCCGAGACTCAGCCCACCCTCCTCGACGAGGTCATTTATAAGGCGCAGAAGGTCATCGTCCGCCGCTGGCTCTTAGACGAGCAGAAGCGGGTCGACGGCCGCGGCATGGACGAGATGCGTCCCCTCTCCGCTGAAGTTGACCTGCTGCCCCGGGTACATGGCTCCGGCCTCTTCACCCGCGGCCAGACCCAGGTCCTGACCGTCGCCACCCTTGGCCCGGTCTCCGACGCGCAGCTCCTCGACAGCATTGACGAAGACGAGGAGAAGCGCTACATGCATCAGTACAACTTCCCGTCCTACTCGGTCGGCGAGACCAAGCCCTCCAGAGGCCCCGGCCGCCGCGAGATCGGCCACGGCGCCCTCGCTGAGCGCGCCCTCGTGCCGGTGCTCCCCTCTGTCAATGAATTCCCCTACGCCATGCGGCTGGTGAGCGAGGTTCTGTCCTCCAACGGCTCCACCTCCCAGGCTTCCATCTGCGGCTCGACTCTGGCGCTGATGGCGGCCGGCGTCCCGATCAAGGCTCCTGTCGCCGGCATCTCCTGCGGCCTCATCACCGAGGGCGACCGCTGGATGACGATGGTTGACATCCAGGGGCTCGAGGACTTCTACGGCGATATGGACTTCAAGGTCGGCGGCACCCACAAAGGCATCACCGCCATCCAGGTCGACATCAAGATCGACGGCCTGACCCTCGACATCATCAAGGACGCCTTTGAAAAGACCAAGAAGGCCCGCGATTATATCATCGACGAGGTCATCCTCAAGGCCATTCCCGCGCCGCGCGACCATGTCTCCAAGTACGCGCCCAAGCAGAAATCCACCGTCATTCCCGTTGACAAGATCCGTGAGGTCATCGGCACCGGCGGCAAGGTCATCCAGAAGATCTGCGCCGAGTGCGACGTCAAGATCGACATCAACGACGACGGCAGCGTCTTCATCCTCGGCATCGACCAGGAGAACGTCAACCGCGCGATGTATATTGTGGAAACCATCGCCCGCGACCCTGAGGTCGGCGCGATCTACAAGGGCAAGGTCACCCGCCTGATGAACTTCGGCGCTTTCGTAGAGATCGCCCCCGGCAAGGAGGGCCTGGTCCACATTTCCAAGCTCGAGGATTACCGGGTCGACAAGGTTGAGGACGTCGTTTCGGTCGGCGACGAGGTTTACGTCAAGGTCACCGAGATCGACGACCAGGGGCGGATCAACCTTTCCCGCAAGGACGCGATGAAGGATCTCGCGCGCCGCGCAAAGAAATAAGCAGATTTGCTGCATGATGCAGGGGCATGCCGCCGGGAAACGGGCGGCATGCCTTTTGTGAGTTAAAGTCATGCTTTTGGTCGAGAGGAGGCTCCCGGGCAGATAATCCCCATCTTTTCAAACCGGAGAAAATGTGCTATACTGGAAGGGAATTGCGAAAAGGGGGAGTCTGTGTGCCCGTTGTCAAAGGGCTGGAAACAGCCTTCAATACCGTCTGCGCGGCCTATGACCGCTGGCGGCCCGGCTACCCGCCGGAGCTTTACGCGGATATTTTCGCCTGCTGTCCGCTCGGGGCGGGGAGCAGCGCCCTCGAGATCGGGATCGGGACCGGGCAGGCGACGGCGCCCATCCTCGACGCCGGCGCTGCTGTCACCGCCGTCGAGCTGGGGGACAGGCTCTCCGCTTTTGTGCGGGAGAAATTCGCCGGGCGGGACCTGCGGGTCATCAACGCCCGGTTTGAGGAGACAAGCCTGCCGGGCGGGAGCTTTGACCTGATCTATGCGACTTCGGCCTTCCACTGGATTCCGGAGGAATTCGGCTACCGGGAGGTCTTCCGCCTGTTGAAAAGCGGCGGCGTCTTCGCGCGGTTTGCAAACCACCCCTACCGGGACCGGGAACACCCCGGCCTCTGGGAAGCGATCCAGGAGCTTTACGCCTGCTACATGCCCGGCAGCCGCGCGGCGGATGAGTACACCGAAAAAGCTGCCCGGAGCCGGGCGGAGACCGCCGGAAAATATGGCTTTGCGGATATTTCCTGGCGGCTTTACCGCCGGACCCGGCGCTTTACGGGCGAGGAATATACCGCGCTGCTCGGGACCTACTCCGACCATCTCGCGCTGGAGGAGGGGAAGCGCCGGGAGTTTTTCGCCGCAATCCGGCGGGTTATCGAGCAGGCGGGCGGCCAGATCGCCATCTGCGATACGGTTGACCTCGCCCTCGCGCGGAAGCCGTAAAATCTACTGCAAAAATCAGGCTGCGGAAAGGTGAGACATTGTGCAGGAAAGCTTTGATACCGTGATCATCGGGGCCGGGATCGCCGGCCTTTACACCGCCTTGAACCTCGACCCGGCGATGCGGGTCCTTGTGCTGGCCAAGGGAAGGCTGGCGCACAGCTCCTCCGCCCGTGCCCAGGGGGGCATCGCCGCCGCCCTCGACAGTGCGGACAGCGAGGACGCCCATTTGAACGACAGCCTCATTGCGGGCGGCTTTAAAAACAACACCGAAGCCCTCAAGATCCTGGTCAGCGAAGCGCCCCGCACCGTCCAGAACCTGATGGACTACGGGGTCGCCTTTGACCGGCGGCCGGACGGCAGCCTCGACCTCTCGCTGGAGGGCGGGCACAGCCATCCGCGGGTCCTCCACTGCAGCGACGCGACGGGGCAGGAGGTCATCCGCCGCCTGATTGAGGCGATTTCCTTAAGCCGCAATATCACCGTCTGGGAGGACGCGATGGCGGTCGGCATCCGGCAGCTTCGGGGCGGCTTTGGACTGGAGGTGCTGCGGGACGGGACCAGGATCCCCGTTGCGGCGGGAAACTGTGTCCTGGCGACCGGCGGCGTCGGGCGGATGTATGAGTACACCTCCAATTCCCCGGGCGCCACGGGGGACGGCATCCTGCTCGCCGAGCAGCTCGGGGCGAAAATCCGGCACATGGAATGGATCCAGTTCCATCCGACCGCCTTTGCCGACCACCAGCGGGAGTGCTTCCTCCTCTCCGAGACGATGCGGGGGGATGGGGCGAAGATCCTCAACGCGGAGGGGGAGGAATTCCTCGGGCGCTACGACCCGCGCGCCGACCTCGCTCCGCGGGATGTCGTCTGCCGCGCCATGAAGGCGGAGGGGCGGCGGCTCGGGGACGACCGTTTCTACCTCGATTTCCGCACGGCCTCGCCGGCCTTTGCAGAGGAACGCTACCCGAATATCAGCGCGAAACTCAGGTCGGAGGGCCTCTCCCTCACCGGCGCGCCCATCCCGGTCTACCCCTGCCAGCACTATCTGATGGGCGGCATCGACACGGGACTGACCGGCGAAACGAGCGTCCGCGGGTTGTTTGCGGTGGGGGAATGCGCCCACACAGGCGTCCACGGCAGCAGCCGGCTGGCCGGCAATTCCATGCTCGAGGATCTTGTTTTTGCGCGCCAGATCGCCGAGACGGTTAACGGCCGCGCGGGAAGCATGATTCCGGCGGGCAGCTTCGGCCTTCCCGGCAGGATGGGGACGGAGCCGCTTCCGGCGGGCTTCCGGACCGAGCTGCGGGCGATTATGCAGAAGGCGTATTTCATCGAGCCGGACCCTGCGGCGGTCGTGGCGGGCTTCGAGCGGGTGCGCGCCATCCGCGCCCAGCTCGATCGGGACGTTTTTGCCGTCACCCGCCAGTACGTCGAAACCCGCGCCCTCGCCCATGCGGCTTATGCGGTTTTGAAGGAGCTTTTGTAGGGCGCTTTCCCATAATTCAGTAGCACACAGGAGGAATTTATGCTGGTATCCATGCAGGAGATCGGGGTCTCCTTCGGCAGCACGGTGATCCTTTCCGGCGTGACCGCCGAGGTGGGGGAAAACTCCCGCATCGGCCTGATCGGCGCCAACGGGGCGGGGAAATCGACCCTGCTCAACGTCATCTGCGGCCTTCAGGAGTATGAAACCGGTACCCTGGACAAGAAAACGGGCCTGAATATCGGCTATCTCCGCCAGAACAGCGGCCTTTCCGGCGAAAACACCATTCTGGCGGAGATGCGGCTGGTCTTCGAGCCGGTCCTCAGAGCCAAGGAGGAGATGGACCGGCTCCACGTCGAAATGGCGGACTGCCCGCCCGACAGCCCGCAGTATGCCGCGCTGTCGCGGGAATATGACCGGAATCTCGCCTATTTTGAAGGGAACGACGGCTACCTCACCGACGTGAAGATCCAGACCGTCCTGAACGGCATGGGCTTTGCGGACAAGGACGGGGACACCGTTATCTCCACCCTTTCGGGCGGGGAAAAGACGAGGCTCGCCCTCGCAAAGCTGCTGCTGAGCGCCCCCGAGCTGCTCATTTTGGACGAGCCGACCAACCACCTCGATTTTAAGACCCTGCTCTGGCTTGAGGACCACCTCGCCCATTACAAGGGCGCGGTCATCGTCGTCTCCCACGACCGCTATTTCCTCGACAAGACGGTCGGGGAGATCTGGGAGGTCGAGTTCGGGGAGATGCGGGTCTTCCCGGGCAATTATTCCAAATACAAGGTGCTCAAGGCCGAGCTGATGGCCCGCTGGGAGAAGGAATACGAGGCCCAGCAGGAGGAAATCGCCGACCTGGAGGACTTTGTCGCCCGCAACATCGTCCGCGCCACCACCTCCAAGATGGCCAAAAGCCGGGTCAAGAAGCTGGAGGCGATGGAGCGGATCGAGCGGCCGCGGGAATACAACAAGAAGATCTCCCTCAAATTCGCTTTCGACCGCGACCCGGTCAAGGACGTCCTCATCGTGGACGGGCTCTCCCTCTCGGTCGGGGAGGGGCTGGAGCGCAAGCATCTCTTTGACAACCTCTCCTTCCACATCGAGCGGGGGGAGAAGATTGCGGTCATCGGGGAGAACGGCATCGGCAAATCCTCCCTGCTCCACGCCCTGCGGGGCGAGCTGAAGCCCGACAAGGGCAAGATCCGCTGGGGGCAGGAGGTCAAGGTAAGTTACTTCGACCAGGAAAACCGCCAGCTCCACCCGGAGCTCACCGTCATCGAGGAGCTGTGGAGCCGCTGGCCCCGCAAAAACGAGACCGAGATCCGCACCATGCTCGGGCGGGTGCTGCTCCAGGGGGAGGACGTCTACAAGAAGGTCGGCGTCTTAAGCGGCGGCGAGCGGGCCAAGCTCGCCTTTGCCATCCTTATGATGGAGCGGGGGAATTTCCTCATGCTCGACGAGCCGACCAACCACCTCGACCTCCGCAGCAAGGAGATCCTCGAGGACGCGCTGCGGGACTACGAGGGGACGCTGCTCTTCGTCTCCCACGACCGGTATCTTCTGAAGGCGGTGCCCGACCGGATCATCGAGATCTTTGACGACCACGTCGAGGTCTTCAAGGGCAACTACGACTACTACATCGAAAAGCAGCAGGAAAAGGCCGCCAAAGCCGCCCCGCCGCCCAAGGCGGAGAAAGCGCCCTCCGAAGGGAGCGTCACCTACCACCGCAGCAAGCAGCAGAAGGCCGAGGAGGCCAAGCGCCGCGCCCGGCTGCGGGAGCTCGAAAAGCAAATCGAGGAGATGGAGGGGGAGATCGCCTCCATCGAGGCCGACCTGCAAAACCCCCACGCCTTCGCGGGCGATTACCAGAAGATGCAGGAGGCCTGCACCCGCCTGGAGGAGCGCAAAAACGCCCTCAGCGCGGCGATGGACGAGTGGATCACCCTCGGGGATGAGTAAAAAGGCTCCGGACATGCCCTGTCCGGAGCCATATATTTTACTATTTTTTTCACTTTTCGTTGATTTTTATACAAATATGTGATATAATTAAATTGCAAAATAGATTGGAGGTGATTGAAGAACATAGAAAAGTAAGCTGTGACATGCGACAGAGACATTATGAAGAAGATTACTTTGAAAAAAATCGGTATCCTCTGCGTTTCGATGCTTTTTGCCGCTATTTCTGCTGGAGGAGCTGTTTCGGCAGAAGAACCCCCAGCCAAACAAACAAGAGATGGATATGCATGTGAAAAATGCTATACAGGATTTGTGGATTATGTGTGTCAGGGCACACCCGTTGAAAGAGATACTGGCACTCATAAATACGGACTGTTTGGGAGCAAAACCTGTACGGTAACCTACAATTATTGTTATTCTGATTATGCTTGCTTGCAGTGCGGCGAAGTTTATGAGGAAGACTATGGTCCTCACCTTTGCTGGGAAGAGCATGAAGATTGCGGCCGGGGGCATTATAATCTTTGCCCATGCGGTAATTGGCCTGATTAATAAACCCTGATTTATGCGAAGGGGTGGCTGACATGAAGAAATGGCTGTATCGCCTGATGATTGCGTTCTGCGGGATGCTGCTCTTTGCCGCCTGTGGTGCCAAAATAACCCAGTTCAGGCTGGAGAGCATGGAGGACGGCGGCCCGTCCCTGCCGGGAGCTGCACCGCAAAGTTCTCTGGAAGAAATCCGGGAAAGCGGGTTCCCGCTGGAAGAAGAGCCTTTGCATGTCCGTAAAGCCGGAAAATCAGCGCTGGACAGCGAGGAGTATCTGCTGATTGCTGAGGAAGCCAAATTGAAGATTGCCGGCTGCGATACGCAGCACTGTTTGTTCCAGTTTGTCGACGGTCGGTTTACCTGTATCCATGTGCAGTTTACAGATAGTGATTCCAGTACCAAGGTGTCAGAGAAGCTGACCGAGCTGTATGGCGAGCCTGCTGTTCAAGACACCGGCGGCGGACGGTTAGAACAATGGAGCTTGGAAGGAGAGCAGCCGGTACAGATGGTAGTGCTTCATCGGGGGAATAGCCCCGGCAGTTTCCAGCTTGCGTACCCTTGGTTCGAATAAAAGACAAATTTTTTAAACTGATCTGCTGTGAGAGTTGAGGAGGGGTTTGCATGAGAAAACTCTGGTATCTCATCAGTCTGGCGCTTTGCGCCCTGCTGCTTGCCGCCTGCGGCGCGGAATCTTTGCCATTCACCCTCGATAAGCTGGAGGACGGCGGGCCGTCCCTGCCCGGGGCGGAGCCGCGCAGTACGCTGGAGGAGGTCCGGGAAGGCGGTTTTCCGCTTTTGGACGAAATCATGAGTCAGTACGAGATCGGAGAAGAAAAGCTGGAAAGCGTGAGCTACCGGCTGGATTCCGACAAGGCTGTGCTGACAGTCGCCGGTTACAAAACTCATTACTGCCTGTTCCAGTTTGTCGAAGGCCAGCTGACCAGCATCCAGGCGTATTTTACGGAGCAGGACGCCAGCGAAAAGGTGTCAGAGGAACTGACCAGACTGTACGGCGACCCTGTCGTCAATGAAACCGCCGCGGGGCGGCTGGAGCGCTGGAACCTGGAAGGGGAGCAGGCGATACAGCTGGGGATACTCCATGGGACAAACCATCCCGGCAATTTCCAGCTTGCGTACCCCTGGTTTGTCCCGGAAGGGGAGCTCGAACCGTAAGGCGGGCACAGGATGACATACGGGATCAGAAAAAACCGCCCTGCCGGGAAAATCCGGCAGGGCGGCCTGTTTGCTGTGAAAATCAGCCGAGCATGGCGAGGATCACCGCCTTGGGGCGGACGCCGACCGAGGTCTCGACCGCTTTGCCATCCCTGAAGAGGATGAGGGTGGGGATGCTCGCGACGCCGAACTGTTCGGCGAGGGCGGGCTGTTCGTCGACATTCACCTTGCCGACCTTGACGGAGCCGGTCTCCTCGGCGATCTCGTCGACAACCGGGGAGAGCATCCGGCAGGGGCCGCACCAGGCCGCCCAGAAGTCCACCAGGACGGGTTTATCGGATTCCAGCACCTCGGTGCGGAAGTTTTCCTTTGTAATGGTTACGACAGACATATTGGCTCCTCCTTTGTGTTATTGTTTACCTTGTGAGTATATATTACATCCTTTTTCGCGCGATGTCAAGAGATTCCGCGGGAATTTACACTCCTGTCACATATTGTAGCCGCGGCCGGGGAAACTATGCAGAGACCGCGAAAAGGGAGGAGAAAAAATGAGCAAAGAGACAAAATCAGGCTGGTACTACGCCCTTGTGGGGGCGGCGGCCGGCTTTTTGAACGGCCTGTTCGGCGCGGGCGGCGGGACGGTCGTGGTGCCGCTTCTGGAGAAAAGCGGCCTCGAATCGAAAAAGGCGCACGCGACCTCGATCGCCGTGATCCTGCCGCTGAGCCTAGTCAGCGCGCTGCTCTACCTGCGGGGGATTACGCCGCCCTGGGGAGAGGCGGCTGCGCTGCTGCCGCTGGGCATTTTGGGGGCGGTGCTGGGGGCGAAGCTGCTGCTCAAGGTGGACAACAGGCTGCTGCAGCGGATCTTCGGCGGGCTCATACTCGCCTCGGCTGTGAGGCTGTGGCTGCGATGAATGCGATAAGCTGGATCATTACAGCCGCGGCCTCCTTTGCCGCCGGGATTGCCGCTTCGATGGGGCTGGGAGGAGGTTTTGTCCTGCTGGTCTATCTGACTGCCGTCGCCGGGGTGGACCAGCTCGCCGCCCAGTGGATGAATCTCATCTTCTTCCTCCCGGTAGGGGGGCTGTCCCTCTGGATGCATCTGAAAAACGGGCTGATCGAGAAAAAGGCCCTCCTCCCGTCCATCCTCGCGGGGATAGCCGGGGCGGCGGGCGGGGTGCTGCTGGCCAATTTCCTGGGAAACGGGGCGATGACCAAGGTGTTCGCCGTCTTTCTGGCGGTGATCGGGCTGCGGGAGCTCTTCAAAAAATGACGGCCTCCCGGAAACTTCACCTTTTCCCTTGAAAAAGTGGGGAATCCCCGTTTCCGGTTGCCAAGCCGCCCGGGATGTGGTATGATGGAACTGTATGACGGAAAGGAAGGATTTTTATGCTGCATTTTGAGAGCGATTACCTGGAGGGCGCGCACCCGGCGTTGCTTTCCAGGCTTCTGGAGACGAATCTGGAGCAGGCGCCCGGCTACGGGTCCGACCCCTGGTGCGAGTCGGCGCGGGAAAAGATCCGCGCGGCCTGCGGCTGCCCGCGCGCGGCGGTGCATTTCCTCGTGGGCGGCACCCAGACCAACGCCGTCGTCATCGACGCGCTGCTCGCCCGGCACGAAGGGGTGCTGACCGCCGTCACCGGCCATATCAACGGCCATGAGGCCGGGGCGGTCGAGGCCTGCGGCCACAAGGTGCTCCCCCTCCCGCAAAAAGAGGGCAAGCTCTCCGCCGCGGAGGTCCGCCGGTACCTCCAGCAGTTTTACGCCGACGAAAGCCATGCCCACATGGTCGCGCCCGGGATGGTCTACCTCTCCCACCCGACCGAGTACGGGACCCTCTACACCGCCGCTGAGCTGCGGGCGCTGCACGAGGTCTGCGCCGAATACCGCATCCCCCTCTTTCTCGACGGGGCGCGGCTCGGGTACGGGCTGGCGGCGGACGGGAACGACCTCTCCCTCCCTGAAATCGCCCGCTGCTGCGACGTTTTCTACATCGGCGGGACCAAGGTCGGGGCGCTGTGTGGGGAGGCGGTCGTCTTCCCGAATCCGTCGCTCGCGCCGCATTTCTTCACCGTGATGAAGCAGCGGGGCGCGCTGCTCGCGAAGGGGCGGCTGCTGGGCGTGCAGTTCGACGCCCTCTTTACGGGCGGGCTGTACGAGGAGATCGCCGCCCACGGCGTGCGGATGGCCCGGCGGCTGAAGGAGGGCCTCGCCCGCAGGGGGGTGCGGTTTTTCCTCGAGACGCCGACCAACCAGCAGTTTGTCATCCTCGAAAACGGGGAGCTGGAGCGCCTGTCTCACAATGTGGGCTTTACCAGATGGGAGGCCCTGGACGAGGGGCATACCGTCGTCCGCCTGGCTGTGAGCTGGGCGACGCGGGAAGAGGATGTCGACGCCCTGCTGGCCCTTTTTTAAGGCCGGCGGGTTCGGATAATTTTACGCAGAAAGCGGGTTGTGACAATGGATGTATTGAAAGAGCGGGCGGCCTTTGAGGCGAATCTTCAGCCGGCGGAGCGGGCGGTGCTGACCTTTACCGGAGTGGACGGCTTTGACGTTTACAACTGCTCCATCCCCTTCACCTGGAAGGGCAGGCGGTACATATTCGGCCGGGTGGAGCGGCGCAGCGAGTGGATGCGCTCCTGGGTCCGCCTGTTTGCGGAAACGGGGCGGGATACCTATGCCCTTGTCCCGGGCTCGATGATCTACCAGCTCGAGGACCCCTTTGTCTCCTTCGTGCAGGGGGAGATGGTGCTGGGCGGCACCCATGTGCGGCTCAAGCAGGGGAAGCTCGACACCTATTACGGCTATTTTTACCGCGGGACCGACCTAAACGACCTGCGCTACTTCACCACCGGCCCGGACAGGATGAAGGATATCCGCCTGGTCGGGCTGGCGGACGGCCGGATCGGGGTCTTTTCCCGCCCGAAAAACGATGAGATCGCCAAAAAACACGGCAGCTCGGCCATGATCGGGTTCGCCGTCATCGACCGGCTGGAGGACCTGACCGCCGAGGTCGTCGAGCACGCGCCCTATATCGAGGGCCTGTTCGAGGAAGGGGAGTGGGGCGGCTGCAACCAGGCCTACCTCCTCGACAGCGGCCTGATCGGGGTGGTCGGGCATCTGAGCTATTCCCGGGACGGGATCGCAAGCTACCTCAATATGTCCTTTGTCCTCGACCCCGCGACCCGGCGGGTGCAGGATTTCAAGATCATCGGCACCCGGCGCTCCTTCCCGGACGGCCCGGCCAAGCAGCCCGCCGACCCGAAGCGCAGGCCGCTTGTCGACTGCGCCTTCACCAGCGGCATCGAGCTGCGCCCCGACGGGATGGCCGACCTCTACAGCGGCATCGGCGACTGCCAGGAGGGGCGGACCGTCATCCCCTATCCCTTTGCGGGGTTTGGGAAGATCGCGGAACAGGGGTTGCGCTAGTCGGGATCGGGCAGCTCCCCCGCCGCGCAGGCGGCCATCAGGCGGGCCCAGTGCTCTGCGGGCTCGTCTAAAATCTTGTTGCGGTGCTGGATGCGGAAAAACTGCCGCTTCCACTGGACGTCCTCGACCGGCAGGATGGCCAGCTCTCCGCGGTCAAGGTCCTTCTGGACGATGCGCAGGGGGAGGATCGCCGCCCCAAGCCCGCGCTTTGCCCCGCTGATCAGGGCCAGGGTGCTCATGGATTCCCAGAGCGGTTTGAGGGTGACGCCCTGCATATCCGTCAGGTTGTCGACGACGGCGCGGGTGCCGCTCCCTTTTTCCCGCAGCAGCAGCGGGATGGAAGCCAGGTCGGCGCAGCGGATTGCCCCGCGCCGCAGCAGCGCGGAATCCGGCGCGCAGACGACGGCCAGCTCATCCTCCGCAAAGGGGCTGATGATGAGCTGCGGGGCCTTGGGCAGGCCCTCCACAAAGCCGATATCCAGCTCGTTTTCCAGCACCTTCTGCTCGATGAGGCTGGTCCGTTCGACCAGCGCCTCGACCCGGATATCCGGGTAATCTCCGGCAAACTGCTCGGCGCAGGCGGGCAGCAGGCAGCTCCCGACCGTCATGCTCACCCCCACCCGCAGGATGCTCTTGCGGGCGCCGCTGCGCAGATGCTGCTCCATGTCGTCGATCTGGCTTAAGAGCGGGCGGGCATAGCCCAGGAGCTCCTCCCCGGCCGGGGTGAGGTAGAGCTTTTTCCCGATCCGGTCAAAGAGCCGCACCTCGTACTTTTTTTCGAGCTCTCCAATGGCCAGCGACACCGACGGCTGGGAAAGGTAAAGCTCCTGGGCGGCCCGGGTGATGCTCATGTGCCGGCAGACAGCCTCAAAAATGCGGAGATAGCGAAGCGTCATATCGAAAGCCCCTTTCATTGATTTTATAAATGGATATGATACAATTATACTACTTTACTTATGAGTTTGCAAGGTGTATAATGGGGGAGAAAGGGCGAAAGCCCATCCAAAAAAGCGGCGCAAGCCGGAAAAGGGGTATTTTGTGGAGAGAAATGCATCATTTTACTGGACTTTGTTCCGATCGACCTTTACCTTGAGCGCCTTTACGGTAGGCGGCGGCTATGTGATTGTGCCGCTGATGAAAAAAAAGTTTGTGGATGAGCTCGGCTGGATCAATGAGGATGAGATGCTGGATATTGCCGCTATCGCCCAATCTTCACCGGGCGCGATTGCGGTCAATGCTTCTATCCTCATTGGATACCGGCTGGCGGGGCTTACCGGTACTTTGGTGACCATTTTGGGGACCATCCTGCCGCCGATGATCCTGTTAAGCGTCATCGCAGTGTTTTATGAGGCTTTTCAGGATAACCAATATTTTGTGGCATTGATGACCGGGATGCAGGCCGGCGTGGCAGCAGTCATTGCGGACGTGGTGATGAAAATGTCTCTGGGCGTGGTCAAGGGGAGGGACCCGGTCGCCATTGTCACGATGGCGGCAGCCTTTGTGGCGTCCTATTTCCTGGATGTCAATGTCATTTTGCTGATCCTGATCTGCGGAGTGGTGGGGTATCTCAATTACCTTTATAAGAAAAAGCAGGCGGAAAAGAGGGGGGCGGCGAAGTGAGCGTGTACCTGGAGCTTCTGTGGAGCTTCTTTCAAATCGGGCTGTTCAGCATTGGCGGCGGCTATGCGGCAATGCCGCTGATCCAGGCTCAGGTGGTAGATCAGCATGGGTGGCTGACCCTGTCGGAGTTCGCCGATATCATCACCATCTCCCAGATGACCCCCGGGCCGGTCGCCATTAACTCGGCAACCTTTGTGGGGATGCGGATCCTGGGCCTGCCTGGGGCGATTGTAGCGACGCTGGGATGTATCCTGCCTTCCTGCATCATTGTGACGGCGCTGGCGTATTTCTATTTCAAATACCGCAATGTGTCGGTGGTGCAGGGCATTTTGGGAGGGCTGCGTCCTGCAGTGGTGGCGCTCATTGCGTCGGCAGGACTTACCATCCTGATGCTGGCGGTATTCGGCGGGGCCAGCACCGGTGTGCTTGATTTTCCGCTGGATCGGATTGACTGGATCGCAGTGGTGCTCTTTGGAGCGGCGCTGGTCCTTCTGCGGACTACCAAGCTGGACCCGATGATCATCATGGGCGGCGCCGGCGTTATCGGGATGGTGGCTTACCCGCTGATGGAGCGGCTGGCGCAGTAACCGGGAGTTTATCCGGTATCTGGAGGACGCATTGGGCGTCCTCCAATTTTTTTGCACTTGGATTGTAGAAGATGCTGATTTTCGACAAACTGATTGCAAACGCAACAAATTCGTGATAAAATAATAACAATGTCATAATTTTTTGGAAAGACGGTGTCACCCTATGGTTTCCACAGTTTTGGAACGGCTGTTCTCGGTCAGGAGATTCCTGCGCGGAGCGGAGCCGCTCGGCGAGATCCCGCCTTCACAGCAGTGCTACCGGACCGCGATCCAGATGGCGTGGCCCTCCATTCTCGAATCTTTCCTGGTCGCGCTGGTCGGCTTTATCGACACGATCATGGTCAGCTCCCTCGGCTCCTACGCGATCGCGGCGGTGGGGCTCACCACCCAGCCCAAGTTCATCTGCCTGGCAGTTTTTATCTCGATGAACGTCGCGGTTTCGGCGCTGGTCGCCCGGCGCAGGGGGGAAAACGACCGGGAGAGCGCCAACGGCATCCTGATGCAGGCGCTCATCATCACCATTGGGCTGACCATTCTCATTTCGGCGGCAGCCTGTATCTTTGCGGACCCCATCATGCGCCTCGCCGGAACGGCGGAGGACACTCACGACGCGGCGGTCGCCTATTTCCGCATCATTTCGGGCGGCATGATCTTCAACGTCGTCTCGCTGGTCATCAATGCGGCCCAGCGCGGCGCCGGCAACACCAAGATCGCCATGTGGACCAACATCGTCTCCAACGGGGTCAACATTGTCTTCAACTACCTGCTGATCGGCGGGCACTTCGGATTTCCGGCCCTCGGCGTCGCCGGGGCGGCCATCGCGACCGTCCTGGGAACCGTCTGCGCCTGCGCGATGAGCATCTACTCGGTCAGCAAAAAGGACCGGTTCCTCTACCTCCGCGCCCTCAAAAGGATCGGCTTTGACCGGCGCTCCCTCGGGGCGCTGGCAAATCTCGGGTCGAGCACCCTTGCCGAGCAGATTTTCCTGCGGATCGGCTTCCTGATTTACGCGATGATTGTCGCCCGGCTTGGGACGACTGCCTTTGCGGCCCACCAGGTCGGGATGAACATCATGAGCATCTCCTTCTCCTTCGGGGACGGGCTTTCGGTCGCGGCGGTGGCGCTGGTCGGCCGGAGCCTCGGGGAACGGCGGCAGGACCTCGCGCGGATCTACGGCGCGATCTGCCAGCGGATCGGCTTCTGCTTCTCGGTGCTGCTCTGCATCATCTATGTCTCGCTCAGCCGGCAGATCTTCCGCCTCTTTTCCGACGAGCAGGAGATCCTCGAGTACGGCGTGATGATCGTCAATATGATCGCGGTGATCGTCTTCATGCAGATTACCCAGGTCATCTATTCCGGCTGCCTGCGCGGCGGCGGGGACACCCGGTTTACCGCGCTGGTTTCGCTGGTCAGCGTCGCCTTCTTCCGGCCGTTTTCGGGGTGGCTGTTCTGCTACCCGCTCGGGCTGGGGCTGACGGGCGCCTGGATCGGCCTGGCGATTGACCAGGGCTGCCGCCTGCTGATGACCTTCATCCGCTTTAAGAGCGGCAAGTGGATCAAGCTGAATATCTGAACAGATAAAAAGAGCCAGCCCTTGCGGGGAGACCGCGGGGCTGGCTCTCTTTGATGGGGGATAGGTTACTGCCGCACGCCGCCCTGGTAGATGGCTTCCAGGGTGTAGTCGTCGCCTGCGACGAGGAGATCGGCCCACTTGCCGGGGGCGATGGAGCCGGTCAGATGGTCGATGCCGATGGCGCGGGCCGGGTTGATGGTCGCCGCCTTGAGGACAGCCTCCTCCGGCACGCCGAACCTGACCGCACGCTGCACCGCGATCCGGCTGTCGATGACCGAGCCGGCGATGGTGCCGTTTTCAAGGGTGGCTTTGCCGTCCTCGACGTGGACCTGCTGCCCGCCCAGCTCGTAGATCCCGTTGGGGCAGCCTGCCGCCCGCAGCGAGTCGGAGATGAGGCAGACCCGGTCCTCGCCGAGCACCTTGAAGGTGGTGCGGATGACTGCGGGGTGGATGTGGAAGCCGTCGCAGATGAGCTCGGCAAAGGTGTCCGAGTCAAAGACCGCCCCGACGACGCCCGGCGCGCGGTGGGAGAAGCCGCTCATCGCGTTGTAGAGGTGGGTGTTGCTCTTAGCGCCCGCCTCGTAGGCCGCCATCGCGTCCTCGTAGCCGCCGGCGGTGTGGGCGACGCAGACGGTGCAGACCTTGCTCGCCTCCCGGATGAAATCGAGGTTGCCGGGGATCTCCGGCGCGACGTCGACGAGTTTGATCCGCCCGCCACTCGCCTCGTTTAAGGCGGTGAAAGCCGCCATGTCGGCCGGGATGACATATTCGGCGATGTGGGCGCCCTTCTTGGCGACCGAGAGGAAAGGGCCCTCCATGTTGATGCCGATCATCCGGGCGCCGCGGGTCTGGCTGTCCGCGAAGGCGTGGTAGGCCGAGAAGATCTCGGTCAGCTTGCCGACCGGCAGGGTCATCGAGGTGCCGAGGACGGTGGTGACGCCCGCCTTGAGGTAGGTGTCGGCCATCCCCTGGAAAGCCTCCTGCGTGCCGTCGCAGAAATCGTAGCCGCCGCAGCCGTGGGTGTGGATGTCGATAAAGCCGGGGACGAGCTTTTTGCCGCCCAGATCGACAATTTCCTCCCCGTTTGCAGAGAGATGCTCCCCGATTTCGGAGATCAGTTCCCCATTCACCCGGACGTCAACCCGCTCGAATTTTCCCGCGCCGGTGAAGACGCGGCCATTTTGAAATAACATCGAAAATCCTCCTTTGTGTGCATATCTTCTAAGAATATTATACCACATCCGCCGGTTCCGTCAAGGAGTTCTCCGGCGGATTCCGTTTTTTTCCGGAGAATTCCGGGCGGAATTTTACGCTGCGCGGTTTTTCTCTGAATAATTCGCGGGAATTTTGCAAATCCTCTTGACAATACGTTCAACCTGCGCTATAATACGATTAAAATGAACGTTCAAAAAATGAACAGGAGGATTTTCGGAGATGGAAGATCTTTTTTCGATCCTGTGGGCGGTGAACCGCGGTCCGGCCGCAAACCAGCGTGAGATCGCCCAGAGTCTGGATATTTCGGTCGGCAAGGTCAACAGTCTGCTCAAAACCGCCGAGGAGCAGGGGATGCTCGCGGCGGAAAAGGACGGCAAGCGGACCCGATTCACCATCCTGCCGCCCGGGCGCGCGCTGCTCGAGCAGATGCTTTTGAAGAGGCGGCAGGGCAAGCTGCGCCTCGAGCCTTCTTCCCGCCCGGTCCGCACTGCGGTCATCCTCGCGGCGGGGCGGCGGCCGGATTTCGACAAGCCGGCGGCCCTGCTCCCGCTGGGGGAGAGCACCGTCATCGAAACGGAGATCCAGATGCTTGAATCCTGCGGCATCGAGCGGTTTTTTGTCGTCGCGGGCTACTGCGCCGGGGAGCTGCGGCAGAAGCTCGCCTCCAAAAAGAACGTCACGGTCGCCGAAAACCCGCGCTATAAATGGACCGGCACCATGCAGTCTCTCCGGGCACTGGAAGGCGCGCTTTCCGAAGACTTTCTCATTCTCAAAAGCGACCTTGTCCTTGAACGGCGCGGCGCGATGGCGCTGCTCGAAGGGGACGCCCCCTTCCGCGCCCTGCTGGCCGCGCCCTCCGGCGCCGGGGACGAGGCCTTTGTCGAGCTGGACGACGAGGGGAATATTTTCCGCATCAGCAAGGACGTCCATCAGATCACCCGGATCGAGGGCGAGCTCGTCGGGATGATGCGGGTCCCGGCTGAGGTCTTCTCCATGATGCTCGAATCCTCCGCCGGGGGGGAGAACCCCTACCTCAATTTTGAGTACGTTCTCGAGAACATCGGCCGCCTCTACGCCTTCCGCGGCGAGATGGTCGACGACCTCATCTGGAGCAAGCTGGAGACGGCGGCGAATTACCAGAACCTTCTGAACATCTGCTACCCCCGCATCATCCGCAAGGAAAAGGAAATGCAGCAGCAGCTCGCCTCCGACACGATGGTCGAGGTGCTCGGGCTCAGCCCGTCGGAAATCCTCGAGATCCGCTTTGCCGGCGGGCTGACCAACACAAACTACGACGTCCAGACGGCCCGCGGGCGCTATGTTCTCCGCATCCCCGGACGGCTGACCGAGGCCCTCACCGACCGGGTGAGCGAAAAGCACAACGCCCAGATTGCCTCCGACCGCGGCATCAACTGCAAGCTCGTCTACTGCAACGCCGAGACCGGCGTCAAGGTGAGCGAATATATCGACCGGGCCGAAACCTTAAATTTCCGCACCGCAAAGCTGGAGGAGAACATGCGGCTGGTCGCCAGTATCCTGCATGAGCTGCACGACTCCGATTTCCCGATGGAGAACACCTTCGACGCCTTCGCCGAGTCCCTCCGCTACGAGAGCATGCTGGCTTCCGAAAACGCGAAGATGTACAAGGGCTACGATCAGCTGCGGGCGCAGGTCTGCGCCATCCACGACCGGCTTTTGGCGCTCGGGTACGAGCAGCTTCCCAGCCACAACGACCTCATCGCCTACAACCTGGTCAAGAATGGGGAAGGGCGGCTCTACCTCATCGACTGGGAATACGCGGGCCGCAACGACCCGATGTTCGACATCGCCTCATATTTTCTCGAAAATGAGTTCGAGCCGGAGGATGAGGAGCTCTTCTTCCATTATTATTTCCCGAACGGCGGCGACCTGGAAACCGCCCGGCAGAAGATTCTGATCTTCAAGATCTTCCAGGACTTCCTCTGGAGCATCTGGACGGTGCTCAAGGAGGCCCGCGGGGATGATTTCGGCGCCTACGGCCCGGAGCGGTTCGCCCGCTGCCAGCGGCTCTGCGCGCAGTACTGGGACATCTATGGGGCGTAACGCCCGCGAAAAGGAGTGCGACCAATGAAAAAGCTGAAAAGTACCCCCGGCGGGATCGACTGGGGCATCACCGTCTTCCCGCTCATCGCCATTGCGGCGCTCGCCGTTTTGCTGCTCGCCTTCCCGGAAAACGCCGGGGCGGTCATCGGGAGCATGCGGAGCTTCCTCGTTAATGACATCGGCTTCAGCTACATGCTCTTCGGGCTGGCCGTTGTCCTCATTTCGCTGTATATCGCCCTGTCCAAGTACGGCAACATCAAGCTGGGCGGCGGGGAAAAGCCGAAGCACAGCACCCTGAGCTGGGGGGCCATGATTTTCACTTCGACAATGGCCGCAGATATCCTCTACTGGGCGCTCATCGAATGGGCCTACTACTATAACGAGCGGCCCTTTGCGGCGGAGAGCCTCACCCTGGCGCAGAAGCAGGACTGGGCCTCGACCTACCCGCTCTTCCACTGGGGCCCGACCGCCTGGGGATTTTACATCCTCCCCGCGGCGGCCTACGCTTACCTGCTCCACGTCAAGAAAAACCCCGTCCAGCGGATGAGCGAGGCCTGCCGGCCCGTCCTGGGGAAATGGGTGGACCGCTGGCCGGGCAAGTTCGTCGACATCATCGCCATCGTCGGGCTGCTGGCCGGGACGGCGACGACCTTCTCCCTCGCGACGCCGCTGCTCTCCCAGGCCCTTTCGGAGATCACCGGCCTGCCGCAGAGCAACGTCCTGACCATCGGCATCCTGGTCCTCATCGCGGCCGTCTTTACGCTGGCGGTTCTGTTCGGCATCAAGGGGATTTCCAAACTCGCGAACATCTGCGTCGTCCTCTTCCTCTGCCTGGTGGCGATCTTTTTCTTCGGCGGGCCGATGCAGTATATCATTGAAAGCGGCGTCACCGGCCTGGGCGGGGTCGCGCAGAACTTCTTTTCCATGTCCACCTGGATGGACCCGCTGCGGCTCTCCTCTGCGGATGGGGTGAACGGCTTCCCGCAGACCTGGACCATCTTCTACTGGGCCTACTGGATCTCCTGGTCGGTCGCAACCCCCTTCTTTATCGCCCAGATCTCAGAGGGGCGCACCATCCGGCAGACCATCCTCGGCTCCTATATCAGCGGCGTTTCGGCGACCTTCTTAGCCTTCATCGTCTTCGGCAATTACGGACTCTTCCAGCAGGTGACGGGCAAGGTCGATGCGGCCGGGATGCTCGCGGCGGGGGAAGCCCCGGCGACCGCCATCCTGTCGATCTTCGAAACCCTCCCCATCCCGAAGATCGCGATGGTCGTTTTGATCCTCGCGATGGTCGCCTTCTACGCCTCGACCTTTGACGCGATCACGGTGGTCATCTCCGACTACTGCTTAAAAAACCGCACGCCGGAAGGGGAGCCGCCCCGCAAGCTCCGCATCTTCTGGTCGCTCGTCTTCATCATCCTGCCGGTCGCGCTGCTGTTCAGCGAGAGCACCCTCTCGATGCTTCAGACCCTCGCCATCTGCGCCGCGCTGCCGATCATGATCATCACCGGCATCATCATCGCCGGGTTTATCCGGCAGCTGAGGCGGCACAAGGAGGAAAATCCGCCCGAAAAATAGCCGCCCCGCACCCATTCTCCCCCCGCGGCATATCCTGAACCGAGGGGGGAGGGGGATGAGCAGGCAGGAGGACCTGATGGCGCTGGCGGCGATTGTCTCGGTCTTATTTGCGCGCGGGAAAAATGCTGAGGAGCTCGCCTTCCTGAGCGACCTGTTCATGCTGGTCGGCCAGAGTCTCGCGAGCATGGCCGGCGCACAGGGATACGCCGCCTATCTGGCTGAGAAAAAAATATTTGAAAAATCTTGAAAAAAAGCTTGCAATTTGCGGAAAGCTGTGCTATAATAAACAAGTCGTCTGGGTGTGGCGCAGATGGTAGCGCGCTACCTTGGGGTGGTAGAGGCCGCTGGTTCAAATCCAGTCACTCAGACCAAGCTGGGCTTGGAGCGGAACACGCTCCGAGTTCTTGTTTTATATAAATGTGAGTGTCCCGCGCTGAAGCGTGCGTCCCTTACGGAGGCGCGTTCCGGGCAGCTTAGAGCTGCGGCAAATTCGCGCACTCGCATTGCGGGTGCGCTTTGTTTTTTTATTCCTGCGCTGATAGAGGGGAACCCCGTAAGCGCATCGTTTTGTGAGGTGTCAAGGATGTCTCAATTGTCGAATTTTCTGGATGCGGATAACAGGCTGGTGCGGTTTCCTGCCAAGCGGAAAATGAAGCTGCAGGCCCTCTTTTATCTCGCGAGCAAGTTTGAACAGGGCAGGACCTATACGGAAAAAGAGGTGAACGAGCTGCTGAACCGGTGGCACACGTTCGGCGACCCCGCCACCCTGCGCAGGGAGCTTTATAACCTCAGATTTCTCGACCGGGAGCCTTCCGGCGCGGCGTACTGGCTGGAGCCTGTCCAGCCGGTTTTGGAGGAGCTGGAGAAAAAATATGAATAACGAACTTCTGCGCGCCCTGTATGGGCTCGAGGTGACGGCCGCTCAGAAATCCGAGGTGGGCGCCGGGTCGGACACCTACTTTATCACCTGCCGGGACGGCCGGTATGTGGTCAAATTTCCCTGTACCAGCGAGATGAACCACCCGGACTTTGAGCCGTCCCTCTGCGAATTTTTGCTGGCAAAGGGCATCCCCGCCTCGGAGTTTCTCAAAAACCGGAACGGCCAGTACCTTTCCGCCGACGAAAACGGCCGGAAATTCCACGTGCAGAAATTTGTGGAGGGGAAGGTGTACGGCCTGAATACGGCGCCGGGATGGCTCCTGCGGGAGTCGGCAGCTCTGCTCGGAAAAATCCATTCCGCGCTTTTAGACTATCCCCCTCTGCCGGAAGGGATCGGTGCGGGTTTCTTTCAATTTATGATGCCGCAGGCGGCTTTGGAGTCCTATCAGAACACGCTTGCCACTGCAAAGGAGTGCGGCCACGCCGAAATCCAGGAGGATCTGCTGTACCGGATCGCGCTCATGGAGCGATTCCCCGGCTATCAGTTTGACATGAACCGCCTGACGCGCCGCAATACGCACGGAGACTTCTTTATCAGCCAGCTGATCTGCGGGGACGAGAAAATCAACGCGGTCATCGACTGGACGACGGCCTGCGTCCATCCGGTCGTGTGGGAAATCATCCGCTCCTACGTCTATGCCTCCCCAAAGTGCAGGGACGGCGAGATCGACATTCCGGAACTGATGGAGTACCTGTCCTGCTACCTGGAATACGCGCCCTTGACCGCCGCCGATCTCCGGGCGATGCCAAGGCTGTTCTACTATCAAATCGCGGTCTGCGATTATTATCAGCAGTACTACCAGTCCAAAGCGGACAACCGCGAGATATACCTGCACCAGGCTGTTTTTTCCACAAAGCTCCTAAGGTGGTTTGAACAAAACGTCGAACTGCTGACAGAGGAGCTGGTATCCCGCTTTGTAAAGTAGCGCGTCAATGTCCCGCGCCAAACATGCAATTGCGGGGAACCCTCCCCGAAAACGTTTTGCCTGTCAAAACGTTCGCGGATTTAATGCGGGGTAAGAACGCCGCGCCGTCATTGTCCCGCGCGGTCACGCGCCCGCGCCGTCAATATCCAGCCCGGTCACGGGCGCCCGCCACCGGGTGGGAAACGTCTGAACAGATCCCGTTAGGTCTTAGAAGGGATCTGCCCAGGCGCTTTTTTTCTGTATCTTTTCTGTATCAAGGAGGATTTTTATGAAAAACGAACTGCTTCGCTCGGCTGTCCGCTATATGTCCCGCAGCGTGCTGGGGATGATCGGGCTGTCCTGCTACATCCTGGCCGACACCTATTTTATTTCGGCCGCGATGGGCGCGGACGGGCTGGCCGCCCTCAACATCGCGATCCCGGTCTACAGCCTGGTCAACGGAACGGGGCTCATGATCGGGATCGGCGGCGCGACCCGCTGCTCGCTAGAATCCGGGCGCCCGGAGGAACAAAACGCAGCATTTACCGTTTCTTTCACGACCGGTCTGGGGCTTGGGCTGATTTTTGCCCTGATCGGCGCGTTGGGCGCAGAGGGGCTTGCCTCCCTGCTGGGTGCGGACGGGACCATCCGCGGGATGGCGGCGACCTACCTGCGGACCATCCTCTGCTTTTCGCCCTTTTTCATCCTCAACAACGTCGGCATCGCCTTTGGCCGGAACGACGGCGCGCCCGGCCGGGCGATGGCGGCCATGCTGACCGGGAGCTTCTCCAATATTTTTCTCGACTGGCTGTTCATGTTCCCGTTCGGGCTGGGAATGTTCGGGGCGGCGTTTGCGACTGGGCTCGCCCCGGTGATCGGCATTCTCGTTATGGCGGGGCATTTCCGGAAAAGCCGCCTGCGGCTCTGCCGCTGCGCCGGATGGGGCCGCCGCGCCGCCGATATGGTGAAGCTCGGCTCCCCATCGCTGGTAATTGAGGCGTCCTCAGCCGTGACGCTCATCGTCTTCAACTTCCTCATCCTCGGCATTGCGGGCAACACCGGGATTGCGGCCTACGGGGTCGTCGCAAACCTCGCGCTGGTCGCGACGGCCGTCTTTACCGGCATTTCTCAGGGCGTCCAGCCCCTGGTCAGCCAGGCCGGCGGCAGGGGGGAGCGGGCGCAGGCGGCGGCCCTTGCCCGCTGGACGCTGGGGATCTCGCTGGGTGCGGCGGCGCTGATCTATCTGGCCGTCCTGCCCGGAGCGGGGCTGCTGGCTTCGATCTTCAATGGGGAGGGCGATCCGGTTCTGCAGGAGATCGCGGTCAGAGGGCTGCGGATCTATTTCACCGGGTTCTTTCCGGCCGGGCTGAATATCGCGGCGGTTTCGCTGCTCGCGGCGGCGGGCAAGGGGCGGCCCTCCTTCCTTCTTTCCGCCGGCAGGGGGATTGTCCTGCTTGTCCCGGCGGCGCTTTTGCTGTCGCGGATTTTGGGGATGAACGGGATCTGGCTCGCCTTCCCCTGCGCCGAGCTGCTGACCCTCGCTGCGGCCATCCCCTTCCTGCGGCGGGAGATGCGCGGGTAAAAGGAATACAAAAAAGCGGAGTGCGCACATCTCAGTGCGTACCCCGCTTTTTTCAGGACTCTTTCATTCGGAAGGCTCAACCGTCGCGCCGCCGTTCCAATCGGCGGCAGCCTTTTCGGGAAGGTCGCCGGGCCGGAAGCCGTTGCCGTAGATCTCGCCGCAGTCCGAAGCGATGATGAAAGCGTGCTCGTCCACCTCGGAGGCGACCGATTTGAGCTTATAATAATCCCGGCTGCGGATGGCGACGACCAGCACGTTGCTCGGCATACCGCTGTAGGCTCCGCGGCCGTTTAGGATGGTCACGCCGCGGTGGCATTCGAGGATGATCCGCCGCGCGATTTCCTGCCCCCGCCGGGAGATTAGGAAGACGACCTTGCCGCTGCCCTTGCGGTAGAGGACGGTGTCCGCCACCCGCGTATAGACAAAGATGGTGATGCCTGCGTAGAGCACCGACTCGATTCGGCCGTAGACAAAGCCGGAGGCGAGCACGACGCAGACGTCGATGGCCATAATGACCTGGCCCATCTGGAAATCAGGCCGTTTGACCTGGACGAGCTTGGCGATGATGTCGCTGCCGCCCGTTGTGAAATCCCGCATGAAGACGATGCCGAGCCCGGCCCCCATCAGCGCGCCGCCGATGAGCGCCCCGAGGATCATATCGCCCTCATAGACCGGCAGCTGCGGGAGAAGGACGTCGAGGAAGAAGGTCATGAGCGAGATGGTTACCAGTGTCTTGAGAGCGAAAATCTTCCCTACGAAAAAGAATGCGAGCAGCAGCAGCGGGAGGTTGAGCGCAAAGGTCAGCACGCCCATAGGGATGCCGAAAAGGGCGTTGAGCATGGTCGACAGGCCGCTCACGCCGCCGGGCGCGATCTGGTTTGGAGCGGTGAAGCAGAAGACGCCGGCGGTGTACAGGAGCGAACCCACTATGACATGCAGCGCGTCCAGCGCAAGTTCTTTCCGTTGATTTCTCAGCACAAGAGTCACCTTTTTTCATTAAATTAGGATTCTCATGAGCGCGGAGGCGTCGTTTACAAAGGTCCCCATCCGCGCGGCAGTTTCCCGGGCGGACGCTTCGGTGAAAACAGGCACCCCGGCAAAACTGACGGCGCTGTTGTAGAGGAGGAAGGGAACCGGATCGGCCGAATGGGTCATCGTCGCGAGCGGGGTGGGATGGTCGGGCAGGACCATGACGCGGAACGCGCCCTGCCCCTCCAGCCATCGGAGCACCGGGCCGAGAATTTTCTCGTCGATCAGCTCGATGGAACGGACCTTGTTTTCCGCCTCGCCGCGGTGGCCGCACTCATCCGGGGCTTCCACATGGAGGTAAACCAGGTCGTTCCCGCGCCGGAAAGCGTCGATCGCAGCCTGCGCCTTGCCCGCAAAATTGGTGTCGATGTAGCCGGTCGCGCCGTCCACCTCGACGACCTCCATGCCGGCCAGCACCCCGATCCCCTTGATGAGATCAACCGCCGAGATGACCGCCGCCTGCACCCCAAACCGCTCCGAAAAGTCCTGAAGCGCCGCTTTCCGGCCCTGTCCCCAAAACCAGGCCGCGTTGGCCGGGCGCTTCCCGGCGGCGATGCGGCGGCGGTTGACAGGGTGGTCCCGCAGAATGGCGCAGCTTTGCTCCATCCAGTAACGGAGCGGGGCTGCCGCAGGGGAACCCGGCAGGTAATCCCCGATGACCCTGCCGGAGATGTCGTGCGGGGGGGTGAGGTCTCCCAGGTCGGGGGCGTCGTTGTCCCAGACGAGGCAGTGGCGGTAGCTGACGCCGGGGTAGAGCCGCATCCCGTCCGGGAGATGGGCGTCCAGGCAGCTTATGAGCTCTTTTGCTTCCGCGGTCGAAATGTCGCCGCCGCAGTAGTCAACCATCCGCCGCTTTGTAAAGTCCGCCTCCTCCGAGAGGGTGACAAGGTTGCAGCGGATGGCATACTGGCTGGGGGAGAGGTCGACGCCGATGCTGGCGGCCTCAAGCGGCGAACGGCCGGTGTAGCACTCCGCCGGCTGATAGCCGAGCGCGGAGAGGTTGGCGACGTCGCTGCCCGGTTTCATGCCGTCGGGCACAGTCTTGGCCATCCCGAGGATTGCACGGGCGGCGAGGGCATCCATATTGGGCTTATCAGCTGCCTCCATCGGGGTCTTCCCGCCCAGCGACGGGACCGGCGTGTCGGCCATACCGTCGCAGAGCAATACCAGATATTTCATGAATCCACCTCATTGAAAATCCATACCTTATTATACCAGACAAAAAAGTGTCCGTCAACAAAAATCAAACCGTTTGAGAAATTCTTTTTGGGAAAGACATTTGTTCTGCCCAGCCGTTCGGTTTTGGATAGAATTAAAGAAATTGTGCGTTGTAAAAACACACTTGTATTCAAATATGGTATTATCATAGCACATTCCGGCCTCTTTGTCAAGCGGACACACGGCGCCATAAAGTGCTGTGCCGCCAACAAAAAAGGACGCATACCGGATACCGGCGCGTCCTTTTTGGTTTGCTGAATTTTTTGCGGGCTATTTCTTCCGGCCGCCCTTTGTCTGCCGCGCCCAGAACAGTCCGACGCCTGTGAGGGCCGCCAGGGCCGCTGCTGCGACCCCGATGGCCGGCAGGGGAGAGGGGGATGGTTCTTCCTGTCGGGAGATGCTGCTTTCGTCTGCTGCGGCCGGCTCTGTTTCGGAACCGCTTTCCTCCCTGCTTTCAGCGGGCTGCGCAGCGAGGGGAGAGCGCAGGACGAAGATGTTGCGGTTGTTTTTGGCGGCGGTCAGCGCTAAGATTGCCGCGGCTGTCGCCTCCTCCTCGGCGGGCTCCCCGATCTCGGGGCAGAATCCGCCGCTCTGGGTCTGGTAGCGAAGCAGCGCTTCGAGGAGGTTTTCCTCCCGCACGAAATCCGGATTGTCGACCGGCACCCCCAGCGCGCAGAGAGCCGCGACGGCAAAGCTGGTGGCGAAGGCGGTGGAGGCGTCGTCCCCGCCCGGCATCGAGCCGTCCTCGTTCTGGGCGGCAGACAGGTAGGCCAGCCCATTTTCAAGGGCGGCTTCGACCCCGTCAGACTGGCGGTAGCAGGAGAGCGCGGTCAGCGCGGCTGCGGTCAGCAGGGCACTGCCCGCTTCGCCCTCTGCCGCGGAAAAGCTGCCGTCCTCGTTTTGTGCTTCCAGCAAAAGGCTGCGGAGAGAAGCGCGGGTGTTGAGGCCGTCGGGGAGGGGGTATTCATTGGAATCGACGGCAATCAGGGCCAGAGCCGCCGCCAGCGGCCCGTCGCCGGCAATGTCGGGATAGGCGGAGAGGTCGGAGAGAAGGTTTTTGCCCCGGATATTGGCGGCCGACATCCCGCAGAAAGTGGCCGAGAGAATGGCCTTCGCAAGGGCGGCAGAATCCGCGAAGGAGCCGGCCTCCACCATCTCAATCAGCCGCGAAATATTCTGGTAGTCGACCGATACGCCTGCCGCGCCCAGGCTGATCAGGGCGAAGTTTTCGTCGAAATTGTTTTTGAGCCAGGCAGTCGCCTGGGTGAGAGCTTCCGCATAGCGGTCGTTCCAAAGGGAAGCAACAGAAGCGGCAACCTCGCGGGCGGGCTCCTCGGCAGAGGAGTCGGCCGAGACAAAGCTCCAGCAGAGCTCGTCCCCGTCGCTCAGAATCGGCAGGCTCCCCCGGTCTACAGGCTGGCCGTTAATGGTCAGGTCCCAGCCGTCCGTGCCCGTGAGGGTGAGGGGCTCGCCGTCCACCTCCAGCTCAACCGCAGCCAAAACGCCGTTCGTCAGGGTGTAGCTGTCCAGGTAGGCATAGTTTTGGAGGATTGCAAGCAGCCCTGCCGCAGTTGTGCCGGCAGGGCAGGATAGATGAAGCGTCGGTATGACCGTGGAGCCGGAAGTCTCCTCCTCCATGCGGACTGAGACAAGGATCGCGGCCTCGGAGGATTCTCCGGAGGGATTCGAGAGATCCTCGGCACGGGCAGACTGAGCTCCGGACAGGGCAAAAACGGCGCAGGCCGCCAGCGCGGCGAGCCGCCGAAGCAAACGGTTCACGCAACCCCCTCTTTTCAGTCATTCGGGCGGGAAAATGGATGGCACTGTTTTGGTTTTGTACAGCGGGAACGCTGTGGAATTTCGGATGTTTTCTTCGATTTTCTTCCCTATTTTCATTATATCGGATATTTTGCGTGATTTCCAGCCTGTCCGACAAATTTTGTCAATTCGCTGTATTTGACGGCGGGTTTTCCACATTTTTAGACAAGGAAAGAGGAAGAAGGTGGAAAATTTCCCGCGGGCGGGAATCTGCAAAACGAAAAACCCCCGCAAACACTGGGTTTGCGGGGGTTTCCTATGGAGCTGATAACCAGATTCGAACTGGTGACCTCGTCCTTACCAAGGACGTGCTCTGCCTACTGAGCCATATCAGCATCTGCCGTCCATCGGGACAGCTTCTATATTATATCAGACCTTATGCTGTTTGTCAATACTTATTTTCAAAAAAATTTTGGGACAAAATTCGGAGCTGTCCGGCCGTTTTGGCCGCAACTGGTTGAATTATGGCGACAATTGTGGTACAATATAGATAATTATACGCTTTTCAATACAGAAAAGGAAAGGAACCGCTATGCTCACAACCGCAAACACCCAGGTTATGAACCTCCTGTCCGCCATGCGCGGCGCCCGCAATCCCCTAAACAGCTGGGACCGGATGGACAGCTGCCTCGACGGGGAAGGCAACTGCGTGCTCGGCCCCAACGACCTCAGCCTTGCCGTGCGGCTGACCCGCGCGGGCAGCGACCACCGCAAATTCCTCCGTCAGGTCTTTGTCTCGGTGGATATCACCGCCCCCCTTTACTGGTGGAAGGAATTCGACACCTACAAGGTCGGCACCGTCGCAAATTCCACCAGCACCATGCACAAGCTCCACGCCAAACCCATCGAACGCGCCGATTTTTCGATCGACCAGATGACCCCCGAGACCCTCGCGCGGATGGACACCCTCATCGGCTGGCTGGAGGAGCTGCGGCTCGCCTTTGTCGAGACCAGGGAAAAATCGCACTGGTACGACCTCATCCAGCTTCTGCCCTCGAGCTACAACCAGATGCGCACCTGCACCTTAAATTACGAAAACCTCATCAACATCTACCATGCCCGCAAAAACCACAAGCTGGAAGAATGGCACGTCCTTTGCAGCTGGATCGAATCTCTGCCCTATGCCGCTGAATTGATCGTGCAGAAAGGGGAATCCTAATGCAGCCGGAAGCGCGCGGCCGTCTTTTTGTCCTTGACGGCCTGGACGGAGCGGGGAAGACCACCCAGACCGAGCGGGTCGCCGCGGCGCTGCGGGCGCGCGGGGAGAGGGTGCGGGTCATCTCCTTCCCCGATTATAAGGAACCGTCCTCCGCCCTGGTGCGGATGTACCTGGCCGGGGAGTTTTCAAGTGACCCCGACGAGGTCAACGCCTACGCCGCCTCCAGCTTCTACGCGGTCGACCGCTACGCGAGCTACCATAAATTCTGGCGGGAGGACTACGAATCCGGGGGCATCGTCCTTGCCACCCGCTATGTGAGCTCCAACGCCATCCACCAGATGGCCAAGCTCCCCGCGGGGGAGTGGGAGGGATACCTGCGCTGGCTCGAGGACTTCGAGTATGAAAAGCTCGGGCTGCCCCGCCCGGACGCCGTGATCTTCCTTCAGATGGACCGGGCCGTCGCCGACCGGCTCATCCTCGCCCGCTATGAGGGGGACGCGGAGCGCAAGGACATCCACGAAAAGGACCGCGCCTACCTTGACCGCTGCCAGCAGACCGCCGCCTTTGCGGCAAATGCCTGCGGCTGGAAGGTCGTCCGCTGCGACGACGGGGATGCGCCGCTCCCCTTAGAGGACATCACGGCGCAGATTCTGGCCGCCATTGACGGCGCTGCGGCCGCAACATCGTTTCCAGGAAAGGAACATCCGCGAATATGCAATTCCGACCCATTGAAATCGCCGACCGGGCGCTCGTGAGCCGCTATCAGAAGGAGCGGGACTACCCCGGCAACCAGTTTTCCTTCGGGACCCTCTTCATCTGGCGGAAGATCTATTCCACCGCCATCTGCGAGGAGGACGGCTTCCTCTTTGTGCGCCAGGGGCAGCCGGGGGCGTACAGCTACCTCTGCCCGCTGGGCGGGGATTTCCGGGAGGCGGTGGACAGGCTGCGGGCGCAGGCCGCCCGGGACGGGCAGCCGCTCCGGATTCTCTCCCTGCCGCCCGAGGAGAAAGAAAAGATCCTCGCCCTCTATCCGGAGGAGGAGGTCTCCGTTTCGGCCAACCGCGACCTTTTCGACTACCTCTATGAGCGGGAGCGGCTGCGCACCCTCGCCGGGCGCAGGCTCCAGCCCAAACGCAACTACCTCAACCGCATCCGCAAGAAAAACTGGTCCTACGAGCCGATTACGGCGGACAACCTCGACGAATGCTTCGCCATGCAGAAGCTCTGGTGCGCCGAGCACAACCGCTGCGCGGAGGAAAGCGTCCGCGCCGAGAGCTGCGCCGTGCGGCAGGCCTTCTCCCACTTTCAGGAGCTGGGCTTCGCGGGCGGCTGCATCCGCCTCGACGGGAAGATCATCGGCTACACGATGGGCGAGCCGCTCAATTCCGACACCTTCGTCGTCCACATCGAAAAGGCGTTCTCCGGTATCGAGGGTGCCTATCCCCTCATCAACCAGCAGTTCGTCGAACACGCGATGGAGGGGTTTGCTTACGTCAACCGGGAGGACGACGCCGGTTCGGAGGGGCTGCGCAAGGCAAAGCTCTCCTACGACCCCTGCCGGCTTCTCGAAAACTACCGGGCGCAGTTCCGGGCGTAGCCCGAAGGAGGCGCGAGATGCTGGATTTTGCCGCGCGGGAGGACCGGCGGGCGCTGGAAGAGCTCTGGCTCGCCTGCTTCGGCGGCCCGCAGGAGTATTTGGATTTTTATTTCGGCAGGCGCTTTGTCCCCGCAGACACCCTGGTCTGGCGGGAGGGCGGCCGGCCGGTCTCGATGATGACCTTAATGAATGTTTCCATCGCCGGGAGGGCCGGCGCCTACGTCTACGCGGTCGCCACCCTGCCAGCCTGCCGCGGCCGGGGGCTGATGCGGCGGCTGGACGGCTTTGCCAAGGAGGTCTGCCGCAGCCGCGGCCTCGCCTTCACGGCGCTGGTGCCCGCGAACCGGCCGCTTTTCGCCATGTATGAAAAGCTCGGCTACCACGCCGGCTTCTTCCTCTGGGAGGGGGAGGCGTCCATCGGACCGGCGTCTGCCGGACCGGCGGAAGGGGGCGTTTTCCCCTGCGGCTTCGCCGAATTTGCCCGGATGCGGGCCGGTTACCTTTCCCGCTTTCCCGGCGCGGTGATCCACCCGCAGCGGGAGCTGCGCTACATCTACGAGGAGCTGACAAACTTTTCCGGCAAGGTGTTCCGCCTCACCGGGCGGGAGGACTGCTACGCCGCCTGCACCGTCCTCGAGGACCGCACCCTCTGGGTGCGGGAATGCAGCGCGGAAGATCCGTGCGCGGCCGCGCGGGCCATCCTCGCCGCACTGGGCCTCAAAAGGGCGAAGATCCACAGCCCGGACCCTTTCGCGGGGGCGCGGCGGATCCCTTACGGGATGGGGCGGCTGCTCGACGGGGACCGGCCGCTTTCCGCGGAATTTTCCGGCCCGTTTTACATGGCGCTCATGCTGGACTGACATTGACAATCTTAAGAGAGGTGCTTTTCCATGATTTACGTATTTCTGGCAAATGGTTTTGAAGAAGTCGAGGCCCTGACCCCGGTCGATTTCCTGCGGCGCTGCGAGCTTGACGTCCGGACGGTGGGGGTAAACGGCTCGGTTGCGACCGGCTCCCACCGCATCGCGGTCGCCTGCGACATGACCGTCGAGGAGATGGATATTTCCGCCGCCGACGCGGTCATCCTCCCCGGCGGGATGCCGGGCACCCTGAACCTCGAGGCCTGCCCTCAGGTACAGGAAGCCGTCCGCTGGTGCGCGGAGCACGATAAGTGGGTCGGCGCCATCTGCGCGGCGCCCTCGGTGCTGGGGCATATGGGCCTGCTCGAAGGGAAGAAGGCGACCTGCTTCCCCGGTTTTGAGCAGGAGCTTACCGGGGCGGAATTTTTGGCCGAGCCGGTCGTCCGGGACGGGAAGATCATCACCTCCCGCGGCGCGGGCACCGCTTCCCAGTTCGCCTTCGCCCTGATCGAGGCCCTTTGTTCGCCGGAGCAGGCTGCCCGGCTGAAAGCGAGCGTGCAATGGCAGAGCTGACCGCCCGCACCGATATCCGCATCGTCAAACGGGAGCTGCGGGCGCGGATGAAGGAGATCCGACGCTCCTTTGACCCCGCGCGCAAGGCGCAGAAGGACGCGGCCATCCTGAAGCGGCTGACCGCCCTCCCGGAATACCAGTCGGCAAAGCTGCTGCTCACCTATGTTTCGACTGCCATCGAAGTGGACACCCATGCCCTCATCCGCCGGGCCTTTGCCGACGGGAAGCGGGTGGCGGTGCCGTACTGCATCCCGGGGCGGGTGGATATGCTGTTCTGCGAGATTTTTACGCTCGACGACCTTTCCCCCGGCAGTTTCGGGGTGCTCGAGCCGGACCCGGAGCGGCAGCCGGTCTTAACAAGCTTTCCCCGTGCGCTCTGCATCCTGCCCGGGCTGGCTTTTGACCTGCACGGCTACCGGCTGGGCTACGGCAAGGGGTACTACGACCGGTTCCTCTCACGCTACCACGGGCCGGCCGTCGGGGTGTGCTACAACGCCTGCCTGCAAACCTCCCTGCCGCACGGCAGGTTCGACCGGATGGCCGCCGCGCTGGTGACCGAGAAATTTGTCAAGCGGTTCCCGCAGCCGGAGCGCCCGGCGCGGCCCCGCCGCATGTTCCGCAAGGAAGGAGAAGCCTATGGACGAAGATAACAAGAGAGAAGAGGCTGGTCAGGAATGGGTCGACCAGATCCTGCGGGATATCCGTGCGGAGGAGGCTGCGAAACAGGATCCGGCGGCAAATGATTCTGCCGGACCGCAGTCCGCAGCCCCTGACCAGCAGCCGCGCCGGCCTGTTTCGGACAATCCCCCCGCATCCTCCGGGACGACCGGCCGCTTCCGCAGCCAATCCTCCCGCACAAGCGCCGGCCGTCAGGCAGCGGCGAGATCCCCCCGCACCCCGGACAAACAGCCGCGCCGCTCCCGGCGCAAGCGCACCCGGGTCCGTCGGGTGGGGTATGTCAATACCATCGTTTATGTTGTAGCCACCCTCGCCATCTGTGTCGTTGCATCCATTTTCTGTCTGCGGGCAGCTGCCGACGTCCTGGCCGTTTCCCGCCCGGACAAGGCGGTCGAGGTCGAGATCCCGGAAGGGACCGATACTGCCGCCCTTGCCCAGATCTACAAGGAGGCCGGGCTCATCGAATTTCCCTGGATGTTTGAGCTGGTCGCACAGTACGAGGGAATGGGCACCATCGAACCGGGGTCCTACGTCCTCAACACCAACATGGGCTACACCTCGCTGATGAACGCAGTCGAAAAATCCTCCCAGCCGCGGGAGACGGTTAACGTCACCATCCCGGAGGGCTACACCCTGTCTGAGATCGCCGACCTGATGGAGGAAAACAACGTCTGTTCGGCCAGCGATTTCATGCATGCGGTGGAAAACACCGAGTTTGACTACGATTTTGTAGGCGAGATCCCCGACGACGACCTCATCTACCACCGTCTCGAGGGCTATCTCTTCCCCGATACCTACGAATTTTACACCAATGAGAATGCGCTGAATGTCGTCAACCGGCTGCTTTCCAACTTTGACCGCAGGATCACTGCCGAAATCCGCTCCATGATCGAGGCGCAGGGGATGACCCTCCACGAGGTGCTCACCCTCGCTTCCATCATCCAGGCGGAGGCTCCGGATGAAGAGAACATGGCCCTTGTTTCCTCGGTCTATCACAATCGTCTGGACAATCCTTCGGAGTTCCCCCTCCTTCAGGCCGACCCGACCCGCAACTATGCCGATGAGGAGATCGCCGTCTCGGTCGGCATCGACGGGCAGCGGATCATCAACGCCTACAACACCTACGAGGGGGAGGGCCTGCCCCCCGGGCCGATCAACAACCCCGGTATGGCGGCCATCCTGGCGGCAATTTCGCCGGCTGAGACCAACTACTACTACTTCTGCAGCGACCTGCGGACACGGGAGTTCTTCTATGCCGAGACGCTGGAGGAGCATGAGCAGAACCTGGTTCGCGCCAACCTCCGATAAAATTTACAAAATCATCACAGAAAGGCACATATTTTATGGTACAATCAGAAAAGGCCCCGGAATTGCTTGCGCCGGTCGGGGATTTTGAGCGGCTGCAGGCCGCCGTCCGCTACGGCGCGGACGCGGTCTACCTCGGCTCGACTGAGTTCGGGATGCGGGCGGCGTCGGCAAACTTCGGCCCGGAGCAGCTCCGCCAGGCGGTGGACTACGCCCATGCCCACGGCGTCCGCGTCTACCTCACCTGCAACACCCTCCCGCGCAGCGGGGAAGTCCGCCGCATGCCGGAATTCCTGCGGGAGGCGGGCGCGTGCGGGGTGGACGCCTTCATCGTCACCGATATCGGGGTGCTGAGCCTCGTGAAGGAGGTGCTGCCCGGCGCTGAGATCCACATTTCCACCCAAACCGGCATCGTCAATTACCGCGCCGCCGCCGAGTACCATAAGCTTGGGGCCAAGCGGGTCGTCCTCGCAAGGGAGCTTTCCCTCGCGGAGATCCGGGAGATCCGGGAGAACACCCCGCCGGAGCTGGAGCTTGAGGTGTTCGTCCACGGCGCGATGTGCATGTCCTTTTCCGGACGCTGCCTCCTCTCCAACTATATGACCGGACGGGACGCCAACCGCGGGCAGTGCGCCCAGCCCTGCCGCTGGAACTATTGCCTGGTCGAGGAAAAGAGGCCGGGCCAGTATTTCCCCGTCTTTGAGGACGAGACGGGCAGCTACATCTTGAACGCCAAGGACCTGTGCATGCTCGAGCACATCGGAGAAGTGATCGAGGCGGGCGCCGACTCCCTCAAGATCGAGGGGCGGGCCAAATCCACCTACTACGTCGCGGCGGTGACCAACGCCTACCGGCTCGCGCTGGACGGCTATCTGGCCGACCCTGCGGGCTGGGCCTGCCCGGAATGGCTGTCCGAGGAGGTCCGCAAGGTGAGCCATCGGGACTATTCAACCGGCTTTTTCTACGGCCGCCCCGAGCAGGGGCAGCGGGTTGACAACGGCGGCTACATCCGGGAGTGGGATGTTGTGGCAATCGCAGACCGCTGGGAGGACGGCGTCCTCTACTGCACCCAGAAAAACAAATTCTGCGCCGGGGAGCCCCTCGAGCTGCTCGAGCCGGGAAAACGGCCGGAGACAGTCACCGCGGACCGCCTTTTCGGGCCGGACGGGCAGGAGATGCCGGACACCCGCTACGCAAGCCAGCCCTTTTCGTTCCGCTTCGGGCGGCCGGTCGCGCCGGGCGCGATCCTTCGCAAGCGGGCAGATTGACTGAAAACAAAGGAGACATGACTCATGGAGCAGACCCCCAAATCCGCAAATCAGACGGTGCCGCTTAAAAACGAGACCTGGCGCCTTGCCCTGCAGACCCTTTGGAGTATCGTGATCGGCACCCTTATTTCGATTATTATCGTCCTTTCCCTCAGTTCCCTGATGGTCAGCTCAATTTGGGGCAAGCTGCTGGTGGAGTTTTTCTGCCTGGCCATCACCCTGCCGCTCCTGTACGGCTATATGTGGTCGCAGGGGGACCGGGACGCAAACTTCATCCAGTTCGGCCGGATGGAAAAGGATCCCTGGAAGGGGCTGCGCGCCAGCCTGCTGGCGGTCATCCCCTGCTACATCACCCTGGTCCTGCTGGCGCTCTCGGTGGTCCGGGTGATTCCGTTTGATTTCATGCCGGCATACCGGCTGCTGAACGCGCCGCTCTGGGGCTTTATCAATATGGTGCACCCCAACGGCGGGGCGATCCCGCACGACGCCGTCCCGGCCCAGGAGGCGACCGACCTCATGCCCGCCATCGAGGCGATGGACGCGACGCCAGGACTCGGCTGGGGCGCTTTCGCAGTGCTCTGCCTGCTTCCCCTCATTTACGTTGTTTTCTGCACGTTAGGCTACCGGTTTGGGCTTAAGCGCTTCTCGGTCATCAACCACCTGGTCTACAAGGACGACCCGGAAAAGATCGCCGCCCGGATGCAGAAGCGTCAAAATGGCCGGAAAGGCCGCTGACGCCACATTTTCACACAAAAAACAGACGGATCCAAAACGGTTCCGTCTGTTTTTTTGCGTGGAGATGCCTCGCGGAGGGGGAGCAAGCGGCGGTTTTGCGGCGTTATCCCATCATTGCGGGGGATCCCCGCCCCTACAGATTAGACAGGAAATGCGCGGTAAACGGCCTCCTGAACAACCTCAAACCGGTGGACAGGAGCGGTCGGATAAGGGTGTGCTGCCGCGTCGAATCGGCAGCGCGGACACCGCGCCGCACGTCAGCTCAGGCTTTCTTCGCAGTCGAGCTCAGCGAGCCTGGGCGGGAAGAACTCGTTGACCGGGAACTTGATCCGGCGGAAGAGCTCGCAGGGGTCTTCGGTGCTGCCGCAGGAGCCGGCGGTGCATTCCTTATCCGGCAGGCAGAAGTCGTAGACCGGGATCATCATCTGGACGTCCCGCTGGAGCTGGACGATGGAGAACATGCCGATGCTCACATAGATGAAGCGGGACGCGTTGGCCGCGATGCTGTCGCCGCCCAGCCGTCTGAGGATGCAGGCGGGGATGGTCGCCGTATCCAGCGGGGAGGCGGGGCAGTCGCAGAGACGGCAGGAGAGCAGGATGGGGTTGACGACCTGGACCTTCGCGGTCGGGGTGTCGGCGCTTCCGGTGCAGTCGCCGCAGTTCGGGTCGATGGCTGCGTCGGAGGAGAAGGTCTTGACGCTCCCCTCCGAGCCGTAGAGGATGACCTTCTTGCAGAAGGTCGCGACGCCCTGCACCGCCGCGGGCGGGGTGAGGGAGCCTGCGTAGACGTCGAGGGTGATGAGAAAGTAGAAGGTCATGTCGACCGAGTAGAATCCCTTGTTGAAGGGGATAGCCTCGACGTCCATGAAGACGTTCAGGACCTCGACGGTGCGGCACTTGATGCTCTGGGCGTTTTCGACGACGCTCTGCCCCGCGTCGGTGAAAAAGACCCGCAGATCCTCCAGGCAGTCCTTGGCGGAGCAGGAATCATAGACCCTGCCCGCGTTTACGCAGACGGCTTCCTTAAAACAGTTGGTCCCGACTGCCGCACCGCTGGCGGGCGTGAAGTTTGAATCAGCCATATAGATCCTCCTTGATAAGTATTGGCGGACCCGGGAGGCAGCGGATGCGTCCATGCCGGGTTTCCGTACTGCATTATATGTTTTTTTCCGGAAAAGGTGAAGGTCCGCCGGGGAAATGCGTCCTTTGGCTAAATATCCTTGCGCGGCATGGGGGAGAGGCCGGTGGCAGGCTCGTAGTAGCAGCAGCCCGCCACCTGGAGGGCCGCGGGCGCCGTGCCGGCGCGGGTGCAGAAGCCGTCGATCTGATAGCGGCAGTCCTCGCTGCAGGTGATGAGATTCATGCGTTTTCTCCTTTCCAACCGGAATTATTTTTGCCGGGAGCCGGTTTTGCTGATATTTTGCCTTTTTTCTGCCAGACTATACGGAGAAGCGGCTTACAGCGCGGCTTTTGCGGCGCGGCCTTTTTGGGGGAGGAATGTGTGTGAAAAAATATCTGATTCTGGCGATTGCGACCGCTGCGGCGATCGGCGGCATCCGGCTTCTGCCCGGGCTTTTAACCGACCCGGCCGTCCAGGTCGAGCTCATCCGGGTGAGGCAGGAGGAGTACGCGGAGCATTTCAGCGTCTCCGGAACGGTGGAATCGCCGACCAGCCGGGAGCTCATCCCGGATTTCCCCTTTGTGCCGGGGGAGGTGCTGGTTGAGGAGGGCGACTACGTCGAATACGGCCAGCTCATCGCCGTCGTTGGCGCGGAAAAGACGGCGAAGGCCATCGTTTCGGTGGCAAAGGAGTACGCGGACTTCCTGCCGGAAGGATTTATAACGCCGGAGGTGGAGGATGCCATTGCGCAGTTCGGCAGCGAGAGGCTCTCCGAACAGGACGAGCTCCCGCTGGAGCTGCGCGCCCCGATGAGCGGCGTACTCACCTCGGTCAACCTGCAGGAGGGCCAGCTCTATCTGCCGACAGCCCCGGCAGCGGCGGTTTCCAGCGTGTCCTCGCTGCGGCTGCGACTCTCGGTGCCGGAGGAGCAGGTGGGGAGCCTGATGCTCGGGCAGGAATTCACCTTTACCGTCCCGGCGGTGAAGGATGGGCTCTTTTCCGCCCGGATCACCCGGATCAGCCCCAATGCCGTCCAGCAGTTAAACGGGATGAACTATCAGACCGTTGTGGAGGTGGTCGCGAGAATCGACGACGATTTCGGCGTCCTCCGCCCCGGATACAGCGTCCAGGCGAGCCTTGCCGCCGGGGAAGAGGAGACGCTCAGTCTCCTGCCGTATGAGGCGGTGCTGCGGGATGAGGACGGCAGCGATTACGTGTATGTCGTCCAGGACGGCGCGGCGGTCAAGCGGGTGGTCGAGACCGGGCGGCAGCTTTCGACCGCGGTCGAGATCACAGAGGGCCTCGGGCGGTATGAGGCGGTCGTCTGGGACGCGGCGGCGCTGCCGGGCGAATGCGCGGTCCGGCTCGCGGGAGAGGGGGAAGAGTAGTGGAGCTTTGGAAGGACGCCTGGCGGAGCATTTTCCGCCGCCCCTCCCGGTCGGGGCTGACCATCTTAAGCATCGCCATCGGGATTTTCGCCGTCATGCTCATCGGGACGATCGGGGAGATGGGCAAGGAGGCGATCGCCGGGGAGCTTGCAAGCCTCGGGATGCAGGGGATCGCCATCCGGACCGGGGACGACAGCGGCGCTTCCCTGACCCGGACGGAACTCGAACTGGTGCGGGAGAGCGGCGCTGTCGCCGAAGCGACCCCGCTTCTCTTTGAGTACAACGACATCACGGCCGCGGGAAGCACCGAAAAGGCGGTGATCTGGGGGGTGGACGCAAACGTCGCCTCGGTCGTCTCGATGGAGCTGCGCTACGGCCGCGGCATCGAACGGAGCGACATTGCGGGCGCTGCGGAGGTCTGCGTCGTCGAAGAGGGGCTGGCGACGCAGCTGTTCGGCCGGGAAAATGCGGTCGGACGGCGGCTCGAGGTCTCGATCGGCGGGGTGACGCATACACTGGAGATCGTCGGGGTTGCGTCGGTCGGCGGGAACATCTTCCAGAGCATGATGGGGAGCACAGTCCCGCTTTTTGTCTATATGCCCTATACCACCCACCAGCTTTACAGCGGGCGCCAGGGGTTTGACCGGATCGCGGTGCAGCTTGTGAGCGGGAGCGACTCGGCTGAGGCCGGCGACGCCCTTGCGGGCGAGCTGGACAGCTGGTTCGGCTTAAGCGGCTCGGTGGCGGTCGACAACTTAAGCCAGTATGCGGATACCTTTGAAAACCTCCTCGGCATGGTGACGGTTATCCTCTCGGCTATCGCGGGGATCAGCCTGGTCGTGGCCGGGCTTTCGGTGATGACCGCGATGCTCTCCTCGGTCGGGGAGCGCACCCGGGAGATCGGGATCAAAAAGAGCATGGGCGCGCCCTCGGGCACCATTGTCGCCGAATTCCTGCTGGAGGCCGCCTTTCTCTCGGCCGCGGGAAGCGCTGCGGGGATTTTCGCCGGCGTCGCGGTGGGGTGGGCCGGCTGCCTGCTGATCGGCGTTCCCTACAGCCTGCAGCCCGGATTGATCGGCGTCTGTCTCCTGAGCGCCCTGGTGACGGGGGCGGTTTTTGGGGCTTATCCGGCAAAGAAAGCCTCGCTCCTCCGGCCGGTTGAGGCGCTTCGGTAAAGTATATGCACAATTATCTGATTTTGTCAAGCCTTTTTACGCAAAAAAACTTCAAAAAATCCATCTTGTTCGTCAAATAATGTTTGATTTTTCAAAAAGAATGTGATACAATAACGGGAGTGGCGTTTCGAGGCTCCTTTGGCTGCTTCCGCGCCTCCTGCATGCAGCAGAATGCAAAACCTGTTCAGAGATAGCCTGACAGTGATGAAAGGACGGTTTTTATGGCAAGATTATTTGGAACAGACGGGGTGCGGGGCGTTGCCGGCACCGAGCTCACCGCCCAGATGTGCTTTGACATCGGGCGGGCGGCCGCGATGGTGCTGACCGCAAGCAGCGGACAGGCGGAATGCCCGCACAAGCCGCGCATCCTGCTCGGCCGGGATACCCGCATCTCGGGGGACATGGTGCAGGCGGCGCTGACCGCCGGCTTCTGCGCGGCCGGAGCAGTCGCCGTGCCGGTCGGGGTCATCCCGACGCCGGCCCTCGCCTGGCTCACCCGGGAATACCGCGCAGACGCTGCCGCCATGATTTCCGCCTCCCACAACCCGATGGAATATAACGGCATCAAGTTCTTTAACGCGGACGGCTACAAGCTCGACGACGCCCTCGAGGACCGCATCGAGGCGATGGTCCGCGGCGCGCTGCACACCCTCGACCTCCCGAGCGGCGCGGCAGTCGGCACTGTCGAGCCGGTCTCCACTGCGGTCGAGGATTATGTGAGCTACATCCTCACCACCATCGACACCCGTTTGGACGGCATCCGGGCCGCTGTCGACTGCGCGAACGGCGCCGCTTCGCTGACCGCCCCTTCCGCCTTAAAAAAGCTGGGGGCAGAGCTCACGGTCATCCACAATGAGCCGGACGGGGTGAACATCAATGCGGGCTGCGGCTCGACCCACATGGAGGACATCCAGCGGCTGACCGTCGAGAGCGGGGCGGACGTCGGCCTGGCCTTTGACGGGGACGCCGACCGCCTCCTCGCGGTGGATGAGAAGGGGAATATTGTAAACGGCGACCAGATCATGGCCATCTGCGGGACCTACCTCAAGGCGCAGGGCAAGCTCAAAAACGACACCATCGTCGCGACGGTCATGTCAAACCTCGGATTTTTCCAGATGGCTGAGCGGGAGGGCATCCAGGTGCCCCGGACCAAGGTCGGCGACCGCTATGTCCTCGAAAAAATGCTGGAGGAGGGGGACTGCCTCGGCGGCGAGCAGTCCGGGCACGTCATCTTCCTCGAACACAATACGACCGGCGACGGTCTCATCACCGCCCTCCAGCTCCTGTCGGTGATGAAGCACACCGGAAAGCCCCTGTCGGAGCTCGCCAAGGTTATGACCATCCTGCCGCAGGTGGTCGTCAATGTGCCGGTCGACAATGAGCGCAAGTACGATTATATCGACGACACCGAAATCATGGAGACCATCCGCAAGACGGAGCGGATCTTCGAGGACAGCGGCCGGGTCCTCATCCGGCCCTCCGGCACCGAGGCGATGGTTCGGATCATGATCGAGGGGCAGGACCTCGCCCTCATGCAGCAGAAGGCCGACGAGATCGCCGCGGTCATGCGCCGCAACCTCAAATAAAGCAAAGCTCCCCCGCAGGGTGATCCTGTGGGGGAGCTTTGTCTTGTGCGGGGGGAGGCCCCTGTGCTATAATGAAGAAAAAGGGGGCGTTTGCATGAAAAGATTCTTCGCATTTGTTCTGGCATTGGCCTGCGCGCTGACTTTTGCCGGCTGCGGCGAACAGGAGCAGCAGGGCGGCTACGCCATGCGGTATTTTTTCTCCGGAAAGGTGCTGGAAGCCGATACGGGCTCCCTGCTGATCGAAGTAACCGATACGGGAAACACGGGCCTTTCCGAGGGCGTCAAGGTCGAAGTTTCCACAGAGGCTGCGTTTGCGGCCGGCGAATATGCCAGAGTATTGATGGCGCAAAATGTCGGAGATGACGCTTCCGGCAGAATAGAGCCCCTGTCTGTTTACCGGGTAGACGAAACAGGAAAGCCCGTTGCGGATTGAGGCAGCTGCAAAGAACGCTGCTTTTTAGAACTCGATCCCTTTCCGCGCGATGATGCCGCGCTCGTAGGGGTGTTTCTGCTTTTCCATCCGGGTCACGTAATCGGCGTGGCCCTGGAGCATCTCATCCGGCTTGTGACCGGTCATGACCACCTCGACCTGGGGCGCGCGCCCGGAGAGCAGGGCGGTGAGACGCTCCCTGCTGACAAGGTTCAGCTCGAGCGCGTCGCCGATCTCGTCGAGGACAAGGAGGTCGCAGCCGCCCTCAGCCGCGACGGCGGCCGCCGTCTCGAGGTTTAAGTTGTGCTCCGCCGCGCAGGCGGCCAGCTCTTCGTCGGTCATGCCGATGGTAAAGCCGCAGAGCGACTCGAGCGCCAGCACCCGCGCCCCCATCTGCCGCAGCATCGCCACCTCGGACGAAGTGCCGTTTTTGAGGAACTGGACGATGAGCACCCGCAGCCCGCTGCCCATCGCGCGGAGGGCAAGCCCCATCGCGGCGGTCGTCTTGCCCTTGCCGTTGCCGTAATAATAGTGGATGAGTCCCTGTTTCAAGCTCATAATGCTACCCCCTGGTTGATGACCCGGTAGACCGCCTCCATGTCGAGCGCGGAGCGCACGGCGGCGGCCAGTTTGTCGTACTGTTCTTCCTTATATGCGGCGATGTCGAAGGCGCGGACCGCGTCGGGGTCAAGCCCCTTCTGCCGGAAAAGCGCGCCGGCGACCGCCTTTGTGACCTCCTCCCGGTCGAAAAAGCCGTGCAGGTAGGTGCCGTAGACGTTGCCGCGGCCGGTCACGATCCCGTCGGCGCCGGTGATACCCATGTGAATCTCGTACCCCTCGTAGGGCTGACCGCTTAAAGACGAAAAGATGCCGCCGAGCTGCGGGAGGGTCCCGTTTACCCGGGTGCGGGTCTTTTTGCCCGCAAAGACGGTCGAGACGGGCAGCAGCCCCAGCCCGGCCATCTCCCCGCCGTATTCGACGCCGTCGGGGTCGGAGAGGGTCTCCCCGAGCATCTGGTAGCCGCCGCAGATGCCGATGACCGGTTTGCCGGCCGCGGCGTGCCGCAGGATCTTCGCCTCCAGCCCGGATTCGCGGAGGAAGCGAAGGTCGCCCATCGTGTTTTTGGTGCCGGGGAGGATGACAAGGTCCGGTTCGCCCAGCTCCGCGACCGAGCCCACATACCGCAGCGAGACGCCGTCGAGGTACTCGAGGGGATTGAAGTCGGTGAAGTTGGAGATGCGCGGCAGCCGGATGACCGCGATGTCGACCGCCGCCTTCTCCTGCCTGCGGGAGAAGCGGTCGGTGAGGCTGTCCTCGTCGTCGACGTCGAGGGAAAGGTAGGGGACGACCCCCAGCACCGGGACGCCGGTGAGCTCCTCGAGCGTCCTGAGCCCCGGCTCGAGGATGGAAAGGTCGCCGCGGAACTTGTTGATGACCGTCCCCTTGACCAGCGCCTTCTCATCCGGGTCGAGGAGGAGCATCGTCCCCGCCAGCGAGGCGAAGACGCCGCCCCGGTCGATATCCCCGACCAGGAGGACGGGGGCTTTGGCGAGCTTCGCCATCCCCATGTTGACGATGTCGTCCCGTTTGAGGTTGATTTCCGCCGGGCTGCCCGCCCCCTCGATGACAATGATGTCATATTCGGCGGCAAGGCTCTCGTAGGCCTTCTTGACCTCGGGGATGAGGGCGGTCTTGTCCCGGAAATAGTCCTTGGCGGCGTAATTGCCCCGCACCTCGCCGTTGACAATGACCTGGGAGGCCATGTCCCCGGTCGGCTTTAAGAGGATAGGGTTCATCCGGACGTCCGGCTCGATGCCGGCAGCTTCGGCCTGCATGACCTGGGCGCGGCCCATCTCGAGCCCCTCCCGGGTGATGAAGGAGTTTAACGCCATGTTCTGGGATTTGAAGGGCGCCGCGCGGTAGCCGTCCTGCCTGAAGATGCGGCAGAGCCCGGCGGCAAGGAGGCTTTTGCCCGCGTTGGAGGCGGTGCCCTGGATCATGATTGCTTTTGCCAATTTCAGTCACCCTTTCTGGTAATGTCAAGCAGCGCGGCGGCGAAGGCTGCGTTTTCTTCCCGGGTGCGGACGGCGATGCGGTTGTAACGCCCGTCCAATCCGGGGTAGTTGCCGCAGGAGCGGATGAGGAAGCCGCGCCGGAGCAGTTTTTCGGGGAGATGCTCATCCGGCCAGCGGAAGAAGAGGTAGTTTGCTTCGGAGGGGAAGACCTCCGCCCCGCATTGCCGCAGCGCGTTTGCGAGCAAGGGGCGCTCTTTTGCGAGAAAGGCGCGGGTGCGGGCGGGGTAGTCCGGGATGCCGAGGGCGGCAAGCCCCGCGGCCTGGGCCGGTGTGGAGACGCTCCACGCCTGGCCGCTGTGCGAAACCTGCTCCGCAACCGCGTCCGACCCGCAGAGGAGGTAGCCGAGCCGCAGCCCGGCCATCGCGTACATTTTGGTGAAGGCCTTGAGGACGAGGAGGTTCTCAAATTCCGCCAGCAGCGGGACAGCGGTTTTTTCCTCCCCGCCCTCGATAAAGTCGAGGAAGCATTCGTCGACAAGCAGCAGCGCCCCCGCCGCGCGGCATTTTTCCGCCAGCGCCCGGACATAACCGCGCGGGGCCGAGATGCCGGTGGGGTTATTGGGGTTGCAGAAGAAGACGACGCCCGTCCCCGCTCCGACGGCGCGCGGCAGTTCCTCCCCGGGCCGGAAATCGGGCGGGAGGGGGGCATATTGGACCTTAGCCCCGGCGTTTTGCAGGGCGAGGGCGTACTCCGCGAAGGAGGGCGCCTGTACAAGCCCGCTTGCCGGTTTCACCGCCCAGACCAGCCGGTAGAGAAGGTCCGCCGCCCCATTGCCGCAGACAATCCGCCCGGCGGGGATGCCGTACTGCGCCGCGAGCGCCGCCCGCAGCTCCCGGCAGAGCGGGTCGGGGTAGGCTTCGCTCGCCGAAACGGCTGATACAGCCGCCTCCCGGACAGCCGGCGGCATCCCCAGCGGGTTCAAATTCGCGGAGAAATCACAGAGCCGGACCCCGAGCGGCAGGCCGCGGTCGGTGTAGATATCCCCGCCGTGGACGAGGGCATTCTCACAGGACAAGGAGCGCCACCCCCAGCCGGATCAGCCCGAAGATCAAGAGGGCCAGCACCGTCGTCCCGTACATCAGCCGGTTCGCGCGGCGGATGTCGGCGCGCTCGACCGGCCGGAGCGGGTCGCCGATGGTCGGCTTCTCGACCAGCTTGCCGAAATACCAGGCGTTCCCCGCCAGCTGCACCCGCAGCGCGCCCGCGCAGACCGATTCAGTCCGGGCGCTGTTGGGGCTCGCGTGCTTTTTGTGGTCGCGCTTGTAGATGCGGGCGGCGTTTTTGGCGTCAAAGCCCAGCAGCGCGCTCGCCGCGATCATCAGCCAGGCCGAGAGGATGGCGGGGATGAAGTTGAAAACGTCGTCCAGCCGCGCCGAGACCCGGCCGAAGTAGCGGTATTTGTCGTTTTTGTACCCGACCATCGAGTCGAGGGTGTTGACCCCCTTGTAGAGGAAGCCGAGGGCCGGCCCGCCGATCATCATGTAAAAGAGGGGGGCGATGACCCCGTCCGAGGTGTTCTCGGCCACCGTCTCGACCGCCGCCTTGACCACCCCGGCTTCATCGAGCCGCTCGGTGTCCCGGCCGACGATCCAGGAGAGGTATCTGCGCGCCTCGGGCAGGCCGTCCTTTTCGAGGGCGCGGCCCACCCGCATGCTCTCGTCCCGCAGGCTCCGCGCCGCGAAGATCTGGTAGCAGAAAATCGCGCCGAGCGCGAGCCTGAGCCAGGGGCTGACCAGCCCCGCGAGCCAGAGCAGAAGAAAGGGGACGGCGAAGCTGAGGGCCGGGATGCAGACGGCCAGCACCGCGCCGCCGATCAGTTCGCCGGTTTTCGTTTTGGGGAAGAGGGCGCGCAGCAGTTTTTCGCCACCTGAGATGCCGAGCCCGATGAGCCGCACCGGGTGGTAGAGCCAGTGCGGGTCGCCGATGAGCAGGTCGAGGACAAAGCCCGCGCCGATCATGCAGAGAGTTTCCATTCTTTAACCGTCCTTCCGCCCTGTCAGGGGCGCAATCTCGAAAATCTGCCCGGTTTTCGGGTCGAGCATCCCGCGGAAGCCGCCGCCGTTCGGGGCCTGCCAGTCGTAAAAATCCCGCCGCGGGGCGGAAAACGCGCCGAGGATGGCCATAATCGTCCCCCCGTGGCAGACAATGGTCAGCTTTGAGCCGTCCGGAAGGGCGGCCGTTTCCGCCCGGAAAGCCGCGGCGCAGCGTTCCCGGAAGGCTGCCGGCTCCTCCCCGCCGGGGAAGGCTGTCTGCCCGCCGGAGTCGATCCAGCGCTGGTAGTCGGGGTTTCCGTTTAAGTCGGCGTAGGATTTCCCCTCGAATTCCCCGAAATCCGTCTCCCGGAAATCCGCGACGGGGCGCGGCTCTGCGCCGGGGTAGAGGATGGCCGCCGTCTCGCGGCAGCGGGCGAGCGGGCTTGTAAGCAGAATCCCCGGTTCGGGCGGGTAAAAGCCGTCCGCCAGCCTTTCGCGTAGGGCGGCTGCCCCCTCCGGGCAGAGCGGCTCGTCGGTTTTCCCGATGTAGGCCCCGCGGAGGTTGCCGGCTGTTTTGCCGTGCCGGATGAAGGTGACAAGAACGCTCATGCCTTCCCCTCCGGCTTGAGTTCGGTGACCAGGCCGCAGTAGATCCGCTCGACCGAGGAGGCGCGCCCGGCTAACAGGCAGGAAATCCGCCCGACCGCCTCGCGGTAGTCCCGCTCCTCTTTCTCAATGGGAACGACGCCGCAGCCAACCTCGTCGCAGGCGATGACAATGTCCGGGTGCAGGGCGGCCTGCTTTGCCACGAATTCCATCGGGTCCTCCCCCGCGGCAAGCAGGCGGCGGATGAGGGCGTTTAATTTGTTGAGGGCGGGCTTTGCAAACGCCTCCCCGAAGGGGACGTCCCGCCCGTCCGCAATCTCATCGGGCGCAAAGCCCAGCGCGCGCAGGCGCTCGTATTTGCCGGCAAAAATGCCGCCGGTGATGAATTTCATCCTAAAATTCCTCCCAAAACCGCCGCCGCCAGGTAGAGAAGCTCCAGCAGGCAGACGAGATACCCGGCGAGGTCGCCGGTGATGCCGCCGAATTCCCGGCGGGACATGCGGTAAAACCAGTAATAAAGGATCAGCGACAGGGCCGCCGCCGCCAGTCCCGCCCAGAGGTGCGCCCAGAGCATCCCCGCAAATCCGGCGAGTACGGCGAGGACCGCCACGACCCGCACCGTCTTTTTGTCGGCGTTGTCGGCAAAGAGGCGGGCGAGGCCGGTGTTTTTGGCCGCCGGGAAGGTGACGATGGCGAAGGCCGAGAAGCCCCGCGCCGTCCAGAAGCCCAGGGCGTAGAGGGGAGCAGCCCCCGGGTTCCCCGCCAGCGCGCCCGCGAGGGCGAAGAGGGCGAGGAGGTACATCCCGCAGCGGATGACCCCGAAGGCGCCGATGTGCGGGTCCTTCATGATTTCCAGCTTGCGGGCGGGCTCGAGGTGGGAGTGGAGCCCATCCGAAGTGTCGACAAAGCCGTCGAGATGGATGCCGCCGGTTACGAGCAGCGGGATGAGGACCATCCCGCCGGCATAGAGGAAGGCCGAAAGGCCGAGCCAGCTGCACAGCCATCCCCACAGAAAACAGAGCGCCCCCACCGCCGCCCCGACGAAGGGGAAAAAGCAGAGGGCGTATTTCATGCTGTCCGCGTCCCAGGCGACCTGCGGCATGGGGAGGGCAGAGTACATCGAGAAGGCGGTCACAAGGCCGCGCCAGAGCTTTTTCATTTAAATAACTCCTTTGTGGAAGACGGGCAGGCCGTTTACGACCTCGACGACCGCGTCCGCCCGCGCGGCGAGGCGGCGGTTGAGTTCGCCCAGAAATTCCATATATTGCAGCGTTTCGGGGTCATAGCGGTCCCCGTCGGCAAAGACCTCGTTGGAGACGATCACGAGGTTTTCCGCCGCCCCGGCGAGCCGCGAGAGTCCCTCCAGGATGCGCGGCACCAGATTTCCGCCCGCCCAGCCTTCGGGGCCGTACATTTCGTTGGCGAGGAGGTTTGAGAGGCATTCGAGCAGCACGGTGTCGTATCCGGCGGGGATTTCTGCTTCGCGGAGGCCGCGGTAGATTTCCCAGGTGTCGAACTGCTTTTCCCGCCGCATTTCCCGGTGGCGGGCGATGCGGGCCTCGCACTCGCTGTCAAAGGGCTGCATGGTGGCGGCGTAGAGCCGCCTGCCGCCCAGCTTTACCGCGGCGGACTCGGCGAAGGCGGATTTGCCGCTCGCGCTGCCGCCTAAAATCAGGATCACCATAAATCAGTCCTCAAAGTAGGTGTAGGTTTCAATGTTGGCGGCGTCGAAGGTGCGCATTTCGCGGTAGACAGCCAGCCCCATATCGAGCAGAGGAAAGAGGGAGACCGCGCCGGTTCCCTCGCCGAGGCACATGTCCGCTGTAATCATAGGGGAGAGGCCGATGGCGTCGAGCACCATCCGCCCCGCCGGCTCCGCCGAGACGTGGGAGGCGAAGACGGCGCATTTTGCCGCCGGGCAGAGCCGCAGCGCGACGAGGGCCGCCGTCCCTGAGATAAAGCCGTCGACGACGACCGGGACCCGGTGGATGGCGCCGCCCAGGAACGCCCCGGCGATGCCGGCGATGTCGAGGCCGCCGACCTTACTGAGGACGTCGATGGGGTCGGAGGGGTCGGGGCGGTTACTCTCGACCGCGCGGCGGATGGCGGCGATCTTGCGGCGCAGCCCGGCCGAATCGAGGCCCGCGCCCCGGCCGGTGACCGTTTCCACCGGCTTGTCCAGCAGGACGGAGACGACTGCCGAGGAGGTGGTTGTGTTGCCGATGCCCATCTCGCCGGTCGCGATGATCCGGACGCCCTGCGCCTTCAGCTCCCCGACCAGGTCGATGCCGGTCTGGATCGCACGGATGGCTTCCTCCCGGGTCATGGCGGGGCCCTCTGTCATATCGGCAGTGCCGAAGCGGATTTTGCGGTCGATTAAGCCGGGCGCATCCATCTCCCGCGCGATGCCGATGTCGACCGGGTATACTTCCGTATGCGCCGCCCGCGCCATCGCGCAGACGCTGGCCGCGCCGCGGGTGAAGTTTTCGGAGACGGTGGCGGTCACCTCGCTGCCGCTCTGGGTGACGCCCTGAGCGACGACGCCGTTGTCGGCGCAGAAAATTAAGACGGCGCGGCGGGAAAGGTCCACCTCCGCGCTGCCGGTCAGGCCCGCGATCCGGGTGATCTCAGTTTCCAGCTTCCCGAGGCTCCCGAGGGGCTTTGCAATGGAGTCCCAGCGGGTCTTAGAAGCCCGCATCGCCTCTTCGTCAGGCGGAAGGATGGCGGAAAGCTGTTTTGTCAATGTCATAGTCGTTCCCCCAGTTTCAGGATTTTCCTTATCTAGTATATACGCGATCAGGCTGATTGGCAAGCGTTCCGCGGAATTGTCGAAAAATATTGCTAAAGCTGCGGCGTTTTGTCCAGATGGGGAAAGCAGGCGGCGCAGAAATGGGGCTCGCCGAAACGCTGAACTTGGCGGCCGGGAAGAAAGAACAGCCGCCAGTTCACATGCTTTCGAAAAAATGTATAAACAAAGACCCTCTCCTGTCCTAACGGACAAGAGAGGGTTTGGCGGAGAAGGAGGGATTCGAACCCTCGATGGGGTATTAGCCCATACACGAGTTCCAGTCGTGCGCCATAAACCGGGCTAGGCGACTTCTCCATCGGCAACGAGGTATATTATACCACACCGCCGCCCCAAAGTCAAGCCTTTTTTTACAAAATCAGATATTTTGACGATATTGCGCGGGGGACAGGCCGTAGCGGCTGCGGAAAAGGCGGCTGAAATAGAACTCGTCCCGGAATCCGCAGCGGTAAGCCGCCTCCTTGACCGTCACCGGTTCGTTGAGAAGGATGGCGCGGGCGCGCTCCAGCCGCAAATTCAGCGCGTACTGGATCGGGGACTGGCCGGTGACGAGCCGGAAGCTGCGGATGAGATGGGATTTTTTCATCCCGGTCAGCGCGCAGAGAGCGGCAATGGTGACCGGGCGGACGGGGTCCTCGTGGATGTAGGCGATTGCCGCGGCGATTTTGCGCCGGCTGCTTGGGATGGCGTCATTTTCGCGCCGCCGGAACAGCTCAAGCAGCAGCCGGGAAAAGGCGAGGTCGGCCGCCCAGCCGTCCAGGTACCCCCGGCGGTTCCAGAGGCGGACCACCTCCTCGAGCATCGGCAGGAGGCTGTGGAAATCCGTCCAGCTTTCCGCATCGGGGAAGGGGAGGGCGTCCTCCCCCGCCTCGAAATGGACAGCGCAGAAATACGCAGGCCCGCCCGCCGCCTTGAGGGAATGCGGACGGCCGGGACGGAAATAGAGCAGCGTCCCGGGCTTCGCGGCAGCTTTTTTTCCTTCAAAGCGGATCTCCAGCTCCCCTTCCAGCACAAAGACCAGCTCGTGGTTCGGGATGGTGCGGGTCGGGATCCGCCAGTCCGCCGCGGCGTGCCGGAGGACTGCATAGGCGACGGGGAAGCAGTATGTTTTCATCTGGGATGGCTCCATTTGATGCACCTCTTTGCGGAAGATCCTCCATGCTTTACTCCATCCTGCATGGATTTGCGGGCGGAATCTGTTATAATGAAAACAGATTCCGCATGGAGGGATTTGCCATGATCTGGACAAGGGAAGAATACCTGGCGCACATGCGCTTCCAGTACACCGGGCGGGAGATGTTCACCGAGCTGTTCGGCCCCCTGATCGGGCTGGAGGAGGAATGGGCGGCGCAGGGCGCCACTGCCGCCGAGCGCGACCTCTCCGCCTTTGGCTGGGACAGCGTGGATTATGCCTGGCTCCCGGTTAAGGCCGGGCCGGTCACCGGCATCGCGCCGCGCGTCCTCGAGGACACGCCGGACTACACCGTCGCCATCGACGCCTACGGCAGGCGGGAAAAGCTCTGCAAGGGGAGCGCCACCATCCCGCTGCCGGTGGAATATCCGGTCCAGACGATGGAGGACTGGCAGAAGATCCGGCACTGGTACGAATTCTCCGAGGACCGGGTCGACCGGGAGGCCCTTCACGCCCTCAAAAAGCGGCAGGAGGCGGGAACCCTCATCCTGGGGAGCATCCCCGGCGGCTTTGACGAGCCGCGGCAGCTGATGGGGGAGGAGGGGCTGTGTATTGCCTACTATGAGGAGCCGGAGCTCATCGCGGACATGCTCGCCGTCATGGCCGACACGGCGCTCAAGGTCTATGAACGGGTGAGCAGTATCCTGACCATCGACTGCCTCTGCGTCCACGAGGACATGGCGGGGAAGTCGGGGCCGCTCGCGGGGCCTTTGCAGGTGCGGGAGTTCATCGCGCCCTATTACCGGCGGATCTGGGAACCGCTCCAAAGCGCGGGCGCGGCCCTTTTCTCCCAGGACTCGGACGGCA
>DVKD01000026.1 GCA_018716285.1 Candidatus Merdivicinus faecavium
TGTTCTCCCGGCCGGTTTCCAGGCCAACCTGGCGGATGGCTTCTAAAAAAGGCTGGCTCTCGATGTCGCCGGTGGTGCCGCCGATTTCGGTGATGACCACGTCTGCGCCGGTCTTTTTGCCCACGCTGTAAATGAAAGACTTGATCTCGTTGGTGATGTGGGGGATGACCTGTACCGTTTCGCCCAGATATTCCCCCCGGCGTTCCTTGTTGAGGACGTTCCAGTAGACCTTTCCGGTGGTCAGGTTGGAAAACTGATTCAGGTCCTCGTCGATGAAGCGTTCATAGTGTCCCAGGTCCAGGTCCGTTTCCGCGCCGTCCTCGGTGACAAAGACTTCCCCGTGCTGGTAGGGGCTCATGGTGCCGGGATCCACGTTGATATACGGGTCCAGCTTCTGGGCCGCCACCTTAAGCCCCCGGGCCTTGAGCAGCCTTCCTAAGGATGCCGCCGTGATCCCTTTTCCCAGCCCGGAGACAACCCCGCCGGTTACGAAAATGTATTTTGTCATCCGATATCCCTCAATTCTCATAAGTTTTAATAATACTTGCCGCGATTTCACTGCGTTTGACACAGGCGTCCATGGCCCGTTTCTCAATGTACCGGTGAGCCTCCGCCTCGCCCATTTTCAGATGCTCCATCAGCAGGAGCTTTGCGCGGTTGACCAGCCGGATCTCCTCCATTTTCATCTGGAGGGTGTAGGTCTGCTCCTCCAAAGCCCGGATTTTCTGCTGGGCGGCAAGAAGGAGCTTCACCGACTGGAACACCATCTGGCGGTTCACAGGCTTTGGCAGCGTTAAAATGCCCGCGTCCTCCACCTTCAGGCTGACGGCGTCCTGCATTTCCGCCTTTACAAACAGAAGCACGCCGCAGCTCCGGTTTTGGGCGGCCTCCAGGGCAAATTGTACGCCGAATTCATCCGGCAGGGGAGTGTTGACGGCGATGATGTCAAAGCTCCGGTCCACCAACAGCCGCCTGGCTTCCCCGGCGGAGGGGGCGGACAAAGGCGGCTGGAACCTTCCCTGGGGCAGGATTTCCGCAAAAAGCTGCCGCGCCTTCTGGCCGGATGAAACGACCAGAACGCTGGCCGCGTCTTTTTGTGCAGTCACTTCATGCCTCTCCCTTCCTAATCAGATACGGCGAACCTTCCTTCCAAAATTTCCGGCATATACTGCCGGATAAAGGGGCTTTGCAGGGCAAGACCCCGGGCCTCCTCCAGAGAGGAAGGAAGGCGCTCCAATTTTTCCGTGACCGAACGGTCCGCGGTAAAGAGGTTCAGATTCACCGGCTCCGGGAGAGAAAGCTGCCGCCGGATGCCGTCCAGCCCCGCGTATATCAACAGCGCATAGGCGATATAGGGGTTGGCGGCGGGGTCGGGGGAGCGCAGTTCAAACCGCACGTACGGCCCCTTGGCGGCGGGAACGCGGATGAGCTGGGACCTGTTTTCTGAGGACCAGGTGACATATTCCGGAGCCTTCCGTTCCCCCAGACGGAGATAGGATTCTTCTGTGGGGTTCAGAAAATAGGTGATCTCCCGGATATGCTCCAAAATCCCCGCCATAAAGGCATGGCGGTCCGCCAGGCCGCCGGCGCTCTGGATGGACATATTGATGTGCAGCCCGTTGCCGCTTTGGCCGGGCAGGGGTTTTGGGGAAAAGCAGGCCGCCAGGCCGTTCTGCATGGCGACAGCCCGTACCACTGCCTGGAAGGTGACGGCGTCGTCTGCGGCAGACAGGGGGTCGCTGTAGCGGAAGTCGATCTCGTTCTGTCCCGGCCCTTCCTCATGGTGGGAGCTTTCCGGCTGGATGCCCATGTTTTCCAGGGTCAGGCAAATCTCCCGCCGGATGTTTTCCCCCCGGTCCTCCGGCGCAATGTCCATATAGCCCGCCTGGTCGAAGGGGATGCGGGTGGGGTCGCCGTTTTCGTCGGTCCGGAACAGATAAAATTCAAATTCCACTCCAAAACTGCAGGAAACCCCCATCTCTTCTGCGGCCGCGGCAGCCAGCTTTAACAGGCGGCGGTTGTCTTTGGGAAAAGGGGAGCCGTCGGGGCGGCGGATGTCGCAGAACATCCGCACCACCCGTCCCTGGGCCGGCCGCCAGGGCAGCACGGCCAGGGTGGACGGGTCCGGGATAAGGAACAGGTCGGACCTGGCTTCATCCCCGAATCCCGGGATAGCCGAGGCGTCGAAGGAAATCCCGTAGCGGAATGCCCGTTCCAGCTCGGCCGGCATAATGGCGATATTTTTTTGGCGGCCGGAAGGGTCGCAGAAAGCCAGGCGGATGAACTTGACGTCCTCCTCCCGGCAGTAGGTCATAACTTCTTCATAAGAATACATGAGTACTTTCTCCTTTCCAACGGCGTGCCAGCGAAACCGGCTCAAATAAAATAAAAAACGTTCATGATGCCCCTTTGGGGTGCAGTAACCCCCTAGACACTATGAACGCCATTGCTCACATAAAAACACTTATTTTCTCAATATTTGTTTTTATTATAACGCCGCACATCGGGGAGTGTCAACGTTTATACTTCACAAAAAAACCGCCTTTTATCCAGCCGGGAATCGTAAGAGACTTCCAGAAATAAAATAGAAGAAGTTATTTGCAACATATTGCAAGAAATTATATTCGATATTCAATTGATAATTCGAAATATAATATTTGAATTTCTTGAAAAAAGCTCTTGACATTCGGCGAAACATGGTGTATGATATTGCACATAAGAAACAGCGGCAAAGGCGTCGCGGGAAAATCCCCGCAGCCTTTGCCGCTTATTTTATTTGCAAAAGAGGAGTTGTCTGTATGAATACCATTACTTCAGTATTCGGCACGAACGTTTTCAGCGACGCTGTTATGCGGGAACGGCTTCCCAGGGAAACCTATAAGCAGCTTCAGCGCACCATCAAGCAGGGCAGGCACCTGGACAACGCTGTAGCCAATGTGGTGGCCAACGCCATGAAGGACTGGGCTATTGAAAAGGGCGCCACCCATTTCACCCATTGGTTCCAGCCCATGACCGGCATCACCGCTGAAAAGCACGACAGCTTCATCACCCCCACCGACGACGGGCGGGTGATTCTGGAGTTTTCCGGCAAGGAGCTGATCCAGGGCGAGCCGGACGCTTCTTCCTTCCCCTCCGGCGGGCTTCGCGCCACCTTTGAGGCCCGGGGCTACACCGCCTGGGACCCCACCTCCTACGCCTTCATCAAGGGCAAAACCCTCTGCATCCCTACGGCTTTCTGTTCCTACGGCGGCGAGGCGCTGGATAAAAAGACGCCTCTGCTCCGGTCCATGGAGGCCATCAACCGCCAGGCTATGCGGGTGCTGAAGCTTTTCGGCGACACGGAAACCACCACGGTCCGCACCACTGTGGGACCGGAGCAGGAGTATTTCCTGGTGGAACGGGAAATGTTTGATAAGCGCCCGGACCTGATCTATACCGGCCGCACCCTCTTTGGAGCCAAAGCGCCCAAGGGACAGGAGCTGGACGACCACTATTTCGGAACCATTAAAACCCGGGTGTCCGAGTTTATGGAGGATTTGAACGCCGAGCTTTGGAAGCTGGGTGTGCTGGCCAAAACCGAGCACAATGAGGTAGCTCCCGCCCAGCACGAGCTGGCTCCGGTCTTTACCACCACCAACATCGCCGCCGACCACAATCAGCTGACCATGGAGCTGATGCAGCGCATCGCCAAAAAGCACGGCCTGGTCTGCCTGCTCCACGAAAAGCCCTTCGCAGGCGTCAACGGCTCCGGCAAGCACAACAACTGGTCCATTTCCACCGACACCGGCAAAAACCTCCTGGACCCCGGCGACACCCCTTATGAAAACGCCCAGTTCCTGCTGTTTTTGTGCGCTGTTATTCAGGCGGTGGACGATTACCAGGATCTGCTGCGCATCTCGGTAGCGTCGGCCGGCAACGACCATCGCCTGGGGGCCAACGAAGCGCCTCCCGCCATCGTTTCCATGTTCTTAGGGACCGAGCTTACCGAGATTCTGGACGCCATCGAAAAAGGCGAGGAATACGGCTCCCGGGAGAAGGAGATTTATAAAGTGGGCGTCCATATCCTGCCCCGGTTCCCCAAGGATTCCACCGACCGCAACCGCACCTCTCCCTTTGCCTTCACCGGCAACAAGTTCGAGTTCCGGATGCTTGGCTCCAACGACTCCATTTCCGGCGCCAACATTGTTTTGAACACCGCCGTGGCCGAAAGCCTCCGGCAGTACGCCGACGCGCTGGAGAAGGCGGAGGACTTTAACAAAACCCTCCACGCCCTGATCCGCGATACCATCAGGTCCCATAAGCGCATCATCTTCAACGGCAACGGCTATGACGGCGCCTGGGTGGAAGAAGCCCAGCGCCGCGGGCTGCTGAACCTGAAAACCACGCCGGACTGCCTGCCGCATTTTACAAGCCCCAAGAATATCGCCCTTTTTGCCGCCCACAAGGTGTTCAGTGAAACGGAAATCCGCGCCCGGTATGACATCCTGCTGGACAATTACAGCAAAATCCTCAATATCGAAGCGGTTACCATGCTGGATATGGCCAAAAAAGACCTGCTGCCTGCTTACTCCGCCTATGCCCGCCACCTGGGAGAGACGATCAACGCTAAAAAGGCCGCCTTGTCCGGCGTGGACTGCACCTATGAGGAGGAGCAGCTGAAGAAAATTTCCGCCCTCTGCGGCTGTATGTATCAAAAGGCCCAGGCGCTGGAGGACGCGCTGCTCCATCTGGACCAGATAGAGTGCGACGGGCTGGCCCGGGCCAAGTATTACCAGCAGACGGTGCTCAGCGCCATGAACGAGCTGCGCATTGCGGCGGATGAAATGGAAAGCATCGCCGGCCGGAGTTTCTATCCTTACCCGAACTACGGCGATCTGCTTTTCGGCGTGCGGTAGGCTTTCTATTGGCGCCGGACAAAACAACCAAAAGGAGAGGAAAACAATGTGTTCCATCATGGGATATTGCGGCGCAGGGCTTCCGCTGGCGCGCTTCCAGGAAGGGTTTCACCGGACCAAGTCCCGCGGCCCGGACGACACCCGCGTCATTGATACAGGGAAAGGGTGGCTGGGCTTTCACCGCCTGGCTATCATGGGGCTTCAGCCGGAGGGCATGCAGCCCTTTTCCTTAGGCGGGGACTATCTGGTCTGCAACGGGGAAATTTACGGCTTCCGGAAAATCCGGGCCGGGCTGGAAAAGAAGGGGTATTCCTTTTTGAGCGAGTCCGACTGCGAGGTTCTGCTCCCCCTTTACCGGGAGTACGGCACGGAGATGTTCCGGATGCTGGACGCAGAGTTTGCCTTGATCCTCTATGATGGAAAAACCGGCAAATACCTTGCCGCCCGGGACCCTATCGGCATCCGGCCCTTATTTTACGGCCGGGCGGAGGACGGCGGCATGCTCTTTGCCAGCGAGGCCAAAAACCTGGTGGGGCTGTGCGGGAAGATTCATCCCTTCCCGCCCGGCTGCTACTTTGACGGGGAAAAGTTCGTCTGCTACCGGGATATGGGGAAGGTGGAAAACGCCTGCCGTGACAGCTTAGACGAAATCTGCCGGAATATCCGGGAAAAGCTCACCGCCGGCATTGAAAAACGCCTGGATTCGGACGTCCCCCTGGGATTTCTGCTGAGCGGGGGGCTGGACTCCTCCTTAGTCTGTTCGGTTTCGGCAAGGCTTCTGGGCAAGCCCATCGACACCTTCGCCGTGGGAATGGATACGGACGCCATTGATTTGAAGTATGCCAGGCAGGCAGCGGATTATCTGGGCTGCCGCCATCACGAGGTCATTATCACCCGGGAAGACGTATTGGAAGCCCTTCCCACTGTGGTTCAGGCCCTGGGAACCTACGACATTACCACCATCCGGGCCAGCATCGGGATGTACCTGGTCTGCCGGGCCATCCACCGGTCCACGGACATCCGGGTGCTCCTTACCGGCGAGGTTTCCGACGAGCTTTTCGGCTACAAGTACACCGATTTTGCCCCCAGCGCCCAGGCGTTCCAGGAGGAATCTCAAAAACGGGTGCGGGAGCTTTATCTTTACGACGTGCTGCGGGCGGACCGCTGCATTTCGGTCAACTCCCTGGAGGCCCGGGTGCCTTTTGGGGATTTGGATTTTGTGGAATATGTTATGAGCATTGACCCGGAAAAAAAGCGCAATGTTTACGGCAAGGGGAAATACCTTCTGCGGAGGGCTTTCCAGGGGGATTATCTCCCCGAATCCATCCTGATGCGGGAAAAGGCCGCCTTTTCCGACGCGGTGGGCCACTCCATGGTGGACGACCTGAAGGCCTACGCGGAGGAGCGGTACACCGACGCGGAATTTGAGGCGGGCCGCCGCAGGTATGAGCATGCCCGGCCCTTTACCAAGGAATCCCTTCTTTACCGGGAACTATTTGAATCCTTTTACCCCGGCCAGGCCGAGATGATCCCCGGCTTCTGGATGCCCAACCCGGACTGGGAGGGCTGCCGGGTTTCCGACCCTTCCGCGCGGGTCTTAGCAAACTACGGAGACAGCGGAAAATAAGCGATTTGGAGGAATCAGTTTGGAACAGGTACAAAACGGGCTTCGCCGCCGGTCCTTTGAACACGACGCCTGCGGCATCGGCGCGGTGGTCAACATTCGGGGCGTCCAAAGCCGCCGGGTGGTGGACGACGCCCTGAAAATCGTGGAAAAGCTGGAGCACCGCGCCGGCAAGGACGCCACCGGGGAGGTAGGCGACGGCGTCGGCATTATGCTCCAGGTTTCCCACCCTTTTTTCAGCGCCATCGCCAAAGAGCGCGGCCAGGAGCTGGGGAAGGAACGGGAATACGGCGTGGGAATGTTTTTCTTCCCCCAGGATATGGTGCTGCGCGCCCAGGCCCAGAAGCTTTTGGAGGTCATTGTCAAAAAGGAAGGGCTTGATTTCGCCTTTTGGCGGAAGGCGCCGGTTCATCCGGAGATACTGGGGCAGAAGGCCCGGGACTGTATGCCGGAGATTTACCAGTGCTTTATCCGCAAGCCCAAGGATATTCCAGCCGGCATCGCCTTCGACCGCCGGCTCTATGTGGTGCGCCGCACCTTTGAGCAGAGCGGCAGCAGCACCTATGTGGCCTCCCTTTCCAGCCGCACCATTGTTTACAAGGGGATGTTCCTGGTCCACCAGCTCCGCAGCTTTTACGACGACCTTCAGGACGAACGGTACGTCTCCGCTATGGCCCTGGTCCATTCCCGCTTTTCCACCAACACCACTCCCAGCTGGCAGCGGGCCCATCCCAACCGGTTCCTGCTCCACAACGGGGAAATCAACACCATCCGCGGCAATGTGGACCGGATGCTTGCCAGGGAAGAGACCATGCGTTCCCCCTTCCTTCAGGCCGACATGGACAAGATCCTCCCTGCGGTGGATCCCTGCGGCTCCGACTCCGCTATTTTGGATAACGCCATCGAGTTTATGGTGATGAACGGCATGGAACTGCCTCTGGCCATGATGGCGGCAATCCCGGAGCCTTGGGAGAACGAGGACGGCATCAGCCGGGAAAAGCGGGATTTTTACCATTATTACGCCACTATGATGGAGCCGTGGGACGGCCCCGCCTCCATCCTCTTTTCCGACGGCGACCTGGTGGGGGCCACCCTGGACCGGAACGGCCTGCGGCCCTCCCGCTGCTATATCACCAGCGACGGCTTCCTCATCCTGGCTTCCGAGGTGGGGGCGCTGGACATCCCGCCGGAGCAGATTGTCCAAAAGAGCCGCCTGGAGCCGGGACGGATGCTGGCAGTGGATATGCGCCAGGGCCGGGTGATCTCCGACGAGGAGCTGAAAAGCTCCTATGCCCGGCGGCAGCCCTACGGCGAATGGCTGGACCGGAACCTGGTAAACCTGTCCTCCCTTAAAGCCCCCAACCAGAAGGTGGAAACCGCTCCCCAGGAGCTTCGGGACAAGCTTTACAAGGCTTTCGGCTACACCTATGAGGACATTAAGACCGCTATCCTCCCAATGGCACGGGACGGCGGCGAGCAGACCGCCTCCATGGGCATTGACATCCCCCTGGCGGTCCTTTCCGACAAGCATCAGCCCCTGTTCAACTACTTCAAGCAGAGCTTTGCCCAGGTGACCAATCCCCCCATCGACGCCATCCGGGAAAAGGTGGTCACCAGCACCACGGTCTACGCCGGCGCAGAGGGCAACCTTCTGGAGGAAAAGCCGGAGAACTGCGCCGTTTTGCAGATCGACAGCCCCATCCTCACCGGGATTGACATGCTGAAAATCAAAAACCTCCGCCGGGGCGGCCTGCGCACCGCCGTGGTTTCCCTGCTTTACTATCGGAACACCCCGGTGAAAAAGGCTCTGGACCGGCTCTTTGTGCAGGTGGACAAGGCTTATAAAAACGGCGCATCCATTATCGTCCTTTCCGACCGGGGCGTAGATGAAACCCATGTGGCCATTCCTTCGCTGCTGGCAGTGTCCGCCATGGAGCAGTACCTGATCCGCACCAAAAAGCGCACCGCCGTTTCCATTATCCTGGAAAGCGGAGAACCCCGGGACGTTCACCATTTCGCCACGCTGCTGGGCTACGGGGCCATTGCCGTTTACCCCTACCTGGCCCACGAAGCCATTGGGGAGCTTATCGAAAACCACATGCTGGACAAGGACCTTTACCTGGCCATTGCGGATTACAACAAAGCCGTCCTGAACGGCGTGGTCAAAATTGCCTCCAAAATGGGCATTTCCACCCTCCAATCCTACCAGTCTGCCCAGATTTTCGAGGCGGTGGGCATCCGCAAATCGGTGGTGGACGAATATTTTACCAACACCGTCAGCCGGGTGGAGGGCATCGGCCTGGAAGAAATCGACCAGGACATCCACGCCCGCCATTCCCGGGCCTTTGATCCCCTGGGGCTGGGGGTGGACGCCACTTTGGATTCCTCCGGCAGCCACAATCTCCGCAGCGGGCCGGACAAGGACGACCACCTTTATTCCCCTCAGGTTATTGTGGCGCTGCAGCAGGCGGTCCGTTCGGGCAGCTTTGAAAAGTTCCAGGCCTACACCGCCTTGGTAGACGATGAAACCCGTCCCCACACCCTGCGGGGGCTTCTGGACTTCGCCTTCGACCCGGAGGGCGGCGTTCCGCTGGAGGAGGTGGAGCCTGCTTCCCAGATTGTGAAGCGGTTCAAAACCGGGGCCATGTCCTACGGCTCCATTTCCGAGGAAGCCCACAAATGCCTGGCCCTGGCCATGAACCGGCTGGGCGGCAGATCCAATTCCGGCGAGGGCGGGGAGCTTCCGGAACGGCTGGGATCGGAATATTGCAGCGCCATCAAGCAGGTGGCCTCCGGCCGGTTCGGCGTCACCAGCGAATACCTTATCTCCGCCAAGGAAATCCAAATCAAAATGGCCCAGGGCGCAAAGCCCGGCGAGGGCGGCCATCTGCCCGGGAAGAAGGTTTACCCCTGGATTGCCAAAACCCGGTACTCCACCCCCGGCGTCTCCCTGATTTCCCCGCCGCCTCACCACGACATTTACTCCATCGAGGATTTGGCGCAGCTGATTTACGACCTGAAAAACGCCAACTCCAGCGCGGATATTTCAGTAAAACTGGTTTCGGAAGCTGGCGTTGGCACCATCGCGGCCGGCGTTGCCAAGGCGGGGGCCAGCGTGGTGCTGATTTCCGGCTACGACGGCGGCACCGGGGCCGCCCCCCGCAGTTCCATCCACAGCGCCGGGATGCCCTGGGAGCTGGGGCTTGCGGAAGCCCATCAGACCTTGATGGAAAACGGGCTGCGCTCCCGGGTGCGGCTGGAAACCGACGGCAAGCTGATGAGCGGCCGGGACGTGGCCATTGCCTGTATGCTGGGAGCCGAGGAATTCGGCTTTGCCACCGCCCCTCTGGTGTCCATGGGCTGCATGATGATGCGGGTCTGCAATCTGGACACCTGCCCTTTCGGCATTGCCACCCAAAATCCGGAACTGCGCAAGCGTTTTGCCGGCAAGCCGGAATATGTGATGAATTTCATGCTTTTCATTGCCGAGGAGCTGCGCCGGATTATGGCGAAGCTGGGCGTCCGCACAGTGGATGAGCTGGTGGGCCGCACCGATCTGCTGCGGCAGCGGGAAAATTCCGCTGCGTCCCGGGGATCGCTGGTGGATCTGTCCGGCATCCTGGCCCGGCCCTACGCCGGGACCTGCCATTTCCGGCGGCAGGACGCCTACGATTTCCAGCTGGAAAAGACAGTGGACGAGCGGGTTATCCTTCCTGCTTTGCGGCAGAATCTGACTACCGGCGAGCCGGGCCAAGTGTCGCTGGAGGTTTCCAGCACCGACCGCGCCGCCGGGACCCGCTTCGGGTCTGAGGTCACCCGCCGCTTTGGCGGCGGCCTCCGGGAGGATACCTTCCGCCTTCTCTGCAAGGGCGGCGGAGGCCAGTCCTTCGGCGCGTTCCTGCCCAAGGGCGTGACCATGGTCCTTTCCGGGGACAGCAACGATTATTTCGGCAAGGGCCTTTCCGGCGGCAAGCTGGCGGTGGCCCCGCCGGAGGGGAGCCGCTTCCGTCCGGAGGAAAACATCATCATTGGCAACGTGGCCCTTTACGGCGCAACCAGCGGCAAAGCCTTCATCAATGGCATCGCAGGCGAACGGTTCTGCGTGCGCAATTCCGGCGCTGCTGCCGTTGTGGAGGGCGTGGGGGATCACGGCTGCGAATATATGACAGGCGGCACGGTGGTAGTTCTGGGTCCGGTGGGCAAGAATTTTGCCGCAGGCATGAGCGGCGGCGTCGCCTATGTGCTGGATACCGGCCACGACCTTTACCGCAAGGTGAACAAGGGTATGGTTTCTATCGAAAATCTCACCGAGTCCCACGACATCGAACAGCTGGGACGGCTCATCCGGGAGCACTGCCGCGCCACCGGGTCCCCCCTGGGAGAAAAAATCCTGGCGGATTTCAGCAGCTATATCCCTCAGTTTAAAAAGATCATGCCCAAGGACTACAAGAAAATGCTGGACGCCATCGCCGCTATGGAAAAGCGCGGCATGGGCCGCAAAGAGGCGGAAATTGAAGCCTTTTACCAGGTAACACAGAGATAGGAGAAACAGTATGGGAAAACCAACCGGTTTTTTAGAATACCAGAGAAGGTCCGCGCCGTCCAGGGAGCCGCTGACGCGGATCCAGGATTTTGACGAATTTCACGAACCTCTTTCCAAGGAGGAAAGGATGCGGCAGGGCGCCCGCTGCATGAACTGCGGCGTCCCCTTCTGCCAGTCGGGGATGCTGCTCCATGGGATGGCTGCCGGCTGCCCGCTGCACAATCTCATTCCGGAGTGGAACGACGAGGTGTATCACGGCAACGCCCGGCACGCCCTTTCCCGCCTTTTAAAGACCAATAATTTTCCGGAGTTCACCGGCCGGGTCTGCCCCGCGCCCTGCGAGGCCGCTTGTCTTTGCGGGCTGGGGGACGCCCCGGTTTCCATCCGGGACAATGAGCTTGCAATCATCGAAAGCGGCTATGCCGGCGGCTGGATGCAGCCCCATCCTCCCGCCGTCCGCACGGAAAAGCGGGTGGCGGTGGTGGGTTCCGGCCCCTCTGGACTGGCCTGCGCGGATATGCTCAACAAGCGGGGGCACCGGGTGACGGTGTTTGAGAAAAACGACCGCCCCGGCGGGCTTTTGATGTACGGCATCCCCAACATGAAGCTGGATAAACGGGTGGTGGAGCGCCGCGTTAAACTCATGGAGGAGGAAGGCGTAGAATTCCGGGTCAATATCCAGGTGGGGCCGGACATCTCCCCGGAGGAATTGCGGCGGGAATTTGACGCCGTGGTCCTCTGCTGCGGGGCGGAGCACCCCCGGGACATCCAGGCCGAAGGCCGGGAAGGGGCGGGCGGCGTCCTGTTTGCCGTGGATTTCCTCCGGCAGACCACCAAAAGCCTGCTGGATTCCGGCCTGAAGGACGGGAATTTCGTCAGCGCCAAGGGCCTGGACGTGGTGGTAGTAGGCGGCGGCGACACAGGAAACGACTGTGTCGGCACCGCTATCCGCCAGGGATGCAAGTCCGTTACACAGCTGGAAATGATGCCCTGTCCGCCTATGAGCCGGACTGCGGACAACCCCTGGCCCGAGTTTCCCCGGGTCTGCAAAACGGATTACGGCCAGGAGGAGGCAATCGCCCGTTTTGGCCAGGACCCCCGGCGCTACTGCACCACGGTAAACCGCATTCTCACCGGCGAGGACGGCCGGATCACGGCCGTAGAGACTGTCCAAGTGAAGCTGGACGAAGCGCGCCGCACTCAGCCTGTCCCCGGCAGTGAGGAGATTCTTCCCTGCGGGCTGCTGCTGATTGCCGCAGGCTTCCTGGGCTGCGACGAGGAAACTGCCGCTGCATTCGGGGTGGAGCTTTCCCCCCGCCGGACGGTAAAAACGGAAGCGGGGAAATATGCTTCCAGCATCCCCGGGATTTTCACAGCAGGGGATATGCACCGGGGGCAGTCCCTGGTAGTATGGGCCATTTTGGAAGGCCGGGAATGCGCCAAAGAGGTGGACGCTTTCCTGGACGGCTATTCCAATCTATAAAGGTAAAAAACCGCCGTATAAGATTCTATACGGCGGTTCAGAGTGTCGAAAAAGAGAGTATGGTCTGGCAAATTGCACAAAGGAGTGTTGTTTGCTGACGCAAATAAGCCGTGGATAAAAGCTTGAAAAATTCTAACCTGTCATTTTGCAAGCAAAATGACAGCGCGGGGTCATCCGCGGCGGGTCTGCGGACCCGCTTTTTTCTTTTTGTTCGCGCCCGGGGCGCGAAAAGTAAGGTTCCGCCCATTGCGATGGGCGGCCAAAGGCTCTGCTTTTGGAATCTGCCGCCTTTTGAAAAAGGCGGGCGAAAACTTTCCGTTCTCTTTTTGTAGGTTTACTTTTATTAGTGGCTTTTTGACAAACTGACGCCTTCCCGGAAAAGGGAAGGCGTTGTCGTTTCCGTCAATAGGTCCCCTGGCTGTTCAGGTAGTAGCCGTCGATGGTGGTGTTGGCCGCCATCGAGCCGTCGCCGTACAGGTAGTACCATTTCCCGTTGATATGCTGCCACCCGGTGAGCATCGCGCCGGAGGGGCTTAAGTAGTACCACTTCCCGCCGATGTACTGCCACCCGGTCGCCATCGCCCCGGAAGAGGTGAGGTAGTACCACGCACCGTTGATGTACTGCCATCCGGTGAGCATTGCGCCGGAGGAGCTCAGGTAGTACCATGCCCCGCCAATATACTTCCATCCGGTCTGCATAATACTGGTCTCAGGGTCGAGGTAGTACCAGCGGCCGCCCAGGTATCCCCAGCCGTAGCAGGCGATGCCCTGGCGGATGTAGTACCAGTCGCCGCGGTAAAGCTGCCAGCCGGTGTAGTCGTAGAGGGTGCGGATGTAGCGGCCGTCGCTGTCGAAATCAATGAGCTGGTAGTCGACGACGGTCCGGCCGGTCAGGGGCTTGCCCTCTTCCATATAATAGAGGTCGGAGTTGTAGCCGTCGTACCAGACGCCGGAGTAGACGACGCCGTTCTGGTCGCAGAAGAGCCACTCGTCCCCGATCAGGCGGAAGGCGCCGTCGTCATTGATGCGGTAGGCGGTGCGGTGGTTCGCGCCGAGATCTTCGGCGGAAATGGCGTAGTAGCGGCGGGTAGCGGATCCCTCGACCCGCTGGCCGTTTACGACCTTATTGCCGCAGTCCCAGGTGGGGTCATAGTAAAGCCACTGCCCGTCTATATAAGCGGCGTTCCAGGCGTGGTTGACCGTGTCGTAGTTCTCCTGCTCCCAGCCGCTCACCGAATCCATATAGATGCCGAGCGGGTCGCTGATGCTCGAGCCGTGGAAGGCGACGCAGGGCACGTCGACCGCATTCATCAGCTCGGCAAAGAGGGTGGCGAATCCTTCGCAGACTGCAACGCGGGTGGTGTAGGCGGAGTAGGGGTCGCCGCCGGGGAGGGCGCCGGAGCTTACGGAATCCTCGTCGTAATAGAGGTTTGTCGTCACCCATCGGTAGATGGCGGCAGCCTTCTGGGCGGCGGTCGTGCAGCCCGCGGTGATTTCCTGCGCGGCTTCCCTGAGAACGGCGCGTTCGTCGGGGTCGGGCGTGATCATCGCGCAGTAGAGGTAGGGGTTTTTGGAGGACAGCATGACGAGCTGCTGGATGTTGTCGTCAACGGCGCGGTCCAGATACCCGTCCTTCGCAGCAGCCGGCATCGAGGAAGCTGCGGCGATAGCGGCAGCCGCCATCAGCGCGGCCACAAAGCGTTTCCATTTCAGCAAAATGATCACACTCCTTTTCCCCATCATAGCACATTTCGGAACGGGTGGCAAGGAATTTTACCAAACTGTAAGAAACTGTAAAGAATTATTCAGAAAATAGCAATTTTTCACAGCCCTATGCTGCCGGGTCAGCGGGAGCGTTCGAGGGTTTCCGCCTCCTGCATCAGCTTGCGGTAGGCCCCCGGCGTGATCCCTTCGAGCCGGCGGAAAGCCTTGATGAGGGCGGGGCCGGTGAGGAAGCCGGTTTTGGCTGCAATCTCGTCCATCGTGAAGGCGGTCTGCTGCAAAAGATTTTTGGCTTCGCCGATGCGCAGCTGGGCGAGATAGTCGAGCGGGGCCACCCCGAATTGCAGCTTGAACAGCTTGGAGAGGTAGGAGGGGGAGATCCCGAGGATATTGCCCAGCGCGTTGTTGTTCAAATCCGGATCGGCGTAGTGGCCGCGGATATAGGCGGCGGCGCGGTCGCAGATGGTGTGGGTCTCCCGGCTGGCGGCCCGGTGAAGGCGGAGCTTTTCCACCGCTTCGGCGAGGCTTCGCTGGTAGTCGGCGAGGGTCTCGGCCTCGAGGAGGCCGCGGAGGAGGTCGGCCTCCTCATCCGGGGGGACGGAACCGATCTGCCGCGCGATTTTGTTCAGGGTGTTGGCAATCTCATAGCGGTAGCACTGGAAGGTCTCAAAGGCCGATTCCTGAGAGAGGGAGAAAGCGCCCGCGACCTCCGCGGCAGTGCGCTGCGGGTCGCCGGGGGAATCAAGCTGGACATAATGGAGAAGGATCTGCGCCGCCTTGGAGTCGGCAGCGCTGTTGTAGCAGAAGAGCCGGCCCCGGATGTCGCGGTAGAGGATGCGCCGCCCGCGCCCGTAGACAAAGCGGTAGCTCATCGCCTGCAGGGCCTGGCTGTATGCCAGGTGGAGGCCGGAAAGGCCGCTTTGGACGTCGCTCATCGCGAAGGTGCAGAGAATGCCGAAATGCTCGGACAGAAATGCGCCGAACCGGCCGCAGAGGGCGCGGGCGTCCTCGAGCAGCTCCTCGTCCCGTCCGCTGCGGAAGTTGAGCACGCCGACATAGCGCATCGATCCCAGCTCGAGGAGGAACCCCTGATGGACGGCGGCGGAAAGCTCGGGGAAGACGTTTGCGAGGATAAAGGAAAGGATCCGCTGGCTTTCGGCCGGGTCGCGGCCGCCGACCGCATCCTTGTCATATTCCTCCACCTGGAGCAGGACGACCCCGAACTTGTCCGAGAGCAGGCGGATCTGGTAGGCGGAGAAGGCGTCTTCGTCGTCGCAGTCCTGGTTATAGCTTCCCTGCAGGGCGCGGAGCAGGAAATCCTCCTGCAGGGCGTGGCTTTCGTTTTCGATCCGGCTGGAAAGGAGGTCGTTTTCCTCCAGCGACTGCTGCAAGACGGTGCGGACAAATTCCAGCTCGTTTTGTTCCCGCCGGTCATAGGAGCGGTTGGTTCTGGTGCGGATGGTGCTTAAGAGCGAGGTGATGGGGGAGTAGTTGCGGCGGGTCAGATAGATGGTGACAAAGGCCGAGACCCCCATGCAGAGCAGCATGCTCACCAGCGCGATGATCCGCAGCATATTGAGCCGTTCCCAGAAGGCGGAGACAGGGGTCAGCGAGACATAGGTGCAGCTTAGGACTTCCGAGGCGTGAACCTGGACGACATAGCGCTCCCCGCCGATCGTGTCCTCCTTCAGGATGTCGTTCTCATAGCGGGAAAGGTCGAGCTCCCCGGAAAACTCGGCGGACGCGGCGAGGGGGGTTCCCTCCTCGTCAAAGATGAGGATGATGCCGTCCCGGTGGAAGTTTGCCGACTTGAGCATCTGCTCGAGGAGGGCGGGCTGCAAAACCGCGCAGACGCTCATTTCGGGGGAAGCTAAAGCGTAGCCTGTATTCTGTCCCATGACGACTGCGAGGTTCGGGCGGGTGATCGGGCCGCCCAGCGAGATAAGGCGGGGCGTGTTGCCGCGTTCCACCGTCAAAAGCCGGCGGAAATCCTCCACAGTGGATTCGCCGAGGGCGGAATAGTAGGTAGTGGAGTAATACTCCCCCGAGAGGGCCGAATAGTCCGCCGAGATGACCTGATCGGAGAGGTAGTAGTAGACAAAGACGTCCGAAAAGGTGTCCCGAGTAAGCCCGTTCAGATATTGCTTGATCTCATAGGTCTCGTAGCCGTTTTCGGGCGCGCCCATCTGCAGGCTGTAGCTGCGGCGCTTGACGGTGCTGCCCTGCAGGACCTGAAAGCAGGTGCTCACCATTTCGGAGAGGCGGGTGTCCACATTGCCGAAAAACTGGTGCAGGCTGTTTTTGCTCGAAAGCAGGATCTCGTTGCGGACGGTGTAGTCGGCGGAAAAATAGGTGACAAAGATGGTCAGGAAGGGGACCAGCAGGATCAAAAGATAGGAATAGAGGAATCGAAGAAAATAGCTCCTGTTTGAATTTGAACGATGCATACCGTGCCTCCTTCTGTTTCATGCCTCCATTATATCAAATTCGGCCAGTTTTTTCAATTCTGACCACTGCTTTTTTGAGAAAAGAGCAGTCCATTTGCAAAATTGGCAGCGCATTTTTGCGTTTTGGGAAGCGATTTTGCGATTTGGCTTCTGTATTTTGCGGGCCGGGTTTGGTATACTGAAGACACAGGAAACCCCACACAATCACAAAACAGGAGGGAAACATTGATGAAAACCAAACAGATTTTAGCGGCAATCCTCGCCGCCATGATGGCTTCCGCCGCCCTTTCCGGCTGCGGCGATGGCGGAGAATCCTCCCAGAGCACAGCCAGCACCCAGTCCAGCGCGGCGGCTTCTTCCGGCGAAACAGAAGAGTTCGCGGGCTATCCGATTGAGACGGACGAGACGCTGACGGTGTGGACAGCGGGCACTTTGGGCCCAGATTCCTCTTATACTGATTACACGGAGTCTCCCTTCCACACCGGGCTTGCTGAAATGACCGGCATCAATGTGGAGTGGCAGTTCCCGGCGGCGGGCAGCGACAACACGCAGGCGTTCAACCTGTTACTGGTCAGTGACGATCTCCCGGATATCATGTTTTGGCAGATTATCAGCAATGCCCAGCAATATATCGATGATGGGGTGATCCGCGACCTTACCGCAGACCTTCCGACCTATGCGCCCAACTATTGGCAGTACCTTCAGGAGAACGAGCATTACGACAAATCTCTGAAAACGGACTCGGGGCAGTATTACGGGGTCGGAAGTTTCCGCGAATCCATCTGGGGCGCGGTCTATGCCGGGCCGGTGCTCCGGGCGGACTGGCTCAATGAGCAGGGGCTGGACGAACCCGTCACTATGGAGGACTGGGACACCATCATCCGCACCTTCAATGAAGCTTATGGGGCGCGGTTTGCCTTTGTCACATCGAGAATGTACACAGGGTTCGGCTCCGCGTACGGCGCTTACACCACCTTCAGCCCCAGCTTTTACATTGACGACAACGGCAAGGTGCAGTATTCCATGGCCCAGGAAAACTGGAAGAATTACATGCAGCAGCTCAACACCTGGTACGAGGACGGGCTGATCGACCCGGATTCGGTAACCCTGGACGACAATGGAATGAGTACCAAGACATTAAACGATGAAACCGGAACCACTATAACTGCGACCAGCCAGCTGAGCACCTGGATCCAGAATGCGGAATCCGCCGGGACAGGTGCAGAATGGATCGGCGTTTCCTACCCTGTGGCGCAGGAGGGGGACGTGGTCACCGCTACGCAGATGGAGGACACGGTGCAGAGCTATGTCGCCGCCGTTACCACCAGCTGCTCTGATGAAAAGCTGCCTCTTGCGCTCCGCTGGCTGGACTACGGCTTTACGGACGAAGGCTACCTTTATTGGAACTACGGAACAGAGGGTGTCAGCTATACGATGGAGGACGGCGTCCCCACCTTTACCGATACCGTTCTCAACGACCCCGCGGGCACCCGCTACGGCCTTGACAAATATATCGGCACGCAGTGGGCCGGTATTTCCAAGCAGGCGGAGGGCATGGTCAAGCAGAAGAACGCGCCGGAATCTGTCGCGGCGGTCGATCTTTGGGTCGAGAACAATGAGATGGCCGACCACCTGATGCCCTATGGCGTAACGCTGACCACTGAGGAGAGCACAGAGTATAGCTCCCTCGCTACGTCCATCGACACCTACGCCTCCGAAATGGCCCTGAAGTACCTGACCGGCGAGGAATCGCTCGATAATTTTGACAGCTTCGTCGAGACTATGAATGAAATGGGCCTGCCTCGTGTCCTAGAGATCCGGCAGGCAGCTTACGACCGCTTCCTGGCGCGCTGACAGCCGGAACATTTCCGGCGGCAAATTCCGGGCGGTTCCCTTTGCGGGGCCGCCCGGAATCCATACACCGAAAGGGGAATCAATATGGCAAAACGAGCCGCAAAGCGGCCGATCGGTCAGCTTATCGCCCGGGATTTCCGGCAGAACAAGTGGAAATACCTGATGATCCTGCCGGTCGTCGTTTACTTTATCCTGTTTGCCTACAAGCCGATGTACGGCATTATCATCGCGTTCAAAAACTACCGTCCCACGCTGGGGATCATGGAAAGCCCCTGGGTCGGGCTGGACCAGTTTACCACTTTTTTCAAGGATCCCTACTTCTGGCGGCTGCTCCGCAACACCTTTACCATCAGCGGCTTAAGCATCCTTTTCGGCTTTCCCGCCCCCATCCTGCTGGCGCTGCTCATAAACGAGATCCGGTGCAGCTGGTTCAAGCGGACGGTGCAGACCGTCTCCTACATGCCGTATTTCATCTCTGTCGTCGTCATGTGCGGGCTGTTAAAGGCTTTCTGCCAGACCGACGGGGTCTTCAATGACCTCATTGCGGCGTTCGGCGGTACGCGGGAAAACCTGCTGTCGGTCAAGGATAATTTCTACGCGATCTATGTCGGGTCGGGGATCTGGCAGTCGATCGGATGGGATTCCATCATTTACCTGGCGGCCCTTTCGGGCATTGACCAGCAGCAGTACGAAGCGGCGCGGATCGACGGCGCGGGGCGGTTCCGGCAGATGTTTTCCATCACCCTGCCGGGGCTTGCGCCGACCATCACCATCCTCTTTATCCTGCGGATGGGCGGCATTTTAAACGTCGGCTACGAAAAGATCCTGCTGCTCTACCAGCCGCTGACCTATGAGGTGGCGGACGTCATCTCGACCTATGTTTACCGCAAGGGCATCATCGAGGCGAACTACAGCTATTCGACGGCTGTAGGGCTGTTCAACTCGGTTGTCAATATCTGTTTCCTGGCCCTGACCAACGCAATCAGCCGCAGGGTCGGCGAAACGAGCCTGTTCTAGGGGGGGGGGAGAAAGCTTGTACATCCACAAAAAAACCGCGGGGGACTGGGCGTTTGACATTATAAACACCCTGCTGATGCTGGTGCTGGTCTTTGTGACCCTTTACCCGATGTACTATGTGCTCTGCGCCTCTGTGAGCGACAACACCTATCTGGTGGCGCATCCCGGCGTCCTGTTCCGGCCGCACGGACTGAACTTCGGGGCATACCGGATGACCTTTGAACACCCGCTGATCCTGAGCGGATATCGCAACATCCTGCTCATCTTAGTGCTCTCGCTGCCGCTCAACATCGTCATGACCCTCTTCTGCGGTTATTTCATGGCGGCAAAGAAGATGTTCTTCAAAAAGTACATCGTCGTATTCATGATGTTCACCATGTTCTTTTCGGGCGGGCTCATCCCGGCCTACTTAAACCAGCGGTCGCTCGGGCTGTTCAACAACATCTGGGCGCTGGTCATCCCGGGGGCGCTGTCCCTTTACAACGCCATCATCTGCAAGACGGCCATCGAGGCGATCCCCGAGGGCCTGACCGAATCGGCCTACATCGACGGGGCAAACGACGTCATCATCCTTTTCCGCATCGTCGCGCCGCTCATCATGCCCACCATGGCGGTGCTGCTGCTCTACTACGGGGTCGGGCACTGGAACAACTGGTTTACGGCCTCCATCTACATCACCGACAACAACCTCCTGCCCATCCAGAACGTCCTGCGGGCGCTGCTCATCGCCAACACAGACGTGCTCGGCAGCGGCGAGTCGGTGGGCGACCAGTACGACAGTTATGCCGAGACGATCAAATATGCGGCCATCATCGTGACGACGGTGCCGGTGCTGTGTATCTACCCGTTTTTGCAGAAATATTTTGTCAAAGGCGTGATGATCGGCGCGGTCAAGGGCTGAAAATGCGTCAAAAAACCCGGCGGAACGCACTTTTACACGTTCCGCCGGGTCTTTATGTGCCGGTCTTACTGCGCGGGCCGGTATTCCGGCACCGCGGCCATGAGGGCTTCCCGGACCTTGCCGGGGGAGGCGTCGAGGGAGCGGGAGAGGAGGGCGAGGGCTTCGGACAGGGCGGCGGGGCTTGTGGACGCCGGCTGGGTGCGGAGGATGCCGCCGATGCGGGTGGCGGAAAGCTCCTCCTCGCTGGTGAAGAGCTCCTCGCTGAGCTTCTCGCCGGGGCGCAGGCCGGTGAAGACGATCGGCACCTCGGTCCAGGGGGTCAGCCCGGCCTCCCGGATCATGTGCTCGGCGAGGGCGAGGATGGACACCGGCTTGCCCATATCGAGGACGAAGATCTCCCCGCCTTCGGCGATGCGGGCCGCCTCGAGGACGAGGGAGGCCGCGTCGGGGATGGAGAGGAAGTAGCGGGTCATCCGCCGGTCGGTGATGGTGACCGGTCCGCCGGCTGCGATCTGCTGCCGGAAAAGGGGGATGACCGACCCGGCTGAGCCGATGACGTTGCCGAAGCGGACGGCGGAGCAGATCATGCCGCCGTGCGGGACCTCGACCATCCGTTCGGTGAGCCGCTTGGTGGCCCCCAGAACGCTTGTCGGGTGGACCGCCTTGTCCGACGAGATGAGGACAAACCGCCCGCAGCCCGCTTCTTCGGCAGCCTCCAGGACGTTTAAGGTGCCGAAGACGTTATTTTTGACCGCTTCCTGCGGGTTGTTTTCGAGGAGGGGAAGGTGCTTGTGGGCCGCCGCGTGGAGGACAAGGTCGGGTTTCAGGTCCCGCATGAGCTGGGCAAGCCGCGCCCTGTCCCGGATGGAACCGATCTCGACCCGGAAGGGGAGGGTGCTGCCGTACTGCCGCCAGAGCTCCTGCTGGATGTCCCAGGCGCCGTTTTCACTGATCTCGAGGATGGCCAGGGAGTCCGGATGCTGGGCCGCGGCCTGCCGGCAGAGCTCCGAGCCGATCGAACCGCCGCCGCCGGTCACGAGCACCCGCTTCCCGGCAAGGAAGGGAGGGGAACCGGTAGATTCTGTACGCATATCGTTACCGCCTTTCTGTCTCCTATCATAGCACATTTTGGCCGGAATGAAAAGGGATTTTGAAAATTTGCGCCCCGAAAATGATAAAAATACGGCAAAAGTTTATGAATGAAATAGAAGATTTCGTGTATCCTGCCCGATATAAGGCGATTGACTTCTCCGATAAAATATGCGATACTAGAATGTGTTTGAAAACCGTCAAACCACCGGCCGGAAAATATAATTTTAATGGGGAGAAGGTGCTGTAACAGGTGCGTTTTCTGCCTTTTTCACCAAACAGCTGGGGTTTTCAAACACATTCTAAAGGAAAACGAATTTTGGAAAGCGAGGTTTTCAGGATGAAAAAGGTGCGGCTCCTCCTCTCCGGCGCGGCCGGGTACGGGGAATATTACTTGCAGCTGCTGGCAAAGCATGTGGACCGGGCGCGGTTTGTCCTCTGCGGCATCGTCGACCCCTTTGTGACGGCGGAGACGGTGGGCCTCAGCTGGGTGCGGGAGGAAAAGGTCCCGTTTTACCGGACGATGGAGGAGTTTTACGCGGAGAATGCCGCCGACCTCGCCATCCTGTCCTGCCCCATCCAGTTCCACAAGGAGCAGGCGCTCTGCGCGATGGCGCACGGCTCCCACGTTCTCTGCGAGAAGCCGCTGACCGCCGGTATGGCCGACGTCAAAGCGCTCGAGGAGGCCGCCGCCCGATACGGGAAGATGCTGGCTGTCGGGTTCCAGTGGTCCTTCTGCAGCCCCATCCTCTCCCTCAAGCGGGATATCCTGGCGGGGCGGTTCGGCAGGCCGCTCGCCTTGAAGACCCTCATTTCCTGGCAGCGGTTTGACAGCTACTACCGGCAAAGCGGCTGGAAGGGCCGGATTTACGACGCGGCGGGCCGGCTCGTGCAGGATTCGGTCGCCACCAATGCGACGGCGCACTACCTCCACAACCTCTTTTTCGTGATGGGGGAGAGCCTCCCGGAAGCCGCGATGCCCCAAAGCGTCCGCTACGGCGCTTACCGCGCCAAGGAAATCGAGAGCTTCGATACCTGCTTTGCCGCGGGGAAGTTTGCAAACGGGGCGGATTTCCTCTACATCGCCACCCACAGCGGGGACCGGAACATCGAGCCGGTCTTCCGGTATGAGTTTGAAAACGCCGCGGTGGAGACCCGGGGAGAGGGGTACAATCCGCATGTCGTCGCGAGGTTCCAGGACGGGACCGAGATCGACTACGGCCAGCCTCAGTCCGACGAGAGCTGCGCCGAAAAGATCACCGCGATGCTCGATTACATCGACGGCCGGGGGGAGGTCACCTGCCTGCCGTCCACCATCAAACCGCACCTGGCCGTCTGCACCGGCTTTTTCCGGGAGGCCCCCATCCGGGACTTCCCGTCCGGGCTGACCTTCCGCACCCAGGATCCCCCCGGAACCTTCGTGCGCGGACTGGCCGACGACTGCCTGCTCTGCTATGAAAAGGGGCTGCTGCCTTATGAGGCGGGCCTTGGCTGGGCGCAGCCCGAAACCGAATTTGACCCGGCCAAATACCTGTGAGCGCAGCCTTATGAAAAATCTGCCCGCCGTTTCCTTTGCGAAACGGCGGGCTTTTGCGTTATGTCGTCGGAGGATGGGGACTTTTCCTCAATATTTCCCCGCCCTTTTGACCTCAGCCACGATCTGGCGGAAGTTTTCCAGGGGGACGTTGTTGGGGATGGAGTGGTCCGAGGAAAAGATGTAGCCGCCGTCCTTTTTGAGCTCCGGCACGACGCAGCGGATCTCCTCGACGATCTGCTCCTTATCCGGCCAGAGGACGGCGTTGACGCCGCCGTGCAGGACAAGCTTGTCGCCGTACTCCCGTTTGAGGGCGAGGGGGTCGACCCCGGCTTTGACCTCCAGGGGATTTAAAACGTCCACCCCGGCGTCGATGATGTCCGGGACGAGGGTGCGGATGTCGCCGCAGGAGTGGAGGTGGGCGTAGATGCCCCTCTCATGCGCCCAGTCGCAGGCTTTCTTGTGGAAGGGCTTGACGAGCTCCCGGTACATCGCGGGCGAGAAGAAGGTCGTGCCCTTGTAGCCCATATCGTCCGGCCAGTAGATCTCGTCGAATTTGTATCCGGCGTCCCAAACCATGCCGAAAAGCTTCATGCAGCTGTCCAGGTAGGTGGCGAAGATATCCTTGACCCACTCGGGGTTTTCGATCAGTGCGATCAGCATCCTTTCCGTCCCGACCATCCAGGAATGGGCCGCGTCGAAGCCGAACCAGACGTTGGCCGCAATGAAGCGCCCTTCTTTGACCCATTTGGGGTAATTTTCCTCCAAATACTTCCAGTTGATGCGGTCGGGGGTGCAGGTCATCCGTTTTTTGGCCTCCTGCCACGCCTCCTCGGTCTTGACGGTGAAGTCTAAGAATTCCGGGGTGGAATCCAGCTCGTTGAATTCCTTGAGGGTGGCGCCCCAGGAGGTCGTATAGATCCGGTAACGGTCGGTCTGCTCGATGGTTTTCTCCTCATAGCGGGGGGTGATGTCCAGCCAGATATACTCCATCTTGTCAATATCAAAGTAATCCCGCCAGTCCGCATCGGACGGCATCCCCTCGTTCCTCCAGCGGGCCAGTGTGCCGGCCCAGGGCTCGTCGATGATAGGGACGCGGTCCGCCTCCTTGTGGGCGTACATGCGCAGGAAACGTTCTTTGCTGGTCATATGCGTTCTCTCCTTTTTGCTCAGGTGTAAATGCTATGTGCTTTTATTTTATCGGATATGCGGTAAAAAAGCAAGCAGGCATCTGCATTTTTCTACCAAAATTTTACACAGCTTTCACCAAAGCGTGCTTGCTGCCTTGACAGAATCTGCGTATCCTGAAAATAGACAGCGGTAAGCGCTGCCGCAAAGAATTTTATGCAGAAAGCGGTGTGACGGTATGATTTCCAAATTGCAGAAACTGACGATGGCTGCCGGCGTCCTCTCCGTTGCTTGCGCGGTATTGATGCTGGCGCCGCTCTTTTTCCCGCAGGCGGACGGCCAAAGAGCGGTTTTGCACAACTATTTTGCGATTCCGTTCTGGTTCTCGCTCGCCCTTGTGATGATCCTGGCTGCCGGGAACCTTTTTTGCCTGCTGGTCCAAAAGCGGGGCGATGGGGGCTGCCGGGCGCTGTTTGCCCTGACGGCGGCTGGGTTGGCAGCCGCCGGCGTCCTGACCCTCTGCCGGGGGGTGGCTGCTCCGCTCTTGGATATCCCGTACCTGTCCGCCCCGCGCACGGTCCAGCTGGAGGATGTGCAGTTTTCCTACGACAATATCGGCGACAGCCCGGATATTCTGCTCGCGGGTGTCGACGCCAGCGGGGAAGAGGCCTCCTTTGCCATCAGCTCTGCGGCATATGAAGAGGGCAGAGCTTTCAGCAGCCAGGCCGCTGAAATGCCGGGCGGGCAGATGGTCGCGGCGGACGTCGCATATCTGCCGTACACCGGGACCGTGGTGCGGATGGATCTCCAGATCCAAGAGGCGTCCCAAAGCTGACCCCGGCCGCGGAAAGAACGGAATCCGGCATAGAACCCCCGCTCCAAACGTATAAGCGTTTGGAGCGGGGGTTGCTTATGCTGTGGGGAGCTGCTCCGGCTCCTTGCCGAGTTCCCTGTAGGTCCGGCGGATGCTGACAAAGGCGCAGCAGCCGTCGCCGATCATGACCGCGATGGCCAGCGCGACGACGGTCAGGGGAAATACCACCGTGTTGGCGGCGTTGCCGTAGGAGCCGAGGTAGCTTGCGTTGGCGATAAAGATCTGGTCGACAATGTTGTAGAGGGCCCCCGCCAGCAGGGAGATGATGCAGGGGACCGCATACTTCCGCATCAGCCGGCCGAGCGGCTCCTGCTCCAGAAAGGCGTTTCCATTGCGTTCGTTCCTCCAAACAAAATGCGTGCAGCCAACGCTGGATTTATGCCATTGGCTACACGCTTGAATTTTTCCGGTATATGTTCAGTTGTCAGTTCAGATAGTCGCCCACAGGGCTCTGATTATATTGCTTGACGATCCGCATCAGGATGGAGCCGTCCGGCTGGGAGGTCTCCTCCAGGATCTTATACCGGGTGTGGTTCCGCTCCAGGGACTGCTTGTAGTGTTTGACCTCTTCTGTGACAAGCTGCACGGCGTAGGCGTGGTCGGCGTCTTCCTTGAGCATGAAGTGCAGGGTCTGGCAGATACAGGCTGCCTTGATTCGTTTCATTTTCTCTACCTCCGCGAAAGATTGAAATAAAAAAGCGTGCAGCCTTCAACTGGATTTACGCAGTGAATGCTACACGTTGTTTATTTTATTGTACCGTTTTTTTGCGAATTTGGCAAAGGCAATTCTGCACAAATGTGAAAGCGGGAATTTCTCCGCAGTTTGCTACAGCGGGAAGGAGGCGGTGATGGTAAGCCGGGGCGCGCCGTCCGGGTCCTTGTCCGACCTCGCCTGGATCCTGCCGCCGTGCGCCTCGACGATGGCCTTTGCAAGCGATAGGCCGATGCCGTGCCCGCCGGTTTGGGAATTGCGTGAAGGGTCCGTGCGGTAAAAGCGCTCAAAAAGCAGCGGCAGGCTCTCTTTGGGGATCAGGCTTTCGGTCCCGTTGCAGACGGAAAGGCGGGCGGTTTTGCCCTGCCGCTCCAGTGTGAGGGAGACCGCGCTTTTGGGAGGAGAATATTTGAGGGCGTTGTCGAGCAGGATGCCCACCAGCTGGTGAATCGCCTTTTCGTCCCCGGTCAGGGAGAGCGTGGGCTGGATATGCACCCGGAAGGGCATATCCCGGGTCTGGGCAAGCGCCTGGAAGGAGGAAGCGGCTTCCTCCACCACGTCGGAGAAGGGGAATTCGATCCTCTGGAGCGCGTCCTTTGCCTCCTCCATCCGGGAGAGGGAGACGAGGTCGTTTGTCAGGGCGGTGAGGCGGGCGGCCTGCTTCTGGATATCCCGCAGCCACTCGTTCTCCCCGTAGTCCATTTCGAGGACATCCGCGTCCGCCTTGATGACGGTGAGCGGGGTCTTGATTTCATGCCCGGCGTCGGTGATGAAGCGCTTCTGCTTTTCATAGCTCTCCGCGACCGGGCGGATGATCTTCCCGGAGAAAAAGAGGATCACAAAAAAGAAGAGGAGGTACCCCGCCAGCGCCATCCCGACGCTGACAAGCAAAAAGGAGCGGAACGATTCGAGGCTCCGGCCGCAGTCCAAGAAGGTGATCCGTGCGCTGCTCCCTTCCGCGGTGCGCATAAAGCGGTAGTGCTCCACAAAGCCGCGTTCCGCGCCGCGCGATACGACCAGATTTGCGTATTCGATCGCCATCTCGGAATCGACCGCCTTGATCCGGCCGGTATCGGTCTGGAGAACCTCCCCGTTTTCATTGAGGAGCACGGAAAAATAGCGCGTCTCATAAGGGGTCTCCGGCGACATGTGGGGCGGGAGGCCCCCTTTTCCGCCCCCTCCCTCAAACTCAGGAAAAGCCCCGCCGTTTTTTGCTAAGAGAGTGAGGGTGGCGTCGGCCTCGGAGACGACCGCATTGTAGTTGATCACGTTCATCCCCGCGATGATGCCCGCAAGCAGGGCGAAGAGGGCGGCCATCGAAAGGGCGACGAGCTTCAGGCGCAGCTTTTTGATCATGGCAGCTCCTCCAGCGAGTACCCGGCGTTGCGCGCGGCCCGGATCTGGATGTCCGCATGGAGGGCGGCGAGCTTTTTGCGCAGATAGGAAATATAGACCCATACGACGTTTACTTCCACGTCGGCGTCATAGTCCCAGATGCGCTCCATGAGCCGCTCGGTCGAGATGAGCTGCCGGGGGCTCGAGAGGAGGATCTCCATCATCTGGAACTCCTTGTTGGCCAGGCGGAAGCTGCCCGTCGGAGAGGAGAGCGCGAAGGTGGCGCGGTCGAGGGTGATGTTGCCGAAGGAGAGCCGGCTGCCGGCGGCGGGCTGGGTGCGGGTCATGGCCCGCAGCCTGGCGAGGAGCTCCCTCGTGTCAAAGGGCTTGGTCAGGTAGTCGTTGGCCCCGCTGTCGAGGCCCAGCACCTTGTCGTCCACCTCGGACTTGGCGGTCAGCATGAGGACCGGCGTGCTGCCGCCCTGTTCCCGGTACCGTTTCAGGACGGTGATCCCGTCCATTTTGGGCATCATGATATCCAAGATCGCGGCGTCGTATCCGCCCGATTCCAGATAAGCCAGGGCGTTTTCCCCGTCGTAGACAGGGTCTACCGTGCAGTGGTTTTTTTCCAGTATTTTGACGAGGGCCCGCGACAGGGAACGCTCGTCCTCAGCAAGCAGCAGCTTCACAGCGCATCCGCTCCTTTCTCTATTCATTGTATCATATCCCGCGAACTTTAAACAGAACTAAAAACAGAGAAATCCGCCGGGAAAAGAGGGCCATATCGGTGGAATCTGAACGTTTTGTGATTTTTAAGTAAAATTAGGGTTTGGCCCGTATACTGGGAACCAAAGAGGAGGTTCGACTTATGGCTTATCAAACAGTATTCCAGCGGTATGAGATGAAATATCTGCTCACCCGCGAACAGAAAAGTCAGGTCCTGGCGGCGATGGAGCCGCACATGGCCCTCGACCAGTACGGGCGCACCACCATCCGCAACCTGTATTTCGACACCGGCAGCTACCGCCTGATCCGCCGCTCGATTGAGCGGCCGGCGTATAAGGAAAAGCTCCGCGTCCGCAGCTACAGCAGGGCGGAGCCGGGCAGCGCCGTCTTTGTGGAACTCAAAAAGAAGTACCGGCATGTGGTGTACAAGCGCCGCGTCTCCCTGCCGGAGGAGCAGGCGATGGAGTGGGTGTGCAGGGAGTGCGGCTGCCCGATGGACGGCCAGATTCCGGAGGAGATCGACTATTTCCTCGATTACTACGGCACGCTGCGGCCGGTAGCCTTCCTTTGCTACGAGCGGGAGGCGTATGCCGCCAAAGACGGGTCGGACTTCCGCGTGACCTTTGACGAAAACATCCTCTGCCGCCAGGAGGACCTCTCCCTCGCGTCCGAGCCCTACGGCGCGCCGCTCCTCACGGAGGGGCGGACGCTGATGGAGATCAAATGCTCCGGCGGGCTCCCGATGTGGATGGCCCATGCTCTGTCCCGCGAGCGGATCTACCAGACGTCCTTCTCGAAATACGGGACCGCCTATCAAACTCTCATCTACCCCAGACAAAAGGAGGACGCCTGCGATGCTTGACTCTCTCTTCCGCGGTCTGTTTGACACAGACATGACCAGCGTCATCAGCGTAACCGACTTCCTGCTCTGTATCGGCTGCTCGCTGGTGATCGGGCTCATCCTGGCGTTCGGGTACATGTACCGCTCCCGCTATACTAAGAGCTTCATTGTGACGCTCGCCCTGCTGCCCGCGGTGGTCTGCGTCGTCATCATGATGGTAAACGGCAACGTCGGCGCCGGCGTCGCGGTCGCGGGGGCTTTCAGCCTGGTGCGGTTCCGCTCGGTCCCCGGAACGGCCCGGGAGATCACGATGCTCTTCCTCGCGATGGGCGCGGGGCTGATCGCCGGCATGGGGTATTTTGCCTTCGCGCTGCTGTTTACGGTCATCCTCTGCGCACTCAGCGTCCTCTATAACCGGCTGGACTTCGGCGCGAAGCGCAACGCCGCCGTATACAAGACGCTGGGCATCACCATCCCGGAGGATCTGGACTATTCCGGCGTGTTCGACGAAATTTTCCGGGAGTACGCCTCCGCCTGCGAGCTTGTCCGGGTGAAGACCACCAATATGGGCAGCATGTTCCACCTCACCTACAACCTGACCCTCCGGGACGCCGGGAGGGAGAAGGAAATGATCGACAAGCTCCGCTGCCGCAACGGGAATCTGGAGATCACCGTCTCCAAGCAGGAGACCGCGGCGGCGGAGCTGTAAGGAAAGAAGGTTTGGTTTTCATATGAAAAAGCAATCCCTGATCGCGCTGCTGCCCGCCATTGCCCTGCTGAGCGCGGGGTGCGTCAATTCGGAGGCCGGCAGCCAGGCGGAGAGCAGCCTGAGCGCGGAGAGCGAAGTTTCCGCCAGCACGGCGGCCGATTCCTCCGCCGACTATTTTTTCGACCGCGATTTCGAGGTCGGGTATGACGAGAGCGAGAGCGCCCGCATCACCTTGAGCGGGGAGAGCGCGTCCTGCGATTCGGACGCGGTCGCCATCTCCGGCAGCACCGTCACCATCACCGACGAGGGGAGCTACATCCTCTCGGGGACCCTCGACGACGGCATGATTATTGTGAACGCGGAAAAGACGGATAAGGTCCACCTCATCCTCGACGGCGTGACCATCCACAACGAAACGAGCGCCCCCCTCTATATCCTGCAGGCGGATAAGGTATTCGTCACGACGGCGGCCGACAGCGAAAATACCCTCTCGAACGGCGGGACCTTTACCGCTATCGACGAAAACAGCATCGACGCCGTCATCTTCTCCAAGGAAGACCTCACCCTAAACGGCTCCGGCACCCTCACCATCACCTCGCCGGCCGGGCACGGCATCGTCTCCAAGGATTCCCTAAAGGTCACCAGCGGAAGCTATGACATCAGCTGCGCCTCCCACGCCCTTTCCGGCAAGGACGACGTCTGCATCGCCAACGCGGGCTTCACCATCGTCTCCGGCAAGGACGGCATCCATGCGGAAAATACGGACGACGCCGCGCTGGGCTTCGTCTATATCCAGAGCGGCGACTTTGCCATTTCCGCCGAGGGCGACGGCATCAGCGCCGCGTCCTACCTGCGAATCGAGGACGGCAGCTTTTCCGTCACAGCCGGCGGCGGCAGCGAAAACGGCGAGGAGCATTCCTCGGAGTTCTGGGGCAGCTTTATGGGCGGCGGCAGGCAGCAGGGCGGCCGCGGCGGCGGTTTCACGGGCGAAGCGCCCGCGGAGATGCCTGAGAATATGCCGGAGGGCGCACCCTCTGACCTGCCCGAAGATATGCCGCAGGGCGAAATGCCCGGCGAGCCGCCGGACGCTGCGCAAAGTGCAGAAACGGAGGAAACTGCGGACAGTTCCTCGGACAGCACCAGCATGAAGGGAATCAAGGCCGGCGGGGAGCTGGTCGTGAACGGCGGAACCTTTACCATCGATTCCGCGGATGACGCCGTCCACTCCAACGCCTCGCTGACGGTAAACGGCGGGACCTTCGCCATCTCGACGGGGGACGACGCCTTCCACGCCGACGACACCCTGACCGTGACCGGCGGGACTGTTGAGATCAGCGAAAGCTATGAGGGCCTGGAGGGGCTGCACGTCGTGATCTCGGGCGGCGGCATCACCCTCACCGCCACGGACGACGGGATCAATGCGGCGGGCGGCAATGACCAGAGCGGCGCCGGCGGCCGGGACGGCATGTTCGGCGGCGGGATGGCGGCCTCCTCGGGCGGCAGCATCCTCATCTCCGGCGGGACGCTCGATGTGACTGCCTCCGGCGACGGTATCGACGCCAACGGCACCCTGGAAATCACGGGCGGGTCCATCACAATCTGCGGGCCGGCCCAGGGTGATACGGCGACCCTTGACTATGATTCGAGCGCGGTGATCTCCGGCGGGACCTTCATCGGGACAGGGTCCTCCGGTATGGCCCAGAACTTCAGCAGCGCGGAGCAGGGCGTCATCGCCGTCCAGGTCGGAAACCAGGAGGCGGGCGCCGAGGTTACCCTGACCGACGGAGACGGCAATACCGTGCTCACCGTCACGCCGTCCCTCTCTTACACGCTGGTGATCCTCAGCAGCCCGGAGATCGTCTCCGGGGAAACCTACACCCTCACGGCGGGGAGCTATTCCGGCGTTTGTACAGCCGGCTGATATCTTGGACAGAAACCAAATGCGGGGGCATGCCAAGGCATGTCCCCGCATAATGCCGTAAAGCGGACCGCTATTTTTTTAAGATGCGGATCAGCATCACCCCGGCGACGACCGCTGCGGCACAGAGGGCGACCGCGACCGGCAGAAGCCAGCTGAAGGAGCCGCCGGTTTTTTCGGCCTCCGGCGCTTCTACCCGGCTGACTTCGTCAGAGGACTCCGGTGCGGAGGAGGACGCGGACTCTTCTGCCCCTTCCGAAACGGAAGAATCCGCCGCAGAAGGCTCGTCAGAGGGGGCGGAGGAAACCGCGCTGCTCTCCGCAGGAGGCGTGCTGGATGCGGGCTGCTCCGCCTCCGAGCTGGCGGGCGCGGATACCGGCGGGGCGGACTGGGCGCTTTCCGAGGACTCCGGCTGCGCGGGGGGGCTGAGAGGGGGCGGCGCTTTCGGCCGGCGCGCTGGCGGGCTGGGCGTCGGACGGCTCGGAGGGTGCGGGCGCGGAAGATTCGGGCGTCTGCACAGGCTGGGTGTGTTCGGGATAGTAGCTGCTCCACTCCGCTTCGGCCTCCGCAGTGGGCTGCCCCCGCAGCGCGGACAGGGTTTGGTTGTTGCTGGAATAGAGCGGGATCGTCTCGCGATAGAGAATCAGGCCGTCTACGCGGTAGTCCATTTCAACCGTCGTGAGGGTATCCGGCAGGACCACCTTGACGCCGCTGGAGTCTACCCCGACCGATGCGAGCGCGCTGGGGCGGAGGGTGGTGACGCCCCACGGGATGACCAGCGTCCGGATGCCGGACGTCGAACTGAAGGCATCCCTGCCGATGATCTGCAGGTCGGGGTGGAAGGAGAAGCTCGTCTTGCCGGCAGGGCAGAAGAGCAGCTCCCGGCAGTCCTTTGTGTACAGGCAGCCGTCATAGAGGGTCAGGTATTTGCTGTCCTGGCTTAAGCGGAGCTCCTGGACGCCGTACAGGATCGAGGTGGCGTCCACCTGCTGGATATCGGGATGGAGCTCGACCGACGCGCGGCCGTGCGGGCAGAAGAGCAGGGTGCCGTAATCTCCGGTGTACAGGCAGCCGTCGTACATCTTGAAATAGGGGTTTTCCTCATCCACCGTGACCGCGTCCGCGTTGCTCACCGGCGGGAGTTGCTGCACGTCCTTACCGATCTCCAGAGAGGTGTCCAGCAATTGCAGCAGGTACGGCGGGATGGAGGTGACACCGTCCTCGATGACAATGCGGGTGATGTCGACGTACTCCCCGTTCGGCAGATCCATAAACGGGCGTTCCCCCTCCTGATAAGGGATCTCCCCACTGCCGTAAATGGTCAGGACCCCTGCGTCGGTGTCGACCTTCCAGAAGACGGTGTCCGTGTTCAGAAAGCTGCCCTCATAGACAGCCGCATGCACGGCCGTATGGTCAAACGGGGAGGACGGCAGCAGCCAAAGCAGCGCCATCATTGCCCCCGCAAGCAGAGTTCTGCAAAGTTTTTTCATAAAAAACGCCTCTTTTCTTTTTCCTTTCCATCGTTATGTTCCCTCGCGCAGAACGATGCTACTGCGCGCGGGCAAATTCCGCAATCCGCCAGCCCGCCTCGGTTCGGACCATGCGGATCGGGTAGGATTCCGTGTAGATTTCCCCTCCGCCGACGGGCAGGTAATGGCCGATGAGGTCGAAGGAAACCTCCTCCTCCGTCTCTTCGGTCAGCTGGAATTCGTCCGATTCCTGATAACCAAAGCGGCTGCCGCGTGCGCCTTCGAGATAGCAGAGCAGGCCGTCCTTTTCAAAAAAGGCGGGGGAATCGGTCTCTGCGCCGGTCAGCTCGGCGATGTACTCCTCCGTAAAAATGGAGCGCATCATTTCCATGAAATCCGCCCACTGCCGGTAGCGGCCGGTGGAAATGCAGTACCGCACGCCGTCCTGCTCAAAGCTCTCCCCGCCTGCTTCCCCGCCGAACATGCTGTCGATGTTTGTGGTGTCCCCGGAAAAGACGGGGAAGATCGCCTTGGCCCGCAGATAGAGCGCCTGCTGCTCCTCGTCTAAGAAATCCGGGAGCGGCTCGTTCCAGTCCTCCTCGGTGAGCGGCGGCTCGGAAGAGGCGCCGATTTCCGCGCAGCCCCCCGCGGCTCCGCAAAACAGCACGGCGCAAAACAGGGCCGCAAATCTCCGTTTCATAAGACTCCTCCTTTCGGATGCAAGCTGTGCCCTCATTATAGCATACCGCGCGCCTGTGCAATAAAATGGATAAAAATCAGAAGAAATTTTCTGAAATTCCATGCTGTTTTTGCAGAAAAAGCTGCGTTTTCCCCTTGCGAAATGCGGCGGCAGCTGATATAATAGCATTAAAAAGCCGAAAAGAGGATGAGTATGAGTATTCCAAAACCGGAAAAGCGCATCGCGGAATTTGAAAAAATGGCCTACGGGATGTTTATCCACTGGGGGGTCTATTCCCAGCTGGGCCAGGGCGAATGGATTAAGAATATGAAGGGCATCCCGGACGAGGAGTATGACAAGCTGCTCGAGACCTTCACCGCAAAGGACTTCGACGCGGATAAGATCGCCTGCCTCGCAAGGGAAGCCGGGATGAAGTACATCACCCTGACCACCCGCCATCACGACGGTTTTTCCCTCTACGACACCAAGGAGCTGGGGGACTATAACTCCCTGCACACCCCGGCGGGGCGCGACCTCGTCCGGGAATTCACCGACGCCTGCCGCAGACACGGCATCGTCCCGTTCTTCTACCACACGACTCTCGACTGGCACAACCCCGATTTTAACGGCAATTTCGACGCCTACCTCGAATACCTGCGCCGCAGCGTCGAGATCCTCTGCACCAATTACGGGAAAATCGGCGGCTTCTGGTTCGACGGCAACTGGAGCAGGCCGGACGCGGACTGGAAGCTCGACGAGCTGTACGGCACCATCCGCAGATATCAGCCCGACGCGATGATCATCAACAACACCGGCCTGTCCGCCCGCGGGGCGACCGGACATCCCGAGATCGACAGCGTGACCTTTGAGCAGGGCCTGCCCCACCCGATCGACCGGGAGGGCGCGCCCAAGTACGTCTCGGGCGAGATGTGCTTTACCTTAAACGACCACTGGGCCTACGGCCAAAACGACTATAACTACAAAAGCCCCGCCGATCTCATCAAGACCCTCTGCCGCTGCCGCAAAGCCGGTGCAAACCTCCTGCTCAACATCGGGCCGGACGGGGACGGCGGCGTCCCCGAGATCATGTCGGGCATCCTCAAGGTGATCGGCCGGTGGATCGAGCAGACCGGCGGCGCGATCTACGATGGCAAGCCCTGCGGCATCGCCGGCGCGGGGGAGGATTTTGGCCTCAAGACCGAGGACGGCCGGGTCTACCTCTTCTTCTTCGACCTGCCGATCGTGGGCAACGAGTCGGTGACGGTCGACACCTCCAAGGTCGGGCCGCGCGCCTTTGCCGGCGTCCATGACAAGGTCCGGGCCGTCAGATGGCTGGACAACGGCCGGGAGCTCGCCTTTGCTCAGGATGCCGATACGGGCCTGCTTGGCATCCAGCCCACCGGCTACCCCTACGGCTCCAACATGGTCGTCCGGGTGGCTGAGCTGCTGTTCTGAGTCGGCAGTTTGTGCTCAATATGGATAAAAGCCCCGGGAATATCCAATTCGGATATTCCCGGGGCTTTTATGCTTCATTTGGCGGGCAGAAAAAGGCAGGGGCCGCGGCAGTCTTCTTTCTGCGGGAGGTTACCATTTGTTCCAGCGCACCCTATTTTCTACTGTCGCCTGAACCTGCGACGGCAGGAGCGCGTCTTTTGCCGGATAGCCCAAAATAACTAAAGCCGGCAGATAATAGCCGTCGGGAATTTTCAAAAATTCCTTGATTTGTTCCGGCTCTTTTTTCACCGGGATGTGGACGACAGAGCCGAGTCCCTCCGCAGTTGCGGCAAGAAGCATATTTTCCACCAGCGCCCATGCCGCGCCGTAATCCATGAGTCCATAGCCGTTCTTATCATTGCTCAAAGGGTATTTCTGCTTAAAGTAAGGCAAGATCACACAAGAGGCTTCCTCAATCATGGTACGCTGGCGGGGATAGGCGATCTGAAACATTTCCTGCTGAGGCGTTTTGGGTACCTGAATGCGGCAGGGATAGGGACGGATGAATTTTGCCAGATCCATAATAACAGCCTTATCCGTCAGTGTGACAAGTTCCCAGCGTCTTTGATGGTTAGACGACGGGGCCTTCAAACCGGCGTCCAAAATCCGCACCAATATCTCTCTGGAAATTTCTCGGTCCTCAAATTGCCGGATGCTTCGTCTCCTGTTGATTACTTCGTAAAATTCCATTGGCTAGTCCTCCGCTTCCTGATTTACCAGCAGGGTCAGATTTTCCGTAAATATTCGTGACAGGTCAATGAGCTGCTTTTGCTCCTCCGGTGTAAGCATGGACATAGCCGTGTCCTCCGCCCATGTGATGTGGCGCACGACTTTTTCACAATATGCCCGCCCGGTTTCCGTCATTTGGATAATTTTGCTCCGTTTGTTTTCCGGCATTTCGGTAACCGTAACATAGCAGTCGGAAAGCAGGTTTTTGATAATTAAGTTCACGGTCTGTTTGGACTGAAAGGTCCTCCTGCATATCTCTGCCTGTGTCATCCCGTCTTTTGCGTAAAAAAGCGCATTTACTACGAGCAGGGTTTTCATCAGCATCCCGTGGCGTTTTGCGTACTCATCATACAGGGCAAATTGCTCATCTCTGAATTTGCAGTAGAGATATGCGTTTTTCCGGTCTTCCTTTGTCATAATTTGCCCTTCTTAGTCTATTTTTTTACCATCAATTTCTTGACTTTATTGTACCAAAAAAGCATAGGCCTATCAAGACCTTCCCCCCGATCCGGAATTTTTCGGGGTTTGGCCTTGATGCAGCCTATGCTTTCTGTTTTGGAATCTGCGCCGCCGACCGTCAAAAATCCGGCGGATCAGGCGGAGGCAGGCATTTACAGGTCGGTTGATTTTCAAGGGGCCGAAGTACTTTAGATATCAGTCCGGAAGGAGAAAATGCGCTTATTCCCGTCCGCGGAGAAGGGGCCGGTGCGCTGGACGCTGCCGTCAGGGTTGATAACCGTGACGGAGGCGAGCTGCTCTTCCGTCCGGAAGCTGCCCTGCTGCGCGTTCAGGGTCAGGGTCCTCTCCTGCTCCCTCCAGGAGAGGAGCACCTCGGCGTACCCGCCTGTTTCATAGGCATAGCCATCGCCGCCGTCGCGATACCAAGCAAATTCGGCGTCGCCGCCGCTGTACACCCGGATTTCGACCGGATTTTCGGCACAGGTGTGCAGGGTTTCCGGTCCGGTGAGCAGGATGGAGCCGGCCTTTACGAAGAGAGGCAGCGTTTCCAGCGGCGCATCCGCTGTAACGGAAGCCCCGCCCTCGTGCCAGAGGTTGGTCCAGAAATCATACCAGCCGCACCCGGCGGGAAGATAGACCTCCCGGCTGGACGCGCCCGGCTCGGTCACGGGGCAGACCATCAGGCTGGGGCCGAAAAGGTACTGGTCGGCGATTTCCCAGGTCCGGCGGTCAGCGCGGAAGTCCATCCAGAGGCTGCGCATCATCGTGCCCTGATACCGGGTGATCTGCCAGGCGAGGGAGTAGATGTAGGGGAGCAGGCGGTAGCGCAGCATAAGGTAGCGGTGAAGGATGCGCTCCACCTCTTCCCCGAACTGCCAGACCTCCCGCGGGTTTTTTGTGCCGTGCGCCCGGAAGATGGGGCAGAAGGCGCCGAACTGGAACCAGCGGACATAAAGCTCCCGGTATTCCGGCGAATCGCAGCCGCCTCCCATGAAGCCCCCGATGTCCGAGGTCCAGTAGGGCAGGCCGGAGAGGGTGTACTGCAGCCCGTCGGCGATCTGCCTGCGGAAGGTCTGCCAGGAATACCAGGTGTCGCCCGACCATACCGCCGTCGCGTATTTCTGGATGCCTGCAAACCCTGTCCGGGAGAGGATGAAGACCCGTTTTTGGGCGTCCGACTGCCGCTGGTGTTCGTAAATGCCTCTCGAATGGGCGAGCGTGTAGGCGTTGAGCCAGCGGGCGGCCGGTCCGCGGCAGGTATCGTACATGTGGTAGGCCCCCTGGATGCTCCAGAGGTTCGGCTCGGTGCCGTCCAGCCACCAGGCGTCCACCCCCTTGCGGAAGAGCCCCTCCTCCATCCGCCGCCACAGGGCGTCGCGGGCTTCGGGGTTCCAGGCGTCATAATAATTTTTGCGGAAGCCCTGGAGGGCGGCGGTGTAGTTGCCGATCCCTTTGAGGGCCGCATCGTCCATGAGGAAGCCCCTCTGCCGGAATTCCTCATAGGCGGGGCTCTTGCTTCCCTCCCCGAAATTCGGCCAGACGCTCACCATGAAATGGATGTCCTGGCTGTGCAGCGTCCGGATGACTTCCTCGATATTTTCCGCGTAATCCGGCGAGAATTCCAGCGCGTTCCAGCCGAAATCCCCCCAGTACTGCCAGTCCTGCACAATGGCGTCGATGGGGTGTCCGCGGCGGCGGTGCTCTGCGGCGACGTCCAGCACTTCCTGTCCCGTCCGGTAGCATTCCTTGCTCTGCCAGTAGCCGTAAGCCCATTTGGGGAAGAGGGGCGCGTCTCCGGTCAGGCGGCGGTAAGCCCTCACGACCCCCGCTGCTTCGGGTCCGTAGAGGAAGCAGTAGTCGACGCCGCTCCCGACCTCCGACCAGACAGAGGTCTCCTCCCGCTGGCTGGGCGTCTGGTAGGAGAGGGCGGCGCAGGCGTTTAAGAGGACCGGGTACTCCTTCCCGGCTTCCAGCCAGGCTGTGCCGGTGTAGAAGTTTGCGTGCCAGGAGGTGCCGCGTTCGATCACCATCGTGTCGCCGATTTTCAAGGTCATATCCTCGTAGCCCAGATTTTTGTTGAGCTTTTCGAGAATCCAGACGTACTCTCCGGTCTGCGCGGGGGTAAAGACGGCGCTGGAGGTTTTGGTGCAGGGATTAAATTCCAGGGGGAGGGGCGTCCGCTTCCGGTTTAATTCGGTGAGGGAACAGTTATTCCAGAGCACCCCGTACCCTTTGGTGGAAACAAAGACCGGGACGGCGCTGATGGTGTTGAACTGGTTAAGGTGGACAAAGCGGCCCTTGTAGTTTACTGCGCCGTCCGCCTGCTGTCCCATCCCGCCGATGAGCTCGTCCTCCGGCGAGCAAAAGACCTGCTCAACGCTGCCGGTCCAGCCGTTTTCTGCGGAGGTGCGGACAAAATGTACGGCCTTCTCCCGCAGAAGTTCCGCGCCGGTTGCCTGTTCGCAGAAGCAGAGGGTTTCATCCGAGCTGGTATAGACTGCGCGGATGAGCCCCGTCTCCACTATGACGGAGTCCGGCGTTTGCTGTACCGTCCAGCCGCTGTATTCCGGCAGTGCGCCGGTCAGGATGAGCTCCTCGCCGTCCGGCTGCGGAACAGGCTGCTTCCGGACCCGGATGATGCCGGCATCCGGTATCGTAAGCTTGAGCGCCCCCTCCTTCATTTCAATGAGGACGCCGTTTGTGATTCGTTTCATGCTGCCCCTCCTTTTATCCCTTGATGGAGCCGATCATGACGCCCTTGACAAAGTACTTCTGCGCGAACGGATAGGCGCAGAGAATGGGCGCAGTTGCAACGACGATGAGGGAGTACTTGAGCACGGCGACCGAGTTGAGCATGAGAATCGCCTGCTCCGGGTCGACCAGGTCGGACAGGTTCATCTCGTTGAGGACCAGAAGCTCGCGCATGATATTCTGGAGCGGCAGCTTCTCCCGGTCGTTTAAGTAGATCATGGCGTTGAAATAGGCGTTCCAGTGGTTGACCGCCGAAAAGAGGGCGTTGACCGCAATAATCGCCTTGGAGAGCGGCAGAACAAAGGAGAAAAAGTACCGGGTGTCGTTGCATCCGTCGATACTCGCCGCCTCGTACATCTCATATGGGATGCTCGACTGGATAAAGGTGCGGGTGATGATCATGTTGTAGACCGAGAGGGCCCCGGGGATGACCATGACCCAAAAGGTGTTCATCAGGTGAAGGTTATTGATATTGATGTAGGCGGGGATCATGCCGCCGGAGAAGAACATGGTGAAGGTGAAGACCAGCATGAGAAATCCCCGGCCCTTCAAGTCGCGGCGGGAGAGCGGGTAGGCGGTAATCATAGCCATCGCGACGTTGATAACCGTCCCCACACTGGTGTAGAGCAGCGTGTTCCAGTAGGCGCGCAGGATATCGCCGTTTCGGAAAACGGTCTTATACCCTTCCAGGTTCAGCTCCACCGGCCACAGGACGACCCGCCCGGAGGAGACCGCGTCTCCCGAGGAGAAGGACGCCGATAATACAAAGATCATCGGATAGAGCGCGATGACCAGCAGAATGGACATGATGACGCCCGATATGATGTAGTAAACGGTATCGCCTTTCGAATTGACGATCCGGTTTCTGACAGCCTGCTTCATGATGCTCCCTCCCTTACCAAAGGCTGGTCTCGCCGAGCCGCTTGGTGACATAATTGACAATGATGAGCAGCGCGAAATTGATGACGGAGTTGAAAAGGCCCACCGCCGTCGCATAGGAGAAATCCCCGCCGCTCATTAAGCCCACCTTGTAGACGTAGGTGGAGATGACCTCGCTTCGGCTGCGGTTGAGGTCGTTTTGCAGGAGCAGCACCTTTTCAAAACCGATGTTCATGATGCCGCCGGCATTCATGATGAGCATGATGCTCGCCGTGGGGAGGATGGCGGGCAGGTCGATGTGCAGCACCCGCTGGAAGCGGCTGGCCCCGTCGATCTGCGCGGATTCATGCAGTTCCATATCGACGCCGGAGAGGGCCGCCATATAGATGATGCTCCCCCAGCCAAGGCCCTGCCAGATCCCCGACCACACATAAATGTGGCTGAAAGCGCCGGGGTTTGCAAAGATGTCAGGCATGATACTCCCTGTAACCGCCTGATAGGCGAGCCCGAAAACACCCGAAAGGGGGTTGAAAAGCTGCATGATCATGCCGATCATGACGACAACCGAGATAAAGTGCGGCATATACAGCACCGTCTGCACGACTTTGGTATAGCGCTTGCCGGGGAAGGAGTGCAGGATAAGGGCGAGGATGATCGGGAGCGGGAAGCTCGCGATCAGGGAGTAAAGGGATACCGAGAGGGTGTTCCAGAGGATCTTTCCGAAATCATGGTACCGGAAAAATTTGGCGAAGTTTTCAAATCCCACCCATTCGCTGCCCCAGATGCCCAGCGTGAAATCATAGTCGCGGAAGGCAATCTGCGCGCCGACCATCGGCGCGTAGGCAAACAGGATGATGTAGATGATCGGGACCAGCAGGAAAAGATAAAGCCGCCATTTGGACAGATAGTCCTTGCGGAATTTGACAAAAGCAGATTGACTTTTCATAAAACCGTCCTTTCTGACAAATCAGGGAGCGGCAAAGCCGCTCCCTGAACCAGTTATTTCCGCAGCCGGTTATTCCGCGTTCGCGCGGTCGAATCCGCTCTGCCGCAGGGCAACATATTCGTCCAGCCCCATCTCGTCCAGAGTCTTGAGGTAGTTGTCCCAGTCGTCGAGCGAACGGTTGCCGGTGATGAATTCCGCCATCGAGGAGGTCACATAGTCCATCATATCCGCGTAGTCGGCAAGCTTGTCCAGCTCTTCCTCGTCGTGCAGGAACTTGGTCACATACTCGTCCGGGATCTTGTCGTAGTAGATATCCAGGTGGGTGGTGTTGTAGTTGGTCTTGCTGTCCAGGTCCGGGTCGTCCTTATAGGCAAAGGACTGGTAGAGAGCTTCGCTCAAAGGAGTAGAGTAGGGATGCGCGCCCTGCCAGTGCTCATTCTGCGGCTGGCCCCAGATGTCGGTGGAGCCGTAAATGGTGCCGACGTACTTGACGGGGGTGTACTGCTCGAACATCGGCAGGTAGTCCTGAGTGATTTCGGGATCGTCGGTCCAGTGGACGTCCTTTTCGCCGTACCGGGCGGTCCAGGACTGTTCCTCGCCGAAGAACCAGTCGCCGCAGCGGAAGGCAAGCTCCGGATCCTCCGCATCCTTTGTGATGTACCAGATGCGGCCGGCGGTGCTGGGCTGGTAGGAGACGCCGCAGACGCCGTTGGGGCCGGTGAGCGGCTCGAGCAGGGCCATACGGCCGACGACAGCGGGATCTGAGCCGAACATGCTGGTGGAGCCGGCACAGGTCACGCCGACGACAGCTTCCTCAGCAGTTAAGAGGGTTTTGAGCTGGGTGCTGTCCTGGGTGAAGCTTAAGGGGGACAGGAGGCCGTCCTGCACCAGGCCGTAAATGTATTCCAGGCCCGCTTTCCATTCATCGGTCGTGAAGGCAGGGGAGAGCTTGCCGTTTTCAACGACCATGTAGTCAGCGCCCGGGGTGGTCTGGATAAAGGCGTTCATTAAGAAGGTAGTGGGGTCGATACCGTAGCCTTCCTTTGCCGACATCATGGGGATCTCGTCCGATTTGCCGTTTCCGTTCAAGTCGTTGCTCTTGAAAGCTTCCAGCATCGCGCGGAATTCCTCGGTCGTCGTGGGAGCTTCCATATTGAGCTGGTCGAGCCATTCCTGGTTTACCCAGGTGCGGTAAGCCGCTTCGTTCCAGGGGAAGGGGTTATAAGAGAATAGACTGTAATATTTTCCGTCGGCAAAGCGGATGGAGTTCATGATGATATCCCGCTCCCCGTCAAACCGGGAAGAGCTGATATTCACCGAGATTTCGGGATCGGCGTAATAGTCGGTTACATCGACCAAAACCCCTTTGGAGGCGTAATCCTGGGCAACTGTATCCGAAAGACTCATGCACAGGACATCCGGGAGATCCGAGTTGGAGCTGACCCAGAGGGAGACCTTGGTGTTGGCGTCCTCCGAGGTCGCGGGGAGGAGGGTGAACTCCAGATTGACGTTCATGTCCTCCTCCAGCCAAGTCGTCAGCATATTTGTATCGAAATCTTCCACATTCGGGTTTTGGGGAATCGCAATCGAGAGCGTTTTCACGGCATCCCCGTCTTCGCTGGCGGAAGCGGCGGAACTGGACGGATTCGATGAGGTGGAGGCGGTCGAGCTGCCGCCCGTGCCGCTGTCGCAGCCAGCGGCTGCGCAGGCCATCATGGCGGACAGAATGAAAAGCAGGGAACGCTTGCTCCATTTGGATAATTTCATGATCGTTGCTCCTTTCGCGCTGCTGATGTAAATTTTAGCATCGCTGCTATTTGCCACCATTGTAACAAAAGGAGCGGGGAAGCGCAACTGGCAATCCGGTTTCCGGCTCACAAATCCGGCCGTTTTGCGGCTCTCATTTTCCGCCGGACTCTCAAATCAGGTATTATTCCCCGATTGTTCCTGCATTTTTGCCTTCCACACGGCGGGAGGCATCCCATGAGCTTTTAAAAAATTCCGATAGAAGGTGTTCTCGCTCCCAAAGCCGCACTGCTGGTAGATCTGAATGTTGGTGAGTTCGGTGGTGAGCAGCAGAGATTCCGCCTTGGCCATTCGCAGCCCTTCGATGTATTTGCCGAAGGTCTTGCCGGACGCTTCCTTCACGACGCCGTAAAGGTATTTTTCCGACACCAGGAACTCTTCCGCGATCCGAACGGCGGTCAGTTCCGGGTCGGAAAAGCGCTCTTGGATATAGAGCAGGATTTTCCGGCTGTTCGCATCGTTGTAATTTTTCCGGTTTTTCTCCACCATATCGCAGAGGAAGAGGCAGAGGGAGCTGTAATCCTTTTGTATTTGCTCCAGCGTATAACCGGGGAGATATTCGGGGAAAGCCATGAGGTTTTGAGTTTCGGCGTTTTCGTTCGACAGGATCTGGACATAGGCGTTGTAAACCGGCTCGCGAAGGGAGAAGAACAGCTGCATGATCTCCTGATCGCCGCAGGCTCTGCGGCGCAGGCTTTTGTCCAGGTCGTCGAAGAAGGCGGCGATCCCCGCCTTGTCCCCCCGGATGAGCAGATCGTAGCAGTACTGATATTTGACGCTTTCAAAGGTGCTCTTCAGGGCGGCGGTCTGCGGCGCGGCATAGGGGTAGATCTCCCCGGAATGGATCTGGTCTTCCAGTGAGAGCGCGTTTTTTGCCTGCAGGTATGCGGTGCGGATGTTGGTGATGTCGTAAGCGGGCCTGCTGATGCCTGCACAGATCGTGACGTCCCACTCCTCCTGCTCAAGCTGGTCGTTTAACCGCTTCATGGCCTGGAGGAGGCGGTTGCGCAGCTGGTTGAGATTTACCGAGTCATCGGGATTGAGGGAAAGAACGCAGACGAGCTCCGTGGGGGACATCACCAGAAAGCAGTGGTAGTAGTCGGGCAGGAGCGCTTCCTTGGAAAGGAGCTCTTCGGCCATTACGTAGAGCTGCTGCTGTTCCATCGGCGTTAAGCTCTGTCCTGCTGTCCGGAAAGAGAAGATGGTGACGCAGAAGAAGCGGAAGTGTCCGTTAAAGTATTTGAGAAAATCAGGCTGCTCCTTCACCGCGTAGCAGCCGCGCATGATCAGACTTTCCAGGATGTCCGCTTCGACCTGGCGGCTCAGCAGGTCGATCTGCTCCTGCTTTTCCAGGTTGCTTTGGCCGAGCTTTTCAAAGGCATGGTTTAGGAAGGTGAATTCGTCGCGGGTGTATTCGGCCTGCGCCGAGCGGGTGGCTGTGTTGATGAGGCAGCGCATGGACTGTGTTTCCTTGATAGAAAAAACTAAAGAGACGACAATGATGACGCACAAGCCGATCCCGATGTAGAGCGACAGCCAGCTGATCATAGTTTTTTGGACCTGCTGCTCGATAACGGAATCCGACATGCCGCACACCATCTTTAAGCCCCACAGGCCGCTGCTTGCCTGAAAGACCTGGTAATGCCTGCCGTCTATTTCCGCCTTCCCGGCGTTTTGTGCGTCCGGCAGGGCGCTGTCACATCCATAATTGTGCTGATACAGAATCTGATTGCTGTCGTCGGCAACATAGATGAAATTGTCCTCGCCTTGGTAGGCGTTCAGGATCCTGTCGACCGTCTGCGCACAATTGATGAGCGCTACCAGCTTGCAGTTGTCGTTAATGAGTCCGTTTTGTACGCTGTCGATAATAAAAATGATCCCGCTGCCGCTTTGGCTGAAATCCGGGCTTGCAAACTCCATATTGGGCAGGAACTGGTGGCTGTAGGGGCTTTCGAAGAGAAAGTCATGCCACCCCTCGGCGCCGTGGTCCGCATAATCCAGCGGGATGGGCATCAACTCGGCATAATTATCGGAGCATCCATCATTGGAAATAAAGACCGGAGTGTTGCGGAAAACCAGGTACGACATGGTGTCCAGTTCAAAAATGACGCTGAGCTGCGCGAGCTTTGTCTGCAGCTGGGTCAGGTAGACGTACTGCTCAAGCGGAATTTCCCCGCTGTTTTTCATCAGCTTTTGGAAGGTCTCTTCCGCCGACAGGATATTCATCATCTGCTGGGCTTTGCTTATATCATGCTCGATCATGTCCGTGCTTTCCTGCAGGTCCCGAGTCAAATTGTGTATCACAACATCCCGAATATGAGATTTGGAAATCTGGATGAGTGGGATAATCATGCCAATTAATAAAATTAATAAAATCAGATATTTTAAAAAACGCTTGATAAATAACTGAAATAAGCTTTTTTTCACCCCATATCGCTCCTTTCACATCATCTGAATTTGCTATTTATAGCATAACGCCGGTATGGCAGGATGTCAAGGGGGAGAAAAGAGCACGCCTGCACCGCCGATGCAGCAGATTGGAATGTTAACAAATATGAAAGCAGAAGCATATTTTTTTAACAGATTGTTCTTGTATCAAGTGCGGGATTGTGGTATAATAAAATAGAAAAGCATATTTTAGCATGCTAGCTGTTCTGCAAAGAGTAGAAAGGAGCAGAAAAGACCTTTGCGGATGGCTACTGGGAACATGAGGACTTTCTGGATAGGTGTGCCTGTTTGGAAAAGTCTTACTTTTTGCAAAACCATCTAACTGAGTTAGCGGTTTTGCTTTATGAAAACATTTATAAGGAAAGAGAAAAAATGGCAACAAAAGAACAGGTTCAAATGATTCTGCAGTATTTGGAAGAAACGCATCCTGCAAAGTTTTACAAGGCACTGAACGAAGAGAACGCGGGCATCGGCGCGGTGCTCCGCTGCCTGCATGAATCCAAAGGGCCGGTGACCGCGGGGGATATCAGCGAATTCATGCGGGTGAGCACGGCAAGGGTGGCGGCGCTCCTCAAAAAAATGGCCGCGCAGGGGCTCGTGACAAAGGAGTGCGACGCGGCCGACGCCCGGTTTACGATCGTTCGGATCTCCCCAAAAGGCGAAGAAAAGATCGAGCAGATCCACGACACTATCTGCCGCCAGGTGAGCGCGGTCATCGACCGGGTCGGCATGGAGAAAATGATGGAGTATATCTCCATCTCGGAACAGATCCGGGCGGCGGTAGCGCCTCCGGATTTAAACCTTGAACCCCCCTGCGGACAATCGAAACAGACAACAGAAGAGTAAAAAAGGAGAACCCTATGATTAAGAAATTGATGGCGTGTATCAGAGAGTACAAACGTCCCACTCTGCTTACATTCCTGTTTATTGTAGGCGAAGTGATCATTGAATGCCTGATCCCCTTTATCACCGCAAACCTGGTCAACCAGATGAAGGCGGATATGGAGATGAAAACCCTGCTCACGATCGGGATATCCCTGGTCGTGATGGCGCTTGTCTCCCTGTGCTGCGGCGGTCTGGCGGGCTATACCAGCGCAAAAGCTTCCGCGGGCTTTGCCAAAAACCTGCGGCACGACCTTTTTGACAAGATCCAGAATTTTTCGTTCCAGAACATCGACAAATTTTCGTCCTCCTCGCTGGTGACACGGCTGACGACCGATGTGTCCAACGTTCAGATGTCCTACATGATGCTCATCCGAACGGCGATCCGTTCGCCGCTGATGTTCATTTTCTCCATCATCATGGCCTACATCATGGGCGGGGCCCTCGCGACGACCTTTGTCGTCGTCATCCCCGTCCTGGCCGTCGGACTCATCCTGGTCACCAGAAAGGCAATGCCGGCCTTCCGCAGCGTCTTTAAAAAGTACGACAAGCTCAACGAATCCATCGAGGAGAACGTGCGGGCGATGCGGGTGGTAAAGGGCTTTGCCCGCGAGGATTATGAGATCCAAAAGTTCGGAAAGGCGGCGGGGGATATCTGCGCCGACTTTACCAAAGCTGAACGGATCGTCGCCTTCAATAACCCCCTGATGCAGGCCTGCCTCTACTTCAACATGCTGTTTGTCCTCACCATCGGCTCCAAGCTGGTCATCGAGAGCATGGGCGCCTCCCTCGACGTCGGGCAGATCTCCTCGATGCTGACCTACGGGATGCAGATCCTCATGTCCCTCATGATGATCTCGATGATCTACGTCATGGTCACCATGTCCTTTGAGTCCATGAAGCGGATCGACGAGGTGCTCTCCGAGCAGTCGAGCCTTGTCAGCCCCGCGGAAGCGGTCACCGAGGTGAAAGACGGCTCCATCGACTTTAACGGCGTCAGCTTCAAGTATTCCGAAAAGGCCGACCGCTACGCGCTGTCGGACATCGATCTGCACATCCGGTCGGGCATGACGGTGGGAATCATCGGCGGCACCGGGTCGAGCAAATCCTCCCTCGTCCAGCTCATCCCCCGCCTGTACGACGCGAGCGAGGGGAGCGTCCTGGTCGGCGGGGTCGATGTCAAAAAGTACGACCTCGTCACCCTGCGGGACAGCGTCGCGATGGTTTTGCAGAAAAATCTGCTCTTCTCCGGCACCATCGAGGAGAACCTGCGCTGGGGCAATGAAAATGCCACTGATGAGGAGATTTATGAGGCCTGTAAGCTCGCCCAGGCGGACGAATTTATCTCCACCCTGCCAAACGGCTACGACACCTACATCGAGCAGGGCGGCACCAACGTGTCGGGCGGGCAGAAGCAGCGGCTCTGCATCGCGCGGGCGCTGCTCAAAAAGCCGAAGATCCTCATCCTCGACGACTCCACCAGCGCCGTCGACACCAAGACCGACGCCCTGATCCGCAAGGGTTTCGCTGATTTTATCCCGGAGACCACCAAGATTATTATCGCGCAGCGCATCTCTTCGGTGCAGAACGCGGACCTCATCATCATCATGAACAACGGGACAATCGCCGACATGGGCTCCCACGACGAGCTGATGCGCACAAGCGAGATTTACCGCGAGATTTTTGAAGAACAGACCCACGGAGGAGCGGATGATGAAACAGATGAATGAGAATCAGATGAAAAAAGGCGGCGCCCTGACCCGCACCATCCGGATGCTGTTCAAGGCATACCCGGTGCTGGTCCCCCTGACTGCCCTCTGCATTGTGTTCGCGGCAGTTGTCGCGGCCCTTCCCGCGATCTTCCAGCAGCAGGTGATCGCGGACATCGAGACCTGGTACCAGACCGGCGACTGGGCTTCCGCCTCGGCGGTCATCCTGCCCAAAATCGTGATCCTGGCGGTCCTATACGTGCTTTCCCTGCTCGCCATCCTCTGCTATACCCAGCTGATGGCCTATATTACGCAGGGATTCCTCGACAAGATGCGCTGCACCATGTTCGAGAAGATGCAGAAGCTCCCCATCAAGTATTTTGACACCCACAAGCACGGCGACATCATGAGCTACTACACCAACGACATCGACTCGCTGCGGCAGCTCATTTCCCAGGCACTGCCGACGCTGCTCCAGTCCGCCGTGCTGCTTGTCTGCGTCTTCTGCATCATGATCTACTACAGCGTCTGGCTGACCCTGGTGGTCCTCATCGGCGTTGTGGCGATGCTGTTTGTCAGCCGCAAAGTCGGCAGCGGCTCGACCAAGTACTTCATCCGCCAGCAGACCTCTGTCGGCAAGACCGAGGGCTTCGTGCAGGAGATGATGAACGGCCAGAAGGTCATCAAGGTGTTCAACCACGAGGACCACTGCCGCGCGGACTTCCAGAAAATCAACGAGCAGCTTTTTGAGGACAACTTCCGGGCCAACGCCTACGCGAACATTTTAGGCCCGATCATCCAGAATATCGGCAACGTGCTGTATGTTGTCATCGCTGTGACCGGCGGCATGCTCCTGCTGGCGAAAGCGCCCAATCCGGGCGTGTCCTCCCTGATCGCCGGGGGCGTCGGCGTCCTGACCATCGACGTGATCGTCCCCTTCCTCAATATGTCCAAGCAGTTTACCGGCAACGTAAACCAGATTTCGCAGCAGATCAACTCCATCGCAATGGCGATCGCCGGCGCGGAGCGGATCTTCTCCCTCATCGATGAAGCGCCCGAGGCGGACAGCGGATATGTCACCCTTGTGAACGCCGAGATCGACGGGCAGGGGAATGTGGCCGAGACGGAGCGGCACACCGGGCACTGGGCGTGGAAGCACCCGCATCATGACGGCACCCTCACCTACACCCCTCTGCAGGGCGATGTGGTCATGGACGACGTCGACTTCGCCTACCAGCCGGGCAAGACCATCCTGCACGGCATCACCCTCTACGCCAAGCCGGGGCAGAAGGTCGCCTTTGTCGGCGCAACCGGCGCAGGCAAGACGACCATTACAAACCTCATCAACCGCTTTTACGATATTGAGGACGGCAAGATCCGGTACGACGGCATCAACATCAACAAGATCCATAAATCAGACCTGCGCCGCTCCCTTGGACTGGTCTTGCAGGATACCAACCTCTTTACCGGCACTGTCATGGAAAACATCCGCTACGGAAAGCTTGACGCCACCGACGCCGAGTGCATCGACGCCGCCAAGCTCGCGGGTGCGGACGACTTTATCACCCGCCTGCCGGAGGGATACAATACCCTGCTGACCAACAACGGCGAAAACCTCTCCCAGGGCCAGCGGCAGCTCATCGCGATCGCGCGCGCGGCGGTCGCCGACCCGCCCGTCATGATCCTCGACGAGGCGACCTCCTCCATTGACACGCGGACTGAGCAGATCGTGCAGCGCGGCATGGATAAGCTGATGGAGGGGCGGACGGTCTTCGTCATCGCCCACCGGCTGTCCACTGTCAAAAACTCTAACGTGATCATGGTGCTGGAGCACGGCCGGATTATCGAGCGGGGCAGCCATGAGGAGCTGATTGCCAAGAAGGGGCAGTACTATCAGCTGTACACCGGCGCCTTCGAACTCGAATAAAGGCGCGCCCAGGGCTGTAAATAAGGCCGAAAAATAACGGAGACCGCCGCAGAGGCGATCTCCGTTATTTTTTACTTTAGAGCGTTCAGAAAGATAAACGGCGGGTCCATATTTTCTGCCGCTGTCTGGCTATTTCAAAGCTGCGCCAATACTTCCGCGGCGTTTGTATCCGGTTTGACCTTCGGCATAATCTGTTCGATACGGCCCTGTTCGTCAATGAGAAAAGTGGTGCGCACTACGCCCATTGCGGTTTTTCCGTACAGCTTCTTTTCCTGCCAGACATCATAAGCCTGGATGGCGGTCAGTGCGGGGTCTGAAAGCAGAACAAACGGCAGGTTATATTTTTCGGCAAACCGCGTGTGGGAGGCGGCGCTGTCACGGCTTATACCGATCACTTCTGCTCCCTTTTTCTGGAATTCGCCGTAAAGCCCCGCAAAGGCGCAGGCCTGTTTGGTACAGCCGGGCGTATTGTCCTTGGGATAAAAATATAAAACCACTTTTTTGCCGGCAAAGTCGGAGAGGGAGACCTCTCTTCCATTCCGATCTGTCAATGTAAATTCCGGCGCTTTGTCACCAATTTTAAGCATAGCTGTCCTCCTATTCCGTGATCATCTGGATCCCTTTTTCCAGCGTTTCAAGATCAAGCATCCCGCTGCCGTACGTCACCAGGTCGCCGTTTTCGTCTATGAAAAAGGTGGTGGGAAACCCGGTTACATAATACGCGCTGACCGCCTCCAGTTCCGTATCAAAGAAAACGTCAAACCGGAACCCTTCCTGCTCGATATATTCTTTTGCGGATTCCACCGTCTCCTGAACGCCGTCGGTGGCGTTCACCATGAGAAACTGCACATCCGGATATTCCTCATAGGCTTTGTCGAAATCCGGCATTTCGACCTTGCAGTAATAGCACCAGGTGGCCCAGAAGTTTAGGACGATCGGCTTTCCAAAATAATCGGAAAGCTGGACTTCGTTGCCTTCCCCGTCCAGGACCGTAAAATCCGGAGCCGCAAAGCCGCTCTCCTCAGAAGCCGAATCCTGTGCCTGGGCATCCTGCATCAGGTTGCCTCCGCCGTAATCCCTGCTCAGCACCTGATACAGGACAGCGGCCCCTGCAATCAGCGCCGCAAGGGCCGCTGCCAGGATGATCCATTTTACCTTGCTTTTCATTGTGGTGTTTCCCCCCTATGACAGCAGCGCCAGGAACCGGCCGAACAGCCCCGTCGCCATAAGCACGCCGATCACGATCAGAAAAACGCCGCTGACGGTGTTGATCACGCGGTAGTGCCGCTTAATAAAGGAAAATGCGCCTTTCAGCCGGTCGATGAGCACCGCGCTGATAAAAAAGGGGATCCCAAGCCCCAAAGAATACAGCAGAAGCATGAGAACGCCTTCCAGCACATTTCCCTGGCTTGTGGCAAGCATCAAAGCCGACCCCAGAAAGGCGCCGACACAGGGCGTCCATCCGATGGAGAAGACGACGCCGAATAAAACGGAAGAAAAGAACCCCAGATTATCCGTTTTGGCGAGCCTGGTGCCTTTGAAGAGGTTAATCTGAAAAACGCCGAGAAAATTGAGGCCAAAAAAGATGACGATCAGCCCCGTGATGATATTCACGGCCGTTTGGTGCGCGTTCAAAAGCCGGCCGAAGGTGCCGGCCAGGGCGCCCAGCAGGACAAATACGGCGGTAAATCCCAGGATAAAGCCCAAAGCGTTCTTGATAACCCGCCTTGCGTTTTTCTCACTGCCGTCAGCTGAACAGCCGCCGGCAAAATATGAGAGATAGATGGGAAGCATCGGCAGAAGGCAGGGGGATACGAATGTGATGATCCCTTCCAAAAACGAGATAAAGTACTGCATTACACGGTTTCCCCTCTGTAAGCGTTGATGCCGCCGATATCCCGCACATGGCGATATCCGCTTTCTTTCAGATAAGCTGCCGCTCTTGCGCTCCTGCCGCCGCTCAGGCAGTGGACGAAGAGAGGAGTTTCCTGATCGGGTACTACCTCACCGATCGTATCCAGCCTGTCAAGCGGTATATTTACGCTTCCGCCGATGTGATAATCGGCATACTCCTCTTTGGTGCGGACGTCGAGCAAAACAGCGCCCTTGGTGTTTTTCCATTCCTCGACGCCCTTGTTGATATCTCTGCCGGCAAATAAATCAAAAAACATGGTATTTCCCATCCTTGCGTTTCATTTATTTGATTTCTATTATAGCATGCGCTTCTTTACATTGCTGTGACTGAGTCACTGACCCTGTCACAAAACAAGAGCTCCTGCTTGATCCGGCAGGAGCTCTTGCATGATCGGGAAAGCGGCTTTCCCGTCAAAATTCCGCTATCCATAAGCCGCAGCCGGCTTTTCATGATTGCACTTTCCCCCGGGCCGTGCTACAATGTCGATAGGGAACATCCATCTATAGGAAATCCCTTCCCGCTACCTGCATTCCGTGCAGATATATTCGGGCACCGTGCGCTCATGGGTCACCGATTCATAGAGCCGCCAGCCTCCCGCGAGGTTGTAGCAGTCGTAGCCGTTCCCCGCAAGGATCCGGCAGGCGATGTAGGAGCGGAGGCCGGAGTGGCAGTGGACGTAAACCGGCTTATCTTTGGGGAGCCGGTGCAGGTTTTCGCGGAGGGAATCCAGCGGGATATGGAGAAATCCGTCGATCATTCCGCGCGCTACCTCTGTGCTGGTGCGCACATCCAGCAGGGTCGCGCTGCCGTCCCGGGGAAGATTCTCTACATCGTGCCAGAAGAACTGCTTCAGCTTCCCGGAAATCACGTTCTCCGCAACGAATCCCGCCATATTGACAGGGTCCTTTGCCGAACCGAACGGCGGCGCGTAGCAAAGCTCCAGGCCGGCCAGATCGGTCACCTTTGCGCCGAAGCGAATGGCGGCTGCCAGGACATCCATGCGCTTGTCGACGCCGTCAAAGCCGACGATCTGCGCCCCGATCAGCCTGAGGGTCGCTTTCTCCCACAGCACCTTGATCGACATATTGGACGCGCCCGGGTAATAGGAGGCGTGAGACCCGGAATAGGTGTACGTTTTGTCATACGCGATTCCGGCGGACTTTGCGCTCTTCTCGTTCAGCCCCGTTGTGGCGACCGTCATGTCAAAGAGCTTCAGGACAGATGAGCCTTGCGTCCCGGTGTAAACGCTGTCATAGCCGGCGATGTTGTCGGCCGCGATGCGCCCCTGCTTGTTGGCGGGGCCTGCAAGCGGGATGAAAGCGGGGGCATTGGTGATAAAGTCCCTGACCTCCACAGCGTCGCCGACCGCGTAAATGTGCGGGAGATTGGTTCTCATGCCGCTGTCCACGACGATGCTCCCGCGGGGATTCAGATGGATCCCGCAGGCCTTGGCGAGGGCGGTCTCCGGGCGGACCCCGACCGACAGGATGACCAGGTCCGCCGGGATTTCCCCGCGCTGCAGAACCACGGTGTGGTCCCGGATCGCCGTTACACCGTTTTGCAGGTAGAGCGCGATCCCTTTCTGTTTGAGATACCGGTGTACATCTGCGGCCATATCAAAGTCCAGGGAGGCGATCAGGTGATCGGAGAGTTCCACAACAGACACATCCAGCCCGGCTTCGGCGAGATTTTCCGCCATCTCCACCCCGATATAGCCGCCGCCGATCACGACCGCCGATTTCGGCTTGGCGGTATCGAGATAGCCTTTGATTTTCAGCGTGTCCGGGATATTGCGGAGCGTAAAGACATAATCGCTCTCAGCGCCCTCCATCTTCGGCCTGACCGGCTCGGCGCCGGGGGATAGGATCAGATTGTCGTAGCTTTCCTCGTAGGTTTCGCCCGTGCGAAGGTTTTTGACCGTTACGGTTTTGGCTTCGGGATCGATTTTTACCGCCTCATTGCAGACGCGCACGTCGATGCGGAACCTGGACCGGAAGCTTTCCGGCGTCTGAAGGGTCAGATGATCCCGGTTGGTGATGGCGCCGCCGATGTAATACGGCAGGCCGCAGTTTGCGAACGAGACGTATTCGCCTCTTTCCAAAATAACGATCTCCGCGGTTTCATCCAGCCGTCTCAGTCTCGCGGCAGCGGAGGCGCCGCCGGCGACACCGCCGATAATGATTGTTTTCATACGTATGACCATTCCTTTCCGCTGCGCTTCAAGGCACCAAAGGGGATGAAACCCGGAACCTCTAACGCAACAAGTCATTATTTGTTAGAATATACTTGAGGGAGCAGGCACACTACAGAACACGTGGAGGTG
>DVKD01000027.1 GCA_018716285.1 Candidatus Merdivicinus faecavium
AGTCGGTGACGCCGTCGTTGTTGGGGCCGTAGTCGGTGTCGTTGTAGTCGGTGACGCCGTCGTTGTTGGGGCCGTAGTCGGTGTCGTCATAGTCGGTGACGCCGTCGTTATTGGGGCCGTAATCGGTGTCGTTGTAATCGGTGACGCCGTCGTTGTTGGGGCCGTAGTCGGTGTCGTTGTAATCGGTGACGCCGTCGTTGTTCGGGCCGTAGTCGGTGTCGCTGTAGCCGGCGGGAAGCTCCTGGTGTGTGGCGCTCAGCACCTTGCCGGTTACGGCGTCAACGTCGTAGTCGTACTCAATGCCGTTGGCGTAAAATTCCAATTCAAAAACAGGGGTGCCGTCGTCATGGTCAAAATCCCTGTCGTCGAATACCGCGTCGGCCGCATCGACGTTCGCCTGGGTCAGCGCGATCTCCTGCGCCTTTTCCAGCGTAATGTAGGGAGAGGGCGCGCCGTTCTGGGCATAGGCGGGGTCGTAATCGTCGTCGTCGATGGTGACGATGCCGGAGGAGAGCTGCAGTCCCTTGACCGCATTCTGGGTGCTGATGCTCATCTCTTCCAGGAAATCGTCGCTGGGGAGCACAGAGCCGGGCTCCAGCTGGAGGACGATGTTCTTTTTATTTCCGTCAACATCCTCGATAAAATAGCCGGCTTCGCTGATTTCAAGGATCAGATCCTTTAAGACGTCGTCGCATTCTTTGCCGATGTAGTCCTGATAGGAAGCTACGATCTGTTTGCCTTCTTCGTTCTGGCCGGTCAGGGCGGTGACCCTGCCATCCCTGTTGTACTCGATGCGGATCTCCGGGTTGACGCTTAAGGTGAGGATGCCGGTTTCCTGCAGGGCAGTGCCGTCAGACGGCTGTGCGCCGCATCCGGCCAGAAGGGCTGCCGACAGGACAGCGAGGGAAGAGACCGCCGCGAACATTTTTCTTCTCAGTTTCATAGTGATAAGCTCCTTTCGGTTTTGAGTGGCTTTCTGTTTTGCCTTACACTCATAGACTACGCGGGAGAATATGGAAAAGTGGGGTAACGCAAAAAAATTTTTTGGAAAATTTTAATCGTCGTCATCGTCGTCGGAATCATCATCAGAATCATCAGAATCATCGCCGTCATCATCCGCATATCCGGAATCGCCGCCGTAACCGGAATCGGCCGAGGACGGGCTGTAGTCGGTCACGCCGTCGCTGCCCGCGCCGTAATCGGTGTCGCTGTAGTCGGTCACGCCGTCGTTCCCGGGGCCGTAGTCGGTATCGGCGGACGCGGGGGCGCTGGATGCAGGGGGCGTATAATCGGTGACGCCGTCGCTGCCCGCGCCGTAATCGGTGTCGCTGTAATCGGTCACGCCGTCGTTCCCGGGGCCGTAGTCCGTGTCGGCGGGCGCCGAAGGGACAATGGCCGGTTCCGCCGGCTCGGCCGAGGAAACGGGGGCGGAGGATTCCGCGCTGCTTTCCGGCGTTATGGAGGACTCCGTGACGGCTCCTCCTGCGCCGCTTGCAGCCAGCTCGATCGTGACCATGATCCGGCCGTCCAGATGCTCGGTGATCCCGGTGCGCAGCTCGATGCCGTATTCCTGGAAGAGAACTTCGTCCGGCGCGTCGATGGAAAAGGAGACGCGCCCCCCTTCCGAGAGAAATCCCATCTCGATCGCCCGGTCGACCAGCTCGTCGGCGACCGTCACCTTGTCCTTTCCCCTGCCGTCATACCCTTCCAGCAGCGCCACGCCGTCTTCGTTTGTTCCGACCAGCGAAACAACCGTGCCCTGGCGGTTCAAATTCATCTGCACCTCCGGGTTGATGACCAGGTAGATGGAAGAATACGGCATCAGGTAGTTCTGATAATACCCGAATCCGAAGAAAAACAGCAGGCAGGCCGCCGCGGCAGCAATCCCGCCGCTGATCCAGCGGACAGGCCGCCTGGCGGGCCCTTCCTTCATCAGTACCGGGTCGCGCACCGTCTGCCCGACCTGATAGTGGAGGTTCGCCGCCTTGAGAAAGCGTCCCTCCTCATCCAAAAGGACCACATAGCCGGGGTGGCATTCCATTACAATATAATTCATCCCGCTGCCGCTCCTTTCATTACCTGCATCAAATGCCCGCGGAGAATTTCGTATCCATTGGTATAGATCAGCAAAAGGGCCACCATGTATTTCCGATGCCGCTCGAGCGTTTTGCGTTCGATGCCGCTGCCGGCGGAGAGCTGCGCCACGGGCAGCCGCTTCGTCCGCAGCAGCTCGTCGAGCAGCGCCGGGTTTTCCCGTGCGTGCCGGAGCGCCCTGCGGCAGGCCTCCAGCGTCCGCTGCTGCCTGGGGCAATTGTCCGCCACATCGGAGAGGCTGACGCCGAATTCCCGCATCTGCCTTGTCAGCTCCTCGATTTCCGCGCGGGTCGCCTCCCGGGAGGCCAGCTCTTCGCCGTGATCCCGCTCGTCGGCCAGGGTGTCCCCGAGCGTGCCGTCGTCCTCCCCCAGCGGGGTGTCCAGCGAGATCACGCCGCTGTGCCGCTGCTCCTTCCGGCGGTAATCGATGAGCCGGCTCCTGATGAGCATGGACGCATACTTTAAGAAAGCCCCGCGGGTACGGGAATACCCGTGCACCGCCTCGTGGAACGCAATCATGGCCACGCTCAGTTCGTCGTCGTGGCCCTCAATGGGCGGGCGCTTTAAAAACTTGGCCGTCTCCGCCTTGATAAACGGCATGTAATCGCCGATCAGGCGGTCCGCGGCCTGCCCGTCTTCTTTTGCTGCATATACCTGTTGGATGATTTGGTGTTGGTCATTCATACAACAGATCCCCCTCATCTATAGAATACGGCCCCCGTTTTCAAAAAACGGGGTAACCTGCAAAATTTTTCGAAAAAATCGGGCGGTCGATCCGCCGTCCCGTCAAATCCCAGCGACAGGCAAAGACAGGGGATCCCAAAAACCTGCGATACCCTGTCTTTGCCTATTCCATGCGGATCTGTCCGGGTGAAAAACGGCGCCCCGGTCATCGGTCCGGAGCATATTCCTTTTTGAGCCTGTGGAGCTCCCGAAGCCTCCGCGCCGACTCCGAGCCCATCTGCTCCGAAACCGCCACAGCCAGCGCGTCCACCATAGCGGCCGCCCCGGTCATGGAGTGGTACTCGCCGGGCTCCCCGCGGTAGGCGAAAAGCTGGATGTCCGCCCGTTCCTCCTCCGGGATAAAGGAGCGGCTGCAGAACGCGATGGTGCGGTAGCCGGCCTCCAGCTGGCGGCGGAGGATCATTTTCCCCTCGCTGGAGAGCTTGGAGAAGCTGAACATGACGACAGCGTCCCCCTCCCCCGCCTGCGCCAGCCCCTCGAGCACCTCGGAGCCGCCGGAGGGGAGCAGGACCACCTCCAGCCCCAGGCGGCGCAGCCGGAAAAAGAGGAGCTGCCCTAAAGAGGCGGACGCGCTCTTTGCATGGATAAAGACCCGGTGCGCCCCCAAAATCACCCGGATCGCCTCATAGAAGGCTCCGCGGTCCAGCCCTTCCATCGTCTTCTGCAGGCATGTAAGCTGCCGCGCGATCCAGCCCTCTACCGTAAATTCGGTGTCGGAGCTGAGGGTTTTGGCCATTTTGGCAGCCGGGCCCTCCATCTGGCTGTGCGCGATGACGACCTGCTTGAGCTCCTTGTAGTCCTTGCAGCCGACGTGGCGTGCAAAGCGGGAGATGGTGGTGACGGATACGCCCAGCTTCCTGCTCATCTTCCCGATGGAGGAAAAGAGGAATTCGTCGGCATTGTTGGAAATGTAGTCCAGAATCTTTGACTCGGATTTGGTGATCTGTTCTGGCATGTGGGGCAGCTGTAATTGCATCTTCGGTGGTTCCTCCTGCGTCAGTTTCCGTTCTGTCTAGCCCAGCGACTTCCGCCGGAAGACCAGGATGGCCTTTGCCGAAGGGGTCGCCGTGACCGAAATGAGCTCGTAGCCCTTCCAGGCCATCTCGTTTGCCGCCTGCGCAAGCTTTTGGGCCATCCGGTCCGCCTGCGGGGAGTAGTCGATCACGGTTGTCTGGTAATGGACGGCGATCCGCTCGCTGAAGGAGGGGCCGTCCTTCTCCTTCCCGTCGCTTAAGAGGACCTGCACATAGTCGCCCCCCAGGGCGTGGATCTCTTTGAGGGCGCGCTTGAGGATGCCGGCCGTTTTGACCTGGAAGGCGGCCTGATCGGAGACGGTGATCCGGTACCGGCCGGCCTGCATTTCCCGGTAAAGGCCGGCGATTGTCCGCAGATCCTGCTCAAATTCGGTATAGACGCAGCCGTACTGCACCGCCTGATGGGTGTCGCTGCCGCTGACGACCGGCTTTTCCAGCCGCTCCCCCAGCGCGAAGGTCAAACGCTCGGCGCGTTCCCGGTCCTCGGCGACGTCCTTGCCGTTTAAGTCGAGGAAATGCAGCCGCGCAAGCTCCCTTTCCGGCAGCTCCGGGATGTGCCCGCCCTCCCGGTAGGGGTGGGCGGCGCCGACGAGCACCTCATATTCGGAAAACAGGTCCATCAGCCGGGAAAAAGGCAGGAAATGCCCCGGCATCTTATAGGGGGCGAGCCGCTGGTTCAGTTCGAGGATCGCTTCCGGCGCGCCGAGCGAGAGGATGTGCCCGCCCTCCGCGATGTCGGTCTCCATGCCGGGAAAGACGCGCAGCCCGTTTTCGAGCAGCAGGGTATCCCCCTCCCGGCTGCCGCGCTCCAGCAGGTAGCCGTAGAGCTCGTCAAACTGCAGGGTGTTGAAATGCTCGGTGAGGCAGATGGCATGGAGTCCGGCGTTTTTGGCCTCGCCGAACAGCCAGTCGGTGTACTGCCGCGAAAATGGCAGCTTTTTGGCCAGCTTCCCGTGGGTGTGAAAATCCAGTTTCAATGGGATCCCCCTTCTTATTTAAAACAGTGTCGAGGCCAGTACTGCCAGGGAAATCCAGAAAAAGGAAATCGCCAGGAACAGCAGGTCGTTGTAGGTGATTTTGAGGGTGGAGAGCTTGATCTTTTTGACCGCCTTGTTCACCGCGGCGTAGCGGTAGCCCTTGATTTCCAGCGCCTCGACGGTGGTCCGGGAGCGCTTGGCGGTGTTGAGCATCAGCGGGTAAAAAGCGTGCATGATGACTTTGACCTGGTAAAACAGGTAGCGCACCTTGCCGCGGACCGTCTCATGGGCGGGCGGGTTGCCGCGCATCCGGAAGGAGAGCAGGATGCTCTGGAACTCCTCCATCAGCATGGGCAGAATCCGGTAGGCGTAGGAGATGGAGAAGGAGAGCCGCTCCGGGCAGCCGTACCACATCAACCCGTTGGAGAGCCGGTCCGGGTCCAGCCCGGAAAAGACGGTGATGGAGGCGAGTGAGCAGGTCGCGACCTTCAGGGTGAGGATAAGCAGCGGGACGACCGTCGAAGCGTCTCCTCCGAAGAGCAGCGAGACGACAAACAGATACCCCGTCTGGGAAAAAACGCCCACCCCAAAGAGCAGGAGCACCAGCCCCGCCACCCTTGCGAGCCGCGTCGTCACCAGCACCAGCAGGAAACAGGCCATCAAAAACCAGAGGTTATTCACAAACCACGGCGCCAGCCCGACAAACAGGTACCACACGAGCAGGACCCGCGGGTCAAGCTTGGCGATGACGGTGTCGTCGTTGCCGTAGGCGTTTTTAAGCACCTGATTGCGCAGGAAGTCGATGGAAAACTTATCGAGGATGCTTTCCGACAGCTTCTTTTTGAACTTCATTTCCATTCCGGCACCTCCTGGAAAGAACGCAGAAATTCGTCGACCGTATAGCAGAGGGCGCGTTCGTCGAGCGCCTGCCCCATCGAAAAGATCTCCGGCGGGCGGATGCCGACCTTCTCGACGACCCGGCGGTTTCCGAAAATCTCGTCCCGCGGCCCGTCGGCGACCACCTTTCCCCCGCAGAGGACGACGATCCGCTCCGCCCACTCGCAGACAAGCTGCATGTCGTGGGTGGCGATCATGACCGTCTCGGTGATGTCCTTCATTTCGGTCAGGGTGCGCATGATCTCCTTGCGGGTGGCGATGTCGAGGTTGGCGGTCGGCTCGTCGAGGAGCAGGATACCGGGATTCAAGGCGATGCCGATGGCCAGGCTCGCCCGCCGCATCTGCCCGCCGGACAGAAGGCGGCCGTCCCGGTCCCTGAGTTCGCTCAGGCGGAAACGGGCCAGCAGCTCTTCGGTGCGCGATTCACAGTCTTTGACATTCCGGACCTGCATGGCGTAGGCGATGTCGGCGGCGATGGTGTCCTTGATGAACATCTCCTCCGGGTTCTGGTAAACAAGGGAGATCTGCCGCGAAAGGTCCTCAGTCCGCTTTTTGCAGATGCTCTCCCCGTGGAGCAGAATGTCGCCATTTTCCGGCTTGAGCAGGCCGACCATCAGCTTCATCAGGGTGGATTTGCCCGCGCCGTTGGAGCCGATGAGGGCGATCTTTTCCCCCCGGCGGATGGCCAGATCCAGGCCGTCGAAGACGACCCGGTCCTCCCCCTTGACCGAACGGTAGGAGACGGAGACTTTGTCAAACCGGACGGCCTCCTCCCCCTTCTCCCCGGCTTTTTCCGGCGGGGCGGAGGGCTGCCAGCGCAGGCCGCGGAAGGCCTCCTTCCCCTCTTCGACGGTGGTCGGGAGAGGGAGATCTGCGGGCAGGCGGCCCGCAAGCTGCATCCTGCGGGCGGCGATGGTGACCTGGGGCGGGAAGATGTTGCATTCCTCCAGCTCCTCCACCCGGCGCAGCGCCTCGGCTGTGGGCAGCTTCCAGGCGACGCCGCCGTCCCGCATCAGCATGACGTGCCTGCAGTAATCTGCGATGTATTCGGTGTGGTGCTCGATGACGATGATGGTTTTGCCGTGCTTTTCGTTGAGCTCCCGCAGCACGCCGTAGATGCGGTCGGCGTGGCCCGGGTCGAGCTGGGCGATGGGCTCGTCGAGGATGAGGACGTCCGGCCGCAGCGAAACCGCCCCGGCCAGCGCGAGCAGGTGGGTCTGGCCGCCGGAAAGCTGCCAGATGTAGTCGTCCTCCCTCCCCTCCAGCCCGCAGAGGGCGAGCGCCTCGCGGCCGCGCTCCCGGTAGTCCTCCATCGCGTAGTTTAGGCAGGCGTAGGAGGCGTCGTCGAGCACGGTGGGGCGGACGATCTGGTTTTCAAAGTCCTGGTAGACGTACCCCGCCTTGCAGGCCAGGGTGCCGACGTCCGATTCCAGGGTGTTGAGCCCGCCCACCACGACCTTCCCCTCAAAATCGCCGGTGATAAAATGCGGGATCAGGCCGTTTAGGGTCTTGCAGAAGGTGGACTTCCCGCAGCCGTTGTTGCCGACGATTGCCAGGAAATCCCCCTCCTCGACCTCAAGCGAGATGTTTTTGAGAATCGGCGCTTTGGCGGCGGGATAGGAGTAAGTCAGATTCTCGATCTCGATGACGTTCATTTCCGCACCGCTTGCTCTTTCCCGGACCGGGCTTTGAGGACCGCCAGGACAACGATGACAACGGCCGCGGCGGCAACCATCGCGACAGCCATCGCCGTTCCGCTTTCCGCCCAGCTTGCTTCCCACTCGACCAGGGCGGTGCCGCTGCTTGCCAGGAGCTCCGCGCCGGCTGCGACGGCGAAGGCCGCGGCAGCGCCGAGGACGACCTTCCAGCTGATGCCGCCCATCCAGGTCTTTTCATCGCGGGGGCGCATCCCGAGCAGCGGCTCGATCTTGCCGTACAGCTTGGGGACCAGGAAGAGGGTGGGCAGCAGGCAGAACAGGATGCCGGAGAAGCACAGGTCGTTCAAGAAGGCAAAGCCCTCGGTCGCAAAGACGCTCTCCGGAAGGCCGGCGACGGCTTCAAAGTCCTCGACGGCAAACTGGACCTTCAGGATATCGACCACCGTGCCCATCAGCAGCTGGAGGCCGGTGCCGGTGATGGCGGCAAGCCCCACCATTTTGCGGTTGCGGGGGTCTTTGACCATGCGGCCGGCGATGTAGACGCCGATGGTCACGGTCAGGAATTTCTCGAGCTCCCCCAGCCCGCCGAACTGCCCCAGCATGATCTCGCTGAAAACAAGCTCGCCGGTCGCCGCGCCCAGCGCCGCGGAAAGCGGGTCAAAGAGCATCGCCAGGGTCAGCGGGATGAACAGGAAGTACTCCACCGAGAATTCCACGATCCCCGCCTGGAATTTCGGGATCAATTCGGTAAATAAGGTCGCCAGTCCGTAGAGCGACATGGTCAGCACAAAAACCATCAGCTTCTGCGACTGCGTCGCGGTTTGTTTTTTCGCAAGTTCCATCGTTCTCTTCCTCCTGCAATTGTCAGTATTTTTATCCTTGCAACTTTATTGTAATCCTTTTATCGATCCTGTACGAGCAAAGTTGTGTAAAGTTGAAATTATATTTTCGTAAATCGGAAAAAGGAAAGTTTTTGCGCCATTTTGCAGGAGGGGATGCGCGGGAGTTTGAGATATGCAAAAAGTCTGCGGATAACCATATCCGCAGACTTCTGTATGCAGCTTTGAAAAGCTTATTTGACCATGCTGGCGACTTCGTCGGCGAAGTTGTCTTCGCGCTTTTCGAGGCCCTCGCCTCTCTCCAGACGGACAAAGGTGGTGAGCTCCATCTTGCCGCCCAGCGCCTTGGCGACATCGGCGATATGCTGCTTCACGCTGACCTTCTCTTCCTTGACGAAGGGCTGCTCGAGCAGGCAGATTTCCTCGTAAACCTTGCCCAGACGGCCGTTGATGATGCCGTCCTTAACCTTGTCGGGCTTGTTCGCCATCTTGGGATCGTTGTCCATCTGCGCCTTGATGATGCTGCGCTCCTTCTCAACGACCTCGGCAGGGACCTCGTCCTTGCTCATGTAGGTGGGGTTGGAGAAGGCAATCTGCATCGCGACATCCTTCGCGCAGGCGTTAAACTCTTCCTTGTCGGCGCAGTCGGTATCGAACGCGACCAGAACGCCGATCTTGCCGCCGCCGTGGACATAGGGAACCAGGTTGCCCTCCAGGCGGGTGAAGCGGCGGATCTTGATGTTCTCGCCGATGACGAGGATGCGGTCGTTGAGCGCCTCGAGAACGGTCATGTTGGTGTTCTCGCAGTGCATGGCGGTCAGTTCCTCGACAGAGGCGGGGTTGTTCTTGATGATGGTCTTGGCGACGTTGTTGACGAACTCGACGAAGGTCTCGTTCTTGGCGACGAAGTCGGTCTCGGCGTTGACCTCGAGGACGACGCCGACATTGCCCTCGACGATGGAAACGACGAGGCCCTCGGCGGCGATGCGGCTCGCCTTCTTCTCAGCGGCGGCGAGGCCTTTCTCTCTCAGGAATTCCAGCGCCTTCTCAAAGTCGCCGTTCGACTCGGTGAGGGCTTTTTTGCAGTCCATCATGCCGCAGCCGGTCTGTTCACGCAGGTTTTTTACATCAGCAGCAGTAAAGTTAGCCATTATGATATTCCTCCTCATCTTCATCCAAAATGCCCGAGTGAGACGCTCGGGCATTGATTCGTATCAAAACGATTATTCCGCAGCCTCTTCCGCTTCCTCAGAAGGCTCTTCCGCGGCCTCGGACTCGCCCTGCTTGCCCTCGAGGACAGCGCTGGACATCGCGCCGGCGATCAGCTTGACCGCACGGATGGCGTCGTCGTTGCCGGGGATGACGTAATCGACCTCATCGGGGTCGCAGTTGGTGTCGACGATGGCGACGACCGGAATGCCGAGCTTTCTGGCTTCGGCGACCGCGATCTTCTCCTTCTTGGGGTCAACGACGAACATCGCGGCGGGGAGACGGTTCATGTTCTTGATGCCGCCGATGAATTTCTCGAGCTTTTCGATCTCGAGGCGCAGCTGGATGACTTCCTTCTTGGGGAGCAGCTCAAAGGTGCCGTCCTCTTCCATCTTGCGGAGCTGAGACAGGCGCTCGATCCGGCGGCGGATGGTCTTGAAGTTTGTGAGCATACCGCCGAGCCAGCGGGCGTTGACATAGTGCATGCCGCAGCGCTCCGCCTCTTCCTTGACGGAATCGCCGGCCTGCTTCTTGGTGCCGACGAAGAGGATCTCGCCGCCCTCAGCAACGGTGTTGCGGACAAACATGTAAGCTTCCTCGAGCTTCTTCACGGTCTTCTGCAGGTCGATGATGTAGATGCCGTTGCGCTCGGTGAAGATGTAGGGAGCCATTTTGGGGTTCCATCTTCTGGTCTGATGGCCGAAATGTACGCCGGCCTCCAGGAGCTGTTTCATAGATACGACTGCCATAGGGTTGTACCTCCTAAAAAATTTGGTTTCTGAGCCGGTAAAGGCCGGCCCTCCTCCGCACTGATCCCGGGCGCCACTGACACGGTTCAGCACCATGCGCCGGAACTGGGGTGCGTGCGTAATGCTCTCCTAATATACCATAAACTGCCTGCAAATGCAAGCAGGCAGTTTGATATTTACAAAAAATTTACAATTCGTAGGCATTTTTGAGGGCTGCGATGCAGTCTTCCGCCACCGCGTCGCTGACGAGCACCGAAATGTCGACGAGCGAGGTGGTGATGAGCAGAATCTCCGCGCCGCACTCCGCCAGCACGTGGAAGACGCCGGCCGCAATCCCGTGGTGCTCCGGCATCGACTCGCCGAAGAGGGAAAGCTTGACGTTATTGTTGCTGAGGAGGGGTTTTACGGTGGGGTATTTCTCCCGGATCCGGGCGGTGATCTCCATAATCTTGCCGATATCGTTCCCGCTCGCCGTAAAGGAGAGGGAGACATACGGACCGGTCAGGGCGCTCTGGGAGATCATGTCCACATTGATCTCCGCCCGGGTGAGGGCGGAAAAGATCCGGTCGATCGCGTCCGTCCCGGAAGGGACCTTGCCCAGCGTGACCAACGCGACGTCGTTTGTAACATCCAGCCTGGTGATGGTTTTCATGGAAGATCCCTCCTATTCGGCTGCGGCGATCAGGTCGGACATCCGGTAAAGGCCGGGGGCTTTCCCCTTCATGAAGACGGCGGCGTTGACCGCGCCGACCGCGAAAACCTCGCGGGAAGCGGCGGAATGGCTGAGGGTGATCACCTCGTCCCGGCCGGCGAAGATAATCTCGTGCTCGCCGACGATGGTTCCGCCCCGGACCGAGTGAATGCCGATCTCCTTCGGGTCGCGCTTACGGCGGACCGAGTGGCGGTCGTAGACGTAGGTCTCTCCCCCGCCGAGCTCGTCGTTGATCGCATCGGCCAGCATCAGCGCGGTGCCGCTCGGGGCGTCGAGCTTGCGGTTGTGGTGCTTTTCAACGATCTCGATGTCAAACTGTCCGCCCAGGATTTGGGCCGCCTTGCGGGCGAGCTCGGCTAAGAGGTTGATGCCGAGCGACATATTGGCGGTGAAAAAGACGGGGACCTCTTTAGAAGCGGCCTCGATGGCGGCAATCTGCTCCCCGCTGTAGCCGGTGGTGGCGATGACCAGCGGGATTTTGCCGGCGAGAGCGTAGCTTAAAAGCCCTTCAAGGGAGCTCGGATGGGAGTAGTCGACGATAACGTCCGGCTTTTCGGCGGCTTCGGCGGGGGTACGGTAGACGGGGAAGCCGAGCTCCGGGCCGTCGGAGACGTCGATGCCGGCGATGATGCGGCAGTCCTCGCGGGCGGCGACGCAGTCGGCGACGACGTGGCCCATCTTGCCCCGGCAGCCGCACAGCATGATATTGACCATAATTTTCACGTCCTTTTTGAGAATCAGCGGCCTATGCGAGCAGGCCGTGCCGCTTCATGGCGGCGATCAGCACGTCCCTGTCCTTTTCGTCCATCGGGCTTAAGGGCATCCGGCACGGGCCGGCCGCGAAGCCCATCAGGTTGACGGCCTCCTTGACCGGGATGGGGTTGACGTCGATGAAAATGGCGCGGATGAGGTCCATCAGGCCGATCTGCAGAGCGGCGCTCTCGGCGGTTTTGCCTGCAAAATACAGGGCGCACATATCGTGGACCTGCTTGGGGACCAGGTGGGAGAGGACCGAGATGACGCCGATGCCGCCCAGCGAGAGGATGGGCACGATCTGGGCATCCTCGCCCGAATAGAAGTCGAGGCCGTCCCCGCAGAGGAAGCGGGTCTCGGCGATGGCGCTGATGTTGCCGCTCGCCTCTTTCACCGCGACGATGTTCGGGTGCTTTGCAAGCTCGGCGAAGGTCTTGGGCGCAATGGTGAGCCCGGTCCGGCCGGGGATGTGGTAGACGATGAGGGGCAGGTCGGTCGCGTCGGCGACGGCGTTGTAGTGGGCGACAATCCCCCGCTGGGAGGCTTTGTTGTAGTAGGGGGTGACGACGAGCAGGCCGTCTGCGCCGAGTTCTTTGGCGGCCTTGCAGCGGGAGATGGTGCGGCTTGTGTCGTTGGTGCCGGTGCCCGCGATGACGGGGACCCGCCCGGCGACCCGCTCGACCGCGAAGGCGATGAGCTGCCGCTGCTCCTCATCAGTCAGGGTGGGCGTTTCGCCGGTGGTGCCGCAGATGATGATGGCGTCGGTGGAACCTTCGATCTGCCAGTCGATCAGGCGCCCCAGCTCTGGGAAGTTGATGCTCCCGTCCGGGTGCATGGGGGTAAGGATGGCGACGCCTGCGCCGGTAAAGATACGCTTTTTCATGTGAGATTCTCCTTAAAAACGGTCAGTCCATGTACCCCTTGGCAGCGAGCAGCTCGGCCATCAGGACCGCGCCGCCGGCCGCGCCGCGGAGGGTATTGTGGGAAAGGCAGACAAACTTGATGTCATACTGGCTGTCGGGGCGGAGACGGCCGATCGAGACGGCCATGCCGCCCTCGAGGTCGCGGTCGAGTTTGGGCTGCGGGCGGTCCGCTTCCTCAAAGTAATGGAGGAACTGCTTGGGCGCGGAGGGCAGCGCAAGCTCCTGGGCCGGGCCTTTGAATTCCGCCCAGATTTTCTTGATCTCCTCGATCTCCGGCTTTTTCTCAAAGCTTGCGAAGACGGCGGCAGTGTGGCCGTCGCTCACCGGCACCCGGAGGCACTGGGTGGTGATGGCGGGGCTTTCTGCGTTGACGATATGCCCATTTTCGACATGGCCCCAGATCTTTAAGGGCTCGAGCTCGCTCTTTTCTTCCTCCCCGCCGATATAGGGGATGACGTTGTCGACGATGTCGGGGAAGGTCTCGAAGGTCTTGCCCGCGCCGGAGATGGCCTGGTAGGTGCAGGCGAGGACCTTTTTGAGGCCGAACCGGTCCTTGAGCGGATGGAGGGCCGGGACGTAGCTCTGGAGGGAGCAGTTCGACTTGACCGCGATAAAGCCGCGCCTGGTGCCCAGGCGCTTGCGCTGCGCCTCGATGACCGCGATATGGCCGGCATTCAGCTCCGGCACGATCATCGGGACGTCGTCGGCGCCGCGGTTGGCGGAATTGTTGGAGACGACCGGGATCTCCGCCTTCGCGTAGGCTTCCTCGAGGGCCTTGATCTCGTTTTTGGGCATATTGACCGCACAGAAGACGAAATCGACCAGCTCCTTCATTTTTTCAATATCCTTCGACGCGTCGAGCAGGACCATGTCGGCCATCGCGGCGGGCAGCGGGGTCTTCATCAGCCAGCGGCCCGCCATGAGTTCCCCGTACTTTTTCCCGGCGCTCCGCTCGGAGGCGGCGAGGGCGGTGACATGAAACCAGGGATGGTTTTCGAGCAGGGTGGCGAACCGCTGCCCGACCATGCCGGTGGCCCCGATAATTCCAACACGATAGTTTTTCATCTTAAACTCCATCCTTTACCTGTTGTTGCCTCGTTCCAGTATATGCCCCCAATTGCTGCCGTAGTATGAAAAAAACCGGTTGAAAACCGGCCCGTCATGCATTATAATAGATATGCTGAATGCGGCGCGGTTCCAGACCGGAACAGTGACCAGCGTCAGTTCTCCATCACGCATGATGACAACCCGGCGTCTCTTAAACGCAGGGCCAGGCGGAGCCGCTTCCCTGCGGGTTCCCCTTCGGCGGTTTTTCCTTTCGGCTGCCCTCAGCGGTCCGGAAAACCTCCGACAGCGTACTCATAAAACCCGCGCCTCTGACTGGAATATTGGTTGGCTGTGTTTATCATACCATGTTATCCGGCGGGTGTCAATTCTTTTTTTGTGAAGACGGGCATTTTTCTGCGGAAAACCGCTGGGCTTCCCCTTTTGGGGACAAATTCCGCGCCCGTCCCTTATTTGTTGAGCCAGGGGGTTCCCCTTCTCAAAATACATGCCGTTGTTTCACGGCAGAATGGATGATTCAATGGATCTCATGAACAAAAGCGACTACTTTTTCGAGCTGCCGGAGCGGCTCATCGCCCAGACGCCGGTCGAGCCGCGGGACGCTTCCCGGCTGATGTGCTTAAACCGGGAGACCGGGGAGATTTCCCACCGGCATTTCCGGGACCTGACCGAGCTGTTAAAGCCCGGCGACCTGCTGGTGGTCAACGATTCCCGCGTCCTCCCCGCCCGGCTCTACGGGGTCAAGGAGGACACCGGCGCGAATATGGAGTTCCTCCTCCTCGAGCAGAAGGCCCCCAAGCGCTGGGAGGTGCTGGTAAAACCGGGCCGCCGCGCCAAGGTCGGCAGCCGCTTCGTCTTCGGGGACGGGCTGCTCAAAGCGGAAGTCCTCGAGGTGACCGACGGCGGCGGGCGGCTGGTCGAATTTGCCTGCGAGGGGGACATCTTCTCCATCCTCGACCAGATCGGCCAGATGCCCCTCCCCCCTTATATCACCGAAAAGCTCCAGGACAAGGAGCGTTACCAGACCGTCTACTCCCACGAGCTCGGCTCGGCCGCCGCGCCGACCGCCGGGCTGCATTTCACCAAAGAGCTGATGGCGGCGCTGGAGGAAATGGGGGTCAAAATCGCCTATGTGACGCTGCACGTCGGGCTCGGGACCTTCCGCCCGGTCAAGGAGGAAAACATCTTAAACCACAAGATGCACTCCGAGCACTACCACCTCCCCAAAGAGACCGCCGACCTCATCAACGAGACCAAGAAAAGCGGCGGGCGGGTCATCGCGGTCGGCACGACGAGCTGCCGCACCCTCGAGAGCGTCGCGACCTACTGCGGCGAGATCAGGGAGGCGGACGGATGGACGAGCATCTTCATCTATCCGTCCTATGAGTTCAAGGTCCTCGACGGGCTGATCACCAACTTCCACCTGCCCGAAAGCACCCTCATCATGCTGGTCTCCGCCTTCGCGGGCTACGAGCACGTGATGGAGGCTTACCGCACCGCCGTCGCGGAGGAATACCGCTTCTTCAGCTTCGGCGACGCCATGCTCATCCTGTAATCCGACACTGTGAGGTTTTTTATGTACAAATTATTCAAAAAAGAAGGCGCGGCCCGCCGCGGCGAATTTTCAACCGTCCACGGCGCCGTCCAGACCCCGGCGTTCATGAACGTCGGCACCTCGGCGGCCATCAAGGGGGGGATCTCCTCCTACGACCTGAAAGATCTGAAATGCCAGGTCGAGCTCTGCAACACCTACCACCTCCACGTCCGCCCCGGCGACGAACTCATCTACCGGATGGGCGGCCTGCACAAGTTCATGGGCTGGGACCGCCCCATCCTGACCGACTCGGGCGGGTTCCAGGTCTTTTCGCTGGCGGTGCTCCGCAAAATCCGGGAGGAGGGCGTCACCTTCAACTCCCATGTCGACGGCCGCAGGATTTTCATGAGCCCGGAAATCAGCATGCAGATCCAGTCTCACCTCGGCTCCACCATCGCGATGGCCTTTGACGAGTGCGTCGAGAACCCCTCCACCCTCGCCTACGCGACCCAGTCCTGCGCCCGCACCACCCGCTGGCTTATCCGCTGCAAGGCGGAGATGCAGCGGCTCAATTCCCTCGACGAAACCATCAACAAAAACCAGCTCCTCTTCGGCATCAACCAGGGCTGCGTCTACGATGAGCTGCGGGTCGAGCACATGAAGCGGATCGCCGACCTCGACCTGGACGGCTACGCCATCGGCGGGCTGGCGGTCGGCGAGCCTGCCGCGGACATGTACCGCATCATCAGCGCCGTCGAGCCGCACATGCCGGCGGACAGGCCCCGCTACCTCATGGGGGTGGGCACCCCCGGCAACATCATCGAGGCGGTCTCCCGCGGGGTCGACCTCTTCGACTGCGTCATGCCCAGCCGCAACGCCCGGCACGGCCACCTGAACACCTGGAGCGGCATCCGCAACATTATGAACGCCAAATACGCCGAGGACGACTCCCCCATCGACCCGGAATGCGGCTGCCCCACCTGCCGGCGGCACTCCCGCGCCTATCTACGCCACCTTTTCAAGGCAAACGAGATGCTCGCCATGCGGCTGGCAGTCATGCACAACCTCTATTTCTACAACACCCTGATGGAGAAGATCCGGGAGGCGCTCGACAACGGGACCTTCGGGCAGTTCCACGACAAATATGTGAAGCTGCTCGACACCCGCATCTGATTTGAGGAGATGAGCCCATGCAATCTGTTGAATTTCTGAAAATACGGGAACACCCGGAGCTGGCGGGCCGGGCCGCGGACTGGTTCCACCAGAAATGGAGCGTCCCGCTGGAAGCGTATCAGGAGAGCATCGCCGCCTGCCTGCAGAAGGCCGCCGCCGTCCCCCAGTGGTATCTCGCCCTGGAGGGCGGGCGGATCATCGGCGGGCTGGGGGTCATCGAAAACGACTTCCACGACCGCCCCGACCTCACCCCCAACGTCTGCGCCGTCTATGTGGAGGAGGACTGCCGCTGCCGCGGCATCGCCGGGGAGCTGCTCGGCCTCGCCTGCTCCGATATGGCCGCGCTCGGCGCCGATACTCTCTACCTGCTGACCGACCATGATTCCTTCTACGAGCGGTACGGCTGGGAGTTCTTCTGCATGGTCCGGGGCGACGGCGAGGAGCAGCTGTCGCGGATGTACCGCCGCCGCACAAAATGACGGCGGGTTTTCCCGGGCAATCAGAAAAGGAGGAATCGCGATGAAATTCTACATCGGCTCCGGCCTGAAAAACTGCGACCTGGTCAATGAGTATGCAAAGATACTGGAAGCGCAGGGCTGGACGCACACCTACAACTGGGCAAAAAGCCTCAAGCCGGCGGAAACAGCCGCGGAGCTGACCGCCTATGCCGAGCTGGAACAGCAGGGCGTAAAAGACGCCGATGCGGTCATCATCCTGCTGCCCGCGGGGAGAGGAACCCACATTGAGCTGGGGATGGCGCTAGCGCTGGGCAAGCGGGTGTTCCTGTGCTCCGCTTCCGAAGAGGAGTTTTCCCTGGAAAACACCGTGAGTTTCTATCAGCTGCCCAGTGTCGTCCGGCTGGTCGGAACAGCGGAGGACACTGTCGGGGAGATTCTCCGCCGCGCGGGAGAGGTTCCGGGTGAGAAGAGCGGCAGCTGAACATGCAGCGAAAAAATTTCAAAAAAATATAGTTTTTTTATAAAATCCCCGTTGAAAAATTCCCGCTTTTCTTGTACAATAAAGAAAAAGGAGGGATTTTAATGACCAATACCGAATTTCTGCACAGCCTTTCCGCTGAGCTGGACAGCCTGCCCGCATGGAGCCTCGAGGAGGCCGCCCCAGCCAGCACGCTGATCCTGTCTATTGATATGAACAAAGGGTTCACCCGGACCGGCGCGATGGCGAGCCCGCGCGTTGCAGCCATCCTCCCGGCGACACGCAGCTTCCTCAAATCCTGCCGGGACGGCGGCTACTTCATCGCGGCTGTCACCGACTTCCACACCGCGGATTCCATCGAGCTTGGCTCCTATCCGCCCCACTGCCTCGAGGACAGCAGCGAGCCGGAGCTCGCCCCGGAGATCGGGGAATTCCCCCAGAAGATCCTCACCAAGAATTCCACCAACGCCTTTTTTGCACCCGGAATGGACCGGCTGCTGAATGGGAAGGAGACGGTCGTCGTCACCGGCTGCTGCACCGACATCTGCATTTTGCAGTTTGCCCTTTCCTTAAAGGCGTACGCCAATCAGGCAGACAGGCCGCTCGAGGTCATTGTCCCCCGCCAGCTGGTCGAAACCTACGACGCCCCCGGCCATCCGGCCGGCCTGATGCAGAGCATGGCCCTCCACGCCATGCTGGAAAACGGCATCCGGGTCGTCCAGTACCTGCCTACAAAATAACAAGGAGTCTTTTGCCATGAATTGGAGCAACAACCGCAACCTCACCATGCTGGTCGATTTTTACGAGCTGACCATGTCCAACGGCTATTTCGAGGAAGGATACGCCGACCGGATTGCCGTCTTTGACATGTTCTTCCGCAAGATCCCGGATCAGGGCGGGTTTGCCATTGCGGCCGGCTTGGAACAGCTCATCGAGTATGTCAAGGGCCTCCACTTTACAGATGAGGATATCGCCTATCTCCGCAGCAAAAAGCTGTTCAGCGAAAACTTCCTCACCTATCTGAAGAACTTCCGCTTCAGCGGCGATATCTGGGCCATGCGGGAGGGCACCCCGATCTTCCCAAATGAGCCGGTTGTCACCGTGATCGCCCCCATCATCGAGGCCCAGCTGATCGAGACGATGGTGCTGCTCACCGTCAACTTCCAGTCCCTCGTCGCCACCAAGTCCAACCGCATCGTCCGGGCTGCGCAGGGGCGGTCGGTCTTTGAGTTCGGCTCCCGCCGCGCCCAGAGCTACGACGCGGCCATCCTGGGCGCCCGCGCCGCTTATATCGGCGGGTGCGACGGCACCGCCTGCACCCTCTCCGACCGCGAATACGAGGTCCCCGCGATGGGAACGATGGCCCACAGCTGGGTTCAGCTCTTCGACAGCGAGTACGAGGCCTTCAAGGCCTACGCCGAGATCTATCCCGACAGCTGCACCCTCCTCGTCGACACCTACAGCGTCCTCAAATCCGGCATCCCCAACGCCATCAAGTGCTTTGACGAGGTGTTAAAGCCCAAGGGCTTCCGCCCCAAAGGGGTTCGGATCGACTCGGGGGATATCGCCTACCTCTCCAAGAAGATGCGGAAGATGCTCGACGACGCGGGATATCCGGACTGCAAGATCGTCGCCTCCAATTCGCTGGACGAGTACCTCATCCGCGACCTCATCCTCCAGGGCGCGCAGGTCGACACCTTCGGGGTGGGCGAAAATCTCATCACCTCCAAGAGCGACCCGGTTTTCGGCGGCGTCTACAAGCTGGTAGCGGTCAAGGAAAACGGCGTCTTTGCCCCCCGCATCAAGATCAGCGAAACGGTTGAGAAGGTCACGACCCCCAACCTGAAGAAGGTCTACCGCCTCTTCAAAAAGGACGGCGGCAAGGCGGTCGCAGACTATGTCGCCCTCTTTGACGAGCAGGTCCCCGCCGAGGGGCCGATCACCCTCTTCGACCCGCTGGAAACCTGGAAATCCAAGACCTTTGAGGACGTCGAGCTCCGCCCCATGATGGAGCACATCTTTGCAGACGGCGTCTGCATCTACGACTGCCCCTCCCTCGAGGAGATCCGCCGCTACTGCGCCGCACAGATCGATACCCTCTGGGATGAGGTCAAGCGCTTCGAGAACCCGCACCGCTACTACGTCGACCTTTCCGAACAGTGCTGGAACTGCAAGCACATGCTCCTTTCCCAGAAGCAGCTGTAATAAAACTTCGGACAGAAAAAAGAACGCCGCCCCGGTTTTGACGCCGGGGCGGCTGCTGTTTATTCCCTGTTATTTCGATGCTTTTCGACAAAATGGCGCATGCCGATTTCAGTTTCCAAGCTGATGACATGCTCGATCCGGCAGGCATCCCGGTCGGCAACATCGCGGTCAACCCCGACCGTCATCATCAGGAATTCCGCAATCAGATGGTGGCGTTCCAGCACGGCGCCCGCCCGTTCCCTGCCGGCGTCGGTGAGGTAGATGTCGCCGTAGCTCTCCTGGCGGATGTAGCCTGCCGCTTTCAGAACGCTGACGGCCCGGCTGACGCTCGGCTTGGAGACGCCGAGGTAATTCGCGACGTCGACCGAACGCACTGCCCCGGACTTGTCCTCCAGGATGAGAATCGTTTCCAGGTAATTCTCGCCGGATTCCTGTAGCTTCATAAAAAAGCCGCTCCTTTCACGTAAAAACCTGCGGGCAGAGATTGTCTCCGCACCGCAGGCTGGCAAATTTCATCTTAGCGCGGGCGCTTCTGGTAAGAGCCCCGTTTGTTATCCATTGATTTTTTCAAATCGGACATTTTTTCATCGCTTCGCTGCATAAACTTGCTCAGCATATCCTCGAAGCTTTTTCCGCCTTCCTGCTGGTTCCTTGCAAAGGAAGCGCCGCCGTCGTTTTGATAGCGCGGAGGACGCCGGTCCCCGCCGCCGGTACGGGGGCGCTGGGAACGGGGCTGCTGCGTGGTGGGAGGAGTATCAAGCGCGCGCTTGATCGAGAGGCTTACCTTGCCCTCTTCGCCGATATTGAGGACACGAACTTTTACAGTCTGCCCCATCGAGACAAAGTCGGTGATTTCCTTGACAAAGGTAGGCGCTACCTCCGAGATATGAACCATACCGGTCTGGTTCTCACCGAGATCCACAAAAGCGCCAAACTTTGTGATGCCGGTCACTTTGCCTTCATAGATTTTTCCTACTTCAAGCTGCATAAATGTCTGATAATCCTCCTTAATTTACCGCGCCGCATACCAGCGCAGACTCACTGATTCCCGGAAGCGTCATAAAAGATATGTTCCTCCGGAAAGACCAACCCCAACTTCGCCCTTGCCATTTTGACGATGTAATCGAAATCCGAGCCCTCTTCAATCATGCTGTCGAGCTCCTGGTTTTCGATTTCCTGCTCCTGGCACTGCGCCTCAAGTGCGCTGAGCTGCCGGCGGCGAGAAGAAATGTCGGCCTGCAAAACAAAAAGGGAAACGACCACGTAGCCAATGAGCGCGATAATCGCGACGTTGACGATGCGGTTGATTTTATTCTTTTTCGTTTTCATGGATTTCACTGCCACCCTTCCCTGAATCCACCTGCTTATTGTGTTTATTATACAACATTCTCCAGGGAAGTTGCAAGGAAAAATTATGCGAAAATCTGATCTTTCCCAATTTTTGTAGCCTATGTGAAATACGACTGAATATTTTGTGCAAAACAAACATCACCGCGCGCAGCGGAGGCGATAAAATCCAGCGCCAGACGCCGCGCAGGACCCACTTGACCGCCCGCAGCAGCAAAGCGAAGAGGCGGATGACCAGTTCCCCGACCGTAAAATGGTAAAGCAGAAAGCCAAGCCCCTCCCCCGCCAGCACGAAACCGCGCAGCCACCCGTGACAGCTTGCCAGGCAAAACCAGAAAGTCACGCCCGCTGCCGCCAGCGCAAAGACAAGGTCCTCCGCAAAAACGAGGACCGCATTGCCGCCCGTCACCATCCGGAGCATCCGAAACAGGTCGTAAAATACGCCCAGCGCCGCCCCCAGGAGGCAGGCATACAGAAAAAGGATCGTTTCCGGCGCAACCCGCATAGGCCCTCCTTATCGGAAGAGGCGGGAGAGAAAGCCGAAGCGGCCCTTCTCCTCCTCCGCGTAGGTGAGCGCGGTAAAGTCCCCTTCCATCGAGAACTCGCCGGTATCGACGTTCAGCGCGTTGACATGCAGGCCGCGCCCCTGGATCACCAGGCGGCCCATACTGGTGTACAGGATCACCGTCTGCTCGTCAAAGCAGTCGACGTCCTGGACGCCCGAGACAAGGAGGCGCTTCCGGTCCTCCATGATGAGGTTGTGCGGCATCCGGAGCGATTTTGATTCTGGCATTTTCAACACCCTTTCCGAGAATCTCGATTCAGTCTATGCGGAAAGGGGGCGGATTAGAACGCGGCTCAGGACTCCATGAGCTCATAGAGCTCCGGCGCGTTTTCCTTGCGGGTGACCTCGGCGACCGCCAGGACCTTCGCCTTCAGCGGATGCGCGCCGAGCTGCACCTCGATGATATCGCCGATCTTGACGTCGTAGGACGCCCGCGCGGGGGTGCCGTTGACCAGCACACGGCCCGCGTCGCAGGCCTCGTTGGCAATGGTGCGCCGCTTGATGAGGCGGCTCACCTTGAGATATTTATCCAAACGCATAAATTCCCTCCGTAAAATGAAAAAGGGGGCCTCCCGGCTGGAATGAAATCCGGCCGGGACAGCCCCGCAGCGTTGTCTGCTTATTTTGCGACAGCATCCTTAAGCGCCTTGCCAGCCTTGAAGGCGGGGACTTTGGTCGCTTCGATCTGGATCGTCTCGCCGGTAGCGGGGTTTTTGCCCTCTCTGGCAGCGCGGTCGCGGACCTCAAAGGTGCCGAAACCGACCAGCTGGACCTTCTCGCCGCTGATCAGGGCATCGGTAATTCCCTCGAGAACAGCGGAAACCGCTTTCTCAGCGTCTTTCTTGGAAAGTTCTGCCTTCTCGGCAACGGCGTTGATCAGTTCAGTTTTTGTCATGGTATTGACCTCCATTTTTTTCGATTCACAGGCTTACCGCCCGGAATTCACGTTTTTCTTGGCCTGTTTCCACAGGCTGTCCAGTGTCTCAGGACTGGCTTCCTGCATCGAAATCCCCTGCTCGCCGGCCAGCATCTCTGCCTGCTCGAACCGGTCGATGAATTTTTCGCAGGAACGTGACAGCGCGTACTCGCTGTCCACCCCCAGATGGCGGGCGACATTGACTGCTGAAAAAAGCAGGTCACCCAGCTCCTCTTCGATGTGGGCGCTGTCCTGCTCCGCCATCGCCGCTTCCAGCTCCCGGACCTCGCTTTGCAGGTCCTTCCAGGCGCCCGCGGCGTCGGCGTAATCCATACCGGCCTTGGCGGCCCTGCCGGCGACCTTCTGCGCCCGCATGAGGGCCGGGTAGACGGCGGGGACGGCGCGCAGCCGTTCGGTCTGGGTCTTGGTGCCCTTGACCTGATTTTTGATGGCCTCCCAGTTGGTCAGCACATCGTCGGTATTCTGCACCTGGACGTCCGCAAAAATGTGCGGATGGCGGATGATCAGCTTGTGGCAGATGTCGTGGACGACGTCGCCGAAGCTGAATGAACCGGTCTCCTCCTCCATGCGGGCGTGGAACACAACCTGGAGCAGGACGTCGCCCAGCTCCTCACGCAGCAGGGCCGTATCCTGCTTGTCAATCGCCTCAACGGCCTCGTAGGTTTCCTCGATGAAGTTGCCGCGGATGCTCTCATGGGTCTGTTCGCGGTCCCACGGGCAGCCGTTTTCCCCGCGCAGGATCTCCATGATGCGGAGCAGGTCCTCCATCGTGTAGCGCTCTTTTCTTTGAAATTCCAGAAATATCCCCCATTTACAAAATACCGTGTCATTGATATTTTACCCTAAGAGATGATATTTTGCAAGTAGTTTTGCAAATTTTTCTCCCTTCGGGAGCATTAAAACGTCATCTTTCGAGATTCCGCGCAGCAAAAGCAGCGCCGCAAGGTAGACAAGCGCGCCGCAGCCGATCGAAAGGAGGGTGTTGAACCCGCCTTCCCCGAGCACAGCGCCCATCACCCACCGGTGAAGGGAGTAGGCGGTCACCGCGCAGAGGATGCTCGCAATCAGCGTCTTATAGGTCAGCCGGATGAAATGGATGCGGAAGCCGGTGATCTTATGAAGCCAGATCAGGCTCAGGATCAGGATGGTCGCGTAGCAGGAGACCGTCCCGGCCGCGGCGCCCTGGACGTTGATTTCCGGGATGCCGATCGAGACCCAGTTGACCACAAATTTGAGGATCGCGCCGACCAGCATGAACTTGGGCGGCAGGTCTGCCCTCCCCAGCCCCTGCAGGACCGCAAAAAGCGGCGAGGAGAGGCCTAAAAAGATGAGGGAGATGCCCTGCAGGCTCAGAACCGGCGCCGCGATGGCGACTTCCGCCACCCTGGCCGGGTAAAGCAGGCTGAGGATCGGCTGCGACATGGCGAGGATGCCCAGGCTCGCAGGCATGGCGATGAGGCAGGTCATCCGGATCACCGACTGGATGTTCACCCAGGTCGCCTTGCGGTCATGGGCGCTCCAAGCCGCTGTAATGTTGGGCAGCGCGCTCTTGCCGAAAATGGCCGTAAAGGATGGCACCAGATTGAAGACCGACAGGGCATACCCCGCGTAAGCGCCGTAGATAAAATTGGCGGCCCCGCCCTCCACTGCCAGCAGGTTTTCCGGCACCAGCCCGCCAAAAATAGCGAGCATCTGGTCGGGGTGGGCGGTAAACGCATCGTCGAGCCGGTTGATGATGGTAAAGGTGTCGATGAACTGGGCAACATTGATGACAATGGAGCTCAGCGAGATGGGAATGGCGATTTTGATCAGCTGCACCAGCAGCACCCGCGTCCGTATAGGGCGGGGCGAATAGCGGAGGTCCTCCTCCGTGATGCCGTCAGACCGCCTGCGGTCGACCAGCATCAGGTAGAGCGTTCCCACAAAGGTCGAAATCGTGACACCCAGAATTGCCGCAGCCGCAGCAAAGGGCATCGCATAGTGGCGCATCTCCGCCTCGGTGGCGGCCGCATGGCCAAAGACGACGCCGCTGCTCTCAAACTGGTGGTTTGCGAGCAGCAGCACTCCGCCCGACAGCGCCAGGCCGAAAATCAGCTTGGCAAAAACCTCGATGATCTGGGAGACGGCAGTGGGCTTCATATCCCGCAGGCCCTCGTAATACCCGCGGTATGCCGAGGTCATGCAGCCGAAAAGGATGGCGGGAGAAATCGCCAGGACGCTCCACAGCGCGCCCTGATTGTCCGATGCAAGCCAGACGTACAGCGGGCTGAATGCCGCCATCAGGACAAACCCGGCAATTCCCATGATGACAAAGAGCCGAATAGACAGGGAGTGGATCCGGCGGATATCCTGATACCGCTGCCGGACCGACTGCTCCGCGACCATCTTGGCGACGGCGGCCGGAAGACCCGCGGTGGAAAAGGCGAAGATCATGCTGAAAATACTGTAGGCCGTTGAATAATAGCCCAGGCCTTCCCCATCCAGGATGCTTCCCAGCGGGATTTTGAAAACCGCGCCGACCAGTTTGACAATGATGATGGACGCGCCCAGGATTGACGCTCCCTGCAGCAGATTCTGACTTTTACGGCTCCGCAAACGCAACACTCCTATGCTCAATCAATCGTTTGGTTAGGGCCCGTCTTATTCGGCCTTGTCTTCTTCGGAACAGCCGCAGCAGCCTTCCTCTTTCTTCCCGCCCTCACAGCAGGAGGCGGATTCTTCAGCGGACGCGCCGGAATCGCAGCAGCAGGGCTCTTCGGTGCAGGTGCCGTCCTTCTTCTCCTCGGCTTTCTCACAGCAGCAGGGGGCCTCCTCCGCCTTGGGGGCGAACTTGTTGCCGCACTTGTTGCAGTAGCAGGCGTCCTTGTCGTTGACAGCGCCGCAGGCGGGGCAGATGACCGAGTTGCGGAACTCGGCGAGCTTGCCCTCCAGATGCTCGAGGGTCTCTTTGACATGGTCGATCTCGCTGATGATGGAATCCATCAGGTCCTTGTTGTCAAAATCAGACTTGACCATCGTATAGACCGCGTTGCCGAGCTTTCCGTACAGGTCTCTCAGCTCGCCGGCGAGCTGGACGCTCTGGTATTTGAGTTTGGAGTACTCGACAGCCTTGTCGGTGGCTTTGCCGGCCTTGTCAGCGAGGCTCTTGGCGGATGCGATCAGATCGTCAATCACACGGTTCATAATAGTTCCTCCTTAATAGTCAGGGGGGTGCCCTGCAGATTCAAATCCATTATATCCCTTTTTTTCATGTTATTCAAGGCAAAATTAAAAATTCCCGCAAAAGAGAGTCCTTTGGCACGCATTTTGTGGGAAATGCCGGGAAAAATGTGAGGCTTCTCCGCATTTTTTCCGCAAGCGCGCGATGCTCTTCAGCAGCCCACTCCGCGTTTTCGGTCATACTGAAAAAGGGCTCGCGGTAGACGAAAGGCTCATAGTAGTGGACCGAATCAAGCCAGAAGTCCGCTTCGAGCCGGAAGGGGCGGATATAGCGGTCCTCCCCGCGCACGACATTTTTCCACATCGCCATTGTCTCGGCCGGCCCGCAGGCGCGGAAATTTTTGTCCCGGATGATCCGGCGCACCAGCCTGAGCTCCCGCGTGCTGAAGAGCCGCTCTTCCCCGTCGAAAAACTCCGTTTTGATGGAAATATAGACCTTGACCGCCTTTTGGCAGAAATCACGGCTGCGGATCAGAGGGTTTAAGGCGTGCAGCCCCTCGATGATGACGGCGGTGTGGTCGTCGAGGGCGCAGGAGCGCGCCTTGCTGCTCCGATGGCCGTCGGCAAAGTCGAAGATGGGAAAGTCGCAGCTCCCGTAGGCGAAAAGCTGCGCAAAGCAGGCGTCAAAGAGTTCCAGGTCAATCAGCTCGACCGTCTCAAGATCGAGGGTGCCGTCTTCGAGAACAGGCGCTTCCCCGCGTTCCTTGAAGAAATCGTCGAGGGAGACCTGGATGGTGCGGATCCCGCGCTGCTGGAGGGCGAGCTGAAGATTTAAGGAAGTGGTTGTCTTGCCCGCGCTGCTCGGGCCGGCCAGGAGGATCACCTTATTCTCCGGGAAGCCCGCGCAGAAGAGATCCGCGACAAAGGATGCCTGCTCGCGGTAATAGCGCTCCGAACGGGCGACAAGGGCCGCAGGGTCGGCCGCTTCGGCGAGCAGATCGGAGAGCTCGACGCGCATTTTACGATCAGATACCATTTCTCTGCACCTCCTCAAGCAGTCCGCGGAGCGTTTCCTTCCTGGACAGTATATCGGAAAAGCCCGCGATATATTCATAAGGGTATTTGTAGTTGAAAACCCGGTCGATATGCCCGGGGCGGACCACCTTGCTCACCCCGCCTGCCCCGACCGCGAGAATGTGCTGCACCTCTTCCATGATGTAAATGTTGTAGAGGCCGAGGGCGCCGGGCTTCGCGTAGCCGACGTTTTCCAGGTTGCCGATGGTGTTCTTCTGGCGGTAGAGGTAGTATGGCTCATACCCGGCTGCCGGCAGCTCCGCGCCGGAAATGTCGACCATCCGCTGGACATCCCGGTAGTCCTCGCTCCCGTCCATCTGGGAAAAGAGGGCGGCGGCCCGTTTGACCGAAAGTGCGTGGACGGTGATGTTCTCCGGGCCGAGCGCGATCGCCTTATGGAGGGAGTCGGCAAAGCCGTCCGGCGTATCGGTGGGCAGCCCGGCGATCAGGTCCATGTTGATGGCGGCAAAGCCGAATTCCTGCGCCATCTCGTAGCATTTTACGACGTCATTAGCCGTATGCCTGCGCCCCACCGCCTCGAGGACGCTGTCCTGGAAAGACTGGGGATTGATGCTCACCCGGTTGGCGCCGCCCGCTTTGATGACAGCGAGCTTTTCCCGGGTAATCGTGTCCGCGCGGCCCGCCTCGACGGTGTATTCGAGGGCGGGATCAGGTGTAAAGGCGTTTTGCACACAGTCAAAAATGCGTTTCAGCTGCTCCGCCTCCAGGACGGTCGGCGTACCGCCGCCGATGTAGACCGAACGGAGTCGAAGGCCGAGTTCACGGGATATTTCAGCTGTAAAGTTTATCTCCTTTACAAGATGTTCGATGTAATCCGGGATGAGTTTTCTCGCCTTGGGGTGGTCGATGGAATGGGAGACGAAGGAGCAGTAGCTGCATCGGGACGGGCAGTACGGGATCGAAATGTAGAGACTGAAGTCCCGCGGGGAAATGTCGCGCAGAACCGGCTGCTGGAGGGCGCAGATCCGCGCGGCGAGGGCGATTTTATCCGGGTGAACGAGGCAGTTTTCGCGGAATTCCCGCTGCACCTCCTGCATGGATTTTCCGTCCTCAATTGCACGCTGCATCCGGCGGACAGGCCGGATCCCGGTGAGGATCCCCCACCGCGGCCGGACGCCTGTTTTCTTTTCGAGCATGCGGTAAAGGAGCCGCGCAAACGCTTCCTCGCAGTCGTTGTCAAAACGTCCGCTTTGCTTTACAAAAGTGCTTGCGCTGTCGCGGTACTCCCCTTCCCGGAAGTCAACCGTGAGCCGCGCGCCCTCCCCTTCCGCCGTCTGGGAAAAGGCGAGGAAATCCCCCTCAACGGGCGGTTCGCAGTCGTAGGCGAACTGGAAACGCCGCAGCGGAAAGAACAGGCGGGCGACGTTTTCCATCTCATATTTATAGCGGTTGCCGCAGAACAGAAGGGTCATCATAGGCGTTCCCCCAGGTAGGGATTTTCCGCCCGTTCCGCGTCGAGGGTGGTGGCAGGGCCGTGCCCGGGGAAGACGCGGCGGTCCCCTTCCAGCGCAGCCAGCCGGGAAAGAGAGCGGCGGATCTCCGGGAAGCTGCCGCCGTACAGGTCGGTGCGGCCGATCCCCCGGCAGAAGAGGGTGTCGCCGGTCAGCAGGGCATCCTCCGCCGCAAAGCAGACCGAGCCTTTGGTATGCCCCGGCGTGTGGATGACCTGAAACTCCAGTTCGTCGAGGGGGATGCGGTCCCCGTCCGCGAGCAGATGATCATAGCCGGCCGTCACTTCCCGCCTCATCAGCCCTTTTCCGCCGTTCTTGGCCGGGTCGGAAAGCAGCTCCGCATCGGCAGCATGGACATACAGCGGGATATGGTACCGCTGGCGCAGCGCCTCGGCGGCGCCGATGTGGTCAAAATGGCCGTGGGTCAGCAGGATCAGTCTGGGGGTCAGGCTGTGCCGCTCCAGCGCCGCCGCGATCCGCTCCGGCTCGGCGCCGGGGTCGACAATGGCCGCATTGCCCGCATCTGAGGCGGCGAGATAGCAGTTTGTGCCGATCTCCCCCACTTCGATGGTGTAAATGCGCATTCAGTTCGCCCCCTTCTTCATCTGGTCGGTATCCATCAGGATGGTCACGGGGCCGTTCGCGGTCATGGAGATGTCCATGTGCGCGCCGAACCGCCCGCTCTCCACATGGATCCCATGCCCCCGCAGCTTCTCCATATAGAGCTCATACAGGCCGTCGGCGAGCGGCGGCTTGGCGGAGCGGATAAAGGAGGGGCGGTGCCCCTTGCGGCAATCCCCGCCCAGGGTGAAATTGGAGACGACGAGCGCCTCCCCGCCGATGTCCTTAAGGGAGAGGTTCAGTTTGTCCTGTTCGTCGGTAAAGACCCGCAGATCGGCGGTTTTGGCGGCGAGATACTCGCACAGGTCGGGGGTATCCCCCTCCATGACGCCGATCAGGATGAGGAAGCCCTGGCCGATCCGGCCGAGGACCTCCCCCTCCGTGGTAACGCAGGCCTCCCGGACCCGCTGAATCACCAGTTTCATATGCTGCCTCCTTTACTTGCCGGAGCGCTCGACGCTCAGCACGCCGGGAACCTTGCCCAGCTTCTGAATGATGCTGCTCAGGTGCTCGAGCCCCTGGGTGGAAATGGTTGCGAGGATGTTGCAGTTGCCGTTTTTGAGCTCCCGCGCGTTGAATTCGTGGAGCGGCACCCGCATATTGGCGAGGGCGAGGTTGATGTTCACGAGGATGCCCGTCTCGTTGCGGGCGACGATGTCGAGGGTGGAGCGGAAGCTGCTCACCCGGTCGTCGGCCCAGCGGACGTCGATCCAGCGGTCCTTCTGCGCCGGGTCGCTCATCGAGGCGGCGACGTTCACGCAGTCCCGCTTATGGACCGAAACGCCGTAGCCGCGGGTGATGAAGCCGATGATGTCGTCGCCGGGCAGCGGGTTGCAGCACTGCGCAAATTTGACCAGGCAGTTGTCGATCCCTTCGACGATGACGCCGCTGCTGCTCTTGGTGGGAGTGGTCTTGACGACGCCGGCGGCCGCCTGCTGGCTTTCGAGGAGGGCTTTCTGCTGCCGGGTGTAGTCCTCCTTGATCCGCGGCATGATCTTGGAGAGGAGGATGCCGCCGTAACCGATCGCCGCGAAGAAATCGTCGGTATTTTCGCGGTGATGGCGTTTGACGAGGGTGTCGAGGAGCTTCTGGTAGTCCTCCCCTTCCAGATGGATGAGGTTGCGGCGGAGCTCCCGGTCAAATTCCGCCTTGCCTTCGGCGATATTCTCTTCCCGCCGCTCCTTTTTGAACCAGGCGCGGATCTTGTTGCGGGCTTCGCTCGTTTTGGCGATGGAGAGCCAGTTGCGGTTGGGGGCGCCCTCCGACTTGGAGGTGAGGATCTCGACGATCTGGCCGGTCTTGACCTGGTAGTCGAGCGGCACCATCCGCCCGTCGACCTTGGCGCCGATCATCCGGTTGCCGACGGCGGTGTGGATGGCGTAGGCGAAGTCGATGATGGTCGATCCGACCGGCAGGCTCTTGACGTCGCCCTTGGGGGTGAAGACAAAGACGTCGTCGACGGCGAGGTCGGTCTTGATATTCTTGACAATATCCTCCGCACCTTCGGCCTCCTGCTGGTTTTCGATGATGTGGCGGACCCAGGCGAGCCGCTCCTCCAGCCGGTCCTTGCCCTGGATGCCGGCCTTGTATTTCCAGTGGGCGGCGATGCCGAACTCGGCGGTATAGTGCATATCCCAGGTCCGGATCTGGATCTCAAAGGGGATCCCTTCCTTGTCGATGACGGTGGTGTGCAGCGACTGGTACATATTCGGCTTGGGGGTGGAGATATAGTCCTTGAACCGGTTGGGGATGGGGCGGAAAAGGTCGTGGATGATGCCGAGGATGTTGTAGCACTCGATGACGGTGTTGACGATGATGCGGACGGCATAGATGTCGTAAAGTTCCTCCATGCTCTTGCCCATCATGTACACCTTGCGGTAGATGCCGTAGATGCTCTTGACCCGTCCCTCGATGTGGGTCTCCATTCCGTAATCCTTGAGGCGGCGGGAGATCCGCCCTTTGATCTCCTCAATGAATTTCTCCCGGTCCGCTTTTTTGAGGGCGAGGGCGTTTTCGATCTCGCGGTAGCCGACCGGGTCGAGATAGCGCAGCGACAGGTCCTCCAGCTCCTCTTTCACGCCGCGGATACCGAGCCGGTGGGCGATGGGGGCGTAGATCTCCATCGTCTCGAGGGAAATCTCCCGCTGGCGGCGCTCATTTTTGGAGCTTAAGGTCCGCATATTGTGCAGACGGTCGGCCAGCTTGATAATGATGACCCGGATATCCTCGCTCATGGCGAGCAGCATCTTGCGGATATTCTCCGACTGCTTCTCCTCCCTGGTTGAGAACTGGATCTTGCGGATCTTGGTGACCCCGTCGACCATCAGCGCGACGTCGTAGCCGAACTTTTTGCGGACCATCTCGAGGGTGACGTCGGTATCCTCGACCACGTCGTGGAGCAGGGCGGCGCAGAGGCAGTCGGTGTCCATCCCGAGTTCGAGCAGGATGGCGGCGACTGAAAGGGGGTGGACGATATACGGTTCCCCGGACAGCCGGAACTGCCCCTCGTGCGCCTGTTCTGCGAGGCGGTAGGCTTTTTCGATCTTATCGGTTTCATACAGCTTATCGCTCTGCTGCATGGCGAGCAGCAGATCTTCATAGGTTTTGACGACCATCTGGATTCCCCTTTCGTTATGGTTTCAGCAGGCTGCGCAGCCCGGTGAGGATCTGCGAGCTTTCCAAATCGACCTTTCCCGTCTCGAGCAGCCGCACCGACGAGAGGTCGGCCGGGATTTCCGCGAGCTTCAGTTCCTGGAAAATATCCAGAATCAGGCGGTATTTGCAGTAATTCATCCGGTCCGCCGCAGCGGCGAGGTAGAACAGGTCGATGTGGACCTGCGAGCCGCCCTTTGCGCGGAGCAGCTTGTAGACAAACCGCAGCTCCTCGGTTGTCGGGGCCGAGATCTGCGCCACCTTCGCCGCGACCGGCTCGCCGCGGCGGAGCTTCTCATAATAATGGTGGGCGTTGCCGAACTTCACTTCCTGGAACCCGGCGGGGCGGATGTCCTTTAAGCGGATCGCGACCGATACCGAATCCCGGAAGGCGTTGAGCTCGAGGTTTGCGAGGATATCGACCAGCGCGCCGACCGGGTAGATAAACTGGCCGGTGCTCATCTTAAAATACAGGACGTGGATGCTTTTCCCGCCGAAGGAGACCTTGAGTTTGAGGTGCCGGTTTTCGCTCATGGGGTAAATGCCCTCGATCCGGCAGTTTTTGAGCAGGAAAAGCGGCTGGGGGCAGCGTTCGCCGAACGGCTCGAGCTGCTCGAGGGCGGAGACGCAGTTTAAGGTGATCTCCCCCGCCGAGAGGACGTGGTCGATCTGCTGCCGGACCAGCGGCATCTGGTCGTGGTACTGGGCGGCATACTCGTTGATGCGGCGGGTAAAGGCGGGAATGTCGGCTGTTTTGAGGGTCAGCCCGGCCGCCATCGCGTGCCCGCCGTATTTGACGAGAAGGTCGGAGCAGGCCGACAGCGCCTTGAACATCGAGAAGCCCTCGACGCTCCGGGCGGAGCCGACCGCCGTATCCCCGTCGATTGAGAGGATCATGTTCGGCTTGCCGTAGAGGGAGACGAGCTTTGCCGAGACAATGCCCACCACCCCGTGGTTTAATCCCTCCGCCGCCACGACCAGCACCCGGTCGAGCAGGAGGGCGGGATTTTCGGCGATCGCGGCCTGTACCCGGGCGAGGATGGCTTCCTCCTCCTGCTGGCGGTTTAAGTTCGCCTGGTTGAGTTCCGCGGCGAGGGCCTCCGCCTGCTCCGGGTCCTCCGAAAGGAGGAGGCGGACGGCAAGCTTGGCGCTCCCCATCCGCCCGGCGGCGTTGATGCGGGGCGCGATGCCGAAGGCGACCTTCTGGGAGGTGACCGGCTTCCCGGCCAGCCCCGCGACCTCGAGCAGCGCCTGAAGTCCCGGGGAATCGGCATATTCGAGGAGGGATAAGCCCTTGCGGACCAGCCAGCGGTTTTCCCCGGTCAGCGGGACGATATCCCCCACTGTCGCGATGGCGGCCAATGCGCCGAAGGCGTCGAGGGCCATTTCGTAATCCCCCTCCATCGCCGCGACCAGCTTGAAGGCGACCCCCGCACCGCAGAGATCCCGGAAGGCGCAGGGACAGTCGGAGCGGTGGGGATTGACGACGGCGACCGCCCCCGGCAGTTCCCGCCCGACCTGGTGGTGGTCGGTGATGATGAGCTCGAGGCCGATGTCGGCGGCGTGGGCGGCCTCCTCAATGGCCGAAATGCCGTTGTCCACCGTGATGAGAAGGGAGGTCCCGTCGGCGCGGATGGCGTCGAGGGCGGCGCAGTTGAGGCCGTACCCCTCGTCCAGCCGCTCGGGGATATACCAGGCGGCGTTCGCTCCCATTGATTGCAGGTACTGGTAGAGAATGACGGTGGCGGTCACGCCGTCGCAGTCGTAGTCGCCGTAGACGGTGATTTTTTCGCCGTCCGCCAGCGCCTGCTCGATCCGGGCGACAGCCTTATCCATATCCGGAAGGAGGAACGGGTCTTCCGGCTCGCACTCAGCGCCGATAAAGTCGCCGGCCTCGCTCGCGCTGACGCCGCGGGCTGTGAGAATATCCGCCACAATGGCGGGGACGCCGTATTCTTTTTGCAGCAGCCGGCTTTGCTGCGGATTCTCCTTGGGGTAATTCCATTTTGATAGTAGCATACTGCCTCCCAGTCCCTTTTCCGTCCAGCGGGCTGTCTGTCACCGCTCTTAACTGAATCTAAAATATTATTTTACCATGTTTTCCCCGGAAATTCAATAGAGAGTAAGTGAAAACAGCTAAAAGCAGGCGCTTTTATGCCGAAATAACCGCTTCCCGGTCGAAATCCGGCGGGAATTTCCAAAAAATTCACAATTGGAAAAAGCAGAGAGGCAGCCTTCCGGCTGCCCCGTATGGTTTTCGCTGACGCTGTCAGCCCAGGTCCTGCACATCTGTCAGCAGGATCTCAGGCTTTTCGAAGCCCTCCAGTTCGAGGACGACGATCTCATTCTCCCCTTCCCGAAGCAGCGGCGCGGGGAGGTACAGGGTCTTCTGCGGGCCTGGCGCGTTCCAGTACCGCCCGAGGTTGAACCCGTTGATGTAGACGTTGCCTTTGGTAAAGCCGTCCAGCCGGACGAAGGTGTCCGCCTTCTCCCCGACCGTAAAGGTCCCGCGCAGGAAGGCCGGGCAGCAGTCCCCGGAGAGGGGCGCATAGCGCAGGGCGGAGAGGTCGTCGCAGGGAAGGGAGTACATCTTCCAGCCGAACTGAAACTGATACCCCGCCTTGACCCCGCGGAGGATCCCCTTCTCATCCCGGAGCTTGGGGCCGTAGTTGATCCGCCCGAGGTTCTCGACGAGCAGCGAGAGGGAGGCCTCCTCCCCGTCCGCGAGGGTGAGCCGGACCGGATCGTCCCGTTTGCCGGTGCGTTCCTTGACCCCGGCCTTCTCTCCGTTGACATAGAGGATGGCGCGGTCGTGCAGCCCTTCGATCACGATCTCGGCGTCCTGGCAGGGGCCTTTGACGGTCGTTTCATAGAGGACAAAGCCGAAATCCTGGCCGAGCTCCTCCATCGTCATGGTGTGGGCGCAGCAGACCGGTTCGGGGAGGTTGTCAAAGAGGGGCGCCGCCGCAGTGAGGGCGACCGGGCCGTAGGCTTTTTTGGGGAGGTTCGCGACGGGGAGGTCAGGCGCCTTGCCGAAGTGCTTCTCGACGATCTCTTTGATGGCGTAGTATTTGGGGGTCAGGTCGCCGCACTCGCTCACCGGGCAGTCGTAGTCGTAGCTGGTGACGGTGGGCTGGATGCCGTCGACATAGTTTGCGCCGTTTGTAAAGCCGAAGTTGGTGCCGCCGTGAAACATGTACAGGTTGACCGAAGCGCCGTCGGTGAGCATCTCGTCGAGGGTGGCGGCGGTGTCGTCGCTCTCGCGGACGTGGTGGGCGTCATACCAGTGGTCGAACCAGCCGTTCCAGAATTCGGTGCACATAAGGGGCTGGTTGGGGCGGAAGGCCCGCAGGGCGGCGAAGTTTTCCCGGCTGCGGCTGCCGAAGTTGGCGGTCTCGAGGTATTCGGGGAGGGAGCCGCCGCCGAGCATCAGGCCGTCGGTGCCGTCCGAGGTGAAGTAGAGCTCGTTTACGCCGTTGTCTCGGTAGATCTGGGCGATGGCGCGGAGGTATTCCTTGTCGTTGCCGTAGCTGCCGTACTCGTTTTCGACCTGGACCATGAGGATGTTGCCGCCGTTTTCAGCGAAATAGGGGCGCAGCTCGTCAAAAAGGCGCTTGTAGTAGCGGGAGACCTTGGAGAGGAAGGTCTCGTCGACGCAGCGCAGGTGCATCTTCTGGTAGGTGAGCAGCCAGGACGGCAGCCCGCCGAATTCCAGCTCGGCGCAGATGTAGGGGCCGGGCCGGAGGATGACGTAGAGGCCGAGCTCCTGCGCGGTGCGGACAAAGCGGGCGATGTCCAGGCCGCCGGAAAAGTCGAACTCCCCTTCCCTGCGCTCGTGCAGGTTCCAGCAGGTGTAGGTCTCCACCGCATTGAAGCCACAGGCGCGCAGCTTCCTGAGCCGGTCCTCCCAGTAATCCGGCACAACGCGGAAATAGTGGATGGCGCCGGAGATCAGCCGGAAGGGCTTTCCGTCGAGGTAAAAGCTGTTGCTGTCATAGGTCAGTCTGCTCATAGTTTCCTCCGTTCTCCGCAAAAAGCGGGGATATTCTGATACCAGTATACCGGGAAAACGGCCGTTTGGCAAGGGGCATCCGCAAAAAAAGCAAAAACGCCGACGCCGGCGTTTCCACATTCTCCCACCTGCTTATCCCGCCAAAAGGCGGTCAATACTTCTGTCAGCGTCTGGCACGCAGTCAGGGGGGAAGCTGTTATGATGAATAAAGTAGAAATCTGCGGCATCGACACGTCCAAGCTGCCGGTGCTCAAGGAAAAAGAGAAGATCGAACTCCTCAACCGGATGCACCAGGGGGACGAACAGGCCAGGACCGAGCTGGTAAACGGCAACCTGCGGCTGGTCTTAAGCGTCATCCAGCGCTTTACCAACCGCGGCGAGAATCTCGACGACCTGTTTCAGGTCGGCTGTATCGGGCTGATGAAGGCCATCGACAACTTTGACACCAGTCAGAATGTAAAATTCTCCACCTATGCGGTGCCGATGGTCATCGGCGAGGTGCGGCGTCATCTCCGGGACTTCGCCCCGATGCGGGTCAGCCGCTCCCTCAAGGACACCGCCTACAAGGCAATGCAGGCGCGCGAACGGCTGACTGCGCGCCTCGGGCGGGAGCCGAATGTCCTGGAGATCGCCGAGGAGGTCGGCCTGCCAAAGGAAAACGTCGTCATGGCACTCGAGGCCATCGTCGAACCGGTCTCCCTCTATGAGCCGGTTTTTTCGGACGGTGGGGACACCATTTACGTCATGGACCAGATCTCCGACCATTCATCCGGCAGCAACTGGGATGAGGAAATCAGCATGCGGGAGGCGTTTTCCCGGCTGAGCGACCGGGAAAAGCGGATCATCTCCCTCCGCTTCTTCCGCGGCAAGACCCAGGTCGAGGTCTCCGCCGAGATCGGCATCTCCCAGGCGCAGGTCTCCCGCCTCGAAAAAGCCGCCCTCGCCAAGGTCAAGGGGGAGCTGTGACCTCACAGCTCCCGCCGTTTGAACCCGGGCATTCCCTCATTTTGGGAATGCCCGGGTTTTCCGCTTCTTCCGGCAGGGCCATATCAAATAACAGGAAGGATATCTTGCATCTTTTATACAAACCGTTTATAATGATAGTAGAGAACTCTCCGCCCGAACCCGCAATAGAAAGCAAGGGTATCCATGAAAAAATTGTGCTGTCTCCTGATCGGAATTCTGCTCCTCTGCTGCGGCTGCGCCCAATCGGACGGCACGGCCAGGTATGCGCCCGATCGGCATCAATACGATGCAGAAACGCGGCTCGAGCAAAATGAAAATACAGAAAATCTCAATACGAATGCGTGCAGCATCACAGTGCCGCCTGATAAAGAATTTGAGTATATGACGCTTTCTTCGGACGTGGTTTTGGCCGGCACCGTTGCGGATGACGGAGTCACAACACGGGAACCGCTCCTTATGAGCGTTTCCGACGGACCTGAAGCCGATGTCACAGCCTATCAGGTCAACGTCCGCGAGGTCTGGCAGGGCGCTTGTGATGAGGAACAGATCACCTTGAAGTTCTACTGGCCCCACCAGACCCGCCCATTCAAAAACGACGAGCTGATTCTCTTTTTGAAGAAGCAGGGCAGCGGATTTTACACGCCTGTAACTGCTGACAATGACAGCGTGTTTGTTATCAACCCTCCCGAAAACAAGCTGTTTGCCATGTCCACACGGCAGTATGTCGTGTCATATGACAACCAAAATGTTAAAACTCTGAAGTCTGATGTCGCGGATACCGTGGCAGATTTCAGAGATGCGACAGAGTATACTTACGCTGTAGGAGCCGTGGGCCTGCTGGCCTTAACCGAGGACGATCCGCTCTATGACAAGTATTGGGAGATGTACCATGATCATCCATACGGCTCTCAATACGCCGAAATTTTCGAGTAGGATTTCTTCCGCGCCTGCGGGCAGGGGGTTGTGGGGTGATGCACTCTCCCCTATTGTTATCGGATAAACAACTGGCAACGCCCCGGGTTTTCATTTTTGCTGAAGCCGGGGGCGGTTGCTGTAGGAATATGTTAAGAAGAGGTGCTGCATGAAACAAATCCTGACGTATATCCGTAAGAATCCATGGAAGGCCCTGCGCTGGCCGCTGTTCGCTGTATGCCTTGTGGCCTACCTAGTTTATACAGGACTTCAGCTCTTTACGGTGCGCCAATATTATGGGGTGATCCGGGCAGCGCTGGAACAGATCGAATTTAACGGCGGTTTCGACGTGGGACTGGATTTCAGCGATACTAGGATCGCCGACGACCGGCAGCTTCAGGAGCAGATCTGCGAAGAGATGAATCCTGTCTCCATTCGGGGGGTGATCATCCGTTTACCCTTTATCTTTCAAGGAGCAACGATGTTTTTCTTGAGATTCATTATGATCGGATCGGAAAATACAGTGTCTTTGTATATCTGTATTATTTTCAAGAAGTGGACGGCGGACAAGTCGGCTCTTCAACTGGTTTTTACATCTATGACGTCACCTACAATCCGTTTTTACTGAGCTGGCGGGCAAAATATGGATAGTCAAAGAGTGCGGGCAGCGGTCCATTTTCCAGAACTTCCGGTATTTGATGGGAGGGAGCCTGAAGGACGCAAGGCACATCTGTCTTACCCGGACAGATGTGCCTTTTCTCCCGTGTTATCATTCGCGCGTTTGCGTCTGCCGTTCCCAAAACATCCGAAAGGCTTCTTCGAAGAGGATCATGTGCCCGCGCAGAATTTCCGAATGGGTCTGCTGTACGCCGGGTACATCTATAATGCCTTCGTTGCTTTCGAATATCGAGGAAACTGCTCCGCAGACATGATGGATCGCGCTTGCAAGGTTGAAAGAAGGCGGAGTTTCCCCGCATTCACGACCCGGCAGCTCCCGGACAGAAAATGAATTGTTTTCCCGTACTGCTGTTCGGTTGCAGCGGATGGCCAACTCTCGAATGGATTCATTGATCTCGAGCGGGACATAGCTGGTATACAGAAGGTCGTTAACCGAATTAGTACCGCCGTGCAGGTGGAGTACGCAATCTGCATATTCCTGTTCTGCCAGCTGCAGCAGCGCCTCTGTTTCCCTGGCCATCGGATGGAAGAACTGGTCATGCACCAGGTTGACGCCGTTGTCGTTGAAGTATCCGCCAAGGAAACCGGCCGCTTCCCGGATAGGATGGACTTTTTTACAGTCCGGCCAGCAGCAGAGGGAACCATTCTGCCAGGTTCCCTGCCCCCAGTAGCGGAGTTCATCATTTGTGCAGCCGATCATGGACATCGGCTGCACGCGGGCGCGCCCGTCCGGATTCATCACCGGGATAATCAGCAGCCGTACTTTTTGAGCTGCAAGGCAGAGCGGCTCATTGGGATGCCCTGCCAGGTCCACCCCGGTTTCCAGAAGGGAGATCAGATTCATCAGCGCTGCCGTCCCTTCCGTCTCCTGCCCGTGTTCTGCTCCGATCAGCAGTATCACGGGCTTCTTTCTGCGGCGGTCAAGGTAAGCGGTGACATCGTGTGCGCCGCAGGCGGAATTGTAGTTTGCGGCGGGGTGCAGTTCCTCCCGATCCCCGTAGGAGAAAAGCCACACCGGCCTCCCCCCTGCGGAGTGGACCAGACAGCGAGCTTCTCCTTATAGCTGTCGCTGGTGCCGCTGTACTTCCAGGTCCCGTCGGATTCGTCGTAGTAGCGGTTGCCGTTGACGCCCCAGTAGTTGGCGATGGCGCCGAACCAGTTGGCCTGGTTCTTGGAAGCGAGGGGGTAGGAGTCAGGATAGGCTTCCTTCAGCGCCTTGAGGGCCTCATAGAAGCTTTCCGTATCAGTCCAGGGCTCGATCCCCAGTTTCTCAAACACATCCGCACGGTAAAGCCAGCCATGGTTGACGTCCCGGTTCAGCCCGTAAACCGGCCAGAGAAAGACGTCGCCCGCGTCGTTGGAGTAGGAATACATATACCAGCTGTTCTCCGGGTCGTCCACAAAGATGGAGCAGAAATTGGGCAGATAGTCCAGATACTGGTTGATGGCGGCAAAAGCGCCCTGCCCGCCGTAGGCATTGATCTCAGAGGCGCTTCCGACCTCGGAGATGATGTCCGGGAGGTTGCCGCTGCCCATGATGACCTTGACTTTTTCCGCGTAGCTGGCGTAAGGGTAGGCTTCGATTTCCAGGTTGATGCCGGTGCGCTTGCAGATTTCCTGAGGGATCAGCAGATCGTTTACATTGTCTGCGGTGGTGCCCAGGGACAAGGTGATCGTCACCGGCTCGTCGACTAAGGGAAGGGTCAGGCCGCCGGTGTCCCCATAATCCGCCGCAGGCTCCGCAGCGGAGCTTTCCGCCTCGGAGCTCCCGGACGACTGGGCCTGGGAAGAGCTGGCGGGCTGGCTGGAGCTGCCGTCCTGGCCGCAGGCGGAGAGCAGCATGAGCGCCGCCAGTAAGGACGCGAAAACTTTCCACTTGCCGTTTGCTTTCATCATTGTACGCCTCCATTTTCTTGCAATGTTTTCCGGTCCGTCCGGGGCCTGTCGTCAGGGAGCAGGCGCCGGACGTCTCTCGAATTTCCGCGGGGGCGTCCCCCATGGGATCGTACCCCTTTGACACTTCCCATTATAGAGCCGGATTTTTCCGACGGCAAGACCGGAAATTTCGAAAACAGATACCATTTTTTCATACTCTGGAAACAGGCGCTTCACAGGGCATTCCCGTTTTTTCAGAATGATTCCCCTTTTTTCATGTTGCGCGGGGAATCCCCTCCCCGCCGCACGCAAACAGAAAATGCAGGCAGGTATGAGGGACCTGTCTGCATTTTCTGCACGTGTTATTTCTGTAGGGCGATCTTCCCGCTCTCGACAAGCTCAATAAAGAGCGCGCCGAGCTTCGGGTCAAACTGGGTGCCCAGGTTGCGGCGGATCTCCGCAAGCGCCTGCTCGACGCTCATCGCCTCGCGGTAGGAACGCCTGGAGGTCATCGCGTCAAAGGAATCCGCAATGACCAGGCAGCGCGCCGCGATCGGGTTCTGCTCGCCGACAAGCCCGCGCGGATACCCCTTGCCGTCCCAGCGCTCGTGGTGGCCGATCGCGGTCGGGATGACGTAGTCCAGGGAGGGCAGGTACTTGATCATCGCGATGGAGCCCTCCACATGCTGCTTCATGATCTCGTATTCCTCGTCGGTCAGCTTCCCTGTTTTGGAAAGGATGGATTCCGGAATGCCGATCTTGCCGATGTCGTGCAGCAGCCCCGCCTGCCGGACGATCTCGATGTGGTCGGCGTCGAGCGGGATAGCGGCGGCCAGGGCGGAGGCGTACTCCGCGACGTTTTTGGAGTGGTTGAAGGTGTAGTGGTCCTTTGCGTCGATGGCCGCGGTGAGGGCGTAGATGGTTGCGGCGCAGTTATCCACCAGCTTGCGCCGCGCCTGGCTGCTCTGGATCGAGATCGACTCCGGGGAGGAGGGCGTATAGACGATGATCTTGTTTTTCCCGCTGGATTTCGCGGAAAACAGCGCCATGTTGGCGTAGCTTAAGAGCTGGTCGGCTGTCGCCGCGCTGTAGGGATAGGAGCTGATCCCGGCGCTGAAGGTCAGGAATTTGTGGGGGCGGGAACCGTTTCCGGCGGTTTTGGCCTTCAGCCATTCCTGCATCGAGGCGGCGCAGTTTTCCGCCACTGCGGCGGTGCAAAACGGGAAGCTGACGGCGAATTCCTTCCCGCCGTAGCGGGCCACTGTGCCGCGGGAGCCGACCAGCGCCTCGAGGCACATGCCGTACTCCTTCAGGATGAGGTCCCCCTCCTGGATGCCGTAAAGCTCGTTATAGAGGCTGAAGTCGTCGAAGCTGATGAGCAGCAGGGTGATCTCGGCATGGGAGCAGGTCTCAAAATCCCGGCGCAGATGCTCGGTAAAGTAGCTGCGGTTATAAAGGCCGGTCATTGCGTCGCGGTTGGCCTTATTCTGGATATCCTGGTACAGGGTGGCGTTTTTGAGGGCCATCGACAGCATCGCCGCGCCCGATTCGAGGAAGGAAATCTGCTCCGTCCGCAGGCCCGCCTGCTTTTCGTCCGAACCGGCGTCGGAAAAGAGGGTGATCGCGGTCAGCTCGTCGTCGCAGATGACCGGCAGCAGGTAGCAGACCCGCAGCTGCTGGAAGCGCAGCTTTTCGGATTCCCACATCGACCGATAGGTCCGCGTGCGCTGGATGTCCGAGTAACGGATCCCGTTCCCGTTCTGCCGCAGCAGCTTGACGACCGGGTTATCGAGGGTGAGGACGTCGTTCATCGCGAGGGAGGCGTTCGTGCTGGTTACGGCCCGGTATTCGCCCTTCTGCTTGTCCAAAAGGAAGATCCGCGCCGTTTTGCCGGGGACGGTTTCCTGGAGGAAATCCCGGTAAAGGGCGAGGATATCGTCCAGGGCGAGGCTTTTGTTGACTGCCGCGCTGAATTTGCGCAGCCGGTCCTGCCTGTTCTCCTGCGGCTTGACGAAGAGGTTTTTCATCAGCAGGCGGATGACCAGGTAAAAACACACCGTCGACAGGCTGAAAAAGAGCGCGAGCGCCAGCCCCCAGTAGACGCCGCCCGGGAAGAAGCGGTAACAGAGCTGCTCGACCCTGTCATAGCAGATCTGCATCAGAAGAACACTGAATATGACCGAGAGAAGGTAGCTTGTCCCGTTGGAAAAGAGGTTTTGCAGCTGCACCAGCCGTTTCTTGTGCAGGGTATAATACAGGCAGATGGCGTTGATGCCGCAGACAAAGGTGTCGACCGGCAGCGAGACCATCTGCGGCAGGGCTGCCGTCATCGTCCCGACGAACATGACGGCGGTCCCGATGATCAGCGGCCTGAAGCTCGACAGCGCGACCCGCCCTTCCCGGACAGCCCGCACGGAAAGCCGCCACGCGCCCCAGAGTGTCGCCACGGCCAGCAGGACAGGGACCACAATCCAGGGCGATATGCCGTAGACAAACCGCCTCTCCCCGTTTTCCACCACCATATGCGGGTCGGTGATGAAGACGTTGAACAGGTTCATCAGGATCAGAGGGGTCCATATGATGAAGAGGGCGATCCGGATGAACTGCCCGCGCACCTCCACAAAGCAATAAATAAAGTTATAGAGCAGCACCGGCACCAGGAAGATCCCGGCTATGGAGACCTGGTACCAGAAATCCGGCCCCGGCGCCAGCATCATCCGCATGAACAGCGAGCCGCTGCACCAGATGGTGAAGCCGCCCAGCATCGCGATGAACGCATAGACCAGGCGGTTCTTTTTTGCGCTCAGGACCGCGACAAACAGAAAAGCGTTGCAGAGCAGGGAAATCAGCGGGACGATAATAAACAGCCGCTCATTCAAGTCCACAGCTTACTCCTCCTTTTCCAGGCCGCACATCCGCAGCAAATCCAGTATGGCCTCCTGCGGGGCGCCGACGCGGAAGAGCTCCTGTCCCCGCTCCGCCTCATAGCGCGCGATCGTCCCGGAAGGAAGCATGGTGACCTTCAGCGGGTCGATCCCCAGCAGCCGCTTCAGATCCCCGTAGTCGCCGTCATAAAAACGGAAATACGCCGAAAAATGCTCCTGCAAAAGTTTCTGGCTCAAAATCAGGCTCTGCCTGGAATCCGGCTTCAGCTCGAGGTAGATGTGCAGGTAGGAATGCCCCGTCTCGTCGTATTCCTTGGCGGCAAGCCACTCCCCCACCGGCAGGCAGGAGATCTCGATCACCTTTTGGATCTCCCGTTCGGTGATCCTGGTAAAGCCCGCGATGTCGATCACGGTGGGGATGCGGTCCACGTACTCGAACTGCGGCAGATCCAGCCGGTCCTGCGGGTTTTTGAGCCGCAGGCAGCGGTAGACGTCCCCCACCCGATAGCGCATGAAGGCCCCGCCCTTGAGGACGGTGATGACAAGCTCATACTTCTGCCCGGCTACCAGCTCATTAATCAGGTAGGTGCGCGGCTGGTAGGACGGGTCGCGCAGGCTTTGCAGCATCTCCTGCTCCGGGATAAATTCGTAAAAGCAGGCGTCCGGGAAGAAAACCAGGCCGTTTTTGCTCCAGGTCTCCGTCCCCATGCAGGACGGCTCGGTCCCGCCGGCCAGCTCCATCGGGCGGATCCCCCAGGCCTCGGTCAACTCGTCGCGGTAGAGGTTGGTGTCCGTCCCCACGCAGACGAAGCCGTCCAGCGCAAACAGGTCCTTTGGCCGCAGCGGGGTGTTGTCCCGCCGGCACCGGTAAGAAGCCCGGGCGGCCCGCCATAGCATCCGCGGGGACATCCGCAGAAACGAGCGGAACCCGCCCCTGTCCGAGGAGTTGGCGAGGGTGTCGAGGCTGCGGGTCGTCCCGTAGAGGACGCTGCTCATCCCGAAGAAAAGGTTCATCCCCGACTGCATCGCCAGCCGGTAGCCCTTCCGCGCCTGCTGCCCGAAGGAGAGCTTGCGCGCCTCCCGGACCGACGGGAGGAACTGCAGCGAGATCTCATCGTCGATGAGCTCCGGGAAAAGCCCGGTCGCATAGGGCATCGGCGCCAGACTGTAAAGCACCTTCGCGCCGGGCCGCACCTTGAATTTCCCCCGGCCGGTGCTGGTTGCGAGCAGCAGCGCGCCGAGGATGTTGCGTTTATAGGTCTCGAGCATCGCCTCGGTGTAGGGGGCCCATTTGGCGGGGGTGTCGCCGCCCTCCCAGGTCGTTTTCAGCCAGACGACCGGCTTGCCGGGGAGCATCTCCTCCCGTTTGGTGAGCAGAATGTCGGCGTAATCGGAAAAGCTGGTCAGCGGGACCTGCCGGCGGAATTCATCGACGCTCCGCGGAACATTCCCTTCAAAAAAGCGCTGTCCCAGCGCGCAGTCCGCCATCAGGTGGATCTGCTCCATCAGCAGGCGCTCCTGGATTTCCATATATTCCTGCAGCGACAGATCCAGGAAACCGCAATATTCCGCCCAGATATCCCCGGGGGCGGTATTCTTCAGCTTTTCCTCAAAAGTCATAACCTGCTTCCTTTCTGACCTTCTCGCATATTCCAAAACCGGGCCCGCAGCTGCCTGAAGCAAAGGCGGATCTCCGCCGGCCCGGGCAGCAAAAACGGCGTCCGCTGCCGGTACGCACGGTACCCCTGTATCGTCTTTGGAAAAATTTTCCGGTCCTGCCAGAACACATAGCATATATCCAGGCCGGTAAAGAGGAGCCACGCGGCGCACAGGGCATTCCCGCCCAGAAATCCCCACAAAGACAGGTAGAAGGCGGACAGCCAGAGGACGCCCGGATGGCGGCAGAGGGCGTATACGCCGTCATCCGTCAGGGGAAGAAGGCCGTCCTCCTCCGGCGCGCCGCCGGGCACGGCAAAGCAGACGGTGTATGCCAATAGCCCCAGCGCCGCGATCCCCGGCAGGAGGAAGGCAAACCGCCACGGCTGGGCGGCGGGCAGGCCGAAGCCCCGCTCCGCAATCAGAAAAACCGTCGCCAATGCCAGCAGCGCGCCGCCGGCAGAAAAGAGCAAAGGGGCCCGGCGCAGTCCGCGCACCTTCAGAAGGTCCGACAGGGCCATCAAAAGGAAGGCTGCCGCACCCATCGCCGCCCCGGTCACTTCTCAAAACAGGCCATGCCCACGCAGCCCGCCCCCGTGTAAATCCCGATCACGGCGCCCACCCAGCCGATGCGGACCCTGGCGGTGGGATCGTGCGCCAGAAGCCGGCCCTTGACATATTCCGCAAGCTCCGCGCGGTCGGCATGGAAGACGTAAATCTCGCCGCCCGGCTCGGCCGACGCGCAGCAGCGCTGGATGACCTTCTCCAAGGCGGTGTCAAAGCCGCGCACCACGCCGTAGTCGCGGACCAGCCCGTCCCGGAACATCAAAAGCGGCTTGACCTTGAGCAAGTCCGCCGCCAGCACCCGGATCGCGCCGACCCGGCCGCCCTTGCGCGCGTTCTGCAGCGACTCCATCGCGAAGTAGACGCCGACCCGTTTCTTTTTCTCCTCCAGCATCCGGCAGATCTCCGCGACGCCCGCCCCCGCGGCCGCCATCCGCGCGGCCTCGACCGCAAGCAGCGCCAGGCCGAAGGAAACCTGGAGGGAATCCACCACGGTTACCGGCGCGTGCCCGCCCTCCTCCGCCATCATCTTGGCGGCCGTGCAGGCGGTATTGTAGGAACCGGACATCCGGCTGGTCAGACAAATGCAAAGCACCTCCTCCTCAACCGAAGAGAAGGCCTCGATATACTGCGCGATGTTGGGGTGGGAGGTTTTGGGGAGGGCTTCCGCCGTTTCCAGCCTCCGGTACAGCGCCGGCGGATCGATGTCAATGTTATTCAGATACTGCTCCTGCTCCCCGAAAGCGATCGTGTCCGGTATCAGGATAATCCCCTCTTTTTCCGCCCATTCGGGCGAAAGATCCGACACGGAATTGGTAAATACGCGCACCCTGCTCATACGATCCCCCATTTTTCGACCAATATTGACTTGCTACGCTTTATTATAACATATTTTGGAAATAAATGCTACTGTATTTTATTTCCAAGTTCTGGTAATATGGATTGATTTTTTTGGAAAATCCAAATAGTACAATAGATAAATCTTCATACGTCACGCAGCACCCGGTTCCCCGCCCAAAAAGGGGCCGCGCCATACAAAAAAGCAGACAGGCCGGCAAACCTGTCTGCTTTGGGAAAACGCCGCTCACCCGACGATCTCCGCCCCGAACGGCATCAGGGCGAGCTTGGCGAGCTTGAAGCACTGCATCCCGAACGGGATCCCCACAATGGTGACGCAGAGGATCACGCCGGCCAGCGCTGCCTCCAGGGCGAGCGGGATTCCGCTCAGCAGCAGCCAGAGGATGTTGAGCAGCGTCTTACCCGCCCCGCCGCCGAACCGGATCTCCTTGCCGAACGGGAAAAAGGCGAGCTTTGCGAATTTGAAGCACTGCATCCCGATCGGGATGCCTACGATGGTGATGCACCACAGGATCCCCGCCAGCGACCACCCGAGCCCAAGCCAGAGCCCTCCGAACAGAAACCACAAAATGTTGCCGATGCAACCCACAATATCTTCCCCTTTCTTTCGTACTATAAAAGGGAACGGGGCCGCCGCGCATTTCCCTTCAATCCCCTCTCAGGACAAGGGGGCGCACGGTGTCCTCCGGTCCCTCCTCCCCAAGCAGCCGCAGCGAAGAGGGGTTGTGGGCCCGGGAGCGGAGCTGCCGCCCGCCGGAGGCGTAGCAGTACCGGCATCCGTGGAGGCAGCTCCCGTACATCCCGATGTCGATGCTCTCCGCACAGCCGCATCCCGGGCGCTGGCCGCCGTCCCTGTCCGCCGCAACCGGGCGCCCGGCGGCTTTGGACGCCAGAACGGGGTCGATGCAGGCCGACGGGAGGATCCCGTACCACGCGTAATCCCCCTCCTCGGCGCAGGCGTAGATGGGCATCCCGTTCTCCGCCGCGATCTTTCCAAGCCCTTCCGCCAGCCGCAGCCGGGCCTCCGGCGGGACCTCGGCGAAGGCCCGGCAGTCCATCCGGCCCGGGTAGAGGTCCAAAAAGCTCATCACGCACCGCCCGGCATAGCCTTTGAGGGCGCGGCAGAGCTGCCCGAAGGCCTCCAAATGCCGCCCCACGTCCCAGCCTTGCCCGAGCAGGACTGGGTCATACCGCCAGACCAGCGCGTCCGGGCCGTATGCCGCGCCGATCCGCTTCATCCCCTCCAAAATGGCCCGCTTGCCGCGGATCCCCGGCTCGATCTCCGGGCCGTAGGGGGTCAGGGTGTGCTGGAAGTAAAAGGCGTACCCCATCCCCGCGATCCGCCCCAGCCGGGGCAGCAGCGGGCGGGCGTCCTTGGTCCAGAAGACGAGGCAGTCGACCGCGCCGGGGGAAAAGCGCAGCTCCCGCACCTGGCGGGGGCGGTAGGGGTTCGGGACCTGCACCCGCCCCTCCCGCAGCCGGTTCTCCAGCCATTCGCCGTAAAAGGCCGGGATGTCGGTCCGGCGGCTGGCGCTGAGGATCACGGCCGCACCTCCTTCCCGGCCGCCAGGGCGCGCAGCTCTGCCTTTTCTTCCGGCATGCAGCGGCGGGATTCGCAGATTTTGCGCACCGCGATGCGGCGCACCCGTTCCGGCAATTTTCCCGCGGTGAGGAGCGGCCGCACCTTCCCGCGGTCGTCCAGGTAGAAGATGGACAGCGCCCAGCCCGCCGCCATCTCGGCGTAATAGCCGGGCAGCCCGGCCGTACAGACCGCCTCCAGCGCCCGGCCGAACCAGTCCGGCGCGCGGTAGTGGTCGAGCAGCAGGACAATCCCCATCCGCACTGCGAATTCCTCCCCGCTGTCCAAAAGCTCCCCAATGAGCGGCCAGTAGCATTCCCGGCGCTTCGCCGCGTCCTTGAGGGCGGCGCAGAAGCTGTCGCAGACCGACCAGTTCCCCACCCGCGGCAGGAAGCGGCGGACAAGCGGGATGCACGCCTCAGGCGGGAGCTTCGCGGCTGCGATGACAAAACCCGCCAGCATGTCTTCCTCAAACCAGCGCTCTCCCGCGGCGAAGTAGCCGGCGAGCCACTCCTCCCACTCCCCTGCCCGGACAAGGCCGGCCGCGAACTTTTTGAGGGCGGGCAGCCGCACCCCGATGATGCCCGCAACGCCCGGCAGCAGGGCGGAGGAGAACTGCCGGTAGCCCTCTTCGGCCATCCCGCGCAGCTGCGCGCGGCAGGCGTCCCGGGTCACAGCCGCACCCCCTCCAGCCGGAGAAGCGCCTCCTTGACCGCCAGCCCGCCCGCATACCCGGTCAGCGCGCCGTCTGCGCCGACCACCCGGTGGCAGGGAATGAGGATCGGGATCGGGTTGCGGTTGTTGGCAAGCCCTACCGCCCGGTACCCCCGCGGACAACCGACCCGCGCGGCGATTTCGGCGTAGCTGCGCGTCTCCCCGTAGGGGATTTCCCGCAAAGCGTCCCAGACCTTCCGCTGAAAATCCGTCCCGGCCGGCTCGAGCGGGAGGGAAAATTCCCGCAGCTCCCCGGCAAAATAGGCGGTAAGCTGCCTTTCCGCCTCGGCGAGGAGGGCGGTCTTTTCCGTCTCCGCCGCTGTTTTACCGAAATCCACCCGGACGATCGCACCGCCCTGTTCCCAAACGGTCAGCGGGCCGACCGGCGTCTCCAAATACATCGCGTTCATCAAACTCCCCCTTTTTCTCCATTTTAGCATACCGCCGCCCGCTGCGCAAGAGCGGAAAGGAAAAAATCTCGAACATTTTTTCGAAAATCTCTTGCATTTTGATTTCTGCTGTGCTATAATACAGCTAGAACGTTTGTTTAACGCTGCTCTCAGAAAGGAGCTTTCAGATGGAGAAGCTGCTTACCATACTTTTTGTCTTTACGCTCGAAATTTACGGGAGCGGCGCGGTCTTTTTCCGCGCCCTGGAATACATAGAGGGCCGGCGGTTCCGCAACCGCTGGATCCCCCGCCTCGCCGCGGTGCCGGTGAGCGGAATGGTCACCCTGCTGACCTGCGGGCTGATGCGCGGGCTCTCCGGGTTTTCGGCCCATCCCGCCGCGGAGGCTGTGGCGGGGCTGTTCGTCGCGGCGATGCTGGCCGCGGCCCTGTCGGCGGCCGGGCTGCTCTTATCGGTCTGTGTAAAACGGAGGCATCCCGCCCGAAAAAAAGAAAACCCGCCCCGCATTTACATGCGGGAGCGGGTGCGGCGGGCAGGGTGATCACTTTCCCCAATGCTGCTTGTCGCAGAAAAACTCGAGGATCTCACCGTCAGGGCCCTTGACAAAGGCGATGCGGACCGGGAAGACGGGGTCGGACTGGATGTCGACGTCCTTGGGCGGGTCGACGGGCTGAGCGCCGGCCTTGAGCGCGGCCTCGTAGGCGGCGTCGGGGTCGGAGGTCGCGATGGCAAGGTGCAGGAAGCGGGGATCCGCCTGTTCTCCGCCGTTGCCGCGAGCGAAGATTTCCAGCAGGTGGCCGCTGCCGAAATCGACCATAGCGATCCGCCCCTGGCCTTCTCCCCAGCCGCGGACATAGGTGCAGCCGAGCCCCTCGATGTAAAATTTCAGGCTCCTCTCAAAATCCGAGGAAATCAGGGCGAGGTGATGGAAGCCCGCGCCCGGGATCACATGATTCTCCATAAACAGACTCCTTCCGTTTTGCGGTTATCCTTATCTTACCGCAAAACGGAAAGTTTGTAAACGGTTTTCCGGAAAAAGACCTGCGGGGAGCCGATTTTTGTGGATTTTCACGCAAAAAGCGGTCAGGAATTGTCAATCACGTCGTTTTTCTTAAAGAAGAACGAGATGCACCAGAGCGCGGCAATGCCGACGATGGCAAAAATGATCCGGCTGAAGGTCGCTCCCTGGCCGCCAAAGAGCGCGCCGACCAGGTCATAGCCAAAAATACCGATTGAGCCCCAGTTGAGTCCCCCGATAATGACAAGTGCGAGCGCAATTCTATCCAACATTTGGACTCCTCCTTTGATTTTCAGAGATTTTTTACAATTTTGTGCGCCGATACTAGTATGGAACCTATTTTCATTTTTATTCATTTGTGGTATGATAAAAGTATCTGACACTTTGAAGAACGCAGGAGGATATGATAGTATGAAAACAGAAACATGGATTTTGATTGGCGGGGCCGCAGTCGTGCTGGTGCTTGCCCTGATTTTGGTCCGCGTGATTTTTGCGTGGAACGAACGCCGCCGCGGGGTCGACGGCATCAACCGGACCGGCCGGCTGCTCCGGCGTTTTGCCGGCATCCGCCGCTTTCAGGTGCTCAGCGGCCTTTCCCTGCCGCTCCGCGGCAAGGCGGTGAAGATCGACCACATCCTGATCGGCTTTTTCGGCATCATGCTTGTCACCGTCCGCAACGCCAAGGGCACCGTCTACGGCGGAGGCCGGGACAAGAACTGGGTGCGGGTCGTCACCAAGCACGAGCAGGAGAAGCGCGGGACCTTCCCCAACCCCATCCCGGAAAACCAGGAGGCGCTCGAGGCGGTGCGCCAGGTGCTGCTCGACAACAAGGTCTACAAGATCCCGATCGAGAATTACATCGTCTTTGCCAACAAAAAGGCGGTCCTCAACATCGAGCGCGGCCTGCCGGTCATGACCTTTTCCCAGTTTAAGAAGCTGCTCAAACGCACCAAGTATTCCGACGACGGCAACACCGATGTCGAGCAGATCGCCAAGCTGCTGACCGAAGCAGCGCGGTAATCCTGCCCAAATACACGAATCCGGCCCTGCCACAAACGGCAGCGGCCGGATTTTTTCGTCGGTTATTGGTTGGAATTTCCTTCCCCGGGCGGCGGATCGAGGAACAGGTCGAAGGTCGCCTCCGCAAGGCGCGCGCGGACCGTCTCCGAGATCTCGCCGAAGATCCGCTGCACCTTGCAGCAGCCGCCCCCGCTCTGGGAACAGACTGCCGACGGCTCGAGGCAGCGGCTCAGGCAATAGGTCCCCTCCGTGACCTCCATCACATCGGCGAGGGAGATCTCTTCGGGGCGGCGGGCCGCCTCATATCCGCCCGCCGCGCCCTTGTAGGAGCGCACGAGCCCCGCCGCGACCAGCTTGCGCAGGATCTTTAGGGAAAAGCGCAGCGTGACGCCGGTGTTCTCCGCGATGGTCCGGGCGTCGGTCCGGCCCTCATGCTGGAGCAGGTAGAGGATGATGCGGATCGCGTAATCCGATTCCAGTGTAATATGCATGGATACCGTCCTTTCTGGCGTCAGTCAAGGAAGTCCTTAAGCTTTTTGCTGCGGCTGGGGTGCCGCAGCTTCCGAAGCGCCTTGGCCTCGATCTGGCGGATGCGCTCACGGGTGACGTTGAACTCCTTGCCGACCTCCTCGAGGGTGCGGCTGCGGCCGTCCTCCAGGCCAAAGCGCAGGCGCAGCACCTTCTCCTCCCGCGGGGTCAGGGTGCTGAGCACGCCGCTCAGCTGCTCCTTGAGCAGGGTGTGGGAGGCGGCGTCCGCCGGCGAGGGCGCTTCGTCGTCCTGGATGAAGTCGCCCAGATGGCTGTCCTCCTCCTCGCCGATGGGGGTCTCGAGCGAGACCGGCTCCTGGGCGACCCGGAGGATCTCCCGGACCTTGTCGACCGACATATCAAGCTCCGCGGCGATGTCCTCGGCGCTCGGCTCGTGGCCGTTCTGGTGCAGGAGCTGGGAGCTCACCTTCTTGACCTTGTTGATGGTCTCGACCATGTGGACCGGGATGCGGATGGTCCGGGCCTGGTCGGCGATGGCGCGGGTGATGGCCTGCCGGATCCACCAGGTCGCGTAGGTGGAAAACTTAAAGCCCTTGGTGTGGTCAAATTTCTCGACCGCCTTGATTAAGCCGAGGTTGCCCTCCTGGATAAGGTCGAGAAACTGCATCCCGCGGCCGACGTACCGTTTGGCGATGCTGACGACCAGGCGGAGGTTTGCCTCGCTTAAGCGCTTGCGGGCGCTGATGTCGCCCGTCGCCATCCGTTCGGAGAGCTCCTGCTCCTCCTCATTGGTGAGGAGCGGCACCCGGCCGATCTCTTTGAGGTAGACCTTGACCGGGTCGTCGATGTTCACCCCGTCGGCGGTGAAGAAGCTGTCGTCCTCGACCTCTTCGAGGACGTCGTCGAGGTCGAGGTCCAGATCCTTTTCGGGGTTATAGTCTTCGATGATCTCAATATTCAGGCTTTCAAGGGAATCATAGAGCTTGTCCATCTGTTCGATGTCAAAATCCATATCTTCCAGCGCGTCGGTAATCTCCTTGGTGGTGAGCTTTCCTTTCTGCTTGCCCTGTTCCATCAGATCGGCTACTGCGCTCTTTTTGTCTCCCATAGCAATTCTCCTTTGTGTTTTTATCGATCGTCTGCGGTCCCTGGTTCTTTCTTTTTCTGCCGCAGACGCTCGACGACGTTTAACAGCGCATCCCCGGAGAGCTCTCCGGCGCGCTGGCTGATATTTTGCAGCGGGGCGTCCCGCAATGCACGGATGTAATCGTCCAGGACCTCTTCGCTCATCGGCATTTCCCGGTTGACAATCTCGGAAAGCCTGCCCATCTGCTCGGGGCTTAAGGTTTCGGCGAAATCGGAGAGGGCGGGCGCCCCTCCGGCCTGGATCATGGCGGCCATCTGCTTGAAAAGGCCGCGGTTGAAGTCGGTGACAAAGTCCCCTTCCCCGATCTGCGCGAGAATTTTCCCGAGGTGGTCGGGGTTTTTAAAGAGGAAACAGAGGATCCCCTCCTCGGCGAGGGAAGCTTTGAGGTTGGCCGCCCGCTGGGGGTTTATCCGGTCGCCGTAGAGGCTCCGGGAGGAGGAGATATTGTCCCACTCCTTCTTTTTGTCCCGCCGGTAGTTTTTGCGGACCTCGAAGCTGATATTCGAGAGGACTGTTTCCCGCAGCACGCCGGTCTGACCGGCCAGCTCGCCGGCGAAGACCTCCCGCTCCACCGGGTTTTTGAGGGTGGCGAGGTAGCGCACCGCCTCGGTGAGGTAGCCGCTCTTGCCCTCCGGCGTTTCCAGGTCGTATTTGGCCCGGATCACCGAGAGCTGGTAGGCGGTGACGCTGCCCGCGTCCTCTAGGAGGAGCTTGAAGCGCTGCGCGCCGAATTTTTTGAGGTACTCGTCCGGGTCTTTTGCGCCCTTTAGGGCGAGGATCTTGGCGGTGATGCCGACCTCCTCGAGCAGGCCGACCGCGCGGTCGGTCGCCTTGCGGCCCGCGCCGTCCGAATCGTAGGCGATGACCACTTCCTTGGTATAGCCCGCCATCAGCCGCGCCTGCTCCGGCGTGAGGGCGGTCCCGAGGGTCGCGACGACGTTTTCAAAGCCGGCCTGGTTGACCGCGATGACGTCCATGTAGCCCTCCGCGAGGATCAGCCGCTTTTCGGCGTGATTTTTGGCGAAATTCATGGAAAAGAGGTTGCGGCTCTTTTTGAAGACCGGGGTGTCGTTGGTGTTGAGGTACTTCGGCTTGCTGTCGTCCAGGACCCGGCCGCCGAAGCCGATGACGTTCTTGCGCAGGTCGATGATCGGGAAGATGACCCGGTTGCGGAAGGCGTCGTAGTAGCTGCCTTCCCGCCCGCGGCTGACCACGCCGGCGTCGTACATCTGCTCGGTCGAAAAGCCCTGGCTGCGCAGGTAGTCGCGCAGCGTGCTCCATCCCGGCGGCGCATAGCCGAGGCCGTATTTGACCATCGTCTGCGGGGTGAGGCCCCGCCCGGCGAAGTAGGCGTATCCCTCCCGCCCCTCGGGGGAGCGGAGGATCTTGTGGTAAAACCGGGCGGTCAGGCGGTTGATCTCGAGGATCACCGGCTTGATACGGGAGAGCCGGTCCTCGGCTTCCCCTTCCGGCACCGTCATCCCCACCCGCTGGGCGAGCAGCTTGACCGCTTCGACGTAATCGAGGTTCTCGATCCGCATGATGAAGGAAATGACGTCCCCGCCCGCCCCGCAGCCGAAGCAGTAGAAGGACTGAGTGTCTCCGTAGACGACCATCGACGGCGTCTTTTCCGAGTGGAAGGGGCAGAGCCCGACCTGGTTGCGCCCCTGCCTTTTGAGCTTGACATAGGAGGAGATGGTCGTCTCAATGTCGCAGCTCATCCGCAGGTTCTCAATAAAGCTTCTCGGGATGGCCATCCCATTCCTCCTTCTTCATTCTTTGGTCCAGAACCGCGGGACGAACAGGTCCTCGTACAGGTCGACCGCGTACTGGTCGGTCATCCCCGCGATATAGTCGCAGACCACCCGTTCGAGCGGCGCTTCCTCCCGCAGGGTGCGGTAGAATTCCGGCAGTCTGTCGGGGTTCTGGCAGTAATACTCATATAAACGCTGCACCAGCGCTTCCGCCTTCGCCTCCTGGCCCTTGGCGACAGGATTTGTGTACACGCTTTCGAAAAGGAAGCGCTCCAGCGTCCGCTGGGCCTCCTCGATCTCGGGGTGCATCCGGAGGGCGCTGCCGCTGTTTTCGGCGATGGATGTGATGACGGTCGTGAGCCGGGCGGATTTCCCGTGCCCCAGCCGGTATATTGCGCTCCAGGGGAGATCCCCCTCGTCGATCACGCCGGCGCGGATGGCGTCCTCGATGTCGTGGTTGACATAGGCGATTTTGTCCGCCAGCCGGACGGCCTGGCCTTCCAGCGTCGCCGGGAGGGGGACCTTGCCGCCGTCCCGCGAATGGCAGGCAATGCCGTTTAAGACCTCCCAGGTGAGGTTTAAGCCCCTGCCGCCCCGTTCCAGCCGCTGTGCGGTCCGCACGCTCTGGAGATAGTGCCGGAAACGCCAGCCGCAGACAGCGTCAAGGGCGCGCTCCCCCGCGTGACCGAAGGGGGTGTGCCCGAGGTCATGGCCGAGGGCGATGGCTTCGGTCAAATCCTCGTTTAGGCGCAGCGTCCGCGCGATGGTGCGGGCGATCTGGGACACCTCGAGGGTGTGGGTCAGCCGGGTGCGGTAGTGGTCCCCTCTCGGCGAGAGGAAGACCTGGGTCTTGTGCTTGAGCCTGCGGAAGGCGTTGCAGTGCAGGATGCGGTCCCGGTCTCGCTGGTAGTCGGTACGGAGCGGGCAGGGCTCCTCCGGGCGGACGCGTCCCCTGCTCTCCGCCGATTTTGATGCCAGCGGCGAAAGATACGCCGCCTCAAACTCGATCTGATACTGCTGTCGGTCCATGCTGTCCCCTCCCGCGCGTTGTTTCTATATATAATATACCGGAAATGGACAGCTTTCCCTCTATTTTTTCAGAAAATTCACTGCATATCTGCGTATTCCTCAATAAGTTCCTCTGTAGAGACGGTGCCGTTTGTCAATTCTGTCAATTCCTTTTGGAATGTTTCCTTGCGGGAAGACTTGATGAGCATGGTCAGGGCGACCCGGTCGGTAAAAGAGGAATCCTCGACGAGGATGTTGTATTTGGGCAGGATGTAGGTCACCTTGCCGTACCAGCTGTAATCCATCTCGGCGTAGAGGCGGGTGCAGGGGGTCATGTATTTTTTCCGCGCCGCCTCGAGGGCGATGGAGGCGCCGTGGGAATAGGCGCGCACCAGTCCGCCCGCCCCGAGGAGGATGCCGCCGAAATACCGGGTGACGACCATGCAGATATCGACCACCCCGGATTTCTGCAGCACGTCGAGGACCGGCACGCCGGCCGTCCCCTGCGGCTCCCCGTCGTCCGAGCAGCGCTTGAGCTGCCCGTCCCGCAGCGCGTAGGCGAAGACGTTGTGGGTGGCGTCCCAGTTCTTCTTGCGGATCTCTTCAATAAACGCGAGCGCTTCCGTCTCGCTTTCCACATGGCGGCAATAGCCGGTAAAGCGGGATTTGCGTTCGACAAAGGAGGCCTCGGCCTGCCCCTCGATTGTGATATAATCGGTCATCATGATACAGATCCTTTCCGCCGCGCCGCAAAGCGGCCGGCGCATAAATTTGTGGATGGGAGGCACGGGTCAGGCGTCCGGCGCGTTTCGGCGCACTGCCCCATGTCCCGGGCAGAGAAGGAACCCCGGATATTTTTCCAGCAGCAGTTCCCGGCAATTCCTCGCCTCATCCGGGTTTGAATCCACACCGGTCATGAGAAAGGGGGCGAGGCGGTTGAACTCCTGCTGCTCTTTGGAAAAGCCTTTGATATTGACGTAAATATCCCCTGTGAAGAGCAGCTGCAGCTCCCGGCTGACGATGACAGTCTCCCCTTTTACATGGCCGCCGTTTCCTTCAAAAAAGTCAAACTGCCAGCGCCCGAAGCGATGGGAGCCAATACGGGAAAGGGGGGTCCCGTCCTCCTTGGTCCCGATTACCATACAGCGGCTCAGGTCAGGCGGCTTATAGCCGGAAATAATTTTGCTCAGCGCGCAGTACGGCGCGTGAAGCGGGTTCCTTTCCCGGAAATTCGGTGCGCCCGCCTGCTCGGCGCAAAAATTCTCGTAGCAGCTCCGGCTCATATATACCGCGTCAAAAAGGGAAAGGAGCCCGGCATGGTCGACGTCCGCGTGGGTGATGAAGGCGATTTTTTCCATCTCGGAAAAACGGGGGAAATGCCGATGAAAAAGCGCCAGCATCTCGTCGCGGTAGCAGGCAAAGCCGCAGTCCACAAACAGGAGGGCGTCTCCTTCCTCCAGCACATAAAGATTGCTCCCGCAGGGAGGCTCTATCACAAGCAGGCGGCAGCCCTCCTCCAGCTCAACCGGGTAAACAGACGGGCGGAAGGCCGCCCCTTTCCGGTCCTGCACGAATTTCGCAAACCGTCGAATATAATCGAAGGTTTGCAGGGGGGATTTCTGCTGTTCATCCAGCAGCTGCATCAGGCTGTTGGCATGGATGAGGACGGCGTTGGTCTGTTCCTGAGAAAGGCTGAGGATCCCGCGCATCGTATTGGCGAAGGTGATATAGAAAACCGTGCCGTCTAAGAGCCTGTCGGTGACCTCATAGTGCGGAATGTGAATTTCACAGATGCGGGAGATTTCCTCTATAAGCTGGGTGATTTCCCGCGGGTTCTCAATGAACAGCCCCATCTTGAAATGCTGGCAGGGCGTCCCGTTTTCCTGGGAACTGATGTAGGAAATATTGACCTGGTGCCGGTCCAGAATCTCCAAAACCGGGGTAACGGCTCCCGGATGGTCCGGCAGCGTGAGCACGATCATGAGGATGCGCTTGTCAGATTCCCCGCCTGCCAGGTAGCCGCAGGCAGAAAGCTTCTCCTCTATTTGGGCGTGCTGCCCGGCAGCTGCCGAGACCTCAATAAAAAGGGTATGCGTATCCAGCGCCTTGTTGTAATTGACACGGACGATATTGCCCCCGCAGCCTGATATAATCCTGCTGGCAATCAGAAAGGCTCCCGCCTTATCCGGCATCCTGGTGATGTAGGTTTTTCTCACAGCGCCCCTCCTTCGGTACGACAAAGAGGCGGTGCGCTTGTCACACACCGCCTCATGGGATTCGGTCCAGGCTTATTTGCCCCGGCCAAAACGCTTATTGAATCTGTCAACACGTCCGCCGGTATCGACGAGCTTCTGCTTGCCGGTAAAGTAGGGATGGCACTTGGAGCAGACCTCGACGCTGATGTTTTCCTTCGTGGAACGAGTCTCGATCACATTGCCGCAGGCGCATCTGATGACCGCCTTTTCGTACTTCGGATGGATGTCTTTCACGCTGTTCACCTCTTTGCAAATACTGTCTCTCAAGGCATTGCCATACCGCTGCAACGAAAACAGCGCGCAGAACGCCCCCAGGGAGAGCAGATTGTTTATAGTATAGCACACTTTCCCGCCAAATGCAAGACTTTTTCCCAGAGATTTTCAAAAAAACCGATTTTTTTCATCCGCAGGAAAAGGTGGATTCCTCCCTTCCGCCGATAGCCGGAATTTCGGGGCTTCCACCAAAAAAAATCAGTGAATTTCGTCAAAAAACCAACCCCTCTCCGCTTGACTTTCCGGCAAAAATCCTTTATGATAGTTGTAAACGATTACAGCTGAAAGGAAGGGAAGCATGTCAACCATCAAGGATGTCGCCAAGCTGGCCGGTGTGTCGGTTGCGACGGTTTCCCGGGTGCTCAACGACTATGACAACGTCCGCCCGGAGACGGTCAAGGCTGTCCAGAAGGCCATCGAAGAGCTCGACTACCAGCCGAACTTCCTGGGCCGCACCCTTCGCCGCCTTGAGACGATGAAGATCCTCGTCGTTGTCCCCACCATCTCCAACCAGTTTTATTCCCGCGTGCTCAAAGGCATCCAGCTGGCTGCACAGTCTGCCGGTTACCACACCATGCTCGCGATCACAAACAGCGATGCGGATATCGAGCAGGAGCACATCAACATGGCGCGCCGGAAACTGGTTGACGGGGTCATTTTCCTCCACACCACGATGGATGCGGCCGCCCTCACCGAATTCGCTGCCGCCTGCCCCGCTGTTTCGGCCTGCGAGCTGGTGGGAGGGGCGTCGATTTCCACCGTCTCCATCGACGACTTCCGCGCGGCTTTGGACGGCGTGCGCTTCCTGCTGCAAAACGGCTGCCGCCGCATTGCCTTTGTCAGCGCGGGGGACCTGTACAACTCCTCCCGCTGCCGCCGGATGGGCTACGAGCGCGCGCTGGCCGAGGCCGGCATCCGGCCGGAGGAAGCCCTGATCCTGGACGAGGGCTTCACCTTCAACGCGGGGAAGCGGGCGGCCGAACGGCTGCTCCAGCTGGACAGGCTGCCTGACGCTGTATTCGCCACCTCGGATTCCACTGCGATCGGCGTGATTTCCGCCCTCGCGCAGCACGGGATCCGCGTCTGCGAGGATATTTCGGTCATGGGGTTTGACAACAACCAGATCGCGGAGTACTACCTCCCTCCCCTGACGACCATCTCGCAGCCGCAGTTTGACATCGGTCACAAAGCCTTTGAGCTTTTGCATGACAAAATAAACAACCGGTCCTGTGAGGATCAGCATATCCTGCTCCCGCACAGGCTGGAATACCGGAGCTCTGTCAAGATCCAGCAGAGCACCTGACGAAAGGAAGCGTTTCTTATGGACAAAAAAGTAAGAGTCGGCATCATCGGCTGCGGCGGCATCGCCAACGGCAAGCACCTGCCCGCCATCCAGAAGCTGGCGAAGAGAGGCTGGCTTGAGATCGTCGCCTTCTGCGATATCGTAGAGGAGAGAGCGGTCAAGGCTGCCAAGGAGTACGGCACTCCCGACGCGAAGGTCTACACCGACTACAAGGAGCTGCTCAAGGACGAGACCATCGAGTCCATCCACGTCTGCACCCCCAACCGTTCCCACAGCTTCATCACCGTCGACGCCCTCCATGCCGGCAAGAACGTCATCTGCGAAAAGCCGATGGCCATCAACTCCGCTGAGGCCAAGAAGATGGTAGACGCCGCCAAGGAAACCGGCAAGATCCTCACCATCGGCTACCAGAACCGCCAGCGTCCGGAAGTTCAGTATATCAAGAAAGAGTGCGAGAAGGGCACCCTGGGCGAAGTTTACTACGCGAAGGCCCATGCCATCCGCCGGCGCGCCGTTCCCACCTGGGGCGTGTTCTTAAACGAGTATGAGCAGGGCGGCGGCCCCCTCATCGATATCGGCACCCATGCCTTGGACATCACCCTCTGGACGATGGACAACTATAAGCCCAAGATGGTCGTAGGCACCACCTACAAGAAGCTGGGCAACCAGACCGAAACCGCCAATGCCTGGGGCGACTGGGATCCCAAGGAATTCACCGTTGAGGACTCCGCTTTCGGTTTTATCACGATGGAAAACGGCGCGACTGTTGTCCTGGAATCCTCCTGGGCCCTGAACACCCTGGATGTGGAAGAGGCTGCCACCACCCTCTGCGGCACCCTGGCCGGCGCGGATATGAAGGATGCTTCCGGCAAACCCGGCGGCGCCCGCATCAACGGCGTCAAGAACAACCACCAGTATGTGGAATGCCCGGACTTTGCCGCCGGCGGCGTTGCCTTCTATGACGGCACCACCAAGGAGCCCGCTGATATTGAGCAGGAAATCTACTACAGCGCCATCATCAACGGCACCCCCATCTGCGTCAAGCCCGAGCAGGCGTTTGTCGTCACCCAGGTCCTCGAGGCGATCTACGAATCCGCCAAGACCGGCAAACCCGTTTACCTCGACTAAATTCCAGCTGTACATCAAAACCGCGCGCCGCTTCATCCGGCGCGCGGTTCTCTGTTTGCGGAAATTCAGCGGCAGGTCATTCCCTGATTGCATCCTGCAGGCCCATCATGTCCTCAACCGGCAGGGAGAACAGAATCCCCTGGCACTCGGTCGTCAGGCCGGCGACCTTATTGATCGCCCGCATGATCTCCAGCTTCTGCGTCCGCGGGGAAAGGATCGCGACAATCTCCTTCTCCGGCTGTAAGGTAAAGCCGAGGAGGTTCTCCACATCCTCCAGCCCGACCCGGCGGGCGTGCAGGACGGTGCCGCCCCGCGCGCCCTTTTCGCGGGCCGCATCCATCACGGTGTCCAGGCTATCCCGGTTGACAACCACCAGGATCAGATCGTATTTTGTGACAGCCTCCACAGTTTCTTCCTCCTCTTCTTGCGGCGCTTCATCCTTGCAGAGCACCTGCGGGACCTGCCCGCTCACACCGGTAAGCGGCAGGCTGAAGACGATCCCCCGCCCCGGTCTGGTCAGATGGAAACGCTCGTCAATCTTTTGAATAATATTTTTGACCTTCCAGGCGGGCGCCAGGGTGAAGACCACATCCTTCTCCGTCTCCGACAGCCCGAAATAGTCGAGAATTTGGGAATTGGCCGTACCAAGTCCCATGCAGAGATAGTCAAAATGCAGCTGGTGCGAGCGGTAAATATCCACCGCAGCGCTCCCCTTTCCGCGATCCACAATGGTCACCAGCAGCTTGATCCGATCATTCCTTGGCATCTGCCGCTACCTCCTCTGTGTAGTCTGGGTATTCGATAATATCGTCGACGAGGATCTTCTCTTCCTCCTCGGTGACGTCCTTGGTGCGCGCGAGCTTGCGCTGATAGAAAAGGCCGAGGACCTGGATGGTAATGAGCGGGGTCATAGCGACCATCGCAACCACCCCGAAGGCATCCATCAGCACGTCGCCGCCCAGCGCCTGGCAGGCTCCCATTGCAAAGGGGAGCAGGAAGGTCGCCGTCATCGGGCCGGACGCGACCCCGCCCGAGTCAAAGGCGATGGCGGTAAAGATCTTCGGCACCTTGAACATCAGCCCCAGAGCGACCGCATAGCCCGGCACCAGGAACCAGTAGATCGGGATGTGCAGCCATACCCGCAGCATGGCGATGCCGATGGAGATGCCGACGCCGATGGACAGCGAGAGGCCGATCGCCCTTTGCGGGATCGCGCCGCTCGTGACCTCCTCGACCTGGCGGTTGAGGACGTGGACGGCCGGCTCCGCCGCGACAATGAAATAGCCGACAACCATCCCCAGCGGGATCAGGAGCCAGCTCGGCGCGTTCTGGGCCATCGTCTCGCCTAAGAAATAGCCGACCGGCATAAAGCCGACATTCGCGCCGGTCAGGAAGAGGACGAGGCCGATGAAGGTGTAGCCGATGCCCACCCCGATCTTGATGAGGGGCCTGCGCCCAAGCTTTAATGCGACAAACTGGAACACCAGGAAAAAGACGACGATCGGCAGCAGGCCGAGGAACACTTCCTCCAGATAGGTCGGAAGGCCCTGCCAGAATTGCCGCCCTGCGTCCTGAGACGTCTCGACCGTCGGGATCTGGAACGGGGTGTAGGCGATCTCGCTGGAATTGTAGAGCAGCCCCAGCACCATAACGGCTAAGATCGGCCCGACGCTGCAGATCGCTACGACGCCGAAGTTGTCGTCGTCGTTGCCCTTGATGGCGGCAAGGCCGGCGCCCAGCGCCATGATGAACGGGACGGTGATCGGCCCGGTGGTGACGCCGCCTGAATCGAAGGCGACCGCCAGGAACTCGTTCGGGACAAAAATCGAAAGCAGGAAGACCAGCGCGTACAGCACAAGCAGGGTGATCCGGAGCGGGATGCCCTTCCGCATCCGCAGCATGGCAAGGACAAGGAAGACGCCAACCCCCGCCGCCACCGTCAGAATGATCACCATGTCGGGGACCGCCGGCACCTGCCCCGCCAGCACCTGCAGGTCCGGCTCCGCGATGGTCACCGTAAAGCCGATGAAAAAGAAGATGAGCGCAATCACCGCCATTTTCCCCGAGCTGCCGAGCTTGCGTCCCATCTGCTCCCCCATCGGCATCATCGAAAGGTCTGCGCCCAGGGAGAAAAAGCCCATCCCCAGGATGAGAAGGATCGCTCCGAGCAGGAAGAGCACCAATGTGCCGATCGGCATCGGGGCCAGGGTAAAGGACAGCAGCAGGACGATGACGGTGATTGGGAGGACCGAGGATACCGCCTCCATAATCTTTTCTTTTAGGATTTTCTGCAACCATTTCACCTCGCAATCGTTTTATTTGGACAAAACCTATAACCGGGGCTTATTACCATTTTTATTATACCATATCGGTGCAGGCGGACGCAATCCCTTTTTCCTCCGCTGAATCAAACATTCTATAAATTGATTGAAAGAAATGGATTAAATTTAGCTGCACAGCACAATTGGCACAGGTCATAAGCCTTTCGCTCTGCAAAACCACATAAAAAATGCCGGCTCCCGAAAAAGGAGCCGGCTGCATTCGGCAGGGAATATCCGCTTATTCCTTGACGTAGTTGTCAAAGTAGCCCTGGATGAGGATGATGGGGGTGCCCTTATCGCCCGAACCGGAGGTCAGGTCGCAGAGGGAGCCGATGAGGTCGGTCAGGCGACGGGGCGTGGTGCCCTGGGTCGCCATCGAGCCGACGAGGCTCGCATTCTTGGCATCCTTCTCGGCGATTGCCTTGGAAATCGCCTCCTTGAGGGCTTCGCCGCTCAGGTCGGCATAGTCGTTGTCGGCGAGGTACTTAAGCTTGAGCTCGTTGGGCTGGCCAATCAGGCCGTCGGTGAAGCCGGGCGAGACGACCGGGTCCGCCAGCTCCCAGATCTTGCCGACCGGGTCTTTGAAGGCGCCGTCGCCGTAGACGAGGACTTCGACGCACTTGCCGGTCTTGTCGAGCAGCATCTTCTGCACCTTCTCCGCGAAGGGCTTGCAGTCGCGGGGGAAGAGCTTGACGGTCGATTCGGTCGCCTTGTTGGAGCCGAGCAGGCCGTAGTCCGGGTTAAAGCCGCTGCCGTTTACCGGGGCGGTCATGATCTCGTCCAGGCCGAGGACGGTGGCAGCGCCCGCCGCTTTGAGGCGGCGCTTGGTGAGGGCGCGGGTGTGGATATCGCAGCAGAGAACGTCTTTGGTGTAGTCCAGGATGGCGCGGCAGTTGTTGGCGAAGATCACTTCGACCTCGGCGCCCTCCTCCCGGATGAGGCCTGCATAATAGTCGACGTAGTCAATGCCGGTGAAGGTATGCTTTTTGTACCCGAAGAGCTCCCGGTATTTCTTCTCGTCCAGGACGTCGCTCCAGGGATTGACGCCCTTCTCGTCCAGCTCGTCCTCGGTGACCAGATGGTTGCCCACCTCGTCGGAGGGGTAGCTGAGCATCAGGGTGATTTTCTTCGCGCCTTTGGCGATGCCGCGCAGGCAGATGGCGAAGCGGTTGCGGGACAGGATGGGGAAAATGACGCCGATGTGCCCGGAGGGGAATTTCGCCCGGATGTCCGCCGCGATCGCCTCGGTGGAGGCATAGTTGCCCTGGGCGCGGGCGACGACAGCCTCGGTGACGCCGATGACGTCCCGGTCGCGAAGCGCGAAGCCTTCGGATTCCGCCGCGGCCAGCACGCTGTCCACAACGATCTGCGCCATATCGTCCCCTTCGCGGATAATGGGTGCGCGTACGCCGCGGGAAACGGTTCCTACCAGTCTTTCCATAATGATACCCTCTCTTTTCCAGAAAAAAATTAAACGCACCGGACGGTTTTTCCCGGACAGCCGGTTGCATTCTCGACAAATTTATTATACAATAAAATCGTACCCAAGTAAAGCTGTTATTTGTTATCCCAGCTATAAGGAGTGCTTATGAACACCAATCTGGAACAATACAAGATCTTCCGCACCGTCGCCCGCTCCCAGTCCTTTTCCAAAGCGGCGCGGGAGCTGTTTGTCTCCCAGCCCGCGGTGAGCCAGGCGGTCGCGAATCTGGAGGAATCCCTCCACGCGGCGCTGTTTGTCCGGGGCGCGCGGGGGGTCACCCTGACGCCGGAGGGGCGGCTGCTCTACGACTACGTCGAGCCCGCCCTCTCCCTGCTGGAAACCGGGGAGGAAAAGCTCTCCGAGATGGCAAAGCTGCTCAAAGGCGAGGTGAAAATCGCCGCAGCCGACACCATTTCCCGCCGCTACCTTCTCCCCTACCTGCGCAAATTTCACGAGAAGCATCCCGGGATCCACCTCCATGTGGTCAACCGCACCAGCGTGCAGAGCATCGAGCTGCTGCGGGCCGGGGCGGTCGATTTCGCCTTTGCGAACCTGCCGCTCGAAACGGACGGCCTCCTCGTCGAACCCTGCATGGAGGTCCACGACATTTTCGCGGGCAGCGCGCGGTTCGCCCACCTCGCCCGCCGGCCGGTCTCGCTCGAGCAGCTCGCCGCGCAGCCGCTCATCATGCTGGAGCAGACCTCCAACTCCCGCAAGCTGGTCGAGCGCCACTTTCTGGAGCACGGGGTTGTCCTCCAGCCGGAGATCGAGCTCTGTTCCTACGACCTCATGCTGGATTTCGCGGGCATCGGGCTGGGCATCGCCTGCGTCATCCGGGAATTCGCCGGCGACGCCCTTTCCCAGGGCGGGCTGTCCGAAATCCTGCTCGCCGACCCGCTGCCGGCCCGCTCGATCGGGCTGTGCCGGGTCGCGAACGTCCCCATGTCCTTTGCGGCGGAGGAATTCTACCGGGTCATCCGGGAGGAAGGCCTGCGCCCGGCGTGACGTCCCATGCACCGCGGGCGGGGCACGCCCTGTTATACCGCACATGCAAAACACGCGGCCCCCGCATCAGGGGCCGCGTGCTCTGTTTTATCCGGGTCAATCCGGCAGGAAATTCGTCGTCAGCACCATGCCGTCCTGTTCTTCCCCGTCGGCGCGGTAATAAAGCCGCTCGACCGATCCGTCCGTCCGCGTGTAGTCGATGACAAAGACCTGCCCGGTCTGGACGCGCATCGGATACTGGGAAACCGGCAGCCGGTCGATGGTCGTTTCGCAGTCCCGGAAATCCTCGTAGGCGTCCTTGAGCCGCCAGAATTCGCGGCAGCGGTATTCCGTTGAGTGTCCGCTCAGGTCCTGCTCGCCGAAATATTCCGCCGTGTAGGACTTGCCGCCCACCTCAAGGGTGTCCACCCGCTCCGGCTGATAATCCAGGATTTCCAAGCGGTCCCCATAGCGCTCCGCAATCTGGCTGGCCATGCTGGGGACCTTGCCGGTGTAGTTCATCGCGTCCGGGTCGGTGTGGTTCAAGCCATAAATGCCCATGACCGGCGCGCCGTCCAGCTCCTCATATTCCCGGATGAAATTTTCCGCCATCCTGTTTTCCCGGTACACCTCATCCCTCTGCCGATAATACTCGACGCCCTGTTCGATCGCTTCCTGCGCAAGGGCGTACTCCTCCGAGCCTTCCATCCCGTTTTCTTCCAGATAGTCGAGGTAGCGTGCCCCGATCGTGTTGTATTGATGGCCGATATCCGTCCCGTGGAAGACGGTTTCGGGGCACTCCTCCTTAATCCGTTTGTAAAACGACCGGACCAGCTCGGAATGCGCGGGGGTTCCGTCCCACTCTGCGTACAGCTGGTTGAAAATTTCATCGCTGTCCGCGTCCATCCAGAGGTTCAGGAATTCCGCCGTATAATAAGGCTTCTCAATAAAGAGGTGGCGCATCCCCTCCTCATGGTAGAAGTTGCTCCACAGTGCGAACTCCTCTTCCAGGAAGGTTTCATCGGCGTGGCGCTCCCCGTAGAGGAAAATCCTCCCTGCGACGTCCTCCTCGGAGGAGGATTTGAGGAAAAACACCGCCAGCGCCGCGCCGGCAGCCAGCAGGGCAGCCAGGACGCCGGCGGCGATTTTGACGCTCTTCCGCATAAACCCGCCCCCTTATTCGTTTTCAAAGAGCGGGGTGCTGAAGTAGCGCTCGGCGGTGTCGGGGAGGATGGTGACGACCGTCTTGCCCGGCCCGAGCTTGCGAGCGAGCCGTTTGGCCGCCGCGACGTTGGTGCCGCTCGAGATGCCGCACATCAGCCCTTCCAGCCGCGCCAGGTCCTTGGCGGTCGAGATGGCTTCCTCGTCCGAGATGATGCAGATCTCGCTGTAAATTGCGCGGTTCAGGTTCTCCGGGATGAGGCCGTCGCCGATGCCCATCTGCAAATGAGTGCCGACGTTGCCGCCCGCCAGGATGGCGGCGTTTTCCGGCTCGACCGCCCAGATCTCGATCTGCGGGTTCTGGGCCTTCAGGACCTCCCCGATGCCGGTGATGGTGCCGCCGGTGCCGACCCCGGAGCAGAAGCCGTCGATGGGGCAGGCCGCCTGCTCGAGGATCTCGAGGGCGGTGTGGTAGCGGTGGACGGCGGGATTGGCGGGGTTTGCAAACTGCTGCGGGACGTAGACCTTCGGGTCCTCCTCAGCCATCCGCATGGCGGTGCGCAGGCACTCGTCGATGCAGTCGCCGATATTCCCGTCGTCGTGGATGAGGATGACCTCCGCGCCGTAATGCCGCACAAGCTTCCTGCGCTCCTCGCTGACCGAGTCCGGCATGATGATGACGGTGCGGTAGCCGCGCACCGCGCCGATCAGGGCCAGGCCGATGCCCTGGTTGCCGCTGGTCGGCTCGACGATGATCGAATCCGGGCCGATGAGCCCGGCCCGTTCCGCCTCCTCGATCATGTTGAAGGCGGTGCGGGTCTTGATGGAGCCGCCGACGTTCAAGCCCTCATATTTGACTAGGATCCGGGCCGCGCCCTCATCCGCCATCCGGTTGAGCTGGATGAGCGGCGTGTTTCCCATTGCTTCCAAAACGTTTTGATACACCATAATGCCATGCCTCTTTCTGTGATGTCGCTGCCGGTCAATTGAGCCGGTCGGTAAAAAGCTGTGCCCAAAAGACGGTGCCGTCCTCCCGTTCAAAGGCCGCGCCGCCCATGTACTGATAATTGGGGTTTAAGATATTGTCCCGGTGGGAATCCGAGTTCATCCAGGCCGCGGCTGCCTCCTCTGCCGTCCGGTAATTGGCGGCGAGGTTTTCCCCGGCGGCGGTGTTCCCCTGCCCCGCTTCCTCTAAGACGGTGTACCAGGACCGGCCGTCCGGGCGGGTGTGCGAAAAGGAGCGGGAAACCTCCTCCGCACGGACAGCGGCCGCCTGGTTGAGGGTGACCGAGCCGGTCAGGGCCGGAAGGCCCGCCTCCGCGCGGTACCGGTTGATCGCCGAGAGGAGCGCGGCCGCCGTATCGTCCGCCGTCTGGATGAGCCGGCCGCTTGCCGTAAAGGTGTAGGCGGCGCCGCCGATCTCCTGCGTGCCGGTCAGCATGGCGCCGTCTGCCCCAAGGTAATAGGTCCCGTCGTTCAGCTCCAGCCAGCCGCTCTCCATCCGGCCGCTCCCGGCGAGGTAGTACCACTGCCCGCCGTCATAGAGCCACCCTGTCCGCATCAGGCCGCTTTGGGAGAAGTAATACCAGTCCCCGTCGACGAACCTCCATCCGACCGCCATCGCGCCGTCCGCCTGGAGGTAATACCACCCCTCGGGGCGCCAGAGCCAGCCCGTCTGCATCAGGCCGGAGCCGTTGAGATAGTACCAGCGCCCGCCGATCTGCTGCCAGCCGGTCAGCCGGTTGCCCGCTTCGTCCTGATAGCTCCACAGGCCGGAAGCCTCGCGCCGCCATCCCGCCGCGGCGGGCATTGCCGCCAGAACCGCAGCAGCCGCGGCCAGCGCCAGTGCCGCCGCCCGTTTTTTCCACATCTTCATTCAATATTCCCTCCAAACACGTGAAAACCGTCCAAAACAGCCCGGCTGCGGCAAATGCACAGCCGGGCCAATTTGAACGGCCTTATTTTCCTTCCTTCTTTGCGTCTGCCGGGTCCTTTTTGGAGTCTGCCAGGTCGACCGGAAAAGCGGTCGTCCACTTTTTCACGCCCAGTACAACCAGCGTCTCGACCGAAGCGACCACCGGGTTTGCCGCAAGGCTGAGGGTGAAGGCTTCATACGCGTAGTTGCTGGTCGAAACGATCTTCAGAAGATAGTCGTTGCTGCCGGTTATGGTGTAGCACTCCTGGATCTGCGGACAGCCGTTTACGTACTCCATAAAGGCGGCGATGCTCTCCGGCTTCATCGAAACGAGGTTGATGAGCGCATAGGCAAACATCTCTATCCCCAGTTTATGCTCGTCGACGATCGCTGTGAATTGTTTGATCACACCGGTTTTGATCAGGTTATCGGTGCGCGCGAGACAGGCGGAGGCGGAAAGCCCGATTTTCTTCGCCAAGCTCGCATTGGTGATGGAGGCGTCCGCCTGCATCTCCCGGAGGATCGCTTTATCTCTGTCGTCAATCGTAAACCCCATAAAATCTCCCTGCTTTCCAAATAATATTTATGCCGGATTCTATTATACAAGATTTTCTGCAAAAAATCAATCGTCCTCCCAAAAAAATCCCAACAAACCACAACAATTGTCCCTCTGCACCAACAAAAGCGGCACAGAGGGACAAATTTTGCTCTTTTGGGGAAATCAAAGAAATCAGCCGGCCATTTCGGCGCTGTGGACGCCTGCGCAGAGGATGCGCTCCTCGCCGGCGGCGAGGGCTTCGCCATCCACAACGGCGCCGGCAGGCAGCGTGAGCGCCGCCGTGCAGTTGAAGGGGATGCGGAAGGTAAAGCAGACCTTCCCATCCTTCCGCTCCCAGCGGGTCTCATACCGGCCGGAGGCAGAGTTGAGGGAAACATTCACCCAGTCAAAGCTTCCGCCGGGCCTGGGGGTCAGCGCGATTCTGGCAAAGCCGGGGGCCTCCTCAACCGGATTCAGGCCGCCCATAAAGCGGTACATCCACTCGACGATGGAGCCGTAGGCGTAGTGGTTTAGGCTGTTCATGCCGGTGTCGCTGATTGACCCGTCAGGCAGCACCGAGTTCCAGCGCTCCCAGATGGTCGTCGCGCCAAGGTTTACCTCATACAGCCAGCTCGGGTAATCCTCATGCAGCAGCAGGGTGTAGGCGTCCGCGTCCGCGCCGCACTGGGAAAGCACCCGGCAAAGGTAGGAGGTGCCCACAAAGCCGGTGAGCAGGTGCATGTTGTTCTCCTGAAGGAGCCGTCTCAGCTCCGCGATCAGCCGCGGCCGCATTTCGGCGGGGGTAAGCTCCATGTAGAGGGCGATGACGTAGGCCGTCTGAGTGTTGACGGCGCATCGGCCGGACGGGGTGAAGTATTCCCGCAGCATGGCGGCCTTGACCTCCTCGCTGCGCTTGGCGTAAAAGGCGGCTTCTTCCTCCCTGCCCAGCACGGCGGCGGCCTTGGCGGTCAGCGCGGAAGAATAGGCGTAGAAAGCGGAGGCGATGTAGTACGGGTCGGTGCCGCCCGCGCAGTCGAGGGGGTTTTTATAGTTGTCCAGCGAGAGCCAGTCGGCGAAATGCTGGCCGGTCTGCCACAGGCGTTTGGCCCCGTTTTGCTCGTCCAGGTCGCAGAGATGGTCGACCCACATCTTCATGGAGGGGTATTCCCGGGCGAGGAGCGCCTTGTCCCCGCTGTGGAGGTAGCTGGTCCAGGGAATGACCGCTGCCGCATCCGCCCAGGCGCAGGCGTCGCTGCCCAGCAGCGGCACGCCGTTCTTTTTGATGACCGGGATGACGTGCGGCACGGCGCCGTTCTGCGCCTTCTGCTCGAGCTGCATATCCCGCATGAATTTGGCGTAAAAGGCGGCGGTATCCATGTTGTAGCAGGCAGTTGAGCAGAACGCCTGCGCATCGCCCGTCCAGCCCATCCGCTCGTCGCGCTGCGGGCAGTCGGTCGGGACGTCGAGGAAATTGCCCTTCTGGCCCCAGAGGGCGTTTAAGAAGAGGCGGTTGATCTTCTCGTTGGAAGTTTTGATCTCGCCGATCCGCTCAAGGTTCGAGTGGATGACGACGGCGGTAAAATCTGCGGGATCCGGGTTTTCGATCCCCTCGATCCGGATGTAGCGGAAGCCGAAGAAGGTGAAATGGGGGCGGACACGCTCATTTTTGCCCGCCGCGCGGTAGGTGAAGGTCGCCTTGGCGGTGCGGAGGTTTTCGGTGTAGAAATTCCCGCCCTGTAAAATTTCGCCATGCCGGATGGTGACGAGCTGCCCCGCTTTGGCGCGGCAGGTGAATTCCACCCAGCCGGTGACCTCCTGACCGAAGTCGAAGACCGTCTCGCCCGCAGGGGTATGGATGACCTCGGCGACCGGGAAGCGCTCCTGCGCGGTGATGGGCGGGCTCAGGCGCGGGGTGAGCCCGGAGCGGTCCATCGCGGAGGGGACGGCGTCCGCCCAGTCCGCCTCGCCGTTTGCCTGGTTCCAGCCGGGGATCTCCTTCTGGCCGTCGTAAAACTCCCCGTCGTAAATATTGTTCTCTCCGAACGGGCCGGCCGCGCACTTCCAGCCGCTGCCGGTCGCGAGGACGGTCCCGCCGCAGGTGTCGATCTGGGCGATGAGGTGGAATTGGTCGCCATACCGTTCGCCCTCACGGTCGGTAAAGCCGAACCGGCCTTTGTACCAGCCGTTTCCGATCATGACCGAGAGGACATTCTCCCCGTCGCGCAGCAGGCCGCTCACATCGAAGGTCTGGAACTGCTGCCAGAAATCATAGGCGTGGAAGCCGGGGAGCAGGTACTCCTCCCCCACCTTCTCGCCATTCAGGTAGGCTTCGTAGATGCCGAGCCCGCAGATGGAAAGACGGGCGCGGGGGCATTTTTTGGCCGTAAAAGTCTTCTGGAAAATGGGGGCGGCTTCCTTGTCAAACGGGGAGGAAATCCACTCCGCCTTCCAGCTTTCCGGGGCAAGGGCGGTCTCGAACCAGGCGGGCGCGCTCACAGCGGTGTCGCCGTTGTCGGCCATGACCGTCACCCGCCAGAAGTAGCGGGTCGCGGGAGCAGGGGTGAAATCCGGCGTGAACGCATTGCCCGAGATGGATGCGTCCTCGCCGCTGTCGTAGAGGATCTCGCCGAAATCAGGGTCGGCGGCGATCTCCACCCGCGCCCAGTTCTGGGAAATGCCGTCGCTTTCGGCGACCCAGCTGAAGGTGGGTTTCTCCATCCAGTAACCGAGCGGATTGGTCAGGTGATTGGTTTTCATGCGTATAATTTTCATGATAATCCCTCGCTTTTTGGTGCAGGCGCACAATACTATCTTCATTATAAAAGGTTTCCGCCAAAAAGCAATATCCGCGTTTGCAAAAAACACCGTCCGGATTTGCGGTGCGTGACCGCACCGGACGATTCGCCGCGGCGTGCCATTCTCGCGAGTAAAGCTTCGGTTGGCGCGCGATTCCGCAGCAAGCTTGCGGCGGCTGCGCGCCTCTGGGGATGTATCCCACGAAACAACCGTCCCTTTTGCGTGACCGCACTGGACAAGTCGACGCGGCGTGCCCTCCCCGCGGGGAAGGCTTCGGCTGGCGCGCGATTCCGCAGCAAGCTTGCGGCGGCTGCGCGCCTCTGGTGGTGTATTCCACGAAAGTGCTGCATTTTCTGCGGGCGGGGACTCTCCCTGCAATCGGGCGGCGGATCAGCCGCCTGTAGAACCCAATCCCTCCCCGGCGGCGTCCACGATACGCTTGATTTCCTGCGCAATCTGCTCCGGCGTTTTATGGTCGGTATCGATCACAAAATCCCCGGGGTGCGGCTCCATTTCCAGCCATTGGAAGGACACCTCGCCGCTCTCGCCGCGCAGCCGGTGCCGCTCGCACAGCGTCTCCTCGGAGCATTTCAGGGTAAAGGCGAGGGTCATGTAATCTCCTGCGGCAATATCCCGCAAAATGGCCGCCCGGATGGGCTCGCCAATCACCACGACCGAGGATAAAATGACATAGTCAAATTCTGCGTTCAGGTAGGTGGACAGGGCGAAGGAGATGATTTTGTCGCCTTTCCGCAGCCGCGGGTCGGAAAACGAAAACGGGTGGACGCACCATGCCCAGTCCCCGTCGAAAAAGGCGCTGTTTTCACAGGATTCCAGGAGCTTTTCCGCCGCCGTCGTCTTCCCGACGCACGGGGAACCGGTTATGATGATGAGTTTCTGCATCCTCCTCCCCCCTTTTATCCCTATGATAGCACATTTCCGCCCGGCCGCAAGCCTGCAGCATTCGCGTTTCACTTTAGTTGAAAACATCGCGCCGCAGTCTGGACCCCCGTTTCTGCGGCGAAAAAGGAAAAGGTCCGAAACGCTTAACGTTTCGGACCGAATCTGGTTGGGGTGGAAGGATTTGAACCCTCGGAATGTCAGAGCCAGAATCTGATGCCTTACCCCTTGGCGACACCCCAGTATGCGGTATGAACTTGTTTGCCGGAACCCTTCCGGCGGAATGTTGGCAAAAAATAATTTGGATGAGGTTCGCGCCGGAAAGCCGGTACGAACCTTCCAAATCAGCTGGTTGGGGTGGAAGGATTTGAACCCTCGGAATGTCAGAGCCAGAATCTGATGCCTTACCCCTTGGCGACACCCCAGTATTTGCCAAACAAAATGGTTGGGCTAGATGGATTCGAACCATCGGAATGCAGGAGTCAAAGTCCTGTGCCTTACCACTTGGCGATAGCCCAGTGTAAAAGTGGGGTGGATAGTGGGATTCGAACCCACGGCCTTCAGAGCCACAATCTGACGCGCTAACCAACTGCGCTATACCCACCATATTTTTGGCGCGCCCATCAGGACTCGAACCTGAGACCTACTGCTTAGAAGGCAGTTGCTCTATCCAGCTGAGCTATGAGCGCATAAACCGTTCTGACGGTCTGGAGCGGGTGATGGGAATCGAACCCACGTAACCAGCTTGGAAGGCTGGAATTCTACCATTGAACTACACCCGCAAAGGAGACACAGAATCTTCCTTGCATTCGCTTGCCAACCTTTTGCATCGGCAACGTATGTTATTATAGCACAACGCACACCGCTTGTCAACACTTTTTCGAAAAGTTTTTTCCATTTTTTGAAAAGCGTTTTCAGACAGTTTCGGAGCCCTCCCCTTTCGGGGAAGGCTCCGCGCAAAAACATTATCAGCGCTGCGCTGCCTGCTCGGCACGCTTGCGTTCCAGCAGCTTGTTGATGCGATGAACCGGATTGAGGAGGTTGCTGATGGACTGGTCATGGTTTAAGTTGTCCACAATGTAGGCGATATACTTGGACAAGTCAACCGAGGTATACCACTCCCGCTTGAGCAATTCCGGGGTGCGGTAGACGACGTTGGTGGTGAAGACGCGGGAAATCTCTCCCCGCTCGTAAGCCGCGTCGAATTTTTCCAGGCCGGCATTGAACAGGCCGAAGGTGGTGCAGATGAAGATGCGGTTTGCCCCCATCTTTTTGAGCTTGACGGCAATGTCGAGGACGGATTCGCCCGAAGAGATCATATCGTCGACGACGATCATGTCCTTGCCGGCGACGTTGTCGCCCAAAAACTCATGCGCGACGATGGGGTTGCGGCCGTTGACGATGACCGAATAGTCGCGGCGCTTGTAGAACATCCCCAGATCGACGCTCAGGACAGACGAGTAGTACATGCACCGGCTCATCGCGCCCTCGTCGGGGGAGATGATCATCAGGTGGTCGCGGTCAAAGACGATATCCGGCACGGTGTTGACGATCGCCTTAAGGAACTGGTAGTACGGCATGACGCTCTCAAAGCCGTGGAGCGGAATGGCGTTCTGGACGCGGGGGTCGTGGGCGTCAAAGGTGATGATGTTGTCCACTCCCATGCTGACCAGCTCCTGCAGACAGAGCGCGCAGTCGAGGGATTCGCGGGAGGTGCGGCGGTGCTGCCGTCCCTCATAAAGCATGGGCATAATGACGTTGATGCGGCGCGCCTTGCCGCTGACGGCGGCGATCACCCGCTTGAGGTCCTGATAGTGGTCGTCGGGGCTCATCGGAACGTCCATGCCGTACATTTTGTAGGTGACGCCGTAGTTGAAGACGTCGGTCAGAATGTAAAGGTCATGGCCGCGGACCGATTCCTTCAGGGTGCCCTTCGCCTCGCCGGTACCAAAACGCGGGCACTCCGCCCGGAGCTGGTAGGTGTCGCTGCAATAGCCCTTGAAGTCGGCGTCGTTCATCAAGCCGCCGTGGCGCTGGCTGCGCCACTCAACCAGATACTGGTCGACCTTGGTGGTGATCTCCTCGCAGCCCTTCATGCCGATCAGGCTCATCATGCCAACTGGGATGGAAATCTCATGGATTTGCTCCTGCACTGTGAATTCCTCCTAAAATTGTCGAACGTTCGTAGCGGCTGTCTCCAACCGCTGCTTCCATTATCATTATAACTGGTTTCGACTTCTTTTGCAAACATCCTGCCGTAGGAATTCGCCTATGAAATTACTACGCTTTTGTTAATATTGTCAGAAGGCTGTAAAAAATCCCTGCTTTCCTCTGCCAGCTGCTGTAATTCACGAAAAAAACGGGAAAGGTGGTAGCCGTCGCAGACTGCATGATGCACCTGCGCCGTTACGGGGAGCAGCCGCCTCCCGTTTACTTCCGCATACTGTCCCAGCGTAAAGATGGGAAGGAGGTAGCCGCCGCCGTCAAATAAATCCAGATGGAAATCGGTATAGTGCGCCCAGGGGATGCTCGAAACATCGAAGGTGTTCGGCGGCGTCCCCGGTTTGCCCTCAAAGCCCGGATTTCCGCCGTACGCCAGGAGGTCCGCCTGATAATTCCGGTAAAAATCTGAAAAATCTTCCGCATATTCGGTCCAAAGGACGGAAAAGGTCTCGGTTTCCGGATGGAACACCGTATAGGAGGGGTGGGAGCATTCCCAGTATCCCAGGTCTCCCGCTTCATTCCGGCACATTCGAAATTCCGGGTGCCGGTTGACCAGCCGCGCCAGCAGATAGATCTCCGCGGCATAAAAGGATACCCCCTGCGCTTTTGTCCAGCCCGCCAGATTGGTCACGTCCAGCTGCACCGTCATGCCGTATCCGCACCGCACATGGTGCAGGTAGTGCTCATAATGCTCCCGGCGCGGATACTGTTCCATATCCACCTTGACCCAACTCATTTTGCATCCTCCAGAAGCGCGCCGTACCCCTCGATAAACCGGTCGGAAAGGGCCTTCATCCCGTCGATTTCCTCCTGTTCCGCCGTGGGGTCGAGCACCCCGACGACGCGGAAGCCGGCTCCCTTGGCCGTCCGGACGCAATAGAGGGAGTCCTCGAAGACGACGGTCTCCTCCACCGCAAGCCCCATCCGCCTGGCCGATTCCAGGTAAATATCCGGCTTGTCCTTGCCCGCCCCGACATCGTCGCAGCACAGCAGGAACTCAAAATAGCGCATCATCCCCAGCCGCTCGAGGGCCGGGACGGCGATATCGGAGCGGGTGGCGGTCGCGACGCACATCCTGACCCCTGCTGCCTTCATTTTCTCCAGGAATTCCAGCACCCCGGGCAAGGGCTTTACCTGCTCGTAGCAGGGCCGCACCGCCGCATAATAGGCTTCGACGTAGTCGCTGCGGCTGGAAAAACGGATGCCGTACTCCGCGTAGATGCGGGCAATTTCCTCCGCGCTCGACCGGTAGACGCGGCGGTCAAAATCCGGTTCCCGCGGCGTCTGACCCAGGTGGGCGAGGGTGATGGAGCCGATTTTCCGCCAAAAACCCATGCTGTCGAGCAGGGTGCCGTCCATGTCAAAAATGATACCTTTGCAATCCATTGTGTAACCCCTTCCGGTTCTGTTTTTTTCAGTATAGCATAAAATGCGCCCGCCCGTCAAATTTCCCCTGCAAAAGGCCGCGCATAAATTCCCGCGGCGCTGGAAAAACTAACCGCATCCCCGATAGAAAGGATGATTCCATGCGTATCAGCAGGCAAACGGCAGTGCGGGCCATCAGCGTCGTACTGCTGCACATTTTCACCGTCGCGGCAGTCTGCTTCTTTTACCCGGTCGAGTCGGCCGAGACCCTTTCCAAGGTCGGCTCCCGCGGCGAGGAGGTCAAGGCGATCCAGCAGGAGCTCAAGGACCGCGGCCTCTATAACGGCAGCGTCGACGGCATCTTCGGCTCCGCGACCGAAGCGGCGGTCAAAAAATTCCAGAAGCAGCAGGGGCTGACCGCCGACGGCATCGCGGGGCCGCAGACGCTCAAAAAGCTCGGCATCACCATCGGCGCGACCCCGCAGGCCAACGAGGCGAATGTGAACCTCCTCGCCCGCATCATCTCAGCGGAGGCGCGGGGCGAGGTTTACGAGGGCCAGGTCGCGGTGGGCGCGGTGATCCTCAACCGGATCGAACATCCCTCCTTCCCCGACACCCTCTCCGGCGTCATCTACCAGCCCGGCGCCTTCACCGCCATCACCGACGGGCAGTTCAACGAGCCGGTCGCTGAATCCGCCTACCGCGCGGCCCGGGACGCCCTAAACGGCACCGACCCCTCCGGCGGCGCGATCTACTACTATAACCCCGACAAGACCAGCAACCAGTGGATCCGCTCCCGGCCGGTCATCAAACGGATCGGCAAGCACCTGTTCTGCTCGTAGCATGGAGATCCCCGCGCCGCGGCATCTGCACAAAAAATAACCGCCCGGCGGCACACCGGGCGGCGGATCGAGAAAAAAGAGGTCTGGCAAAATTACTTGCTGCCCATCCGCAGCTCGGAGAGCGGGATGGCGCGGGTGTGGCGGATCTCGTCCCAGACGGTCGTCCGCTTGAAGAGGCAGAGGATGTTGATCGGGATCCAGCTCATCACGAAGACCCAGTAGTAAAGGACGGCCCCGACAAGTTTCACGCTCCATTTCTTTTCCAAAATGAGGGTGACGAGGGCGGTGCCGGCGGTCAGCAGGAAGGAGCAGCCGATCGGCGAAAAGAGCCGCCAGAACACCTGCGTCTGCGGGAAGAGGTCGACCTGGAGGTAAAAGAACGCCATCACGGCGCTGATGACCATCGACACAAAGCAGACGACCTGCATCACCGGCGCCAGGAAGAAGATGGCCTGGTCGGCGGCCAGCCTGCTGCGGCGGGAAACCGCATTCCGGGCAAGGGCGGGAAGGTAGCGGCCGCAGCCCTGCAAAAGCCCGGTCGACCAGCGTTTGCGCTGTTTCCAGGACTGGGAGAAGGTGAGCGGCTGTTCGTCGTAGATCCGCGCCTCGGGCACCCACTCGACCCGGACGTCCCGCAGCGCGCACTGGGCGGTCAGCTCGACGTCCTCGGTCATGGTGCAGGTGTGGAAGCCGCCCATCTCCTTGATGAGGCCGGCGCTGACCATAAACCCGCTGCCGTTGATGACGGCGGTCAGGCCGATATTCGCGCGGGCGCGGTTGTAAAAGCGGCCCAGCATCCAGTAGTAGATGGAGTAGCAGCCGGACATGGCGGTGTCGTAGGGGTTCTTGCTGTCGCGGTAAGCCTGCGCGGCCCGCGCCCCGCCGCAGAGGGCGTTGTTCATCGCCTTGAGGAAGCCGGGGTCGACGAGGTTGTCCGCATCAAAGATACAGTAGGCATCGTAAACGTCGTGGTTGGCAAACAGATAGTCAAACGCAAAGGTCAGCACCTCCCCCTTCGACTTGACCGGGACGGTGCAGTCGAGGATCCGCGCGCCGGCGCGGCGGGCAGCCCCCGCGGTATCGTCGGTGCAGTTGTTGGGGATGACATAGACGTCGAACAGTTCGCGCGGGTAATCCTGCGCCAGAAGGCTTTCGACCAGGTTCCCGACGACGCACTCCTCATTGCGGGCGGCAATCAGAACGGCGAACCGCTTCTGCGGCGCGCATTCCGCCCATTTTTTCTGCCGCCGCAGGCCAAAGAGGGCGATGAGCAGGTTGTAGGCGGCGTAGAGGGTAAAGACGAAGCTGCACCCCCAGGCGGCTGCCGCCAGAAGGGATAACATCAGTTTCATGGAGACTCCTCCTGTCAGTCTGTGGTAGAGCGGGCCGCGGCGCGTATCGCGGCCTCCTGTTCAGAAAAACGAAGCAGGGGCCTTCCCCACTTCAGATTTTCCCGGATTTCTTTCTGTCTCTATCTTACCGCAGGAGTCTCAATATTTTCAAAAGAAGAACTTAAGAATCGGTGAAGAATGCAGAAAGGCGGGGAACCGGAAACCGGTCCTCCGCCCTGGTTAGTTTACGAGGCTGTCGATGGTGACGTTTGTCCCCTGCTGCAGGACCCGGTACTCCCCCGGGCCGTCCTTCTGCATCTCAAAACCGTAGACCCCGTCCCCGTTTTCCGAGGCGTAGGTAAACTGGACGACAATGCTCTTTTCCGCATTTTCCCGGACCATCGTGGAGGTCTCCAGAACCTCAAGCCCGGAAAAATCCGCGAATACGGCGTCAAATTCTTCCCGCGCCAGCTCCAGCACCCGCCCGTAATCCGCCGGGACCTCCTCCGTAGCCGTGCCGGCGGTGTCCGGGGAGGAGCACGCCCCCAGCAGAAGCGCGGCCAGAAGCGCCGGCAGGAAACACAGCTTTTTCATCATCATTTCCCCCAATCTCACAGCTTTTTGACGAGCAGGTCCGGGTTGGCCGCGTAGAGCAGCGCGTTTTCCCGGGAAATCGTCCCCGCCTTGTAAAGCCGCAGGATGTCGCTGTCCATCGTCCGCATCCCCTCGGCCGCGCCGGCGAAGAGGGCGTTGTCGATCTGGTGGCTCTTGCCCTCCCGGATGAGGTTGCGGATGGCGCTGTTGACCAGCATGATCTCAAAGGCCGGGACCAGCCCGCCGCTCACCGTCGGGATGAGCTGCTGGGAAACGACCGCCTCGAGCACCATCGAGAGCTGGACCCGCACCTGCTGCTGTTGGTCGCCGGGGAAGACGTCGACGATGCGGTCGACCGTCTTGGCGGCCCCGATGGTGTGCAGGGTCGAGAGGACGAGCTGCCCGGTCTCGGCGGCGGTCAGCGCCGTCTGGATGGTCTGGAAATCCCGCATCTCGCCCAGCAGAATGACGTCCGGCGACTGCCGCAGCGCCGCGCGCAGGGCCTCGGCGTAGCCCAGGGTGTCGTGGGAGACCTCGCGCTGGCTCACGATGCTCTGGTTGTGGGAGTGGAGGAACTCGATCGGGTCCTCGATGGTGATGACGTGGCACTTTCGGGTCTGGTTAATCCGGTCGATGATACAGGCGAGGGTGGTCGACTTGCCGCTCCCCGCCGAGCCGGTGATGAGGACAAGGCCCTTCTTTTTGCCGGAAAGATTGACGACCGTCTCCGGGATGTTGAGGCTCCGGTAGTCGGGCAGGTTAAAATAGACTGCCCGCAGGACGGCCGCCAGCGAGTTGCGCTGCTTATAGGCGTTGCAGCGGAACCGCCCCAACCCCTGGATGGAGAAGGAAAAGTCGTCGTCGCCGGTTTTCTGGAGGGTGTCCATCCCGCGGATCCCCTCCAGCTCGTAGATCTGCCCGATCAGGCGGGCCGTCGCTTCGGGCATCAGCCGCTCGTTGTCGACCGGCTGGATGACGTCGCCGATCTTGAAGGCCATCGGAAAGCCGGAAACGATAAAAATATCGGACGCCTGCCGCTCAATGGCGAGGCGGAGCGCTTCTTTCATATCTGTCATGCTGCATTCTCCTTACAGTTTATTGTCCGTCCCAGACGTTTAAGTCTTCTTCCTCCCAGACGGTGTTGTCCTCCATCCGGCGGATGGTCACCTCGTATTCCCCATCCGTAAAGACGAGCTGCATCCGGTAGACGCGGGTGCCCTCGATGGGGAGTTCCAGGTCTGCGGTGAGCCTCTCCCCTTCCTGCACGGTGGAAAATCCCTCCTCGCGCAGCACGGCGGCGTAATCCTCCCCCGCCGCGTCGACCCGCGAAAGGATTTCCTCCGCCTCGGCGTCGGCGGCATAGTAGGCCTTCACCGCCTCGGCCGAGCGGAGGGTGAGGCGGTTGTCCGCCCGCGCCGTCATGTAGGCGAGCACCCCGAAAACGGTCAGGCAGAGGATGACAAAGAGCATGAGCATCGAGGAAACCCCCGCGCCGAAGGGCGCGCCTTCTTTTTTTGCCATAATCCCGCTCCTTCCGTCATTCCCCAGCCGGCCAGTAGCGGGCCGTTTCCAGGGTATAGAGCAGCTCCCCGTCCGCGCGGGAGAGCGCGATGGTGTGCCGGGTCAGTTCCCCGGCGCCGGTCTGCTCGGTTTGGGTCAAAATCCTGGCGGAAAAGGCTGCCTCCGCCGCCGCGGGCGCCCAATCCCCGTCAAAGTAGAGGGTGACGTCCGCCTCTTCCGGCCGTTCCCCGGCCGCAATCGCATCGGCGATGCTCTGGGCGGCGAGGACCGCCCCGTTTAAGTCCTGGCTGTCGCGGCTTAAGCTGCTGCCCGCCGCAAAAAGCCGCAGGTCGATGGCCGCCGCAAAGGAAAAGAAGAGGATCACCGCCGCCAGCTCGATAAAAAAGCTCTGGATACGGGAAGAATCCCTCATGAGCCGAGCCCTCCTTCCGTCCGGACGGCGACCCGCATTGTCATCCGCCGGCCCCCTTCCGCCTCGGCGGTGAGGAGGAGGGTATCCCCGTCCGCTTCCATTGCAAAGTCCGCGAGGGCCGTCACCTGCTCCCCGTCTGTCGGGAGGAGCGCGTCCCCGCGCCCGCCGACCGTCGCGTATTCCCGCAGCCAGCCGTCGGCAAAGAAGAGAAGCGTCTCAAAGGTGGTGCCGCCCGACGTTTCGGACAGGCAGAGCACCTGCATCCCCCCGCGCTCCTCGAGCGAGACGCCGCCCGCGATGTCGCCGGCCCGCACCTTGTTCGCCACATAGGAGAGGGAGGAGCGCAGAGCGTTATTCTCCTCCATCCTGCCCGCGATGCCGCGGTAGGCCCTGGCGCCCATGAGGGTGAGCAGGACGGCGAGGATGGCGAAAACGCTGAAAACGCCGAGGGTCAGCAGCGTTTCGGCGGAATGTTTGGAATTTCCTTTCATCCGATGCTCCTTTCCCTGGTCAGAAATCGGAATCCAGCTGGCTCCTGCCGCCCCGCGGGACAACCTCGATGTAGGGCATGGTGTTGGAGCCGATAATGCTGTAATTGACGACAAATTTTTTCTCGTCGATCTGCACGCCGTAGTGGTCGGCGAGGTACTGCACATTCTGCGGGTAGCTCCCCTCAGCCGCGTAGCAGCTCACCGCCGCCCGGCGGATGGAATCCTCGGTCATCCGCAGCTGCTCGTCCGCGACAGCGCCCGAGGCGTTCTGCAGCCCGAGCAGGAAGGCCTCCGCGACGGCGAGTCCCCCGAGGATGGGGAGCAGGGCCCTCACCCTGCCGAAATCCCGCTTCCGCTTGTATAGACGCATCCCATCCCCTCCTTATCCGATGGAGGACATGACGCCGAGCAGCGGCAGCATGACCGAAAAGAGAATCGCCCCGACTGCCAGCGAGAGCACCCCGACCAGCAGCGGCTCAATGGCGCCGGTGAGGGACTGGATGGCGGCGTCCGCCTCCTCCTCATAGATGGCGGCGAGCTTGCCCATCACGCTGTCGAGCGCGCCGGTGCGCTGCCCGATGGCGACCATCCGGCCGTACAGCCCGGGGAAGATGCCCTCCGCCTCGACCGCGTCGGGCACCGTCTCGCCCTGCCCCACCCGCTCGCCGATCCGGCGGACCTTTTCGGCCGAATTGCGGTCGGGGAGGATGGCGGGGAGGAATTCGAGCGCCTCCTCCATCTGGTAGCCGCTCGACAGCAGCATGGAGAGGACCGAGGCAAAGCGGGAGGCCGAGACCTTCTCAAGCGTCCGCCGCACCGGCGGGATCTTCACAAAGGCCGCGCGGATAAAATCGCCTTTCCCGCATTTGAGAAGCAGCGCGCCCGCCGCCGCGGCCAGGATGAGGATCCCGAGCAGGACAAGCACCCCGATCCCCAGCGCGGGGCCGATCTCCATCAGCGCCCCGGCGGCGCCGGAAACTGCCCCCAGCGAGCTCAGCACGTCCCGGAAGATGGGCAGGACCTTCCAGACCAGCACCGCCACCACGATGGCCATCGCGCAGATGGAGACCATCGGGTAAAGCACCGACCGGCGGATCTGCCCCTTCATCCGGGCGTCCCGCTCGTAGTAAGCGGCGAGGGAAGCGAAGACGTCCTCGAGCTTGCCGGCCCGTTCGCCGATGCCGACCATCCGCATCAGGTAGGCCGGGAAAACGCCGGAAGATTCCATCGCCTTTTCAAGCGAGTAGCTTTCCTGGTAATCGGCGGCAAGCTTGTCCACCACCGCCCGGCCCGCTTCCGGCAGGGTCTCCCCGATGGCCGCCAGGCCGTCGTCGAGGGGGATGCCGGACTTCAGAAGCATCGCCGCCTGCGAGCAGAAAAGGGCGAGATCCCCCGCCGCCAAAACCGCTGTCTGTTTTCCTTTCATACGCGCGCAAACCACGGCTGAAAAGGCCAGCCGTGGTTCCCTCCCTTCTTTATAAATGCGTCCTCATCCCGCAGTTTCTCATAAATTTTAAATGAAAATCAATAGACCCGGAGGGTGGTGTAGTTGCTCCCATCCCCGATGTACTGCTCGATGTTCGCGTTGCCGGAGGCTGCAAAGGTGGGGTCCATCCGCTCCCACTTGGAACCCTCAAAGTAGATCCGGACCGTCACCCAGCCCTGCCCCTGGAGGTAGACCTCATTCCAGGCGTGGTTTAAGTCCGCCGCCGAAACCGTGCCGATGACCAGCTTGGTGGGGATTCCCTGGGCGCGCAGCATGGCCGCCATCACCGCCGCATAGTCAAAGCAGATGCCGGTTTTCGCGTCCAGGATCGCGTCCGGGTTGGGGAGGTAGCCGGTCTGGACCGTCTCCGCCTTGTTGGTGTCGTAGGAAATATTCCGGATGATCCAGCTGTAGATGATTTCCAGCTTTTCGAGCTCAGTGCTGGCGCCGGAGCAGAGGTCAAAGGACTTGCGCACCACCTTGGAAGCGGCGTTATAATTGACATACTGGCTCGGCGCGAGGTAGGGCGCGAAGTTGTCGAGGGTGACGTCGATGGTCGCCGAGAAGATCTCAAAATACTTGTTGCCCTCTTTGTTCTGCATGATGCGGATCTTGTAGGTGCCGTTGCCCATCTGGAGCGGGAACGCCTCGTAATTGCCGGCGTTGTTCAGATCGTAGTTGTACTTTTTGTCGTCCTTGACAATCTGCACCTTGAGGCGGGCCGTGACGCCGCTCTGCTTGACCATGACATAGCCGTCCTTGGCGTTGGAGGCGTCGATCGCGGAGCCGCCGCTCTGGTAAAGGACCGTTCCCGGGGCGCTGTTCTGGATGATATTGATCGCACCGGTGTAGCTGCCGTCCGCGCCCGGCGTTGCGGCGAGGGAAACCTCCTCGTCGATGATGTATTCCGGCGCCATCTCGCCGAGAGAGGCGTCGGGGTCCCCGCCCTCCCCGTTTTCGAGCAGGGTGTCGGTGCTTTCCTCAGAGGGCTCGCTTGCCGAGGACTCAGCCGCAGAAGATTCGGCCTCGGACGAAACCGCGGACTCTGCCTGTGAGGAAACAGCCGGGGCGCTGGATTCCTGGGAAGGCTGGGCAGCCTCCCCGCAGGACGCGAGCAGCAGGGCGCAGGCGATCAAGAGTGCGGGCAGCTGGATCTTTTTCATTCGATTTCCTCCTAATTGAGCAGTTCAATGGGCTCGACCTGGCGGAAGCGAACCTGCCAGGTCATCTGTAAGCCCGGATAATTGGCATCGTAATTTCGTTTGAGCCGGTTGACGACCAAGTGGCCTTCCGACTCGTCGCGGAGAGGGAGCAGCAGAACAAACTGGTTGTCCGCATATTGGGAAACGACATCTCCCCGCCGCAGCCCGACGATCAGGGTCTCCTTGACCCCTTCCAGCATCTGGCTGTGGCGGTCGCGGCCTGCATCCGGCCCGTCCGTGCCGCTCAGGGCAAGAAGCGCCAGGTAAAGCCGCTGGCTCCCGCGCAGCAGCAGCCGGGTCTGGAGCCGGTAGATGTTCCGGAAGAGGTCAAAGGTGCAGAAATACGCGCCGACCTCGCTTTCCATATCGCGCAGTCCTTCTTCGAGCATTGACAGGTCAAAATCAATGCTGCCTTCCGCAGTGCCGGCGTAAAACTGCCGGATCCGCTCAGCTGCCGGCGTTCCCTCGAAAAGGCGGCGGGCCTCCTGACAGTGGGCGAGCGCCTTCTGCCCGCAGCCCGCGTCCTGATAGGCGCCGATCAGCATGCAGTGGATCTCCTCGTTTCCGGGGAACTCCGCCGCGGCGCGCTCCCCAAGCCGGACCAGCTCGTCAAAGCGCGACTGCTGCCGCAGCAGCGCCCCCATTTTCAAAAGACAGCCGGCATACACCGACTCGTACCGCCTGCGCTGCGCAAGCACCCAGCCCGAGAAGTCCATTTTCGGCAGGAATTCCCCCCGGTAAAGGGCGCAGGCCTTTTGCAGCAGGGCGAACCGCTCCTCCGGCGGGGCGGTGTCTGCCGCGGCGGAAAGGCGCTCCAGCTCCTCGCAGTCGAGGAGGCAGGGGCAGTCCGGGTTCCAGAAGTAGCGGCCGTCCCGGCAGCAGATGTACTCGATATCCTCCCCGGCAGCATCCCGCAGCAGGCTTCTGGCACGGTAGATAATGTTTTTCAGAGCGCCGGCCGGCCGGCCGCATTCTTCTTCATTCCAAAGCAGCCGGATCAGATCCTCCTGGCTGGAGGGCCGCCCCCGCGTCAGGAGCAGGTATCCCAAAAGCAGCCATACCTTTTTGGTCCGATGGGTGTTTTGCAGCTCTCCGCCCTCCCAGGTCAGGGAAAAGCCGCCTAACATTTGGATTTGCATCATATTGTCTGGATCCCTCGCATATGTTCCGTCCTTGCACAGTTTGTCGCTTTCTGATTCCATTGTACCACATGGCGAAGCAAAATGCAAGCTGAGTGCTCACCTTGCGGGGAAATCATTTCAAAAAATGTGATTCATTTTTTGTGAATTATACACATGATTTTTATATGCAAAAAACCGGAACGCGCCTGGACGCGGCGCGCTCCGGGAGAGCGGATCTATTGGGCGGTTTTCTATTTCCGCTCCGCCAGCGGGATATAGGGCTGCTGGGTGCCGATGCTGCGGTAGGACGGGCGGATGATCTTGCCCGCATGGATGATCTCCTCCATCAGATGGGCGCTCCAGCCCGCGATCCGCGCCATCGCGAAGACGGGGGTATAAAGCTCGGCCGGAAGGCCCAGCATGTGGTAGACAAATCCGCTGTAAAAGTCGATGTTGGCGCTGACGCCCTTGTAGATCCGCCGCTCCTTGGCGATGATCTTGGGCGCAAGCCGCTCGACCAGCGAATAGAGCTGATACTCCTGTGAAAGGCCTTTTTCCTCCGAGAGGGATTTGACAAATCCGCGGAAAATATCGGCGCGGGGGTCGGAAAGGGAGTAGACCGCGTGCCCCATGCCGTAGATTAAGCCGGAGCGGTCGAACGCCTCCTTGTGCAGCAGCTTGACCAGGTAGGCGCTCACCTCCTCCTCGTCGGTCCAATCCTTGAGGTTTGCCTTCATATCCTCGAACATCCGCATGACCTTGATATTGGCGCCGCCGTGGCGGGGTCCCTTGAGGGAGCCGAGCGCCGCCGCGATGACCGAATAGGCGTCGGTGCCGGAGGAGGCGACGACGTGGGTCGTAAAGCTCGAGTTGTTGCCGCCGCCGTGCTCCGCGTGCAGGACGAGGGCCAGGTCGAGGATGCGGGCCTCCAGCGCGGTGTAGCTGTTATCGATCCGCAGCATGTGGAGGATATTCTCGGCGGTCGAAAGCTCGGGCCGGGGGGCATGGATAAAGAAGCTGTTGTTCGCGGGGTCGATGTCGTGGGCGTAGGCCTGGTAGCCGTAGACCGCAAGCTGCGGGAAGAGGGCGATCATCTCGATGCACTGCCGGAGGATGTTGGGCAGCGAGGTGTCCTGGCTCTTTTCGTCATAGGCGTAGAGGGTGAGGACGCTGCGGGCCAGAGTGTTCATCATATCCGAGGTCGGCGCCTTCATGACGACGTCCCGCACAAAATTGGTGGGCAGGGTGCGGTACTTGGAGAGCAGCTCCTTGAAATCCGCGCTTTCCTGCTGGTTCGGCAGGCTGCCGAAGAGGAGGAGGTAGACGGTTTCCTCAAAGCCGAACCGGTTCTCCTTAATAAAACCGCCGGTCAGGTCCTTGATGTTGATGCCGCGGTAATAGAGCTCCCCCTCGCACGGGACGCTCTCGCCGTTGATCTCTTTGCTCGAGATAATGTCCGAGATCTCGGTCAGCCCGGCGACGACGCCTTTGCCGTTTAAGTCCCGCAGGCCGCGTTTGACGTCATATTTTGCATAGAGCGAAGGGTCGATCGCATCTCGTTCCTCACAGAGGGCGCTGAGCCGCCGGATCTCGGGAGTAATCTCAAAAAAATCGCTGTTCTTTGCCATAGCAAGCCTTCCTTTCCTGTCCTGTCTGTCAGCCGGGGGGCAAATCGATATTCTTTTCTATCTCGTCACCAAAAGCCCAGAAAGCTCCCATCCAGCGGCGCCTTCCATCCCGGCACCTGCTGCATTCCCAACCGGCAATTTATCAATAGTTACTTGTTAGTTCATTATACGCTTTTTTAGGAGATCTGTCAATTAACGTTTTGTGAAATTTGCAAAGGCATCCTCAAATCAGCGTAAAATAATACAAAAATACGCAAAAAATTCCTAGAATTCAGGAAAATACGTGGTATAATGTAGTAGGATATGTACCCGTACAGAACGGGTGCCGCGGGTTCCGCGCAACAACAATCCGCAAAGGAGACATGAATATGGAACAGAACTTCAATGGTATTACCACCGGCCTTGGCGATCTCTTCCGCCTCTCTCATGCACAGTCCCGCTCCATCTGCCCGGAAAACCGCACCGGCGGCAAGAGCATGGGCGCAATGGCCGAACCGAGCGGCGCCAGCCGGGAACTCGGCAAAGGCTGGAAATGCTGCCCCTGCCTGGGCGTGCAGCCCGGCGAGACCCTCGTCATGGCCGAGATCGACGGCCCCGGCTGCATCCAGCATATCTGGCTCACCCCGACCGGCAAATGGCGCAGCCAGATCCTGCGCATCTACTGGGACAACCAGGAGACCCCCTCGGTCGAATGCCCGCTGGGCGACTTTTTCGCCTCCGGCTGGCAGAAATACGCCCAGCTTTCCTCTATCGCGGTCTGCGCAAACCCCGGCAGCGCCTTCAACTGCTACTGGCAGATGCCCTTCCGCAAGCACTGCCGCATCACTCTGGAAAACCGCGGCGCCGAGCAGGTGACCATCTTCTACCAGATCGATTACACCCTGACCGAAATTCCGGAGGACGCGGCCTACTTCCACGCGCAGTTCAGGCGGGTCAATCCCCTCCCCTACATGGATGTGTACACCATCCTCGACGGCGTCAAGGGGCAGGGCCATTACGTCGGCACCTACCTCGCCTGGGGCGTCAACAACAACGGCTGGTGGGGCGAAGGCGAAATCAAGTTCTACATGGACGGCGACAGCGAATACCCCACCATCTGCGGCACCGGCACCGAGGACTACTTCTGCGGCTCCTATAACTTTGACGTCGGCGGCAGGTATCAGGAGTTCACCACCCCCTACAGCGGCCTCTCGCAGGTGATCCGGGGAGACGGGCTCTACAACTGCCAGCAGCGCTTCTCCCTCTACCGCTGGCACATCACCGATCCCATCCGGTTTGAAAGCGACCTGAAGGTCACCATCCAGGCGCTCGGCTGGCGCAGCGGCGGGCGGTATCTCCCCCTCCAGGACGATATCTCCTCGGTCGCCTACTGGTACCAGCAGCTGCCCACAGTCCCCTTCCCCACCCTCCCGGATGAGAATTACCTCGAAATCATCTAAACTTCTGCAAAAACAGAGCCCCCGGAGCCCTTTGAAAGGTTCCGGGGGTTTTTGCGTCTGTCTGCGCCGTCATCCGCGCTTGCCAAGCAGCTGCTCCGCCGCCCGCGCAAAGCCGTACCCGCCTTCCCCTTTGGCGAGGAAGGCCGGATGGGCCTGCATCCGGGGGAGAAAGGGGGCGATGTTCTCCACCCCGCAGGAGAGCGGGAGCTCCCGGAACATCGGCTCGTCGTTGGCCGAGTCGCCGAAAAAGAGGACGCTTTCCCCGAGGTTTTGCAGCCCCAGATATTCCCGCAGGAAGAGCTTTGCCATCGAGACCTTGTCGTAATCGCCGAACCAGCAGTTGACGTGGATGGAGCTCACCTTGGCCGACGCGCCCATCCCCTCGGCGATGGCGCGGATGCGGTCGGCCGCCTCGAAGGGGAGCTTCGGCTCGTCCTCCCGGAAATCGACCGCGAGGTCGTAGAGCCGGAAATGCTGGTCTTTGGCCACCCGGCAGCCCGGCACCCCGGCGAGGCAGGCGTTTTTCACCGCCTCGAGCTTCTGCGAAACATCCTCCGCCGGGATGGAGGGATGGCGGAAGATCTCGGGTTTGCCGTCCTTCCAGTAGTAGACGAAGGCCCCGTTTTCCCCGATGATGGCGTCGATGGGCCACTGGCGGATGGCCATATCGCACCAGCCCGCCGGGCGGCCGGTCACCGGGATGACCAGCAGCCCCGCTTCGTGCAGCGCCCAGAGGGCAGAGTAGGCTTCGGCGGTCAGCTTGCCGCCGTTTGTGATGGTGTCGTCGATGTCGTGCAGGACGGCCCGGATGCCGGCCGCCTGCTCCCTTGTCAGTTCCTCAAACGGCCGCATGGCTTCCCTCTTTTCCCGCAAATTCCGCCGCGTATTCCTCCAGAAGGCCGAGATCCCAGAGCAGCTGGAGGATGGTGTAGCGGTCCCGCAGCTCCTTGGCGAGGAGGATGGCTTCCTCGGTCAGGTCGGGCTCGATGCCCAGGTCCGACGGACGGGCCGGGCCGCCCAGCGCCTGAAGCTCCGCCGCAACCCTGTCCGCCTGCGGCAGCTGGGCGAAGACGGCGGAGAGCTCGTCCCATTTCTCCCGGATCACCGCGAGCCGGGCGGCGTGGGCGGCGGGGGAATTCTTGCCCGTCTCCTTTTCCAGCGCCAGCACCCCTTCCGCCGCGGGGCCGTAGCCTGCCCGGACCTGCGATTCCCAGCGCGCCGTGTCAAAATTGGCGGCATGGGCGGCAGCCTTTTCAAAATCCGGCTGCGTCTCGAGAAGCTTTTTGGCCATCCGGATGGAGAGGACGGTCCCCACCCCGACCTTCGCGCCGTGCAGGGCGGGGGTGCGCCCCTCGGCGAGGAAGCGCATCTCCCAGAAGTGGGAGAGGTGGTGCTCGCTGCCCGAGGCCGGCCGGGAATTGCCGGCAAACCCCATCGCGACCCCCGAGAGGATGAGCGCCTCGGTCAGGCCCGCGAAGGCCTCCGGCCGCCGCTCCTGCAGGCCGGGGAGGCTCTGCTCGACCCGGGCGACCGCCTCCCGCATCATGGCGGCGATCGCGCCGCAGTGGTACTCCCCGGTGATGATCTTCCCGAGCTGCCAGTCGCTTAAGGCGGTGTACTTGCCGAGGATGTCCCCCACCCCGGCGGCGATCATCTCCATCGGCGCGGCCGCGAGGACGTCAAGGTCGGCGAGGATGGCCTCCGGGATGTGGGCGGGGTAGGTCGTCTTCATCCGGTCGGTCGTCATGGCGGCGACGTTGGAGGCAAAGCCGTCCATCGAGGGAGCGGTCGCTGCGATGGCATAGGGGATGTGCAGCCGGTGGCTGACGAATTTAGATATGTCGTTGATGGTGCCGCTCCCGATGGCGACGAGGGCGTCCGCGTCCCGGTCGAGGTGCATGAGCACCCGCCCGATGCCGTCCTCGTCGGCCTGCACGCGGCCGGGGAGGACGACCCCGGAAGAGAGAATCCCGCCCTCTGTGAGCTGGGCTGCCAGCTTCTCCCCGAGGATGGGCCAGGTGTTTTCATCCGCGATCCAGAAGACCCGGTCATGGCCGAGCTCCCGCAGCGTCTGGGCGAGGGCCCCGCTCGCGCCCGGGGCGACGAGCACCTTTTTGAGGCTGGTTGTGTGGGTCCGCCCGCAGGGGCAGGCGATCTGCTGTCCGATGTAATCTGTGATGGTCATCATTTTTTCCTTTCATCCAAGCCGGCCGTCGCCACGAGGGCGACTCCGGTCCCGCAGAGGTTTTCGAGAATGGTCTGGCCGATTTTGACCGGCGCTTTCACCGTGACGCCGCGGATCTCCGCCATCGCGTCAAAAAGCAGCGCTTTCGGGATGGGGGCGGCGGTCTTGACCGGGACGACCGGCAGGCGTCCGCCCTCCGCGCGGACGGTCGAGGTGAGGACCCGTGTGGGGTTTACGCACTCCTCCCGCGCATAGCGGTCGCCGCGCGGGCAGGTGTTGCCGGTCACCGAGACGGGAACGCCGTCCTGGAGCGTGACCTCCATCTGGCATCCCATCGGGCAGACGATGCAGGTGAGCCTGCGTGTTTCCATCTTACTTCTCCCCTTTCTGTTCGAGCCGGACGGTCACCGGGCCGTTTAACATGGCGATCTGCTCCTTTTTTAACGGCAGCGTCTCCATCTCGCCGGGCGCCACCTTCTGTTTTGCGCGGGAAAGGAGCTGCTTCCCGCCGGATTCCACCACGATGCGGACGTTGCGGTAGACGTCCCCCACCCGGAAATAGAGGGCGAAAGGCTCCGCGTCCCGGTGGACGCGCTGCGGGACGACATACCGCACCCCGTCCTTGCCGCCGACAGGCAGGGCTTCCCCGTCCATTTTCCGGCCGGAGAGGTAGGCCGCGGCCTGCCGCCCGGCGATCTCCGCTTCCTCTGAGACGTAGTCGACCAGGTCGTGGACATGCAGGACGTTGCCGCAGGCGAATACTCCCGGGATGGAGGTCTGGCGGCACTCGTCGACCGAAGGGCCGCCGGTGACCGGGTCGAGGGCCACCCCGGCCTGCTGGGAGAGCTCGTTTTCGGGGATGAGGCCGACCGAGAGAAGAAGGGTGTCGCAGGGGATGAACTCCTCCGTCTCCGCCAGCGGCTTCCGGTCGGGGCCGACGGCGGCGATGGTGACCCCCTCCACCCGCTCCCGCCCGTGGATCCGCACGACGGTGTGGCTGAGCTTTAAGGGGATGCCGAAATCCTCGAGGCACTGGACGATGTTGCGGGTCAGGCCCCCCGAATAGGGCATGAGCTCGCAGACCGCCTCAACCTTCGCGCCCTCGAGGGTCATCCGCCGGGCCATGATGAGGCCGATGTCGCCCGAACCCAGGATGACGACCCGTTTCCCGGGCAGCTCGCCCTTGAGGTTGACAAACTTTTGGGCCGCGCCCGCGGTATATACGCCGGCCGGACGCGTCCCGGGGATGCCGATCGCCCCGCGGGGGCGTTCCCGGCAGCCCATCGCAAGGATGACCGCCCGCGCGCGGAGCTTTAAGTACCCTTCCCGCGGGCTGACGGCGGTGACAATCTTCGCGCCGTCTTTTTCCGTCCCCAGCTCGAGGACCATTGTGTCGAGCAGGTACGGGATGCCCTTCTCCACTATCTCGCGCGCAAAGCGGGCGGCGTATTCCGGGCCGGTCAGCTCCTCCCGGAAGCGGTGGAGCCCGAAGCCGTTGTGGATGCACTGCTCGAGGATGCCGCCGAGCTGCGGCTCCCGCTCGAGGATGAGGATATCCCGCACCCCCTGTTCATAAGCCGCGAGGGCCGCCGCCATTCCGGCCGGCCCGCCGCCGATGATGACCAAATCGATCTCTTTCATGAAGACACCTGCCTGTTCCTGATTGTATGAGAATTGATCCGCTGGATTTTCAAGATGAAGCCCGTGAATCGCGGGTCAGCGGGTCTTGCCTGTCAGCATTTTGGACGCGCCGCCCGATTTGGTGACCTCCTCCATCGGGATGCCCAGCTCCCGCGCGAGGAGCTCGACCACCTGCGGACCGCAGAAGCCGCCCTGGCAGCGGCCCATCCCGGCGCGAGCGCGGCGCTTGACCGCGTCGACGCTCCGGGCGGGCGGGTTGCGGCGGATGGCCGCGAGAACCTCCCCCTCGGTGACCCCTTCGCAGCGGCAGACGATCCGCCCGAAATGCGGGTCGGCCTTCACGAGGGCCGCGCGCTCCTCGTCGTCCATCTCCCGGAATTTCGGGAAGGGCTTCCGGCGCGGGTCAAAGTCCTCCTTCGGCGCCAAGGCAAGGCCGGCGGCCTCCAGCAGCCGCACCACCTCTTTGGCGACCGCCGGGGAGGCGGTCAGGCCCGGGGATTCGATGCCCGCCGCGTGGATAAGGCGGGGCGCTCCTTTTGCCGGACGGATGATGAAGTCGTGGCAGTCCGCGCAGGCGCGCAGTCCGGTGAAGGAGGTGATCGCCATCCGGTACTGGATCCCCGGCACCGACCTGTGGGCGAGCTCCTGGACTCTTGCAAGCCCGGCGGCGGTCGTAGAGGTGTCCGCCTTGTCCTCGATATTCTCGGAGGTCGGGCCGGTCAGGAGGTTGCCGTCGACGGTCGGGGTGACGAGGACGCCTTTGCCCATTTTGGTGGGCGGCTGGAAGATGGTGCGGCGCACCAGAGATCCCTGCGCCTTGTCAAGAAGCTGGTATTCCCCCCGCCGCGGGGTGATGGAAAAGCTCTCGTCCCCGGCCATCCGCGCGACCTCGTCGGCATAAACCCCGGCGGCGTTGACGACAAACCGCGCCTCCACCGTCTCCTCTCCGGAACGGAGGATGAAATACTCCCCCATATCCCGGATCTCCTCGACGGCAAAGCCGGTGCGCAGCGCGGCGCCGTTGTCCATCGCGTTTTCGATCGCGCCGATGGCCAGCTCATAGGGGCAGACGATGCCGCCGGTGGGAGCGGAAAGCGCGCCCTTGACCTCCGGGGTGACATTGGGCTCCAGCGCCAGGACCTCCTCCGGGGAAAGCAGGGCGAGTCCCGGCACCCCGTTTTGCTCCCCGCGCGCTTTGAGCTCCGCGATGGTATCCAGATCCTCGCCGGTGAAGGCGAGGACGAGGGAGCCGTTGCGGACAAAGGGGACCGAGAGCTCTTTTGCGGTTTCCTCCATCATCGCGTTGCCGAGGACGTTGTATTTTGCCTTGTTGGTGCCCGGCTCCGCGTCGAAGCCGGCGTGGACGATGGCGGAATTCGCCTTGGACGCGCCCATCACGACGTCCTCCTCCTTTTCGAGCAGGACGGCCGAGAGCTGCCAGCGGGAGAGCTCCCGCAAGGTCAGCCCGCCGGTCACGCCGCCGCCGATGACCGCGACATCGTATCTTGTCATACAGACCCTTCCTTTCCGCGCAAAAAAAGCCACAAAAACCAAAGGGTGCTTGGCCCTTCCGTTTTTGTGACTCCAAATCTCCGCACAAATATGATGAAATTTATAGAAATCCGTCCGTATTCCGACCGGATCCGCCGCAATTTCAGGGCGGCAGCCTGTAAGAACAGCATAGCACATTTACAGAGAAATGTCAATCCGTTTTCCGCCGCCCCGGAGCGCCTCCCGATATTCCGGGAAAACGGCAGGCACAGGCCAAAAACGCCCGCCTCACATCTCCCACAGCGCCGCGCTGCTGGTCGAGACGCCGGCCGCGCCCGCGCCGAGGGCGGCGAGGATGTCCTCCTTGGTTTCGATCATCCCGCCCGCGATGATGGGCGCGCCCATCTTTCCTGCGAGCGCCCGGATGGCCCGCGGGCAGATCCCCGGCATGAGCTCGGCGAAATCCGGCCGGGAGGATGCCGCCGTCTCGGCCGTCATGGCCGCCGACTGGGAGTCGAGGAGGAAAAAGCGCTGGACGGTCAGCAAGCCCCGCTCCTTCGCGCAGCGGATGAGCTGGCTCCGGGTGCTGATGAGCCCGTCCGGGCGGACGTGCCGCGCGATGAACTCGACCGCCGCCGCGTCCCGGCCGATCCCGCCCAGCAGGTCGATGTGCAGAAGGGCGAGCTTGCCGGCCCGCCGCACCCTGACGACGTCCTCCCGGATGGTGAGCAGCTCCCCGCAGAGGAGGAAAATGACCTCCGCCGGCGAAGCGGCCGCCAGGGGGAGGTCCTCCCGGCGGCGGACGGCGGCGATGACCGGATTCTGCTCCAGCCTTGCGAGGATCGGGTTCATGCTGCGGCTCCTTTCCGGCGTTTATTCCTTGACAACGCCTTTTTTGAGGATGATGTTGGCGTAGAGGGCGGTCTCGCCGGTCGTGACGACGGCGTAGGCCTTCCGTGCCCGCTCGTAGAAGGCAAAGCGGTCGATGGCCTCCTCCCGCGCGCCGTCCGGCTCATATTTTGCGGCGATTCTGCGGTATTCCTCCCAGATTTCCGGGACATAGGGGTCGCCGTCCATCACCGCCATGAGGATGGTCGGGTGCTCGACATAGCTGTCGAGCGGCAGGAACCGGAGGATGGCGTCCAGAATCTCGGGGATGCCGTGGCCGTCAAGACGGACGACCCGCTCGGGATGGGCGTTGCGGGGGAAATTGCCGTCGGCGATGACCAGCTCGTCGCTGTGGCCCATCTCCATCAGGATCTTGAGCAGGTCGGGGGTGAGGATGCTGGGGATGTTTTTGAGCATGGGAATGCCTCCTTCTGAAATACCTGCGGAGACCGGCGGCAGGCCGGTCAGCCGTCGATTTTAGCGAGTTCCTTCCATCTGCCGCTATGGAAACGCCAGATAAAGACAGCGGCCCGGTAGATCCAGTCGAGCACCATCGCGATCCAGACGCCGATGGCCCCGAGGCCGAGCATCTGACCGAGGATCCAGCTGAAGAGGATGCGGAAGAGCCACATGGAAAGCACCGAGTGGATGAGGGTGAAGCGGACGTCGCTCGCCGCGCGCAGCCCGTTGGAGAGGGTGAAGGCCGCCGGCCAGAGGAAGATGGCGAGCCCGTTGTGGATGAGGATGAGGATCGCGGAAAGCTGCATCGTCTCCTCCGAAAGGTTGTAGAGCTGAAGCAGCAGCGGCATGGACAGGAGCACCGCCGCGCAGCAGCTGCCCATGATGAGGTAGGTGAGCTTCATCATCTTCTTCATATAATATGTCGCCTGGTCATAATCGCCGGCGCCGACGCACTGCCCGATGACGGTGATGATGGCGAGGTTCATCGCGTTGCCGGGGATGCAGCCGACCGAGTCGAGGTTGTTGGCGACCGCGTTCGCGGCGATCTGCACCGTCCCGAAGCCGGAGATGATCGAGACGACCAGCACCCGCCCGAGCTGGAACATGCTGTTTTCCAGCGCACTCGGGATGCCGATATAGAGTATCCGGCGGATGGTCGCAAAATCCGGGCGGAGCATCTCGCTAAAACGGATGAAGATCTCCTGCCCCCGCCTGCTCAGCAAAATGAAGATGACGACAGCTGAAAACGCGCGGGAGACCAGAGTCGGGACCGCGACGCCCGCGACCCCGAGGGAGAGCCCGTAGACGCAGAAGGCGTTGCCGGCAATGTTGATGACGTTCATCGCCGCCGAGACGATCATCGTCACCCGCGCACCGTTCATCGAGCGGAAGAGGGCTGCGCCAGAGTTATAACAGGCGATGAAGGGATAGGACAGGGCTGTGATCTGCAGGTAGGTCAGCGCGCAGTCCATGACGTCCTCGGTGATGGAGCCGAAAAAGAGCCGCAGCAGCGGCCGCTGCGCCAGAAGGACGAGGACGGTCACCGCCACCGAGATGAGGATAGTGACGCTCATGAGCTGGCTTGCCGCGCTGCATGCGTCCTTCCGCCGCCCCGCCCCGAGGAGCTGGGCCGCCACGACCGCGCCCCCTGTCGCCATGCCGGAAAAGAGGTTGAGGATGAGGACGTTGATCATATCCACGAGGGAAACGCCCGAAACCGCCGCTTCCCCCACCGAGGAGACCATCGCCACATCGGCAAGGCCCACCAGGACGACCAGCACCTGCTCGATGAGGAGGGGGACGATGAGCCTGCGCAGCGTCTGGTTGGTAAAGAGCGGTTTTGCCGCCGCCTGTTCCATAGAAAGCCCTTCTTTGCAAAAGATTGCCGCCCGTCCGGACGGCGTCCTTTTCCATTTTACTACAAAATCCGCCCGAGCGCAAGGCTTTCCGCAAAAACAGCCGATTGACACGCCCTCCGCCCTGTGCTATGATGAAGGGAGAAAACAGGATCAAAGGAGGATCGCAATGGTTTCTGTACAAATTCCCAAAAGCGAGGGGGCGGACAGCTATCTCTGGATCCCGGTCAGCCCCGGGGCTGCGCCCGCCCGCCTGCGGATCTTCGCCCCCGGCGGCAGCCTATGGCAGGAGGCGGTCATCCCTGCGGGGGAAAAGCCTCGCTGGTTTGTCCCGCTCAAGGTCTCCGCCTTTGCCGGGGAGGAGCTGGCGCTTGAGCTGGACGCCCCCGCCGGATGGTTTTCCGCCCTCCGCGTCGCGCCGCATCCCCCCGCCCGCGAGCCGGCGGACCGGCCCCTGCTCCACTTCACCGCCGGCCGCGGCTGGATCAACGACCCGAACGGGCTGATTTTCCACGGCGGGCTTTACCACCTCTTCTTCCAATATAACCCCTACGACATCGCCTGGAACAACATGCACTGGGGCCACGCCGTGAGCCGCGATCTCATCTCCTGGGAACAGCTGGACACGGCCCTCTTCCCCGACGAGACCGGCACCATGTATTCGGGCAGCGGCATCTGCGACAGGGAGGGGCTGCTCGGCTTCGGAAAGGACGCCCTCGCCTTTTTCTACACCGCCGCGGGCGGCGAAAACAGCTGGTCGGCCGGCGTTCCCTACACCCAGAAAATCGCCGTCCTCCCGCCCGGGGCTGCGCCGGGGAGCCCCCTTGTGAAGGCCGGTCTCACCGCCGTCCCCTTCCTTGCACCCGGCAACCGCGACCCCAAGGTCTTCTGGCACGGGGAGAGCGAAAGCTATATCATGGTCCTCTACCTCGAGGGGCACGACTTCGCCATCCTCCGCTCCGCCGATCTGAAGCGGTGGGAGATGAGCCAGCGGCTGACCCTCGGGGAGGCGTGGGAGTGCCCCGACCTCTTCTGCCTGCCCATCGAGGGGACCGGCCGCTCGCGCTGGGTCTTCTGGGCAGCCGACGGCTATTACGTTGCCGGCGAATTCGACGGCTTCCGCTTCACCCCCGACGGGGAGCTCCGCGCGGCCTACTCCGGGCAGCGGCTGGAAAACTGCGGCGGCGCGCGCCGGATCCCCTACGCCGCCCAGACCTTCAGCGGAACGGAGGGCCGGACCGTCCAGATCGCCTGGATGCGCACCCCCAACCGCGGGCAGCCCTATACCGGGATGATGTCGGTCCCTGTCGAACTCTCCCTCATCGAAACGCCCGACGGTCTCCGCCTGCGGATGCCCTTTGTGCGGGAGCTGGAAGGATACCTGGCCCCCTTCGCTTCCCGCAGCGGCCTTTCCGCCGGCGAAACAGTGCTCCCCCTGCCGCCGGAAACCTCCTGGATGCTGAAGCTTCTGCCCGGCCCGTCCGCTGACCTGCGGGTCTCCCTTCCGTTCGGCGAACTGGGGATGCAAAACGGCATTTTATCCCTGCTGGGCGAACGCTTGGACGTTGGAGCCGGCGAGATCACCCTCCTTGCCGACCGGGAGATTCTCGAGCTGCGCGCGGCAAACGACACCGTCTGCGCCGCCTGGGAAATCCCGCCCGCTTTGGGCGGCAGCGCTGCCATCCACTCCCCCTCCCCCGCCCCGGAAGCTGGATTCGCCGTCTTTTCTATCCGGCAGACACACTGAAAGGAGCCGCCATGTACGATATCGCCGTCCTGGGGGAGCTGCTCATCGACTTCACCCCCGTCGGGCTCTCCCCAAACGGAAACCCCATCTTTGAACGCAACCCCGGCGGAGGCCCCGCCAACATGGCCTGCGCCGCCGCCAAACTGGGGGCGCATACCGCCTTCCTCGGCAAGGTCGGGGACGACCCCTTCGGCCGCGCCCTCAAAGAAACGCTGGAGAAAAACGGCGTCGACGCCGGACGCCTTCTCCTCTCGCGGGAGCATCCGACCACCCTCGCCTTTGTCCACCTGGACGAAAAGGGCGACCGCTCCTTCAGCTTCTACCGCCGCGGCGGAGCGGACACCATGCTCTCCCCCGGTGAGATCGACCCGGCGGTCCTCGACGAATGCCGGTACTTCTTCTGCAGCTCGGTCATGATGGCCGAGGGGCCCTCCCGGGAGACCAGCTTCTTCCTGCTCGAGGAGGCCAAACGGCGCGGCCGGACCGTCGTCTTTGACCCGAACCTCCGCCCGAACCTCTGGGCCAGCGCGGAGGAGATGAAGGAGCAGGTCCTGCGCGCCCTCCCCTACGCCGGCATCCTCAAGGTGTCGGAGGAGGAGGCGTTCTTCCTGACCGGCACGAAGAATGTGGAGGCGGCCGCGGACGCGCTGCTTTCCCGTTATGCGCCCGCCCTTCTCTGCATCACCCTCGGCGCCGAGGGGAGCTTTGCCTGCACCCGAAAATACCGCCTCCGCCACCCCGCCTTCCCGGTCCGGGCGGCGGACACCACCGCGGCCGGGGATTCCTTCACCGGCGGGCTGCTCGCCGCCATCCTGGAGACCGGCAAGGAGGTCCCGGAGCTCAGCGAGGAGGAGCTCTCCCGCGCCCTGCGCGCCGCGAACGCCGTCGGGGCGCTGACGGCGTCCAGAAAGGGCTCCATCTCCGCCCTCCCCGCCCGCGAAGAGGTCGCGGAATTGCTCGCGCAGAAATAAACGACACCCCATTCCGCAAAGGAGGCGAGGCTTATGAAAAAGCTGCTGCTCTCTCTGCTTGCCTGCCTTTTTCTGCTGGCGGGCTGCAGCCCGGAGAGCCGGCTGCCGGAGAATTACGCCGTCGGGGTCGTCCGCACCAGCGGCTCGCGCGCCGACAGCGATATCCTGTATTTTGACGAAACACTGCAGCAGACGGGATTCTCCCATTTCCGCTATGCCGGGCTGGGACACCTTTTCTACCCGCCTTTTGTTTTCGAGGACACCCTCTGCCTGGTGCCGGAGGGCCCCGCAAACCGCAAGGACGCCAAAACCGTCCTCACGCTGGATCTGGAGAGCCTTGCGCAGAAAACCTACCCCCTCGACCGGACCGCCATCTATTCCGCCTGCGCGGATGAAGCGGCGCTCTACGCGGCCAGCAATTTAAACGGCCAGTCCTTTGTCAGCAGGTTAAACCGGGAGGACGGGAGCGTCGCCGAGGCGGTGTACGACGGCGTTTACATCTCCCTGGTCTATCCGCACCGCGGCCTCCTCTGCGCCTTTGCCGAGGAAAGCGCCCCGTCCGGGACAAGATGCCGCCTGCTCCTGCTCGACCCGGAAACGCTTGCAGAGCGCGCCTCCGCGGACATCTCCGGGCTGGGCAGCGGGGTCTATTCCGCCGCCGTGGAGGGGGACACCCTCTATTTCGCGCCGATGAACGACGCGCAGGGCGGCTGGAACGCCGTTGTCGGGATCTACGACGCCGCGACGGGCGAAACCGGGACAATTTCCTTCCCGCAGCCGGTGTTCCGTATCCTCTGCGCGGACGGCCTCCTTTACGCCTCCCACGGCAACCCGGTGACGGGGGAAGGTTCCGCCCTCTCGGTGTACGATCCGGCGGCCGGGGAGACTGTCACCTACGACCTGGGGATGTGGCCCGGGCAGATCGCTTTGGGGGAGGGCTGCCTGTATGTGATGGACGACAGCCGGATCGTCCGCTTTGATCTGCGCACGATGGAGCGGCTGGCCGAGGCCGCCATCCCGCTCGATGCCGGGGAGTATCTCTCCGGCGTCTTCGCCCGCTGAATGGGGCGTGAAAAAGCGAAAGCTCCGGGGGGCCGGAGCTTTCTTCCTATCAATACAGTTTACAGAAAACTTCTGACGTCCTTGGCCAGCCGCTCTTCCAGCCCGATGAGCCGTCTGGCGATGGCTTTGGATTCCTCGTCGGCGGCCTGGTACTGGTTGAGGTAGCGAGCCAGCGATTTGACCCCCATGTTGCAGCCGTCGGTCATCAGGCCGGCGACCGCACTGTCCGATTCACCGAATGCGAGCCGGACGTTTGTCCTGACCCAGGACATCCCCCGCGCCATCGGACTCAGCTCCTTGTCCTCGTCGTGATACTGGCGCAGAAGGCCCTCGATCTCCCGGCCGAGCTTTTCATGCTCCGCCCTGCAGTCGTCTAAAAGCCGCCGCAGCCGCCCGCTGTGGGCGTAATCCCGCGCCTCGCCGATGGAGGACACCCCCATCCGGACGCCCGCGTCGCATTCCCGCAGCAGCTTGACCGTATCCTGTTCGATCATCTGAAACCATCTCCTTTTTACAAGGAGTCTGCCCGGGCCGCGGGGGAAATATGCGCCGTTCAGCAGTTCCAGTTCACCTGCACCGGGTTCGGCTCGTCGGGCAGCGCCGCCGCCTCGAGGGAGCGGAGGGCGCGGCGGAGCTCCAGCGCGGCCAAATGGTCGTATACCTCCGCGGGCTGCGCGGTCCCCTCCTGATGGTAAGCAGCCGCAGCTGCGCCGTAAAAGAGGAATCCCAGCGCGTTGGTCGGCGTCTGCACCGCCGCGCAGGCCGTGGCGACCGCCCGCGCGGCAGCCTGTGCCGCCGGATGGCCCTCGAGCTCCCTGGCCGCCTGCGCGCCCTCCCGGAGCAGCGGCTTGAGGGCGGCGAGGGTCCGGCCGCCCGCCAGATGCTCCCGGCAGGCCTCAGCCGTCGCCTCCAGACGCCCGTCTTCCGGGAATTCCGCCTGGAAGATGGGCAGATACCGCGTACAGGCGTAGTCTATGGCCCAGGCCGCGAGGGTGTGCTTACTCTGGGTTTCGATCAGGCGCATCAGCGCTGTACATTCCTCCGAGCGGATGTCGCCCAGCATTTTCCGGAGCTTTGCCATTGGTCCTCCTCCAGGGTCAGTGGCCGCAATGGCCGCCGCAGCTGTGGTCCGCGCAGCTGTGGCCGTCCCCATGATCCCCGCAGCTGTGCCCGTCAGAATGCGCATGGTCATGGTGGCTGCACCGGACGTCGGGGTTGAAGGCGAGGGTCCCGGCGAGAAGGGCCGCGACCGCTTCGTCCGCGCTGCCGCTCACACCGCCGTACAGCCGGATCCCGGCCTGGGCGAGGGCTGTCTGCGCGCCGCCGCCGATGCCGCCGCAGATCAGGGTGTCGACGCCCCTGGCCGTGAGGAAGCCCGCCAAAGCGCCGTGGCCGCTGCCATTGGTATCGGCGACCTCCTGCCGGACGACCTTGCCGTCCTCGACCTCGTACAGCTTAAACTGCGCGGTGTGGCCGAAATGCTGGAATACCTGCCCGTTTTCATAGGTGACTGCGATTTTCATCTGCCATTCTCCTTTTTTTCTCTGTGATGCAGACGCCCGCCGGTTGTGCTCCCGCGGGCGTCTGACTTCATTATAGCACGAAAGCCGGCGCTGCGCAACCGGTTTTCGCAGCCGCTTGCTAGCTTTTCCAGAGCTGCAAAAGCTCCCGGGCGGCCGCCTCGGGGTCGGGCTGGGCGACGATGGCCGACACCACCGCGGCCCCGTCGATCCCCTTGCCCCGGAAGGCCGGGATGGTCTGTTTATTGATGCCGCCGATGACGACGATGGGGATGGACACCGCCCGGCGGATGGCCTCCAGCTCCTCCATCGACACGATCGCGGCGTCGGTCTTGGTGCCGGTCGCGAACATCGCCCCGACGCCCAGGTAATCCGCGCCGTCCCGCTCGGCCTGCACCGCCTCCGCGAGGCTCGAGGCGGAAACGCCGACCAGCATCCCCGGCGCGATCGCCCGCACCGCCCTGCAGGGGAGGTCGCTCTGCCCGACGTGGACGCCGTCCGCCCCCACCGCGAGGGCAATATCCGCCCGGTCGTTTACAAAGAGCGGCACGCCGTACCGCGCCGTGATCTCCCGGACCCGCAGGCCCAGCTCGTAAAATTCCCGGCTGGAGCAGTCCTTTTCCCGCAGCTGGACGACCGTCGCGCCGCCCCTGACCGCCGCCTCGACGCTCTCCTCGATGGTCGCCGAGGTCATCAGCCCCCGGTCGGTGCAGAGGTACAGGGAGTAGTCGATCTCACCCTTCATAAACGATCTTCCCCCTCTGTTCGATGGCCTGGTCGTCGATCCGGCTCAGGGCGTCGATGATGCCGACGCGCAGGCTGCCGGTACCGGCCTGCCCGTACTTTTCGTAAGAGATCTCGCCCGCGATGCCCATCGAGGCGACCGCGGCGGTCACGGCGGCGAAAGCGTCCCCGTTTGCGCCCACGTAGGCCCCGATCACCCCGGAGAGCATGCAGCCGGTCCCGGTGATCTTGCCCATCTGGGGGACCCCGTTGCGGATCCGCGCGACCCGCTCCCCGTCGGTGATGACATCCTCCGCGCCGGTGACCGCGACGGTGCAGCCGTACTTGCGGGCGGCAGAGAGGGCGACCGCCGCCGCGTCGTTTCCGCTGTCCGCCTCGCTGCTGTCCACCCCTCTTGTCGAGACGGAGAGCCCCGCGAGGAAGGAGATCTCGGAGAGGTTGCCGCGGATGGCGGTGAAGCGGACCTCCTCCACAAGCTGCCGCGCCGTCTCATTGCGCAGGGAGGAGGCGCCCGCCCCCACCGGGTCGAGGACGACCGGGATCCCCTTTTCGTTGGCCGTCTTCCCCGCCTTTTTCATCGAGGCGATGGTCCGCTGGTTCAAGGTGCCGATGTTCAGGACAAGGGCGTTGCTGATCGAGGTGATTTCGCTCACCTCGGCGATATCGTCGGCCATGATCGGCGAGCCGCCGCAGGCGAGCAGGGCGTTTGCGACGTCGTTGACCGTCACATAGTTGGTGATGCAGTGCACCAGGGGGACATTTTTGCGTACATTTTCATTCAGTTTCATGTGAATCTCCTGCCATTCTCCAAAAGTAAAGTTCATGCCGGCTCGCTTCCTCGAAAATACCGGCGAGCCGCTCTTTCCGCTCCGCGCTCAGAGGGGCGCAGACCTCCTCGCAGTAATCGGTCCAGGTTTTGCAGGCGGCCGCGTAGCCTTCGCCCGTATAATCTCGGACCAGCGGCCCGAAATAGCCGTCCAGCACCGCCGGGTACCGTTTTTCCAGCTCCTCGAAGACGTAGCGGTAGCCGAGCATGCAGGGCATGACCGCCATCAAGATCTCGGGGATCTCCTCACGCTCCGCCGTCTCGACGAGGAAGCGGGTGTAATCCGCGCAGGCTTTCCGCTTCGGGATGGATTCGACCTCTGCGTCGGTCAGGCCGGCGTCCGCGAGGTAGCCCAGGCGGGTCGCGTTCTCGCTGTCGTTTACAAAGCCGAGCGCCGAGTAGAACACCTGCATCTCCCGGAGGGTGCGGCTTTTGAAGATCGCCATCGCGTAGGCCTTGAGGTAGTCCCGCAGGTAAATGCTGTCCTGCACGATATATCCGTAAAACAGCTCCCGGCTGAGGTTTCCCTCCCCCATCGCCGTCACAAACGGCTCGCTGGCCGCCGCTTCCCAGAGCGGCATCGACCGGGCGATCACCCTGTCCATAAAATTCATGCTGTTTCCCCCTTATCCTTTGTAGTACTGATAGAAGTGGTGGGTCGGACCGCAGCCCTTGCCGAGCGGGAGGGCGTTTTCGATCGCGCCGGTGACGTAAATTTTCGCCAGGCGGACCGCCTCCTCGAGCGGCTTGCCGAGGGCGAGGTAGGAGGCGATGGCGCTCGAAAGGGTGCAGCCGGTCCCGTGGGTGTTTTTGGTGTCGATCCGCTTTTCCGCGAAGGTGGAAAAGCGTTCGCCGTCAAAGAGGACGTCCCGCGCGTCCCCCATGTAGTGCCCGCCCTTGACCAGCACCGCCTTTGCGCCGAGGGCGGAAATCCGCCGCGCGGCCTCGCGCATCTCCTCCTCGGTCCCGATCCTCATCCCGGCGATCTTCTCCGCCTCCGGGATGTTGGGGGTGAGCAGGGTCGCGAGCGGGACGACGGTGCGGATGAGGCTGCTGATGGCGCTCTCCTGCATCAGCGGGCAGCCGTTTTTGGCGTACATGACCGGGTCGATGACGACATGCCGCGGCCGGTACTGCCTGAGCTTGCCCGCGACCGCCTCCATGCATTCCGGCGTCGAGAGCATCCCGACCTTGACCGCGTCCACCGCGATATCCTCAAAGACCGCGTCGATCTGGTCGGCGATCACCCTGGGCGAAATATCCTCGATGGAGATCACCCGGCTCGTATTCTCGGCCACAACCGAGACGATGACGCTCATCCCGAACACGCCGAGCGCGGACATCGTCTTTAAGTCCGCCTGGATCCCGGCGCCGCCGCTGCAGTCTGAGCCGGCGATGCTTAACGCTGTTTTCATACACATTCCTCCTGACAAAAAAGGGCGCTTGCCGCCAAACGCAGCAAGTGCCCTGCAAAAATGCAAATCATGCTCCCTACGACGGTTTTAGCCAACAGGTTCAAAGGGTCAGGTTTTACCTTCTCAACTCCGAAGAGTCCCCCCGCAATATTCAGTTCTTTTTTACTATACCACCGTTTGCCCGGCTTGTCAAGGGCGAATCGGGAGCGGCCGTTCCCCCGCCTCACTCCTCCGCGCACATCAGCGCCCTGCATTCGATCAGCCGCACCTGCCAGGATTCCCCGGCGGCGCGGAAACAGGAGACGGGGCCCTGCCGGCGCACGCAAAGGCCAATGAGGTAGTGGAAGGTCTCGCAAGCTCTGTCCGCAAGGGCGATTTTGTGGTTTTCTCCGAAATTATATTGACTTCTTGACATTTATCGGGTAAAATAGAGATGAGAAAGACAATTTTCGTCAAAATGTCTTTCCACAAAATATTGTTATCCTTCACACAATGGCAGGATGGCTGAAAGGCAGGAACAATTCATGGAAATGATGCAGGCTTTGGTTAAGGAAACCGCCGGCCCCGGCCTGGTCCTCAAGCAGGTTCCGATCCCCGCGGTCGGGCCAAACGACGTCAAAATCAAAATTCATTACACCTCGATCTGCGGCACCGATCTGCACATCTACAACTGGGACAAGTGGTCCCAGGAGACCTTAAAACCCCCGCTGACCATCGGTCACGAATTTGTGGGCGAGATCGCGGAGCTGGGCGCCCATGTCAGCGGCTTCGCCATTGGGGATATCGTATCCGGCGAGGGGCACATCACCTGCGGCCACTGCCGCAACTGCAAGGCCGGCAAGCGCCACCTCTGCAAGGAGACGGTGGGCGTGGGCGTCAACCGGGACGGCGCGTTCGCGGAATACCTGGTGATCCCCCAGTCCAACGTCGTCAAATGCGAGCCCGGCATCCCGGAGATCCTCTGCTCCTCCTTTGACCCGCTGGGCAACGCGGTCCACACCGCCCTGACCTACGATATGATCGGCGAAGACGTGCTGATCACCGGCGCGGGCCCCATCGGCATCATGGCGGCCGCCATCTGCTGCCATGTTGGCGCCAAGCACGTCGTCATCACCGACGTCAACGACTACCGCTTAAACCTTGCGCGGGAGATCTGCCCCTGCTACCCGGTCAATGTGGCGAAAGAGAGCCTGGAGGACACCATGCGCGCCTTAAATATGAAGGAAGGGTTCGATGTCGGGCTGGAAATGTCCGGCAGCGGCTCCGCCTTCAACGAGATGATCGACCACATGTACAACGGCGGCCGGATCGCGGTGCTGGGCATCCAGAGCAGCGACACGGTGGTCCCCTGGAACAAGATCGTCTGGAACTGCCTTGAGATCAAGGGCATCTACGGCCGGCAGATCTTTGAGACCTGGTACAAGATGATGGCGATGCTCCAGAGCGGCTTGAAGATCGACAAGATCATCACCCACCAGTTCGACTTCCGGGATTTCCAGAAGGGCTTTGACATCATGAACAGCGGCCAGTGCGGCAAGGTTGTGCTGGACTGGACCCATGCGGCGGAGTAAGGAGGATATTGTATGAATCAGAAAGCATTGGATTCCTACCGGGCGGCGGTAGAGCAGTTTAAAGCCGACGGCCTTTACAAGGACGAGCGGGTCATCACCACCCCGCAGAGCAGCCGGATCGACACCGAGACCACCCGGGGCGTCATCAACATGTGCGCCAACAACTATCTGGGCCTAGCCGACAACCCCGAAATCATCGAGGCCGCCAAGCAGAGCTACGACAAATGGGGCTACGGCCTTTCCTCGGTGCGCTTCATCTGCGGCACCCAGCAGATCCACAAGACGCTGGAAAAGACCATCTCCCGCTTTTTGGGGACCGACGACACCATCCTCTACTCCTCCTGCTTTGACGCAAACGGCGGGCTGTTTGAGACGCTGCTCACCGACGCCGACGCGATCATTTCCGATGAACTGAATCACGCGAGCATCATCGATGGGGTGCGGCTCTGCAAGGCCAAGCGCTTCCGCTACAAAAACAACGACATGGCCGACCTCGAGCGCTGCCTCAAGGAGGCGGACGCGGCCGGCGCGCGGTTCAAGATGATCGCGACCGACGGCGTCTTCTCGATGGACGGCATCATCGCCAACTTAAAGGGCATCTGCGACCTCGCCGACCAGTATGAGGCGCTGGTCATGGTGGACGACAGCCACGCAGTCGGATTTGTCGGGGAAACCGGCCGCGGCACCCCCGAATACTGCGGCGTCCAGGGCCGGGTCGACATCATCACCGGCACGCTGGGCAAGGCGCTGGGCGGCGCGTCCGGCGGCTACACCTCCGCCCGGCAGGAGATCGTCGACATCCTCCGGCAGAAGAGCCGCCCCTACCTCTTCTCCAACACCCTCGCCCCCGCCATCACCAGCGGCGCCATCAAGACCTTCGAGATGCTGGAGCGCAGCACCGAATACCGGGACAAGGTGGCGGAAAACACCGCCTATTTCCGGGAAAAGATCAAGGCCCTCGGCTTTGACGTCATCGAGAGCACCCATCCCATCGTCGCCATCATGCTCTACGACGCGCCGCTGGCGGTCAAGGTCGCGGCCCGGCTGCTCGAGCTTGGGGTCTATGTCGTCGGCTTCTGCTACCCGGTCGTCCCGCAGGGCAAGGCCCGCATCCGCACCCAGATCTCGGCCGCCCACACCAAAGAAGACCTGGATTTTGTGCTGGAAAAGCTCGCCCAGGTCAAAACGGAATTCGGCCTGTAAGCGCCCCGGGAAATCATCTGAAAGGGGAAATTGCTTTGAAAGATCTGCACGGGGTTTTTGTCGCCCTCGTCACACCCTTCCTGCCGGACGGCAGGGTCAATAAGCTCGCGCTGCGGCAGCTCATCCGCATGAACCTGCACAAAGGCGTCAACGGGTTTTACTGCTGCGGCAGCACGGCCGAAGCCTTCCTGATGCCCCATGAACAGCGGAAGGAGGTCTTAGAGATCTGCGCCGAGGAGATCGCCGGGGAAGCGGCTATCATCGCGCATGTCGGCGAGATCTCGCAGGACGGCGCCGTCGACCTGGCGCGCCATGCGGCGGGGCTCGAGGTCGACGCCGTTTCCTCCGTCGCCCCGTTCTACTACCCCTTTACCTTTGAGGAGATCCGGCGCTACTATTTCGCGCTGGCCGAGAGCGCCGACCTGCCGGTGATCGTGTATCACATCCCCGGCTATTCCGGCGTCAAGCTGTCGGAGGAGCAGATCGCCTCCATTCTGGAGGATCCCCGCTTTGCCGGGCTCAAGCACACCTCGAGCGACTTTTTCGCGCTGGAGCGGCTGCACAGCCGCTTCCCGGACAAGTACATCTTCAACGGCTATGATGAGATGTTCCTTTCCGGGCTGGCCGCGGGGGCGACCGGCGGGATCGGCAGCACCTACAACGTGATGGCGGAAAAGTTTATCCGGATGTACGAGCTGGCCGGGGAAAACCGCTGGGATGAGGCGCGGCGCATCCAGACGGACGTCAACAAGGTGGTCAGCGTGCTGCTGCGCACCGGGGTCATCCAGGGGATCAAGGGGCTGCTCACCCTCATGGGCATCGATGCGGGCAACGCCCGCGCCCCGTTCCGCGCCCTTTCCGGCGAAGAAATGGACGAGCTCCGGGCGATCCTGCCGCTCATCCGGGCCTTGTGACGAATAAAGCTGTCCCGAAACGGTTTTGGCCTCCCTCTTCCGAGGGAGGCCGTTTTTTTGCAGCATAGCAGCCGATTTACCGCCGGGCGGCGCCGTCACCGGAAAACAGGGACGACAGGTTGCCCGCGGTGATTGCGCCGAGCTCCTCCGCGCGCAGCCCGCTGTAAAAGAGCTTTACCTGCTGTACTTCCGGGTACTGGAAGGGCGCACAGGTCCCGAAAAAGACCCGGTCCGTTCCCGCCGTTTCCAGCAGGGATTGGAAAGCGGGGGAAAAGGAGAAGCGCTCCAGCCGGGAAAAATCATAGAAAAGCTGCCCGGGCCGGCTCTCAGCAGGCGCGGCCAGCCGCTTTGCGGCGGCAGCCGTATTGCAGGAGCAGATGAGGAAATCCGTCCGGGGACTCAGGCGGACAATCTGCTCTATCTCAGCTGCGCCCAAATTTTCCGGCGTGTCCAGCCAGTGACGGCCGCGGATATCCACCAGTCTCCCGGGGACCCGTACCGGCACGCCTTTCTCGGCCGCCAGCTCCAAAAGCTCCCGGAGGGCCGGAAGGGTGAGGTCATAGCCGTGATAGCCGGGGAAAATTTCCAGCCCCTTCATTCCCAGCTTTTCCAGGCAGAAGAGAAAATCCTCCCGCCAATGCGGATAAGCGGGGTTGATGACCGCCAGGGGGATAAACCGCTCCGATCCGGCGACAGACTCTGCCAGTTCAAAGTTCCCGTTCATCACGTCTTTATAAAGCACCGCGCTCAGGGAAGAAACGACCGCCCTGTCGATCCCGCAGCGGTCCATCCGCTCTGCCATAGCTGCCGCCGTATTGTACCGCAGTTTTCGGAAAGGCCAATTTCCCAGATATGCAACGCCGTCGATAATCATTTGGACTCCTCCTTTCCTCTGGACAGGTAGCGTTCAAAATTCGGGTTGTTGAGGATGGTGATTTTCTCCTCCTCGGTCAGATCCGCGCCGATGATTTTGCCCAGGCATGCGGAATAGGAGCCGTCGGTACCGAACAGCACCCGCTGTGCACCCAGCATTCGGACCGTCTTCTCCATCAGGCCGTCATCGCAGACGCTGCCGCTCATGTCGGTGTAGATGTTCGGATAGTCGGCGATGGCCTTGAGCGACCACTCCCAGTCGCCGCCCCCGCTGATGTGGGCCATGACCAGTACCGCCTCCGGGTATTCCCGCGCCGCCGCAGCGAAATGCGGCCCATTGGAGACAAAGGGCTGCTCCTCCGGGTGATAGTTGAGCTTGCTCGCGTGCATGAGGATGGGGACGTCCAGCCGGATACACAGCTCGATGAGGTCCCGCATCACCGGGTCGTCGATTCGGTACTGATAGTAAAGCTTTACCCCGATCATGCCCAGATCCTCGATGCAGCGGCGGATCTCGTGCTCCATCTCCCGCCGGTAGCCAGGGTTGACAAAAGCAAATCCCCGCAGCTTGTTTGGGTATTTTCGCAGAGCCTGCGCCAAAGTGTCGTTGCAGTGACGGAATTCCTCCGGCGTCACCGTCTGGGCCAGAATGGGCAGAGAGCAGACCAGCATATCGGTGCCCGTCTCTTCCGCGTCCCGGACAAGGCCGTCCAGAAGCCCTTCGTCCAGCTCGTTTTTGTCATTGAACCACACATGCTCATGCCAGTTCACCACTTTGTGATCCCGAAAAATCCGCATTTTTTCCGCAAATGCATCCATATGATTTCCCTCCTGTCAAAATCGGATCAGGCCAAACCGCTCCGGATCGTGATGGTCCTCCCGCAGGTACAGCCGTTCGCCAGGGTAGGCCCCGGACCAGATGAGCTGCAGGTCCCGCCGGACGCCGCTGTCCCGGTCGTTCACGAGCAGGTCAAAGCCCCAGGCCTCCCCTTTTTCCGGGGCGCCGCCCAGGCAGTGAAAGGGGATGTCCGCCAAAAGCGCGTAGCCGCCCTCCGTTTCCCAGACGGAGAGGGAGATCTCCTCGGGGTTTTGCAGGTTCTCCACCGGCCGGACGACGGCGGCCTCGTCCGCAACGCTGCCCGAGAACATCACCCGGGACACTTGCCTTTCCCCGTTTGCTGCGGGCCTGCTGAAGCAGAGCTGGACGGTGTCGTTGTCGTAGGGAAATTTCCCGCCGGAAAAGAGGACGCGGTCGTCCCGAACCTTCAGCCGGAGCGTCAGGCTGCTCCCGCCGGAAACCGTCAGCATCCCGCGGGCCGAGAGGTCCGCTTCTCCTCCCCAGCGCCGTTCGTTGCGGGCGACCTTTTTCTCCCCTTCCAGCATAAGGTTGGGCTGGAAGGGCGCAGAATCCAGCGGAATCCGCCGCGGCAGCCATTCCGGGCAGACGATCGCTTTTTCCCATCGTCTGCGAAGGACTTTCCCGGAATCGGGAAGGAGAACTTCCAATTCCAGGACCGCCCTGTCCTCCTCCATCCGAAACGCCTCCATACCGGCAAAAAACACCTGCTCGCCGCCCGGCGGAAGAACCGCCTGCCCGCCAAAGGAGAGGCGGATTTCCAACGGAACAGCCGTCCGGTTTTCCGCCCGGACCGCCGCCAGCGCACCGGATTTTCCCAATGCGGGGGAAATGTGCAGGGCGAGCGGCTCTTCCTCCGCAAAATGCCACCGCGGCTCCCCCGCCGCCTCATCTGACGGGATGAGGGAAAGCAGGACCTGCGTCTGCTCCCCGGGCGTCAGCTCGATTTTCACCGGATGTTCCAGCGCCAATCCGTAAGGAAACGGGGCCGTATCGCGGTCGAGCAGCAGACGGATATCCTGATCGCTAAAGTTTCCGAATTCCACCGGCACGAGGTTGGGGATTCCTTTAACCAGCGCGGCTGCCGCCGGCTTTTCCAGCAGGAAACCTTCCAAAAGCGGGCCTTTCCCGCAGAATCTCTTCCCATTGCAGGAAATTTCCCCTGTCAGCGCAGTTCCGGGAGTCAGGGCGCCGTACCGCCCCGCCGCTGTCAGCTGCCAGCCGGCAGAATCGGTTGCCCCATACAGCCAGTCCGGGGTGAGGGCCGTTTCCAAAACGCCGGGGATCCGCCGGCAGCCGAAGCCGGAAAAGCTTAAGAGCTGCCCACCCCGATACCGGCATACCGAAATCCCCTCCCCGGCAGATACCGCCAAAACCGTACCGTCCGTCAGCGAGATCGCACAGCCCTCCTCCGTCCGCATGAAAGACCGGACAGAGGATTCAGCGCCGGCGGGAATATCCTCCAGCAGATTCCAAAACGCAGCGGATTTTCCCTCCCGCTCCTCAATGCAGACCGGAAAGCGGCGGGGGATTTCATTGGGCGGACCGTACGCTTTGGCAGAATAGAATGCAGTCTCCCCATCCGCGAGGCTCCGAATCAGCAGGGAGGCTTCCTCAGTCCGGAACACTGCCGCAGCATCCCCCTTTGCACAGAAGCGGGAAACATCCTCTAAAAAGCGGCAGGCATCTCCTTCCAAAGAGGCTGCTTGCGCGGGGCCGGGCAGTTCCAGCGATCCGAAGCTGTGGTAAGCGCTGCGGTAAAGATGCGGCGTCTCCGAGTATGCTTCTATCAGGTCCAGAAAGAGCCCTCCTTCCAGAAGAAGCACCGTCCGCGCAGCATCTACTCCCGGAATCAGCCCCTGCACCTCCCCCCGGGCGGCAGAACATTCCGGCGTTTCCCCGAAAACGGTGCAGACGCCGTTTCGCATATCCTGCCGGCGTCCGTCCACCTCAAGGGTATTATGCCCAAGTGTGGAGCGGTACCAGTTCAGGTGATCGAAATAGTACTGGCCCGTACCGAAATCGCAGAGCCACCGCCTGCCGTCTGCAAACCAGGTGACGGCCAGACGGTCCGGATGCCCGTGTCCGCCGCCGTAGTCCCCGTAGTCCAGGCTCAGATACTGTCTGCCTTTTTCCCGGCGGAGTACCGCGAGGCCGGTCCCTTCCATGTTGACCGACCGGGTGACCGGAACGCCTGTCTCCTCCCCAAGGTCCGGCTTCATTGTCATAAATCCCCTCCAGTCCAGGCCGGAGCGGGAGGCGGGCTCCGCCGGGAAAATGTCCATCAGGCCGGCGGCGTTCTTTAAGTCCGCGCCTTCGGGAAGGGGATGGGCGTACATGACCTGAAGGATCCGCCCAAACGCCGCATTTTCATAGCGGGCATGGGCCAGCTCGTAAAGGCCGCTGTACCAGCGCTGGGCAATCTGGCTGGCATAGGGAGAATCCTTGCGGGAGGGGAAACTCAGGTCCGGCTGGAGGGACTTAAGCGGCGCCAGGAACATATCCTCCAGGGAATGGCCGCCGAAGGAGCGATGGTAAAGGTCGATGCCGCCGTGCCGGCACATCTCCGCCATATTGACGAGGGACGGGACGGTGGCGAAATGGTAGTTGTCCCCCTCGTACCACAGCCCGTCCGCCAGCACGGAGCGCTCCATGTGGGCGGCAAAGCCGTGCTCCCCGTTCAGCACATAGTGGAGCAGCTCCCCATCCTCCGCCAGGAGGGCCGCGGCGCACATGCCGGAGTTGTTGAAGGCCTGGCGGTTGTTCCATTTCTCGTCGTAGTCCCGGATCACCGCCGCCGAGGGGAGGAAAAGCTCCCGGACGACAGCCCGGCGCTCCTCCTCGGAATAGCAGCTGTCCGCGTTTGTTAAGTCGAAACCGCAGGCCAGGTAGGACAGCCAGATGGACTCGATATAGGTGGACTGGAAGGTCTTGGTCGTCCCCAGTTCGTTGTCCTTATTTTCATAGCCGGGGTATTTGCGGACATAATCGAGCAGCATCCGCCGGACCGCCGCCGCGTAGGCGCTGTCCCCCGTGACGGCGTACACGAGCCCCAGCTGGATGGACATCTGTGCCAGCCACTGGTGATAGTAGCACTGCCAGGCCCGCTCAAAGGGCGGGTCGCGGTAGTTCATCCCGCAGGTCGGGCAGACGTGGCGGTCCGGGGCGTAGGGATCGAAAATCAGGGCGGTATTGTCGCTTTTGCAGGAATTGTAAAAGACAAATCCGCAGGTATCCGGGACGGTGAACCCCTCCCGCAGCATGCGGTCGCAGTCGGTCTGAAACCGGGCAAAAGACGCCCGGTACCAGTCGTACCGGTCCAGGTTCTCCCGGATCCGCCGGATGTCCCGGCTGTCAAGATAAAGGTGCGGCGCTGCCATAGCCTCTCCTCCTTATGCAGTCAAAGATTCCCGGCCCCCGCAGGAGCCGGCATCAAAAAAGCCGGCGGGAACAGTTTTGCCAGCTGTCCCCGCGTTTATTTCATTCGGCTAAAATGACGTTTGCGACCTTGCGGACAGCGCGGATGATATCCTCCGCGTCCGAATCGGTGAAGGCGGGAGCCAGCGGGATCATCACATTGCGGGAGAGCAGGTCTTCCGCAACCGGGCACATCCCCATATGGTACTCCACCCGGTCTTTTCCGGTGAGCTGACTAAAGGGGAAACGGTTCTGATAGGCGGAAATCTGCCCCAGCAGGGAGGGGGCCGCATAAATCGGCTTCCGGTCATAAAGGTGGGAGCAGAACACGTTTTCCGCAATCAGCGCGTCGTGGAAGGCTTCCGCCTTTTCCGGGGAGGGGAAATACATCATGATGGTGCTGGAAGCGTCCCCCGCCTCGTCGATGATGGTGCGGAACTCCACCCCCTTCTCCTCCAGTTCCGGCCGGATCGCGCCCTTGATGCGGGATTTGAGCTCCCGCATGCGGGAAATGATGAAATCGATCTTTTTGAGCTGCTCGCAGGCAATGGCTGCCGCCACCTCGCTCATCCGGTAATTCTGGCCGATGAGGTACTGGTTGGGGCGGTCCTTCAGCTCCGGCAGGCGGCTCTTCTCCCGGAAGCTGCCCTGGTCGTGGAAGCGGGCGGCCCGCTCAAAATAGCTGTCGTCGTCCATAATCAGGATGCCGCCTTCCCCGCTGCTGATGATCTTGTTGAGCTGCAGGCTGAAGGTGCCGACGTCGCCGAAGGTGCCGGAGAGCTTCCCCCGGAAGGAGGAGCCGCAGGACTGGGCCGCGTCCTCGATGAGGAATACGCCGTGCTTTTTGCAGACTGCCGTCAAAGCGTCCATCCGGCAGGGGTTGCCCAGGATGGGGACGACGACGACCGCCTTCACCAGGGGATCGATCAGGCGGTCCAGGGCCTCCGGATCGATGTTCATGCTGTGGTCGATGTCGCAGAAGATGGGGACGGCCCCCACCATCGTCACCGCGCCCGCAGTGGCGTAAAAGCTGTTGGCGGGGACGATCACTTTATCCCCCGGCTGGACGCCGACCGCGATCAGCCCCAGGATCAGGGCCGCCGTCCCGGAGCTGCAGGCCAGGGCGTGGCGGCGCGCATGGCGCTCGCGGAACATTTTCTCAAAATCCCGCGCCTTCCCGGCGACGTCCACCCCGTAATAGCGGAAGGGGGATTTGCGCATGACCACCTCGGTCACGGCGTCCGCCTCCTCTTTTCCATAGACGCTGGCTCCGGGGTAGGGCCCGGGCAGCTTTACCGAACGCACAGGCGTGCCGCCATAAATTGCAAGTTTCTCATCCATCATTGCCTTTCCTCCTGATACATTCCTTCCAGCAGATCGGACTCCGACAATGCGCCGTCCCTCCACAGGATTGTTTTGAGTTCATATGGGCCGAATTCCAGCGCGGCCGTTTCGCTGCCTGCCCGGAACAGCGCCTGCTGGGCGTCTCCCGTCGCGTTGAAGAGGCGGAACGCCGTCCCGCTGCCGGACTCGGCCTGTTTTGCGGCCAGCAGGAGCACCGCCGGATTGCTGACCTCCCATATCGATCGCTGAGAGTCCCGGCAGCTGCCGCTGAAGGCGGCCAGGATCATGGGCGGCTGCTGGCGGCAGAGGGCTTCCCCGCCCACAGCGGCGAACCGCCCGGCAGGGGGGCCGCCCTGCGCCCAGAACCGGTATTCGGTGCGGATGTGGTCGCTGCTCTGGATATACCGCCCTTCCGGGACGTGCTGCCGCCCCTCCATCGGGTGGGCAGCATAGCCGCAGGACTGGATCAGGGTCTGATAGACCGCCTTCCCATCGCTGCTGGCCCCATAAACGCCGTCGTTTATCAAGGTCAGGCAGCGTTTTGCGTCCGAGGCGGCGAGCCAGGTCTGCACCGGCTCCTCCTGCCCGTCGATGGCGAGCTTTTCCGTCCCGCAGACCGCTTCGCCCCAAAAGTCGAAACGCTCCATCGCGGGATAAAGGGCCAGCTTGACCACCTTGACCTCCTCCGCGAAGGCAAGGTCCAGCCGGACCTCGAATTCAGCCCCTTCACGCGGGAGACAGTACCGGATCACCGCCCGGGAACGCCCGTATTCCATGACCGCCTCGATGACGGCGCGGACGCACCCGTCCTCGATCACCCGCAGCTCCGGTTCCCCGTTTTCGCCGGTCCGCAGGCGGAAAACGCCCTCCGGTTCGTCGTACTTCTGCACCGTCATTCCCCAGCTGTCGTGGCGGTTATGAAAGACCGTCGGGGCAAAGCTCCCGCCGCGCAGGTACTCCTCCCCGTCAACAGCGTAGCGTTCCACCAGCCCGGTGGCGCGGCTGATTTCGATCTCCATACGGCCGTTGGAAAAACGCAGAGTCTGCTCCCCGACGGCGACGCAGCCCGCGCGGGGCGCTTCGGCCAGGATCTCTGTCGAAAACTCCATCCGGCTCATAGATGAGGGGGGCAGCTTGGCGGAAAAAGCGATCCTGCGGCGCCACTGGATGGGAACCAGGTTGTGCTCCATCTCCCGCTGAACGGGGACGGCCGCGCCGTTCCAGGTCAGCACCGGCTGGGCAAAGCCCTCCCGCACCGTCTGAGGCAGCTGGAGCTCGTACTCCCAGATCCCCTCCACCGGCACCGGATGGGGATTGTACAGGTAAATCGGGACGACCGGCGACTTGGGCGCGACCCTTCCCCAGGTCATGGAGAGGAAGAGGTCGAATTTCCTGCGCGCGGCGAGCTCCAGCCCGTGCGCCGCCATGCAGAGGGACTGCCGCTCGGCCTCCTCAACGGCTGTGCCGGAGAGGATGTCGTGAAATTCGAGAAAGAGCAGGTCCCGCCGGATCTCGCGCAGGTCCTCCGCGGGGTAGGGAGCGGCCTGCAAGGCTGCCGCCTGCACCGCCATCTTCTCCAGGGAGTAGTACTCCCCTTCCAGGCGGCGGTGGAGCTGCTTGACCCGGATCTGCGAGGTATAGCACCCGACCCCCCAATGGTTCATGGGCCGGCGCACCACAGGAAGCTCTTTCCCGCTCTCCCGCACTGCCCGGAAGAATTCCTCCGGCGTCGCGTGACAGAGCGGCTTCCCTTCCCCGATGCGCTCTTCCAGCCCGTCCAGATCCTCCCGCGAAGGGCCGCCGCCGTGGTTCCCGATCCCCCACAGGCAGAGGTAGGGTCCTTCCTCTATGGGGAGCTCCAGGTATTTGTCCGCCTTCTGGGGAGCGCGCCCCCGGCCGGTGGCATACCCGTCTACGATGCGGTGGACCATGACCCGGGAGCCGTCGTACCCTTCCCACAGGAAATCCGGGGCGGGGGTCTGAAAATCCTCGTTCCCCGGGCGGCAGACGATGTAGCTGTCATACCCCGCACGCTTTAAAAGCTGCGCGACCCCGCGGCTGTTGCCAAAGGAGTCGAAGTTGACGGCTGTCGCGGGGGCTGCGCCGAATTTTTCCCAGAAGTAGCGCCGGCCTTCCAGTATCTGCCGCACCAGGGATTCGCCGCTCGGCATGTTGCAGTCGGGCTGGAGGTACCAGCCGCCCATGATGTGCCAGCGCCCTTCCCGCACAAGGCTGAGGATCTCCTCAAAAAGGGGCGGATCGTAACGCTCCACCCACTCGTACAGCATGGATTCGTTGTGGTTAAAGACAAAGCCATCCGTTTCCCGGCAAAAGCGCGCGGCAGTTTCAAATGTAGCGAGGGTCTCCGCAATTCCTTCTTCCCGCGGCCAGAGCCAGACCGGGTCGATGTGGGCGTTGCAGACCAGAAATACCGATGTTTTGTTCATAGTGCGTCTCCCGTTGCAGAAAATATCCGCACAGGCAGCCCGGCGAGGCTGGCCTGTGCGGACTGTTGCAGAACCTTAATCAGTAGGAAAGGGTGCCGGTGAGGCCCGCGGCCTCGTTGGCTTCGTCGAGGACGTCCTGGGCGCCCAGCGCCTTTACTTCCGCCAGGTAGGTGTCAACGGCGGTCTGCGGGTCAACAGTGCCGGTGATCAAAGAGGAAACGGCTGTTTCAAAAGCAGTCGTAATGTCCGCCTGAATCATCAGGTAGGTGTCAGAGAAAGGCGTAATTGTTACCTCGCTCAGTCTAAAGATGCCGCCCTCTTCCAGACCTTCATTGATGACGCTCTTTTTGAAGTTCAGCAGGTCGATGGCGGTCTGCTCCGCTTCCGCGTCCAAGCCGTCGGTCAGGAAGGTGAAGTCGTCATAGTACGCAGGAATATAGGTAGTCAGGCTGGGAGTAGTCATAGGAGTATCCGTATCGGGATCTACTAAGGTATAAACCGTATTGCCGTCTACACGGTAAGTTTTCCCTTCGATTCCATAGGCGAAATCAAAGTGGCTCTCCTGAGAACCGAGCGCCAGATCGACGAACTCCTGTACCATCTTATCTGCATCCGGCGTATCCGCCACCATGACATAAGGAACGGTGCTGTACCAGGCACAGTTAATATCATGGTCAATATTGCCTTTCAGGTAGGAAATTTCTGCAAATTCTACATCCGGGGTAATCTTGGTCAGGTAGGGCGCGGACTCGCCGCTGAAGCCCAGCCAGTAGAAGGTGGAGCCGTATTCGCCCGCCCAGAATTTTTCACGCATGTTGCTGCCGCTGTTGGTGAAGAGCTCGGGGTCGAGCAGGCCTTCCTCGTACATCTTGTTGAGGTAGGTCAGGCAGTCGACCATCTCAGGCTTCAGCATGGAGTCAACCCAGCAGTTCTCAATCGGGTCATAAGCAATGGAACCAGAACCGGAGCTATCCAGACGGGCGCCGAACGCCTGAAAGATGTCCTGGAGGTTCCAGGTGCCGGAAGCGGTCAGGCCGTAGGTGTCGTCCACGCCGTTGCCGTCGGGGTCGTCATAGGTGAAAGCGTAGGCCATCTCATAGAGCTCGTCCAGATTGGTGGGGACTTCCATACCAAGGTTGTCCAGCCAGTCCTTACGGACAGTGCGGGTAAACAGGTTAGAAGAATATCCGGCAGGGAGGCCCCATAATTCGCCGTCAAACAGATACAGGTTCTGCATATCCTCCGGCATGGACTTCCAGGTCTCATTATTTTCCAAATAGGTGCCGATAGGCTCGATAACACCCATGTCCTTATAATTCAGGATTTCATTGGTGCTGAACACTCCGACCAGCCCATCTACGGATTCGCTGGTCATGAGCAGGTTGATCTTCGACGTGTACTCGTTGCGGGGGAGGTAGTTGACCGACACCTTGACGCCGTATTTTTCCTCCACCATCTGCATCCACTCTTCCTTCAGGTCCAGGTTTTCGCTGGCATCGCCGAAATAGAGGGGACGGGTGATCCGGATCTCTACGGGCTCTTCTTCCGCGGATTCTTCCCCGCCGGAGGAAGTGCTGGCGGCAGTGGAAGAGCTGCTGCCGGCTGCGGAGGATTCCTCCGCAGAATCATTCCCACAGCCTGCCGCCATTGTCGACAGAATCACTGCGGAGAGCAGAAGGGCGAATAGCTTTTTGATCTTCATGCAAATAACCTCCTGTTATGTCGTTTCTATCATGACCGGGCAAGCCCGCGCCACAAACTTAGCCTTTGACCGAGCCCACCATCAGGCCGGCCGCGAAATGCTTCTGCAGAAAGGGGTAAACCAGGATGATCGGGATGATGGATATGATCATCATCGCGGCGGAGAGGCCCTCGTTGGTCATGGCCTGTCCGTTCGCGCTTGACATCGCCATCTGCTGCATCATGGCCTCGAACTGCCGGGACATATCCTCCTGCACCACAATCATCTCCCGCAGCTTGACTGCGAAGGTGTATTTCGTGGGATCCGAGTTATACATGATCGCCGGCGTAAAGACGTTCCACAGGCCGACGCCTGTGAAAAGGGCAATCGCGGCGATGACCGGTTTGGAGAGCGGAAGGATGATCCGCCCGAAGATGTAAAACTCTCCGGCCCCGTCGATCTTGGCGGCCTCTACGAGGCTCTCCGGGATGCTTTTATAATAATTGCGGATGAGGACGATGTTCCAGCCGCTGGCCAGCGTGGGGACAAAGCAGACCGCCAGGGTGTTGAGCATGTTCAATTCCTTCAGCACCAGGAAGGTGGGAATCTGTCCGCCGCTGAAAAGCATCGGAATGATGACGATGTAATACACCAGCACCTTGTTCGGCTTATAATCCTTGCGGGACATGGGATAGGCGGCCGCAGCGTTGACCAATACGGATAAAACCGTTCCGACAATAGTAATGTAGATTGAATTGAGCAGCGGGCCGTAAATTCCCGAGTCCCCCAGGACCATCTGGTAGTAGGCGGTGGACGGATCGGAAGGCCATAGGGACAGCCCGCTCTTGACCGCGCCCACATCGAGCGACTGCTGCAGAATATACAGGATCGGGATCAGCAGAATCACCGAAAAGAGGCAGAAAAAGATGAGATTGATCACATTGAAAACTTTTTCTCCAAGGGTTCTGTTCATGCCTATTCACTCCTTTCCACTCAGAGGATGCTCTGGCCGTCTTCGGTCAGGCGCTTGCTCAAGAAGTTCGAAGCCAGAACCAGGACAAGCGATATCGTGGACTTGAACAGGCCCATAGCCGTCGATATATCGTAATGCCCCTGCATGATACCGGATTGGAAGATGTAGGTATCCAAAACCATCGCGCTCTGCCGCACCATTGCGTTGGAAAGGACATAGAGCGGTTCAAACAGGTTCAAAACGGACGCAAAGGAGAGAACAAACATGACGAGGATGGTGGGCTTCAGCCCCGGAATGGTGATATGGAGCGTCTGCTTCCAGCGGCCCGCGCCGTCAATTGCCGCCGCTTCATAGAGCTCCGAGCTGATGCCCGACAAGGCCGCCAGGTAGATGATGGAGTTGTAGCCGACGCTTTTCCAAATGGCGATGACCGTGTACAGCAGCGGGAAGGTTGCGTTATTGGCGAAAAAGTAGATCGGCTCCCCGCCCAGCGCTTCTATGATCAGATTTACATACCCGTTGCTGGGGGAAAGCAGGAGCATCCAGATGCCGCCGACGACGGCCCAGGAAAGGAAGTGCGGCAGGGTGCTGATGGTCTGGACAAACTTTTTGTACCACCGGACGCGGATCTCATTGAAAAGGACCGCAAGGATGATGGAGGACGGGAAAATGAACACATAGTTGAGCAGAACATAAAGCCAGTTGTTGCCGAATGCGCGCCAAAAGTTTTTCAGCCCAAAAATATATTCAAAGTTTTCAAATCCCACCCATTGCCGGAAACCGCCGATGTTGTATTCTGCAAAGGCTATGACAATGCCCGGCAAGGGAAAATAATGAAAGACTGTAAGCAGCAGCACAGCCGGCAGGACCATAAGCGTTAACACCAGATTGGTGGTTCCCAATCGGCCGCCCCTTTTGATTTTGATGGATATTTTTTTCATGAGCACTCCTCCAGCCATCTGATTCGAAAAGTGACGAACTTTGTTATATTCATATTATAATAACATGTCGCACATATTTCTTTGCATAATTCATGAAGATATTTGCAGATTTCACAGTATAACTAACCAGGTGGTTAATAAAATCTGTAGAATGCAGAATTGGCTGTCCGACACAAGGATGTCGAACAGCCAATTCTGTCACGCGTTGGATTTCTCTTTGCCCTTTTCCGAGAGGATGATCCGGTACTCTGTCGGAGATACGCCGATTGCATTTTTAAAGGTCCGATTAAAGTGGCTGACATTCTTAAAGCCGCAATCATAACAGATGTCGATCACCCGCTTGTTGGAATCGTCAAGCATTTGCAGTGCAGCCTCTATGCGCCGTTCATTCAAATACTCGATAAATGTTTGATGGGTCACCGTTTTGAAAAGATAGCCGAAATAGGATTTCGAAAAGGCGGCCATATGGGCCACATCCTGTGCTGAAATATCCTCGGCAAAATGCTCGTCAATAAACTCCACTGCCTTTTCTATAGATTCAACCAGCCCGTTTTTCCGCCCCTTTCGTCCCTGTCCCTGACTTCCGATGCAGCGCTGCAGCATGACCAGAAATTGAAGCAGCAGCCCTTTGATCATCAGCATACGGCTTTCCGCACTGCTGCCAAATTCTGCAAGCAGCTCCTGAAGAATTGTCTCTATCCGCTTCTGCTGCTCCGGAGGAATGTGATAGCGAACCAGCACCTCATTCTCTTCCAAAAAGAACGGCTTCAAATACGCGAAATCAAAAAGCGACTGCACATCGTCAAAATCCTGTGCATTCTGAAGCACGAAATCTTCCAAAAACTCAACCTCATAGATTTCAACGTAATCTGTTTCATCGCAGGAAAGTTGATGAGGAACATATGGCGGAATTATCAAAACATCTCCCTTGGCAACCTCATTCTCCTTTCCATTGATAAAATGGCGGCAGCTTCCTTTTACCACATAGTTGATCTGCAGCATCTCGTGCTGATGCATGACACGAGTTAAATTCTCCCTTGTATAGCGGCGGATATAAAAGGGGATTCTTCCCAGCCGGTTTCCCTCCATAGTATGGAGCTCCACATCGTGATGGACTGGATGGCTCTTAAATAGACGATGCATATACCAATCTCCTTTTTTCATGTTCTCTCTCATCCATATATCGCTGCCAGGAATCGGCATGAAAGAATTTATTCCCTTGATCCATTGCATCAGCAGAACCCGGAAGAATTCGAAGCTCCGTCAAAAAAAGCGCTCATTTATCTGATTACTGCTTATTATATCCTAAAGTCTATAAAAATGCAAGAAACAAATTGTTTTTGCTGCAAAATTATGTATTTTTCACTTTTTTAGTTTGGACATTCATCTTTTGTGGACCCATAAATTGCAGGAAAACTGACAGGAACCTGCATGCAAAGGATGGATTAGCCGCCCCTGTTCTGTAAATGTATCCGCAAGAAAAACATCCTTTCCATCATTCAGAGAACCTTCCATATGATTATTCCGAATAAGCAGCTGATTATGGCCCTGCAGCGGCAAACAGCGGCCGTATCTTGCGGCCGCCTTCCTTTTCACATGCCAATTGCGAATTGACCGCCCTTATTGCAAAACGGAGCTGCAATAAAGGCGGCCAATTTCTTCCGTTATCATCAAAACATCCGTCTTGATGCCTTCAATATTTCCCGTACAGATCCACGAGCTCCCGCACCCGGCGCAGGCGGCGCTCGCTGGAACCGGGGACAACCTGGTCGGCGACCCCCAGCACGTAGTTGGGGGATTTTGTCATAATCTCGATGCAGCCCATCAGGTGCGCGTCGAATTCTTCGTCGCTTGTGCTGTCCTCCCGAAAATATCCCCCGGGCATCCCGCCCCAGATGATGGTCTCCGGCAGCACAAGCTCCCGCGCCTCCTCAAGCGTGATATCCCCCACCGGCTTGGGCGTCACCGCTTCGATCACGTCAAATCCGGAACGCTTGGAGAGCTCTCCGATCAGCCCGCGCACCGTGCCGTCCTGGTGGACAAAGGAATATTTCCCGGCCGCGCGGATGCGGTCGGTCCATTTCTTGTGGTAGCCCTCCATCAGCTCATAAAAGGGCTTGACGCACTCCGAGGTGATGTTTTCCGGGATCATGATGCACTCCGCCGGGGACTTGACAACCAGTTCGCAGGCTTCGTCGAACTTCCGCTCCATCTGTTTGAGGCAGTCGAGGACGGTCTCCTCCTCATCCATGAGCATGTAGGTGAAATTCTCCACCCCGCTTGCCAGCGCCACCAGCTGCATCAGCGGGCTTTTTGGGGTATAGCAGAGGACGACGCCGTTGGTCCCCGCCGTTTCATACCGCTTTTCTGCCAGCTCGTAGCTGGGCGTGTAGACGGTATCTGCCAGCATTTCGCAGAAAAATTTCAGCTCCTCGGCGTTCTCAACCAGGTGCTTGACAACCCCCCAGCTGTAACTTTTGGCGCTGTATTCAGAAACCTCTGTCAGTTCTCGGCCTTTGGAGCGGACACGGTGAATGGAACGGCCGCCCTGCCGCTCCCAGGATTCTTCAAAATGCGGGTGCTGCGCCGAAAACGGCTCATAGCCCTGCAGGTAAAATCCGATCCCCAGATCCCGGTGAAGATGCTGGAAGCCGTTGTCGTACCAGGTGTCCCGATACTGCGCCGGGTAAACGCCGTCCGTCTCCAGTCCGAATCTCCAATAGGTCAGATCGGCGCACCAGGGGAGCTGGTCCGGCTGCTTTTTCTGCAAAATGTGCAAAACTCTCTCACGTTCCGTCATAATCAAAGCCCTCCAAAATCACAGGTTATCCTCATCATCTGCCGCCAAAAACCGGTGCAGGCCGCAGTCTCCTTCTGCACCTATTTTTTATCATACATAAATAACAGGTAATTCGTCAAGAATGTGCGGCAGATGGCCGGGGCGGGTAAGGTGGGCATAACAAAAAAGACAGGAGACCCCAAACGTGTCTCCTGTCTTTGGTTTTTCCATGCCGGGAAACCAGGGCCGGCCGTTTATTCAGCCAGCATCTTGCGCACGATGGCCGCGGCGTCGCTGGCGGCGATCCGCTCGAAGGTCTCGTAGGACATCTCCGCCTCGTCGTCCGCGTTGTCCGAAATGCTGCGGATGACGACAAAGGGCACCCCGTTCGATGCGGCGGTGTGGGCGATCGCGCCGCCCTCCATCTCAACGCAGGCGGGGGCGGTGCGGGCGACGATGTCCGCCTTGACCGCGCTGTCCGCGATAAACTGGTCGCCGGTCGCGATCCGGCCGCGCAGGGCGCGCACCCTTCCCTCACAGGCGCGCAGCGCCTTTTGGGAGAGCTCCTCGTCGGCGGTAAATTCCTGCAGGTGGGGGTAGCCGATGGCGAGGATCCGCGGATCCATGTCATGGTAGACCACCGTGTCCGAAACGACGACGTCCCGCACCCGGATATCCGGCAGCGCGCCGCCCGCGATGCCGGTGTTGATTACCGCGCGCACCGCGAAATGGTCGATCAAAAGCTGGGTCGTGATGGCGGCGTTGACCTTGCCGATGCCGGAGCAGACGACGACAACGCCGGTCCCGCCCAGGCGGCCGGAGTAGAAGCTGCGGCCTGCGAGGACCGTCTCCGCGCGGTCTTCCAGCGCGTCCCGCAGCTCCTCTACCTCCAGCCCCATCGCGCCGATGATTCCGATTGGTTTCATAGTTTCACATTCCTTTGCATGAGAATTCTTAGAGTTCCTGCTCCTTTTTGATGCCGAAAATCAGCCGGAGCAGCCCGGATAAGTACCTGGGACTTCTGATCACAACAATCTTCATCAAAACCCCTCCTTCAGCCCTTGCAGCAGCAGGCGAGCCCCCAGCCGATCAGGGCGACGCCCAAAAGCGCCAGCACAAACCGGAACGAAAGCAGCGCGCCAAGCAGCAGCGCAATCCCTGCCAGCACAGCGGCCACCGGGGCGTTCAGCCGGGAAAAGCACGGCTTCTTCATCTTCATCCCCCCTGCCGCGTATGGATTACACTGCATCATACGCAAAAGGGGACGATTTGGTTACAGAAGTTTGGTCTGGATAATCAAAAGGGAACCGTTTTCCACCGAAACGCGCATCTGCTGCCCCGGCGCGTGCTGGTTGCTCACCCCGAGGGGGAAGGACGGTTCCAGCACCCCGTCCTCCAGGTCATATTCCGCGCCGGTGATCCGCACGCCGGTGCAGACCCCGCCGTAGGCGAAGACCGAGAGGTAGTGGTACTCCGTGCTGAGGGCGAGCTCCCCCCGCTCTAAAATGCAGATGCGGTGGCTCTCGTCGAGCAGCCAGCCGCGGGCGTCGTGCTCCGCGAGGTAAGCGAGGGTCTGGATGTTGGCGTAGGTGTGGTCAAAGCGGCCCCCCATCCCGCCGAAGAGGAAAAACTCCTCCGCTCCGACGGCAAGGCCCTTTTTGACCGCCAGCATCATGTCGGTGTCGTTTTTGCGGGAGGGGTAGAGGATCGCGCCGGGCGGCACGTCCTCCTCCCGCACAGAATCCATATCCCCGATGATGATATCCGGCGTCAGGCCGAGCGCCGCCGTATGCCGCAGCCCGCCGTCCGCCGCGATCAGAAGGTACCCCCCTTCCGGGAGCTCCCCTTTCACAAAGCTGTAGTCCGCGATCGGGCCGGCCCCGAAAATTACGCATTTCACCGGCGTTTCTCCTCCTTCTGTTCCCAGTCCCTGACCTGCATGGCGTCCTCGTACATCGCGCAGTAGCTCTCGTGGCGGCTGCGGGCGATCTCCCCCGCTTCCAGCGCCGCCAGCAGGGCGCAGCCCTTTTCCACCCGGTGGGAACAGTCGGGAAAAAGGCAGTCGGTTATGTAGGAGTCAAACTCGCGGAAGCAGCCCGCCAGCTCCTCCTTGCGGATGCGGCCGTATTTGTCCAGCTCGACGGTCGAAAAGCCGGGGCTGTCGGCCACCAGCCCGCCGTTTTGCAGCTCGTAAATCTCGACATGGCGGGTGGTGTGGCGGCCGCGCCCGAGCTTGTCGCTCACCTCGCCGGTCGCAAGCCCGATTCCCGGGATGAGGGCGTTCATGAGGGTGGATTTCCCCACCCCCGAGTTGCCGATGAAGATGCTGAGCTTGCCCGCTAGGCAGCAAAGCAGCCCGGAATAATCCGTCTGCCCCGGCACGCTGGTAAAGACCGAAAAGCCGGCCCTGCGGTAAAGCTCCTGCAGTGCGGAGACGTCGCCCAGATCCCCCTTGGTAAAGACGAGGACCGGCTCGATCCCCTTATGCTCGCAGATGGCGATGAGCTTGTCGAGCACCAGAGTGTTCGGCTCCGGCTGGACGGCCGAAACGACCATCACCGCGATGTCCAGGTTGGCGGCCGGCGGGCGCAGGATCTCGTTTTTGCGGGGGAAGATCTCCGCGACCACCCCGTTTTCGACCGCCACCCGGTCCCCGACGAGCGGGGACCGGCCCTCCTTGCGGAAGATGCCCTTGGCCTTGCAGGGGAGGTACTCCCCTGCGTCGGTCAGCACATAGTAAAAGCCGCTCAGCGCCTTGCGGATCATGCCTGTCTGTTTCATTCTGTCCGCCTTTCGTCAGTCGCCCTCAACCGGCGCGTTTTCGGGGGAATCGCCGCCGGTCAGCCCACCGTCCGGCCCGGGGCCGGGGCCCTGCGGGACGGATTCAGACGGCCCGGACTCCGACGGCCCGGCGGGAATCGTAGAAGAATCTGAGCTCTCGGAGCTGTCCGAGGGTTCCGAAGGCTCCGAAGATTCCGGGCCGGACGGAGAGGAGGGCTGCTGGTTCTCAAAGACATCCAGATAGTAGCCCTCGGTCAGGGTGGCGATATTCTCCGCGAAATTCACCTCATAGGCCGCGTACTGCTGGTTGTTGATGACGACAACCGCCTCCGCAGTGCCCTGGCCCTCGATTTCGCCGACCCAGGTGTCGGTCTGGGTCGGGTCGACCGTCTCCCGCAGCACCTCTTCCCCGCCGACAAAGACGGAGATGACAAACGGTTCTGTCAGCCCCTCCGGGAAGGCGACAGTGATGGCGGCCTTCTGGGTGTAGCCGGAGCCGTTGCTCACCTTGAGGGTGATGGTCGAGCCGCTCTGGGCGTACTCGTTCTGCGGCAGGCTCTGCTCAATGACCGTGCCGGGCGCCTCGTCGCTGTCGACCTCCTCGACGACGACCTCGAGGTCCAGGGAGGTGAGCATCTCCCGGGCCCGCTCGATATCATAGCCGATCAAGGACGGCACCCGGACGACCGAGGTGATCTCGGCGCGGCTGACATAGAGGACGACCTGGGTGCCCTGTTCGACCTGCTGGCCGGCGGGCGGCTCGGTGCGGATGACCCGGTCCGGCTCGACGCTGTCGTCCTTCTGGGTGCGGATGATGGGCTCAAGGCCGAGCGCCGCGAGCTGATCCTCCGCCTCCCCGACGTACAGCCCTTCCAGCGGCGGCACCTCGAGCACCTCGATGCCGGCGCTCACCTTGACCTGGATGCGGCGGTTTGCTTTGACCCGGATGCCCGGATCGATGCTCTGGTAGTAGATCTGCCCCTTCGGGTACTCGCTCAGGTCGTTCTCGATCACGACGAAATGGAAATCCTTGTATTCCTCCATCCCGCGGACCGTATCGTAATCCATCCCGATGAGGTTGGGCATGACGATCTCTTCGACCTTGTCCTCCTGCCCGTAGTAGAAAAAGCCCATCAGCACCAGCAGCGCCGTGATGACGCAGGCGGCCGCGATGCCGGTCAGGATGAGGATGGTCGGGCTGCGCTTGACGACGACCTGCTCGTCGGATTCAGTATCCTCCTCCGCCTGTTCCTCGGCCTGGATGGCGCTGACCGAGCGGGAGTAGCGGTTTGCAGGCGGCTCCTCGGCGGTATATTTGTACTCAAAAACGATATTCGGGTTCTGCTTGAAGCGCTCGATGGCCTGGAGCATCTCGGTAGCCGAGCGGTAGCGCATGTTTTTGTCCTTCTGCATCGCCTTTTCGGTGATCTCGCAGAGACCGGTGGGCACGTCGGGGGCGAGCTTTGCGATCGGGGTGGGGCGGGTGTTGATGTGCTTCATCGCCACCTGCTCGGGCGTATCCCCGTCAAAGGGGACGCCGCCGGTCAGCATCTCGTAGAGGAGAACGCCGACCGAGTAGATGTCGCTCTTCTCGTCGGATTCCTCGCCGCAGGCCTGCTCCGGGCTGATATAATGGACCGATCCGATGGCGCGGTTGTCCATCGTCCGGATATCCTCCCTCGCAAAGCGGGCGATGCCGAAATCCATCACCTTGATGGTGCCGTCCCGCAGGAGCATGACGTTCTGGGACTTGATGTCCCGGTGGATGACTCCGTTTTCGTGGGCATGCTCCAGCGCCCGGAGGATCTGGGTGGTGAAATGCACCGCGTCCTTCCAGCGCAGCCGGCCCTGGTGGGCGATATACTGCCGCATGGTGATGCCGTCGATATATTCCATCACGATATACTGCTCCGCCCCGGTGAAATTTACGTCATAGACCTTGACGACGTTGGGGTGGTCCAGGACCGCGATCACCTTGGACTCGTTGCGGAACCGCCGCACGAACTCCTCGTTGGTCAGATACTCCTCCTTGAGCACCTTGATCGCGACCGTCTTCTGTTCCAGGAGGTCCTTGGCCTCAAACACATTGGCCATTCCGCCGCTTCCGATCAGTTTCACCAGCTCGTAGCGGCCGGTCAGGCGTTTTCCGATATAGTTTTCCATAGATAGTCCTCCAAAAACTGCTCAGCTTTCCACAATGACGACCGTGATGTTATCATGCCCGCCGCCCTGGTTGGCCATGCGGATGAGGGTCTCGGCAGCTTCCTCGATGGAAAGGCTGCCCAGCACCTCCATGATCTGCGCGTCGGTGCAGAGATTGGAAAGCCCGTCGGTGCAAAGCAGAAGCCGGTCCCCCGGCGCGAGCTCCAGGGTGTGGACGTCGATCTCCACATCCCAGTTGACCCCGACCGCGCGGGTGATGATGTTCTTGCCCGGATGGTTGCGCGCCTCGCTCTCGCTCAGTTCCCCGCGGTCAACCATTTCCTGCACGTAGGAGTGGTCGCGGGTGAGCTGGGAGAGGGCCCCGCCGCGGTAGCAGTAGAGCCGGCTGTCCCCCACGTGGGCGATATAGGCATGGTTCTGGTAAAGGAGAGCCAGCACGACCGTCGTCCCCATCCCGGCAAATTCCGGATGCTCCCGGGCCATCTGGTAAACGGCGCGGTTTGCGTTGAGCACCGCTTCGCGGATAAGGGTCTGCGCAGCCTCTGCGCCCATAATCTCCTGGTATTTGCCCTGGACCGTTTCGGTGATCACGGTCTTGGCGATCGAGCTTGCAGTATCCCCGCCGCGCGCGCCGCCCATCCCGTCGCAGACCAGCGCAAGGCCGGCCCCGGTCCCGAGGGCGACGATTTTAAAGGCGTCCTGATTGGTGTCCCGCACCATGCCGATGTCTGTCTTTCCTACTATCCTCAACTCGACGATCTCCTTTTCATCAAATTGAAACCGATCCCTCCGGGTCCGGCTGCAGCCCTTCGGTCTCCCGCCTGAGCTGGCCGCAGGCCGCGCTGATGTCTGCGCCGAGGGTCCTGCGGACGGTGGCGTTGACGCCCTTGTCGTTCAGGGCCTTTTGAAAGGCGTACACGCGCTCCTTCGGGCTCTTCTCATACCCCGCCTCCTTAACATAGTTGACCGGGATGAGGTTCACGTGGCAGAGCGTCCCTTTTAAGAGGGCCGCCAGCTCGAGCGCCTGGGCGCGGCTGTCGTTTACCCCGGCGATGAGGGCGTACTCGTAAGAGATCCGCCGGTGGGTCTTCCCGGTGTAATAGCGGCAGGCCTCCAGGAGCTCGGAAATCCCCCACCGCCGGTTAATGGGCATCATCTCGCTGCGCGCCCCGTCGGTGGTTGCGTGCAGCGAGATGGAGAGGGTGAGCTGCAAATTCCGCTCGGCCAGGTCGTAGATTTTGTCCACCACCCCGCAGGTCGAGAGGGAGATATGGCGGTGGCTCAGGTTTAACCCCTCCGGGGAGGCGACCAGCTCGAGGAACCGCAGGACGTTTTCGTAATTGTCGAGCGGCTCGCCGATGCCCATCATGACGATGCTCGAAATCTTCTCGCCGGTGTCCCGCCCGGCCATATAGACCTGCTCGAGGATCTCGGAGGCGGTCAGGCTGCGGACAAAGCCCGCCTTGGTCGAAGCGCAGAAGGCGCAGCCCATCTTGCAGCCGACCTGGCTCGAGATGCACAGTGAATTGCCGTGCTCGTAGCGCATCATCACGCTCTCGATATGCTCCCCGTCGGGCAGGCGGTAGAGGTATTTGACCGTCCCGTCGAGCTGGGAAACGAGCTTGCGCTCTATTTCAAGGGCCGTGATGGCAGCGTGCCCGGCAAGTTCCTTCCGCAGCGCGGCGGGGAGGTTGCTCATCTCGTCAAAAGAGAGGGCCTGCTTCTGGTGAAGCCACTGAAAAACCTGCTTTGCGCGGAATTTCGGCTGGCCGAGGTCCGCGAGCAGCTTTTCAAGCTCCCCGATGGTCATGCTTTTGATATCGATCATAAGAGCCCTCCTTCTTAGAAAAAGCGGAGTCATCTCCGCACAAACCGCGCGATGTAAAACCCGTCGAAATTCCCCCGAAGCGGGGTCAGGGTCGCGCTGGAACAGCCTTCCCCCAGCACCGCAGCGGCAGCCGGCGGCATGGGATCCGGCTGAAATTCCGGATGTTTTGCGAGAAACGCGCCGGCGACCCCTTCGTTCTCCGCTTTGGAGAGGGCGCAGGTCGAATAGACGAGCGTCCCGCCGGGCCGCACATATCGGGCGGCGTTTTCGAGGATGGAAAGCTGTAAGGGCGGCAGGGCGTCGAGCTCCTCCGCCGTCTTCCAGCGGATCTCCGGCTTGCGCCGGATGATGCCGAGGCCGGAGCAGGGCGCGTCGCAGAGCACCCGGTCCGCAAGGCCGAGGCTTTCATCAAACTGCGAAGCGTCCCCCACCCCCTCCCGGATGCAGGTGATCCCCAGCCGCTCCGCACCTTGGCGGATTAAGCCCGCGCGGGCCGGATAAAGGTCGAAGGCCCGCAGCTCGCCGCGGTCTTCCATCTCCTGGGCCATCACAAAGCTCTTGGAGCCCGGCGCGGCGCAGAGGTCGAAGACCCGTTCCCCCGGCTGCGCCCCGACTGCCAGCGCGCAGAGCTGGGAGGCCTTATCCTGGACCGAAACAAGCCCTTCCCGGAAGGCTTTGCGCTCGGCGATGCTGCCGGAGCGGAAAATCTCGAGGCAGTTCGGGAGGTCCGGGTCGATTTTGACCTCCACCCCTTCCTCCTCCAAAAGGGCGGCGGCCTCTTCCGCCGTGCCGCGCAGGGGGTTGACCCGCAGGTGGAGCGGCGGGCGCCCCAGGCAGGCGCGGGCGAGGGCTGCGGCTGTTTCCTCCGAATAATCGGCGGACCAGCGGCGCAGGATCTCCTCCGGCATTCCGGTCTCGACGCTCAGGCGGAAAAGCCCCGGCTCCTCGGGGAAGCGGAAGCGGCAGCCGTCCCGCTGGAAGGCGCGCAGCACCCCGTTGACAAAGCCCGCGGCGCTCTGCTTTCTGGATTTTTTGATGAGGTTCACGCTCTCGTTCACCGCCGCCGGCTGCGGGATGCCCGCAAGGCAGGCGAGCTGGTAAACGCCGAGCTCGAGGGCGACAAGGACCTCGCCGTCCAGGCTCGCGAGCTTCTTTTTGATATAACGGGAAAGGGTGTAATCGATCGTCAGCTTCCGCTCCAAAACGCCGTAAAAGAGGGTGGAGGCGAGCTGGCGCTCCTGGGCGGAGGGGTTTTCCGCCTTGAGGATGGCGTCGAGGGCGAGGTTCGAGTAGCTTTTGTCCCGCATCACGCGGAGCAGCGCCGTATAGGCGATCCTTCTCGCGTCCATCAGTCGTCCCGCCTGCCGCGCAGCGCAATCATCCGCAGCAGGTTGGCCAGGGCGGTCGCCAGCGCCGCGACGTAGGTCATCGCCGCCGCCGTCAGCACCTTGCGCGCCCCTTTGAGCTCATCCTCGGCCAGCATGGAGGAGGATTCGAGGGTCGCCATCGCCCGGCGGCTCGCGTTGAATTCGACCGGCAGGGTGATGAGCTGAAAGACCGTCACCGCGAAAAAGAGCAGGATGCCGATGTCAAGCAGAATGCCGAACTGAAAAATCAGCCCGATCACGAAAAGGGGCCAGGCGAGCTGGGAGCCGATCTGGGTGACCGGAATGATGGCGTTGCGGATCTTGATGGGCAGGTAGCCCACATCGTACTGGATGGCGTGGCCGCACTCGTGGGCCGCCACCCCGACCGCGCCGATGGTGCCGGCCGCATAGGTGCTGTCCGACAGCCGGATGACCCCCTCCTTCGGGGAGTAATGGTCGGTCAGCTGGCCGGAGACGCGCTCGATGCGGATGTGCTGGAGGCCGTTCTGATCGAGGATATACCGGGCCGCCTCGGCGCCGGTCATCCCCGAGCGGTTGAAGATCCGGCCGTACTTCGCGTAGGTGCTCTTGAGCCTGACCTGCGCCCAGATGGTAAAAATCAGGGCCGGGAGGATGAAATAAAGGTAGTAGACGTCAAAATAAGGGAAAACAGGCATGGATACGCTCCTTTCTGCGGGCTAACCAAGAATTTCTCCTTCTGCCGGCTTTTTTCCGCGGAGGAAATCCGCGCCGGGCATCCGGCGGCTGCCCTCATACTGAACCGTCTCGAATTCGACCGCCCCGTCGCCGCAGGCGACAACGAAGCGCTTCGGGTCGACCAGCTCGCCGGGTCTGCCGCGCAGGGGGCTTAAGCGGCTGCGGTAGACCTTCAGGCGCTTTCCCTGGTAGAAGGTGTAGGCGCAGGGCCAGGAGGAGAGCCCGCGGATGAGGTTGTGGACCTCGGCCGCCGGCTTGGTAAAATCGAGCAGCGCCATCTCCTTGTCGAGCATCGGGGCATGGGTCGCGAGGCTGTCGTCCTGCGGGACGGGACAGAGCGTCCCCGCCTCCGCTTTGGCGACGGTGGAGAGGAGCAGCTGCGCGCCGAGCTGAGCCAAACGGTCGTGCAGCTCGTCGGCCGTCTCGTTTTCCCCGATGGGAAGGGAGGCCTTTTCCAGCATATCGCCGGTGTCGACCCCCTCCGCCATGTACATCGTCGTCACACCGGTCTCGGTCTCCCCGTTGATGACCGACCACTGGATCGGGCCGGGTCCCCGGTACTTGGGAAGGAGGGAGGCATGGACGTTGATGCAGCCCAAAGGCGGCAGTTCGAGCATCTCTTTTGGAAGGATCTTGCCGTAGGCGACTGTGACAAGCAAATCCGCTTTACACTGCATCAGCTGTTCCATCGCTTCCGGGTTGTTTTTCATCTTCTGCGGCTGAAAAACGGGGATTCCATATGTCAAGGCCAGCTCCTTTACAGGCGGAGCCGCGAGCTGATAGCCCCTCCCCTTCGGCTTATCCGGCTGGGTGAAGACGCCTGTGACCCGATATCCGGCGTCCAAAAGTGCCTTCAGGCAGGGGACCGCGAAATCGGGCGTCCCCATAAATACGATGTTCACGCCTGCCCGCCTCCCCGCCGTTCCAGCCGGTCGAAAACGCGCCGGCGGCGCGGGCGCTCCGGCTCGAGCATCTCCTTGACATGGTCGACGAAGAGGACGCCGTCGAGGTGGTCGATCTCGTGACAGAAAGCTCTGGCAAGCAGCCCTGTGCCGGTGTACTCGACCTCCTCGCCCTTCCGGTTCCGGGCGCGGACCGTCACTTCATAGGGGCGCTCGACGATGCCGTACTGATTCGGGAAGGAGAGGCAGCCCTCCGAATCCTCCTGCGATCCTTTTGTCTTGATGATGACAGGATTGACAAGCTCGATCGGCCCCTCGCCGATGTCGATGACGATCGCGCGCTTCAGGACGCCGACCTGCACCGCGGCGAGGCCGACCCCCTCATACTTGTACATCGTCTCCTTCAGATCGTCGAGCAGGAGGCCGAGTTTCTCATCAAAGACCTCGACCGGACGGGATTTTTTCCGCAGGACGGGGTCCTGACTGGTGATAATTTTGCGCAAAGCCATATGTGATACCCTCCAAAATCTACAGGATTTCGCCGTTGATGTCCACAAAAACGGAGATCCGGCTGAACAGCTTTTGATTGGATGCTTCCGCGAAAGCCTGCCTGAGCAGGGCGCGGAATTTTTTATTGTTTCTGCACTTGATTACGATGCGGAAGCGGAACCTGCCGTTTAAGCGGAAGATCCCCGCCTGGGAAACGCCGAGCAGGCGGATCGGCTGCTTCTCCCCCTCCGCCAGGATGCGCGCGCGCAGCAGCTTGTGGAAGGCTTCCGCCGCGCGGCGGGTCAGCTCCTCCGAACTGCCGGTGAAGCCGACGACCGCCAGGTCGCAGAAGGGCGGCTGCAAGCTCGCCTTGCGCAGCGCAATCTCCTGGCGGTAAAAGGCGGGGTAGTCCTGGCGGGCGGCGTTCTGGATGACGTCGTTTTCCGGGGACATGGTCTGGATGTAAGCCTCGCCGTGCTTTTTGCTGCGTCCGCTCCGGCCGACCACCTGGGTGATGAGGGAGAAGGTCTTCTCGCCGCACCGGAAGTCGTTGGAATAGAGCGACTGGTCGCTGTTTAAGACGCCCACCAGGGTGACGTTGGGGAAATTGAGCCCTTTGGCCACCATCTGGGTGCCGATCAGGATGTCGTACTCCCCCGCCTCGAACTTTGCAAACTGCTCCTCATAGGCATAGCGGGAGGAGACGGTGTCGGTGTCCATCCGCAGGATGCGGGCATCCGGGATGGAGCGGGCGAGGATGTCCTCGACCTTTTGGGTGCCGGTCCCGACCATGTTGAGCTGGCGGCTCCCGCAGGAGGGGCAGCTGGTGGAGGCGGGGACGGCGTAGCCGCAGTAGTGGCACATGAGGTAGCCGTTTGCCCGGTGGTAGGTCAGGGTGATGCTGCAGTTGGGGCAGCGCACCGGCTCCCCGCAGTCCATGCAGAGGGCGAAAGCGGCGTAGCCCCGGCGGTTGATGAGGAGGATGGACTGCTCCCTCCGCTGCCAGTTCTCCAGCAGGCGCTCCGCCAGTTCGTCGCTTAAGGGGGAGAGGTTGCCGCACTGCTCCTCTGCTTTCATGTCGATGAGCCGGACGTCGGGCAGGTCCGCCTCGCCGTAGCGCTCTTTGAGCTCAAAAAAATGGTACCGCCCGGTCTGCGCCGCGTAGTAGCTCTCCACGCTTGGCGTCGCCGAGGCGAGCAGCAGGGTCGCCTTGTGCCAGACACAGCGCAGCTTGGCGATATCCCGCGCGTGGTAGCGCGGGGTCGTATCGGATTTATAGGAGTGTTCCCCTTCCTCGTCCAGGATAATCAGGCCGAGGTTTTGAAAGGGGGCGAAAATGCTGCTGCGGGTGCCGATCGAGATCTGCGCCTCCCCCCGTTCGATCCGCTTATAGGCGTCCAGCCGTTCCCCCATCGAGAGGCTCGAGTGGATGACGGCGATCTTTTCCCCGAAAAGCCCGCGGAATTTGGCGAGCAGCTGGGGGGTGAGGGAGATTTCCGGCACGAGGAGCATCGCCTGTTTCCCGTCCCGGAGGCAGGATTCGATCAGCTTGACAAAGACCTGGGTCTTGCCCGAGCCGGTCACGCCGAAGAGGAGGGCGGCCTGCGGCTCCCCCGATGTGCAGAGGGCGCGGATCCCTTCATAGGCCCGCTGCTGTTCCTCCGACAGGGCGAGGGTGTCGAGGGAGAGCCCTTCTTCGGTCCGGGAGCGGGGGATGCGGTAGATCTCCCGCTCGAAATACTCGACCGCGCCCTTGGCGGCGAGGGTCTTCACGACCCCTTCCCGCACCCCGGCGTGGTAGGCGGCCTCCTTTTCGGAGGCGGCGCCGGCCTGCTCCAGAACGCGGACGACCTCCCGCTGCTTGGGGGTGAGGGCGGCGGCTTCGGGGTCAAAGCCGGGTGCAAGCCGGACCATGCGGACCGTTTTGCTCCCCATCCGGGTGCGGAGGAGGTCGGTGCAGCGGAAGATCCCCTTCCCGGTCAGGAGCTGGGCGGCCTTCCGCCGGGCGGCGATATCCCCCTCGGCAAAATAGCGGTTGACAGCGGCCTGGCTTTCCGCCTGTTCGGCGCAGGCGAGCGCTTCCCGTTCGCCTGCGCTCAAGGCCTCCCGCTCCTCGGGCGAGGGGGCGCGGGCGAGCTGGTACTCCTCCGCAGCCACCCCATTGAGGCCGGCGGGCAGGATGCACTTGAGGGCGTCGTAGCGGGAGCAGAAGGTCGTTTCGGCCATGTACTCGATGATGCGGAAGGCCTCCTCCCCGACCACCGGCTCCCGGTCGATGAGGGCCAGCACCGGCTTGAGGGCGGGGCTTTCCTCCCCCTCCCCGGCCGAAAAGACGAGCCCCTGCACCTTGCGGTTGCCGTGCCCGAAGGGGACGAGCACCCGCACGCCGCGCCGAACCGCTCCCGCAAGCTCCGGAGGGATGCGGTAGCTGTACAGCCGGTCAAAATGGAAGGCGGTCCCTTCGACCGCGATCTCGGCAACCTGCACAGCGCTCCCCCCTTTCCTGCCATGCGGGCGGTTTATTCGTCGTCTTCGAGCGAGGTAGTCGGCACATAGTTGAGCCGCCGGTCGCGGATGACCCCGATTTCGTCGCTCTCGATCAGCTTGTAGCGGCCCTTGGCAAAGTCCTCAACGGCCAGCTGGACCGGCTTTTCGAGGAGGATTTCGTGCTTGTCGTCGGCCTGCTGGGCGATTTCGCGGGCGCGCTTGGCGACGGCGACAACCAGGGAGTAGTAGCTCTGGCCGGGTTTGAGAAGTTCGGGAACGGAAGGTCTATGCATCATAACGTAACACCTCATCAATCATTGTTTTCCGGTTTGCAGTTTTGATCTTTTCAGCGGCGAAGATCGCCTTGAGCTCGTCTACGGCGTCCTCGAGCCGGTCGTTTACCACGATGTAGTCGTAGTCGTAGGCGGCCTGCATCTCCTGGCGCGCGGTCTCGAGGCGGCGGCTGACCGTCTCCATATCCTCGGTCTGGCGGCCGAGCAGGCGGCGGCGCAGCTCGTCGAAGCTCGGGGGGAGGACGAAGACGAGGACGGCCTCCGGGCATTTCTCCCGGATCTGGAGCCCGCCCTGCACCTCGATCTCGAGGATGACGTTCTCCCCCCGCTCCAGCCGCTCGTAGACCGGGCCGCGCGGGGTGCCGTAGTAGTTGCCGCAGTAGCAGGCATGCTCGAGGATCTCATCCTGGGAAAGCCTCTGCTCAAAGTCCTCCCTGCTGAGGAAGTAATAATGTACGCCGTCCTCCTCGCCGGGACGGGGGGCGCGGGTGGTCGCCGAGACCGATAGGAAGGCGTCCCCTCCGCTTGCGAAAAATTCCTTCAGGACAGTCCCCTTCCCGCAGCCCGAAGGCCCGGAGAAGACCATCAAAACGCCTCTACTCATCTGCATCAGCCTCCTCTTCCATTTCATCGCTCTGCACAAAGCGGTTGGCGACCGTTTCCGGCTGGATGGCGGACAGGATGACGTGCCCGCTGTCCATGACGATAACCGCCCGGGTGCGGCGGCCATAGGTGGCGTCGATCAGCTGCCCGGAATCCCGGGCGTCCTGGATAATCCGCTTGATGGGGGCGGATTCCGGGCTGACAATGGTGATGATCCGGCTTGCCGACACCATGTTGCCGAATCCGATGTTGATTAGCCGCATACTGTCCTCCTATTCAATGTTCTGGATCTGCTCGCGGATCTTTTCGATCTCCGACTTGATCTCGACGACGATCCGCGCCATCCCGGCGTCCTGGGCCTTGGAGCCGATGGTGTTGGCCTCCCGGTTCATTTCCTGGACCAGGAAGTCGAGCTTTTTGCCGGCAGGCCCGCCGGCGTCGAGCATCCCCGCAAACTGGGAAAGGTGGCTGCGCAGCCGGACCGTTTCCTCGTCGACCGCGACCTTGTCCGCGAAGATGGCGGCCTCGGTGATGAGGCGGCTCTCGTCGACCTGCGCGTCCTGCAAAAGCTCGGACACCTTGGCATACAGCCGGTCGTAGTAGGCTTTCTGCCGCTGCGGCGCGCAGGCCTCGATCTCGCCCACCAGCTCCCCGATGCGGGAAAGCCGGCCGGTCAGGTCCTCGAGGAGCTTCTCCCCCTCCGCCAGCCGCATCCGCTCAAAGGCGGCGATCGCCTCCTCCATCACGGCTGAAACGGCGGCCGCGGCGGCTTCCTCGTCGATCTCGGCCCGATGGACGGTGAAGAGGTCCGGCAGGCGGATGACATCGGAGAGGGCCAGGTCGTCGGTGAGGCCCGCCCGCTCCCCCGCCGCGCGGAGGGCGGAAAGGCAGCGGAGGAGCGCCTCCTCGTCGACCGTCACGACGGTATCCTGCCCGCCCTGGGCGGTCATCGTGAGCTGGATCTCGGTCTTGCCGCGGCTGACGGCGGCCTGCATCTGCTTTTTGAGGCTGTCCTCCAGAAAGGAGAAGGCCTTCGGCAGCCGGACGGCGCACTCAAAATAGCGGTGGTTGACCGATTTGAGCTCGACCGTGATATCAAAGCCGGCGCCGCTGCCCTGCGCCCGCCCGTAGCCGGTCATACTTTTCAGCATGATTGCATCATTCCTTTATCATCCGCATACGCGGATCGAACTTTATGAAACCAGTATAGCACATTTTCCCGCGGGGCGGGCTGTTTTGTTCACAGATTGTTCAGAAAATTCATTCTATCTTTACTTTCAGCCCGCCGGAAATCAGCGGCCCGCCTTCCATTCCAGGTATTCGTCGTAGGTGGAGAGGCGGTCGACGAGGCCATTCGGGGTAAACTCCATGATGCGGTTGGCGACCGTCTGGATGAACTCGTGGTCGTAGGAGGAAAAGAGGACGACCCCCTTGAAGGCGGTCAGCCCGTTGTTGACGGCGGTGATCGACTCGAGGTCGAGGTGGTTGGTCGGCTGGTCAAGCAGAAGGACGTTCGACCCGAACATCATCATCCGGGAGAGCATGCAGCGCACCTTCTCGCCGCCCGAGAGGACCTCGACCGGCTTGAAGACGTCGTCCCCGGAAAAGAGCATCTTGCCTAAGAACCCGCGCAGGTAGCTCTCGAGCGCCTCGGGCGGCGCGTACTGCCGCAGCCAGTCGAGGATGGAGAGGGTGCAGCCGTCGAAATATTCGGAATTGTCCTTGGGAAAGTAGGAGCGGCTGGTGCTCACACCCCACTTGAAGCTCCCCTCGTCCGGCTCGATCTCCTCCATGAGGATGCGGAAGAGGGTGGTGACGGCGATTTCATTCTCCCCGACAAAGCCGACCTTGTCCCCGCGGTTCAAGCGGAAGGAGACCCTGTCGAGCACCTTGACCCCGTCGATGGTCTTGGAGAGGTCCTTCACCTCGAGGATCTCCTTGCCCGGCTCCCGGTCCATCGAAAAGCCGACGAAGGGGTATCGCCGGGACGAGGCGGGCATCTCCTCGACGGCGAGCTTCTCAAGCAGCTTGCGGCGGGAGGTCGCCTGGCGGGATTTGGACTTGTTGGCGGAGAAGCGGGCGACAAAGTCCTGGAGGTCTTTGATCTTCTCCTCGACCTTGCGGTTCTGCTCCCTGATGAGCCGCTGCATGAGCTGGCTCGACTCGTACCAGAAGTCGTAGTTGCCGACGTAGATCTTGATCTGGTTGTAATCGACGTCGACGATGTGGGTGCAGACGTTGTTCAGAAAATGGCGGTCGTGGGAGACGACGATGACCGTCCCCTCGTAGTCCATGAGGAAGTCCTCGAGCCAGGTGATGGAGTCGTTGTCGAGGTGGTTTGTGGGCTCGTCGAGCAGGATGATGTCGGGGCGGCCGAAGAGCGCCTGGGCGAGCAGCACCTTGACCTTCTGCTTGACCGGCAGGCTGCCCATCTGCGCCTCCAGCAGGGAGAGGTCGAGCCCCAGGCCCTGCAGGAGCTTGCCCGCCTCGGTCTCGGCCTCCCAGCCGCCCATCTCGGCAAATTCGGCCTCCAGCTCGGAGGCGAGGATGCCGTCCTCCTCGGTGAAGTCCTCCTTGAGGTAGAGGGCGTCCTTCTGCTTCATGACCTCGTACATCCGGCGGTTTCCCATCATGATGGTGTCGAGGACGGTGAATTCGTCAAAGGCAAAATGGTCCTGCTTGAGGACGGACATCCGGTTTTTGGCGTCGACGGTGACCGAGCCGCCGGACGGCTCGAGCTCGCCCGACAGGATGCGGAGGAAGGTCGATTTCCCGGCGCCGTTTGCGCCGATGACGCCGTAGCAGTTGCCTTCGAGGAATTTGAGGTCGACGTTTTTGAAGAGGGCCTGGCCGTTGAAGCTCAGGCTCAGGTTGGAAACAGTAATCATGGCAGGTTCCTTTCATCAGTGCATTTCCGTCTATTGTAGCACATTTCAGCCGGAATGGGAAGGGGTCGGCGCGATTTTTCGGGGGCGCAGGACATGCCAGAGATCATTCCCGGCGAATCCGCAGCTCCGGTAGAGCCGTTCCGGGCGGCAGGGGTCGTCTGCCCGGCCCGAAACCGTCGCAAACCGGGCGATCCCCTGCTTCTGCCCCAGCAGCCGGTTCACGATCGCCCGCCCCACCCCTCTCCGGCGGTATTCCGGCAGGACCTGGATCCATTCGAGGATGAGCTCCCCCGCCTCGGGGTCGTAATCGGCGATGCCGCAGCCCATCAGCCGCCCGGTATCCGCGTCCGCCGCCATCACCCAGAGGGCAGGGTCGTAGACCGCAGTGCGCTGGTACCCCTCGATCTGCGCCGCATCCACCCGGATGTCCGCATAGGAGGCGTTGATGATCCGCACGATCTCCCCCGTCTGTTCCGGGCCGGCCGTTTGCAGGAGGATCCCCGCCGGCGCTTCCCGCCCCACCTCCTTCAGGTCGTGGAGCAGGCGGAAATACCGGCAGTCCTCCCATTCGGCGAGCAGGGCCGGATCAAAATCGCGGTCATGGAGGACCCGGAGGCCGGGCGGCGGCGTGAAAATTCCGGCCTTCCAGTACGGGAGGGAGAGGGTCCCGCACGGGTCGGCGAGGTATTCGGCAAGGTTCGGCATTCTGCTGCTCCTTTCAAATAATAAAGGCGGGAAAGCCGGCAAAGGCTTCCCCGCGCGCATCGCTTTTTACTTTTGGATGATCGGGTCCGGATGGTGGCCGTAGACGATCTTGGGGGTGTCCGCCGCGGGCGCCGCCCAGCGGACCGCGTTGGTGATGACCTTCTGAATCTCGGGCTGATGGTAGATCGGGAAGGTCTCGTGGCCGGGCTGGAAGTAGAAGATGTGGCCCTTGCCGCGGGTGAAGGTGCAGCCGCTGCGGAAGACCTCGCCGCCCTCGAACCAGCTGATGAAAATCTGCTCGTCCGGCTGGGGGATGTTGAAGTGCTCGCCGTAGGTCTCCTCATGCTCGATGATGATGTGGCTGTCCAGACCCTTCAGGATGGGGTGGCCGGGGTTCACTGCCCAGAGGATCTCCTTCTCCCCCGCTTCCCGCCATCTGAGGTCGACCGAGGTGGTACCGCAGATCTTGTGGAAGATCTTGGAGGCGTGGCCGGAATGGAGGACGATGAGCCCCATGCCGTCCATAATGCGGCGGTGCACCCGCTCGACAATTTCGTCGGAGACGAGGTGATGGGCGCAGTGCCCCCACCAGATGAGGACGTCGGTGTTGTTTAAGACCTCCTCAGTGAGGCCGTGCTCCGGCATTTCGAGGGTGGCGGTGCCCGCCTCAATGTCAGCTTCCTTGTTTAAAAACGCGGCGATCGTGCCGTGGATGCCGTCGGGGTAGATTTCCGCCACCTCCGGCATTTCCTTTTCGTGCTTGAATTCATTCCAGACCGTTACGCGGATCTTTTCCATAGCAACCATCCTTCCAAAGCTGTAATCGTTTTCACAACCCCATTTTAGCACGTTTCCCGGCGGTTGTCAATCCAAACCGCCGGGAAAATCTTAATAAAAATGGACGCTGTAAATCGGTGTTTTCAGACAAAATCAGCCGCGGGAGACCGGGGCGGTGTATTTCTCAAGCCACTTGCGCGCCCGCTCGCTGACCAGGGGGGAGATCTCCGCCCGGACCCGCTCATGGTAGCGGTTGAGCCACATAATCTCGCTGTCGGAGAGGAGGCTTAAATCGAGGCAGTTTACGTCGATGGGGACGAGGGTGAAGTTTTCAAAGCGCATCATCTGGCCGTACTCGGTCATCTCGCCCTTGACTACCCGGACGACGTTCTCGGTGCGGATGCCGTGCTCGCCCTCCCGGTAGACGCCGGGCTCGACGGTGACGACCATCCCCTCCTCGAGCTTGACCGGGGAGCCGAAGCCCTGCGGGCCCTCGTGGACGTTTAACATAAAGCCGACCCCGTGGCCGGTGCCGCAGCGGTAGTCGAGGCCCTCGCGCCAGAAGTACTGGCGGGAGAGGACGTCGAGCTGGCTGCCGCTCGCGCCGTACTTGAAGACCGCCTCCATCAGGGCGATGGAGCCCTTGAGGGTGATGGTGAAGTCGTGGCGCTCGGTCTCATTGATGGGGCCGAGGGCGAAGGTGCGGGTGGTGTCGGTGGTGCCGTCGAGGTACTGCCCGCCGCTGTCGATGAGGAGCATCCCCTCTTTGGCGAGGGGGGCGGAGCCCTCCGCCTTGGGGGCGTAGTGCATCATGGCGGCGTTGGCGCGGTAGGCGACGATGGCGCCGAAGCTGTCGCCGCGGTTTAAGGGCTGGGCGCGGCGGAATTCGCCGAGCTTTTCGGAGCAGGCGTACTCGGTGAGGGGCGTGCCCTTTTCGAGCTCCTCAAAGAGCCAGCCGTAGAACTCGGCGAGGGCGCAGCCGTCCTTGCGGTAGGCGTTTGCGGTGTTGCGGTTCTCCACCTCGTTCTTGCAGGCTTTCAGCATAAAGATGGGGTCCTCGCCGGGGACGGCGGTGAGGGCGGCGTTTTCCTCGACGGCAGTGAGCAGGGCGGAGTTGAGCTCCTTCTCGTCGCAGAGGACGCGGGCCTTCTCTTCGGTCCGGGCGAGGAAATCGTAGATCTCCTCATACCCGCGCAGCGCGACCCCCTCCTCCGCGAGGGCGGCGGCGAGGGCGGCGGGGATGCGGCCCTGATCGGTGAAGAGGACGGCCTCTTCCGGCCCGGCGTAGGCGTAGGCGATGACGACAGGGTTATTCTCGACGTCGTTTGCGCGGATGTTGAAGAGCCAGGCGATGTTGTCGAGCTTGCTCACGACGATGGCGTCGGCCGAAAGGGCGGAGAGCTTCTCCCGCAGGGCGGAAAGCTTTTCCGCAGCGCTCTGGCCGGTGTAGCAGGTGTCGAGCTGCCAGGCCTCGGTAAAGACGTCGGCGGGGCGGCCGTCGGTTTCCCACAGCTCGTTTGCGTAATCGACGGCGATGTCGACCCGGATCCCCTTTTTGGAGAATCCGCCGCGCATCTTTTTCAGTTCCGCGGCCGAAAAGAGGCGGCCGTTGAGCCCGACGGTGCTGCCCTCGGGCAGGTTTTCGGCGAGGTAGCCGGACGGCGTGGGGCAGCCGGCGTCCGACGCGCGGAAGAGGACCGCCTCGCTGCCCTCCAGCTCGTGGCCCGCCTGGACGTAGTAGCGGCCGTCGGTCCAGAGGCCGCTCATCTCTCTGGTGATGACAAAGGTCCCGGCGCTGCCGGAAAAGCCGGAGACGTAGGCGCGGGTCTTCCAGTGGTCGGATACATACTCGCTCATGTGGGGGTCGGCGCTCGGGATGATGACGGCATCGATGCCGCCCTCGGCCATCCGCGCGCGGATGCGGGAAATTTTTTCATTGACTGTCATAGCTTTGGTCCTCCTGTACCGGACAGAATTCACATGGCGGCCTGGCCGCCTGTCTGCTATCAGTATAGCATCATTTCACCCCAAATACAAGGCCGCCCGACGCCCCTTGCCGGCAGAATTGGAGATTTTCTCCAAATAAATCCGCCCGGACGGCGCAAGTTTGTTCAGAGAAAGGGGCGCTTTTTGTTGACACAGGCTACGCTTTTCGCTATAATAAATTTGTAACCTATAGCTAACAAACCCGTTTGGAGGCATATCTATGACATTGGACGAACTCAAACCCGGAAACAGCGCCGTCATCTCGGCGGTCGGAGGGGAAGGCGCGCTGCGCCGCCGGCTGCTGGATATGGGGCTGACCCCCAAGACCCGCGTCGCGGTCCGCAAGGTCGCGCCGATGGGCGACCCCATCGAGCTGTACCTGCGCAGCTACGTCCTCACCATCCGCAAGGACGACGCCGCGAACATCACGCTGTCAGACGAGAGCGTCTCCCCCGTCAAAAAGGAGGGGACGGCATGAAGGAGCTCCTCTTCGCCCTCGCGGGCAACCAGAACAGCGGCAAGACCACCCTCTTCAACCGCCTGACCGGCTCCAACCAGCACGTCGGCAACTTCCCCGGCGTCACGGTCGAAAAGAAGGAGGGCGCGGTCAAAAAGCACCCGGAGGCGACGGTCGTCGACCTGCCCGGCATCTACTCCCTCTCCCCCTACACCTCGGAGGAGATCGTCACCCGCGATTTTGTCTTAAACGAGCATCCCGCCGGCATCATCAACATCGTCGACGCGACCAACATCGAGCGCAACCTCTACCTCTCCCTCCAGCTCATCGAGCTGGGCATCCCGATGGTCATCGCCCTCAACATGATGGACGAGGTGCGGGCGAGCGGCAACTCCATCAATATCCCGCGCCTCTCGCAGGAGCTGGGGGTCCCGGTCGTCCCCATCTCGGCCGGCAAAAACGAGGGCATCGACGAGCTCATCGAGACCGCCCTCCGCACCGCGCGGGAAAACCGGCGGCCCCTCAAATACGACTTCTGCGACGGCGAGGTCCACAAGGCCATCCACGCCATCGCTCACATCGTCACCGACCAGGCGGCGGAGGCGGAGCTTCCCCTCCGCTTCGCGGCGACCAAGCTGGTGGAGGGCGACGAGCCGACCCTCGCAAAGCTCCGCCTCGACGAGGACCAAGTCCACATCATCGACCACATTGTCGAGGATATGGAGCATGAGCTCGGCACCGACCGGGAGGCGGCCCTCGCTGATATGCGCTACTCCTTCATTGAAAAGGCCTGCGCCCTCTGCGTCACCCGGCATCAGGAGACCCGGGAGCAGGTCCGCTCCGAGAAGATCGACCGGGTGCTCACGAGCAAGGTCTGGGGCATCCCGATCTTCATCGGCATCATGTTCTTCATCTTCTGGGTGACCTTTACCCTGCTGGGCGAGCCGCTCCAAAACCTCATGGACGAGGGCATCGGCCTGCTGCAGAACGCGGTCGGCAGCCTCATGGAGCGGGCCCAGATCAGCGACTGGCTGCAGAGGCTGGTCATCGACGGCATCTTTGCCGGGGTAGGCAGCGTCCTCTCCTTCCTTCCCATCATCGTGCTGCTCTTTTTCTTCCTCTCGCTGCTTGAGGACAGCGGCTATATGGCCCGGGTCGCCTTTGTCATGGACAAGCTGCTGCGCAAGATCGGCCTGTCCGGCCGCTCCTTTGTGCCGATGCTCATCGGCTTCGGGTGCAGCGTCCCGGCCATCATGTCCGCCCGCACCCTTTCAAGCGAGCGGGACCGCAAGGTGACCATCCTCCTCACCCCCTTCATGTCCTGCAGCGCAAAGCTGCCCATCTACGGCATGATCATCATGGCCTTCTTCCCCACCCACCGGGCGCTGGTCATGATCTCGGTTTACATCATCGGCATCCTCGTCGCCATCCTGTCGGGGCTGATTCTCTCCAGGACCGTCTTCCGCGGCAACCCCGTCCCCTTCGTGATGGAGCTGCCCGCCTACCGCATCCCGGCCCCCAAGAGCGTCCTGCTGCTCATGTGGGAGAAGGCCAAGGACTTCATCCGCCGGGCCTTCACCATCATCTTTGTCGCCTCGATTGTTATCTGGTTTTTACAGAGCTTTGACCTGCGGCTCAACATGGTCGCGGACAGTGCGGACAGCATCCTCGCCATGATCGGTTCGTTTATCGCGCCCATCTTCGCGCCGCTCGGCTTTGGCGACTGGCGCGCCTCGACCGCCCTCATCACCGGCGTCACCGCCAAGGAGACGGTCGTCTCGACCCTGACCGTCCTGACCGGCGCCGCCACCGACGCCCAGCTCTCCCAGGCCCTCGCGGCCATCTTCACCCCCTTGAGCGCCTTCTCCTTCTTAGTCTTCACCGTCCTCTACATGCCCTGCGTCGCGGCCTTCGCGGCGAGCAGGCGGGAGCTCGGCTCGTGGAAGGGCGCCATCCTCACCGCCCTCTACCAGACAGGCGCCGCCTATGTCACGGCGCTCATTGTCTACCAGATCGGCAGCCTCATCCTCCGCTGAACGAAAGGAGCCGCCATGAACCTCCCCGATTTGATCCTCATTCTGATCCTGCTCGCCGCGGTCGCCGCCGTCCTCTGGTCGATGCGGCGGCGCAGAAAGCGCGGGGGCGGGTGCGCCGGATGCTCCGGGTGTTCCGGACACTGCGCGGGCGGCTGCCCGATGCATACGGATACCGCAGGCAAAGACGAAAACTGACGCAAAACCGGCCCTCTCCCGCCCGGAGGGGGCCGGTTTTTGCACCGTGCTTGCCAAACGCCGCGAAATGGGCTATAATGACGAGTGAAAACACAAGAAAGGAGCCATCCGATGCCCGGAATCAACACCCTCTCCCTCGCCCACCGCTTCATCCGCGAGCATGTCAAACCGGGGGCGCTCTGCATCGACGCGACCGCCGGCCGCGGCTACGACACCGCCCTCCTCTGCGAGCTGGCGGGGCCCTCCGGCAGGGTGATCGCCTTTGACATCCAGAAAGAGGCCATCGACAGCACCCGCGCCCTCCTGGAGAGCCGGGGCCTCGCCGGAATTGCCGAGCTGCACCTTGCAAGCCACCACCATATGGCGGAATACGCCTCCCCCGGGACGGTCGACTGCATCACCTTCAACTTCGGCTACCTCCCCCGCGGCGACCACAGCATCTGCACCCGCGCCGAGACGAGCATCCCCGCCATCGAGCAGGGGCTTGTCCTCTTAAAGCCCGGCGGCGTCATGAGCCTGTGCATCTACTACGGCGGCGACAGCGGCTTCGAGGAAAAGGACGCCCTGCTTGCCTACCTCAAAACGATCGACAGCAAGACCTACACCGTCCTGGTCACCGAATTTGCCAACCGCCCCAACAACCCGCCCATCCCGGTGCGGATTTTGAAAGAGATTTGAAAGGAGCGTCCCTTATGAAAATCCTGCTGACCGCCTTCGACCCCTTCGGCGGCGCGTCCGTAAACCCCGCCTGGGAGGCGGTTTCCCGCGTCCGGGAGGACCTCCCCGGCATTGCGCTGCGCAAGCTGCTTGTCCCCACCGTCTTCGCCGAATCGGGCGCGCTGGTCAACCGGACCGCCAACGAGTGGGGCGCCGAGGCGGTGATCTGCGTCGGCCAGGCCGGCGGGCGGTATGAGGTCACGCCGGAGCGGGTGGCCATCAACATCGACGACGCCTCGGTCCCGGACAACGCCGGCGACCAGCCCCTCGACCGGCCCATCACCCCCGGCGGCGCGCCCGCCTACTTTGCGACCCTGCCGAACAAGGCGATCGTCGCGGCGCTGCGCAAGGCCGGGATCCCGTCGAGCCTCTCCGACTCGGCGGGCACCTACGTCTGCAACCACCTGCTCTACCAGGTGCTCGAGGAGAACGCGCTGCGGCATCCGGAGCGGCTGGGCGGCTTTCTCCACCTCCCCTTCCTGCCCGCGCAGGTCGTCAACCGCAGCCGCACCCCCTCGATGGCGCTGGGCGATATGGTCCGCGCGCTGGAGATCGCCCTCGCGGTGACCTCAGCCGTTTAACAGCTCGTACTTGTGCTTGGTGGCCATCCCGCCGCGGATGTGCCGCTCCTCCTTGTTGATGTCGAGGATCTTGCGCACCTCGGCGTACAGCTGGGGATTGCAGTGGCGGAGCCGCTCGGTGATGTCCTTGTGCACCGTCGATTTGCTGTAGTCAAACTTTTTCGCCGTCGCCCGCACCGTCGCGCGGGTATCGATGATGTACTGCGCGAACTGCACGCATCTTTCTTCCATACAATCCGTCATTGGCCTCGCTCCTCACTACGGTTTTTACTAATGAGTATGCGGGGAGCGGCCGAGATATAACAAAGAAGGCCGGGATTTGCCCGAGGCTGTGCCTCTGCCTTCCCTGCCCGCCCAAAAAGGAGGAACCGCTGTGAAAAAGCTCTGGAAATGGCTCGCGCTGCCCGCCGCGCTGCTTTTGTGCACGGCCTGCGGGACGCCCTACGACCCGAACCGCCACCAGTACACTCCGGAGGAACGCTCCGCGCACTATGAGGAATACCCGTATGACCAACTCCCCAACGCATGCGGCTTTGTGATTCCGGACGACAGATTGCTGGAAAGCACTGTTCTCGCGTCCGACCTGATTGTCACCGGAACCGTTGCGGATGCCGGCACTACACAGGAGGTATCGCTGCTAGAAGGTATAGACGATGGATCCACGGCAATTGTAACCTCCTACCAAATCGACGTCCGCGAAGTCCTGTACGGCTCCTATGACGGGGAGCAGCTGACCCTCCGATTTTATTGGCCATTTCAGACAAAGCCCTATCAGGGAGACGAGCTGTTTCTGTTCTTGGCGGTGGGACCGGATTACTGCCTCCCCACAACGGCGAGCAATTACAGCGTTTTTGTCATCAACCCGCCGGACGACCGGCTCTTCGCGCTGTCCAACAAGGAGGTGCTGACCGCCTTTGACGGCAGGAAGCCCAAAAGCCTCGAGGCGGAAATCGACGGGATTGTCGAGGGGTTTCAGTCTGCGGCAGAGTACCCCTATTCTACCGGCGCCGTCGCCCTGTCCGCTTTAACGGAGGACAGCCCGCTGTACGAAGAATACCGGGACATTTACCGCGACAATCCCTATTACCCCGAATACGCCGAAATTTTTGAGTAGGGGGGATTTTCATGAAAAAACTGTGCTGTCTCCTGGCCGGAATACTGCTCCTCTGCTGCGGCTGCGCCCAATCGCCCGGGTATGCGTCCGACCGGCATCAATATGATGCAGAAACGCGGCTCGAGCAAAAGGAAGACACAGAAAATCTCAATGCGAATGCGTTGAGCAGCATCACAGTGCCACCTGACAAAAAATTTGCACATATGACACTTTCTTCTGACGTGATTCTGGCCGGCACCGTTGCGGATGACGGGATCACGGAACGAGGGCCAATCTTTGATATCCTTCCCGACGGACCTGAAACCGATTTTACGACCTATCATATCAACGTCCGTGAGGTCTGGCAGGGGGAGTGTGATGAAGAACAGATCACGTTAAAATTTTGTTGGCCCCACCAGACCCGCCCATTCAAGGATGACGAACTGATTCTCTTTTTGAAGAAGCAGGGCAGCGGATTTTACACCCCCACTACCGCGAGCAACGCCAGCGTGTTTGTTATCAACCCTCCCGAAAACAAGCTGTTCGCCATGTCCACACGGGAGTATGTCGTCACATATGACAATCAAAGCATCAAAACGCTGAAATCTGACGTCGCGGATACCGTGGAAGAATTCCGGGATGCGGCAGAGTATACCTATGCTGTAGGGGCTGTGGCTCTGCTGGCCTTAACCAAGGATGACCCGCTCTATGACAAGTATTGGGAGATGTACCATGACCATCCATACGGCTCTCAATACGCTGAAATTTTCGATTGACAGAAAGGAAGATTCATGATGACCGAAGTTGTCGCCGGGCTGGTCTGGCGGGAGGGGCGGTTTCTCATCTGCCAGCGCCCCAAAAACAAAACCCTTCCCTTGCTGTGGGAATTCGCGGGCGGGAAGGTCGAGCCGGGGGAAACGAAGGAAGCTGCCCTCATCCGCGAATTCCAGGAGGAGCTGGGCGTCTCGATCGCCGTGGGGGAGGTCTTTACCGAAATCACCCACACCTACCCCGACATCACCGTCCACCTCACCCTCTTTCACGCCGCAATCCCCGCGGGGGAGCCGCAGCTCCTCGAGCACAACGACCTGCGCTGGATCAAACCCGAAGAAATCCCGCTCTACCCTTTCTGCCCGGCAGATGTGGAGATTCTGGCGAAGATCCGGGCCGAATTCTGACCGAAACTGCCCATTTTCGCCACAAATCCGCACAGCGCCGCCCTTGACTTCCGGGCGGCGCTGTGTTATACTGAGAATAATCTGCACCAGAGCCGCAGTAAAACACAGGGCCGGTGCAAGATCACTGATTCCCGGAGGGGCAAAAATCCGTACCGGGAAATTGTAAACAGTTTTCCGGATGCGAAGATGCTTGCGTCCGGCTTCAGAAGGGAGGTACAGGCTACCGTGGGAGACCCCGCAGACCCGCGACGATCCGGTTCTTTGGAAAGATTTGGGCGATCGACGCACCGCTGCCGGACAGGGAGGAGTTCCTGTCTTTTTGACGGCGCGTTTTTTTGCTGCCCAAACGCCGGGACGCCGCGGCTTTTCTATGTCCGGCGCTTGTAGCATCGGCACACCTGTCCGCCCGATGCCAACAACCAGTTAAGGAGAATTGATTTATGAGCGCCCTGCCCAGTATCCTGCTTTTGATCGTGCTGATCTCCTGCAATGCATTTTTTGCAGCGAGCGAGATCGCGATCCTTTCCATCAACAACAAAAAAATTGAAAAAATGTCCGAGGAAGGCAACAAACGGGCTGCACTCCTCGTGCGCATCACCAATGACCCGTCCGACTTCCTCTCGACCATCCAGATCGGCATCACCCTGGCAAACCTTCTGTCCTCGGCCGTGGCAGCGGAGAATTTTACCGTCTATTTTGACCAGTGGCTCTCCTTCCTGCCCATCAGCCCGGCCCTGCTGCACTCTATCGTCCTGGTGCTGCTGACCCTGCTGCTCGCCTACATCACCCTTATTTTCGGAGAACTGACCCCCAAGCGGATCGCCATGAAAAACCCCGACGGTCTCGCCCTGCGCGCGATCGGCGTCCTCTGGCCCCTTTACAAGATCTGCCGCCCCTTCATCAAGCTGCTCTCCGCGAGCGTCAACCTCGTGCTGCGCATCCTGCACATCAACCCCAAGGATGAGGAGGAGACCGTCACCGAGGAAGAGATCATGCTGATGGTTGAGGCCGGCGAAGAGGACGGCTCCATCGACCATGAAGAGAAGGATATGATCCAGAACATCTTCGCCTTCAACGACCGCCGCGCCGGCGACCTGATGACCCACCGCACCGAGCTCTGCGCCGTCCCCTCCGGGATGCCGCTCAAACAGCTCGCCGACATCGCCTCGGAGCAGCAGTACTCCCGCATCCCGATCTACCGGGAAAACATCGACGACATCATCGGCGTCCTGCACATCAAGGACCTCATCCCCCTCCTCTCCACCGAGAAGATGGAGCAGTACACCGTCGATGACTTCCTGCGGCCCGTCCTTTATGTGCCCGAGTCGGTCCACTCTGTAAACCTCCTCAAGCAGTTCCAGGAGCAGCGGCTCCACTTCGCGGTCGTCGTCGACGAGTACGGCGGCACCGAGGGCATCGTCACGATGGAGGACCTGCTCGAGTCCATCGTCGGCGAGATCGACGACGAATACGACGCCCAGAAGGAGGCCGCCCAGAACGCCCGCCCCGACACCCGCCAGAAGCTGGAAGCAAAAAAAATGGAGGAAATGGAAGAGGCCAGAGAGGCTAAGGAAGAAAAGGATTCCAAGGACTCCAAAGACGCGAAGGAAGACTGATTTCCCATCCGCAAATACATCAAAAACCGCCCGCACAGCAGATGCGGACGGTTTTTCTTTTGCAGTTTGGTTAAGAACGATGCAGGACAAAGGCGCCGTCCGCCTCCGCCTCGATGGAGGTGCTGTAGAAGGCGGCGAGCCCCTCGATCATGAAATCGATGTCGGTGCAGCCGGCCGTCTCATAGCTCGAGTGCATCGCGAGCTGCGGCAGGCCGATGTCCACCGTGTTGACCGACAGGTTGGAGACGATGCAGCAGCCCATCGTCGAGCCGCTCGGCATATCCGACCGGTTGGCGAAGCGCTGGACCGGCGCCCCCGCCAGGCGGCAGATCTCCCCGAATACTGCGGCGGCCGCCCCGTCGGTAGCGTAGCTCCCGCCCGCCGCCTGCTTGATGACGATCCCCTTGTTCAGGTAGCAGCGGTTTGCGGGATCGCATTTCTCCGGGTGGTTCGGGTGGACGGCGTGGGCGTTGTCGGCCGAGACCATGAAGCTGTTGCGGAGGGCAGCCTGGAAATCCTCCTCCCCGCGGCCCATCCCGCGGTGGATGCGGCGCAGGACGTCCGAAAGAAAGGTTGAATGCGCCCCCTGCTTGGTGGAGGAGCCGATCTCCTCGTTGTCAAAGAGCCCGTAGACCGAAACGCTGTCCGAGCGCCCCTTCTCAAAGGCCATGAGGGCGGTGTAGGCGCAGGCGAGGTCGTCGATCCGCCCACAGGAGTAGTACTCCCCGTGCGGACCCCAGACGCAGCCGGGCGCGTCGTTGACAAGGTAGAGGTCGCTGCCGAGGATCTCCGCCTCCTCCACCCCCAGGCTTTCGGCCAGCCGGCGCGCAAGCTCCCCTTTCGCCGCCCCGTCGCCGTAGAGGGGCAGCATGTCGGTCTGGAGGTTGGGCGCAAAGCCGCTATTGATCTCGCGGTTCATGTGGATGGCGACGTTGGGGATGAGGAGCTGCCCGTCCAGGCGGACGAGCCTTGTCTCGATCCGCTCCCCCGCCCGCACCAGCGCCCGCCCGGCGATCCGCAGCGGGCGGTCCATCCAGGTGGTGAGGATGGGGCCGCCGTAGCGCTCGGTGTCGAGCTGGACATAGTGCTCCCCGGGAAGCTCCGCGACCTCCTTCAGCTTAAATGCGGGGGAATCCGAATGGCTCATGACCATCTGGAAGCCGCGGTAATCCGCCCGCGGGATGCGGAAGGCGATGAGGGAGGAGCCGTTCCGGGTGGTGAAATACCCCCGCCCCGCCTCGAGCTTCCATTCTCTCCCCTCCTCGAGCCGGGTAAAGCCGCCCGCTTCCAGCCGCTTTGCGGCGGCGGCGACGGCGTGGTAGGCGGTCAGGCTCTCTTCCAGAAAAGAGAGCAGCCCCTGTACCGAATTGCTGTTCATCTTCGTTCACTCCTGATTCTGATTTTGTGCGGCGGGCATCTCCACCGCGACGAGCTTGTCCGCCAGCCCGGTCTCGCGGGTGGCGCACCCGGGCGGGCAGACGAGGAATTCCCCGCCCCAGTCCCCGGCGAGGAGGGCGTCGAGCAGCCGGCGCGAACCGGGCACCTCCATCAGCTCCCAGCCGCAGTGCGCGGCCATCCCGGCGGCCTCCTGCCGCCAGGCGGGGTTTTCGTAGCAGGTCGAGGAAATGTAGCCGCAGGTGCGGTAATTTTTGATCCAGCCCCAGCCGACCCCGCTCTCCATCAGGAAGTCGGCGTTGTCCTCGCCGTAGAGGGCGGCGTATTCCGCCCGCATGGCGGCGTAGCGGTCCGGCGTGGGCAGCAGGGCGTTTTCCAGCCAGCCGCCGTTGAACCAGTAGGTGCCGGGATACTGGGTAAAATACTCCATGTACCGCTCCTGGGAGCCGAGGAAGAGGGCGATGCAGTCGTCGGTCCGGGGGACGACGAGCGGCCGCGTCCGGGCGATGAGCCCCGCCGTCCCGTTGGAGCAGAGGCCGTAGCCCAGGGCGATAACGTCGGGCGGGAATTTGAGCGCCCCCGCCGCGATCTGCCCCTCCACCCGGTCGATCTCGGCCTGGAGGGCCTCCCGCAGCTTGCCGGGGAACTCGTGCAGCCCCTGCGGCATCCAGCTGACGGCGACAATGTTCGGGCTCTGGGCGATGGCTGCGCTCAGCTCGCGGCAGAAGACCTGGCAGGCAATCAGATGGATTCTCATGGGAAACCCCTCCTTACAAATCAATGCAGGTAAAGGACGGCCTGCGCCCCTCGAAAAGGGCGAGGTAGCGAAATCCCGCCGCTTTTGCCGCGGCGAGGGCGGCCTCATAGCCCGCCCCGACGTCCTCCGGCCGGTGCGCGTCCGAGCCGATGGTGAGGATCTCCCCGCCCAGCGCGCGGAACCGCGCAAGCAGCCGGTGGGAGGGCAGCGTCTCCCGCGCCGCCTGCCGCAGGCCGGAGGTGTTGATCTCGAGCCCCTTCCCCCGCGTGATTAGGGCGCGCAGCACCGGGTCGAGGGCGTCTATATAGTCGAGCAGGTCGATGCGCCTGCCCTTGACGGCGGCGTAGCGCTTGATGATGTCGATGTGGCCCATGCAGTCGAAGTCGCCCGTCTCGGCCAGGGTGCGGAGCATCCGCAGGTCCTCCTCGACCAGGGCGGGGATTCTCTCTTCCGGGTAGTCGATGAGCCCCAGGTCCATCCCCTTCATCTTGTGGACCGAGCCGATGACATAGTCGAAGGACAGCGCCCCCATCAGCGCGGCGGCGCCCTCCGGGTCGCACTGGGGCTGCCCCACTTCGATGCCGGAGCGGACGGCGAGGCACCCCGCGAATTTTTCCCGGCAGGCGGCGAGGGCCTGCTGCTGGGCGGCAAAGGATGCAATCTCATAGCGGCCGTCGGCAAAATTCCCCGGCGGGAAGAATTCAAAGTGGTCGGTGACGGCGATCTCCGCAAAGCCGGCTCGCAGCGCCGCCTCGCAGAGCGCCTCCGGCTCGCAGCGGGAATCGGGGGAAAAGCGGGTGTGGGTGTGGTAGTCTGCGCGGATCATGGCTTTCCCCCGTTTCAGGCGCAGCCGAGATAGAGCAGGGCGAGGTGGATGGTGTTTTCGAGCCCCTCGGCGTGGGTCCGCTCCATCCCGTGGGAGGCGTGGACGCCCGGACCGATGAGCCCGCCGGCGATGTCGTGGCCCGCGCTCCGCGCCGCGCCGACATCCGAGCCGTAGAAGGGGTAGATGTCGACCGCGTAGCGCAGCCCGTTCTCCCTGGCGAGGGAAACGAGCCGGCTGGTCAGCTCGTAGTCGTAGGGGCCGCCGGAATCCTTGGCGCAGATGGAGACGTCGTACTCGGTGCAGCTCAAATCGTCGCCGATGCAGCCCATGTCGACCGCCACCAGCTCGGAAATGTCGTCCGGGATGGCCGCCGCGCCGTGCCCGACCTCCTCATAGGCCGAAATGAAGAACCTGGTGCGGTAGGCGGGTGTGAGCCCCTCCTCCCGCATGATTTTTAGGAGGGTCATCAGGCAGGCGACGCTCCCCTTGTCGTCGATAAAGCGGGATTTGAGGAAGCCGGAGGGGGTGATCTCGGTCTTGGGGTCGATGAAGATGTAGTCCCCCGCCTCGATGCCCAGGGCGCGGACCTCGTCGGCGTTTGTCACCCGCTCGTCGATGCGGACGGCCATGTTGTCCGGGTCGCGGGGGCGGGATTTGCTGTCGCTGTAGACGTGAACGGCGGGGCTCATGCTTAAGAAGGTGCCGGTGTAATGGCGGCCGTCCCGGGTGCGGATTTTACAGTACTCGCCGTCGAGGGTGGGGACGATGGGGCCGCCGATGAGGGTGAAGCGGAGCTGGCCGTCCGGCGTAATGGAGCGCACCATCGCGCCCAGCGTGTCGACGTGGGCGGAGAGGCCGACCGTTTTCTCATCGCTCCTGCCTTCGATGGTGATGACGCCGCAGCCCTTGCGAGTCATCTCGAAGGGGTAGCCGAGCCCCTCCGCGATCTGACGGATCACCGAGAGGACGGGGGCGGTGTAGCCGCTCGGGCTGTCCACCGCGAAGATTTTGCGGCAGTAATCAAACAGGTCGCCGCGGTATTCCCTGATATTCATAAAGGTCACTCCTTTTTGGGCAGTACTTCGTCGAGATAGGTCGCCTGGACGTCCGCGATGTGCAGGCAGACGGCCAGCGGGAAGAGGTTATAGGCCTGGTTGATGGCGGAGGAGCCGCCCTTGACCGCGTCGTCATAGCCGCCCATGTGCCAGCGGATGGCCATCGCCTCCTCGGTGTTGAGGCGGAGGAAGCGCTCGATGAGGAAGACGCTCTTCTCCCCGTGGCCGTAGGGGAACTGGTCCTCGATCGAAAAATAGGGCCGCTCCTGCCAGCTGCCGTTGATCTTCATGTTGCGCATCTCTTTTTTGTAAAAGCCGGTCTTGCACAGGTCGTGCAGCAGGCCGCAGATGGCGACGCTCTCGGCCGGGACGGATAAGCCCTCGGACTTCACCAGCGCGTCGAGCCGCTTGTAGACGTGCAGGCTGTGGGTACACAGGCCGCCGTCCTCCGCCAGGTGGTAGCGGGTCGAGGCGGGCGCGGTGAAAAAGTCGCCCTGTTCCATCCAGGCGAGCAGCTTGTCCGCCCCCTTGCGGGTGATCTGCTGCCGGAATATCGTCAGAAATTCTTCCTTATTCTCCATAAATACCTCCTGCGTGAAAAATCCATCTACCAGTATAGCACATTTTCCGCGCTTTGGCACCGTTTTTTGCAAAAATATCGGGAAAGGCAGAAAAAGGCCGCCCGGATGCACCGGGCGGCTGGGATGCGCGCTGAAATCGGGGGGAACTGCCAGCGCTACACTGCCGCACGCGCGGCCAGCGCGCCGTCCTTCAGCTCGAGGACGCTGTCGCAGGAGGCGGCGACCCGCGGGTCGTGGGTGACCACAATGCAGACCCGCCCCTTGGAAACCGCGCGCAGCGTCTCGAGGAAGACGCCGATCGACTCCGCGTCGAGGTTTGCGGTCGGCTCGTCGAAGAGGAGGATCTCCGCCTCCTGGTAGAGGACCCGGGCGATGGCGATGCGCTGCGCCTGCCCGCTCGACAGGGCCGCCTTGCCGTCTCCGATCACCGTCTGGTAGCGCGCGTCCAGGCTGTCGATGTATTTCCCGATGTTGGCCGAGGCGGCGGAGCGGTCGAGCCGGCCCTGTTCCGGCTCCTTTGCCATGCAGATGTTCGCCTCAATGGTGTCGCGGAAGATGAGGTCCTCCGCGGGGACCAGCCCGATGTGCGGGCGCAGGTTTTCCGAGGTGGCGGAATCCGCAAAGACCGCTTCGATCCTGCCGGACGCCGGCCGGTACAGCCCGGAGATGAGCTTTAGGAGGGTGCTCTTTCCTCCGCCGCTTTCGCCGACGATCCCGACGACCTTCCCGCTTTCGAAGGCGGCGCTCGCCCCCTTGAGGACCTCCGTCCCGTCGTAGCCGAAGGTCACGCCCTCGAGCCGCAGGCCGGCAATCCGCGCGCCGCGGGGCTGCGCGTTCTTCTTCTCCTCAGAGGATTCCGCGGACGGGTCCGCGGGCAGCGCGTAGATCCGGTCCAGCCGCTCCGCGGAGACGATGGACTGGTTGACATTGGAAATGATGTCCCCGATGGCCGTAAAGGGCCAGATGATGTAGTTGCACAGCTGCACAACCGCGATCATCGCGCTGACCATCAATTCGCCCCGGGTGACGAAAAAGGCGCCGCCGCCCATCGCGATGAGGAACATGGCCGTCCCCATGACGTTGTTCAGAAAGGAGGAGCCGCCCTGCACCGCGCCGAGCCTGCGCGCGCTCGAGACCTTGGCGTCGAGCAGGCCCGCCGCCTTTACCCGGAACTTGCCGCCCATCCCGCAGATCTTGAAGATGGCGATCTTTTCCAGCACGTCCTGCAGGTAGACGCGGATACCCTCCTCATTTTCGCGGTCGGCCTTGCTCATTTTCTGGACCAGCGGCGAAAAGACGGCGACACAGAAAATCAGCAGCGGGATGCAGATGAGCAGGATGAGGGCCAGCTTCCAGTTGAGCAGGAAGAGGTAGAGGATGGCGAGCACCGCGCTCAGGGCGTTGCCCACCGTGTCCCGGATGAGGGTGGGGACACAGTTGCTGACGCTCTCCACATCGGCGGTGAGGTTGGTCATGAACTCGCCCGCGTGGTACTTCTGGAAGGCCTGCAGGTCGCTGCGGTAAAGGCGCCCGGCGAGGTCGAGCCGGAGCTTTTTGCCCATCCTGTTCCCCGCCACCTGGTAGGAGACGGCGGTAACCAGGCTCATCGCCCCCTCCAGCAGCAGAAAGAGGATGGCAAAGAGGGTATTGGCCCCCAGGGAGATCTGCGCGTCCCCGGTGGCGATGTCGACAAAGCTTTGCAGCACCCGGGTCATGCCGATGTTGATCGCCGCCAGCGCGACGCCGGCCAGCGCCAGGATGACAAAATATCTCCGGACGCCTTTGGTCTGCGCGTAGATCCATGCGAGGCTGTACTTGTTCTTTTTCTCTTCAGTTTTCACGACGGGTTCCTCCTACCGCAATTTTTGCGCCCGCGGCGCAGGTGTTTGGCTGTATTCTATTGTAGCACAATCAAAAATTTTGTACAGTGTTTCCGGCAATTTTCGTTTATATATATATATATATATATATATATATTGCGGATCATTTGTTGATTTTTCCCCGTCCGCGCAGAAAAACCGGGCATCCCCGTCTGAGGGATGCCCGATTCCCGATGATTGCTGCAATTGCCTGCCGGCGTCAGATGAGCCCCAGCTCCCCCGCCCGGGCCACGACCTGCTCGCGCTCCTCAGGCAGGATGGGGAGGAAGGGGTCGCTGACCAGGTTGGTGGAGTAGAGCCCCCGCGCGGCCAGGACCGCTTTGACGGCGCTCTGGTAGTTGCCGGTCTGCACGTCGATCGCGCAGTCGAAGGCGTCCATAATCCGGTTGTGAAGGGCCCGCGCGGATTCCCAGTCGCCCTGCTGCGCCGCCTCGTACATCCCCACGACCTCGCGCGGCATGATGTTGGCCAGGGTGGAGACGCCGCCGTCCCCGCCCAGCAGCAGGGAGGCGAGGAGGTCGAAATCCTCCCCGTTTAGGAGGGAGAAGCCGTCGTTCCCCCGGAAGGCCCGGACTGCCTTGGTAAAATAGAGGAAATCCTCGCCCGGGGCGATCTTGACGCCCACAATATTGGGGTGCCGGGAGAGCGCCTCCAGCGTCTCCAGCTCGATGGTCAGCTTGGTCTCGCCGGGCTGGTGGTAGATCCAGAGGGGCATGCCGCACTGGTCCGCGACCTGCGTGTAAAAGTTCCGGATCGCCCTCTGGCCGATGTGGGAGAAGTAGGGCGGGGTGAGCATCGCCGCGTCCGCGCCGGCTTCCTTTGCCAGGCGGGCGAGGGCGAGCACGTTTTCGGTCGAGCAGTCGCTGATCATCGAGACGAGCGGGACCCTGCCCCGGATCGCCTGCGCGGCATGGGCCGTCAGTTCGGCCCGCGTCTCCCAGGTAAGGTTTGCAAATTCCCCCGTGCCGCTCGGCGTCAGGATGGCGTGCACCCCGGCGTCCAGCAGCTTTTCGATGTGGGTTTCAAATTCGCTCCAGATGATCTTCTTTCCCTCGTCCAGAGGGGTGGTGACGGGCGCCATGATGCCCCGGAATTTTGCCATAGCGGATGCGCTCCTTTCATTACATTTCCCTGCAGATTTTGCCGCCGATGTGAAAAACGCCGGCCTCTCTTCCCTTGTCCTCCGCGATCCGCGCGACCAGCATCTCGAGCAGCACGGCCGCGGGCAGCATGAATTCCTCCGGGGAATCCGCCGCAATCTGGAACTGCTCCCCCGTCAGAGGGCGGCTGGTGAGATAGAGCACCCGGCTGCCGTTGCGGGACAGGATCCCGCCGAGCTTCTCCATCGTCTCCCGGCTTGTCTCATCCGTCACGAACAGGACGGCCAGGTGTTCCCCGCCGCAGACCTCGATCGGCCCGTGCCGGAAAGCGCCGGCATTGAAGCTCTGCGCGTTGCAGAAGGCGCCCTCCTTGAAGATGAGGGAGGCCTGGTCGGCGAGGGCCATCTCGTCCCCGCTGCGGCCGATAAAGTGGATCCGGTCGTATTTTGCAATGCTGTCGGCCAGGGCGAAGACGCGCCCTTCCTCCCGGAGGATGCGCTCCGCCTCCGCGCAGGAGCCCTGCAGCCGGGCGGAGAGCGCCTCCAGATCCTCGCCCCGCACCGCCGCCGCCAGCAGCTTCAGCACCGCGAGGCTCGCGGTGAAGGTGCTGTTGGTGATGGAATTCTCTTTGGGTGAAAAGAGAGGCAGGACGCAGTCCGCGCTTTTTGCGAGGAAGGATTCCGTGTCGTTTGTCATGGCCAGGAGGGGGCACCGCCCTTTGAGCCTTCTGCACAGCTCGACGATCTCGCCGCTCTCCCCGGACTGGGAGATGAGGAAGACCAGGTCGCCCGGCCGGATACCGGCCAGGTTGGTCTGTAGAAGCTGGTAGGACTGGATCGCGTTCACCCGCGTCACATCCGACAGCGCTTCCAGCACGCAGCTGGTCACGTTCATGGAGGTACCCATCCCGCTCAGGACAAGGGCCCGGCAGTCCCGGATCATCCGCGCAGCCGTCCGGATCGCGGCGCAGCCGTCCTCCCCCATTTGGCGCAGGCTGGACGACAGAGCCGCGGCCTGGCCTTTTACTTCCTCATAAAATAACGTATTCATAACAATCTCCCCTAAAATCCAGATGATGCAGCGTCCTGCTTATCGTGATCTCTCCCAAAAAATATTCATACTTTCGGGATATTTTCAGTATACTCCCATCACCTGCTACAAGTCAAGTACTTGGGCGGAGTTTGAATCAAATCCGCCCATGCCGCCCCGGCGCATTTTTCCCGGTCCTAGAAATTGTCAGTTGACATTTTGCGAAAAATACAATGTATTACAGACATAGACGCAGCTTTCCCACGCATGATTCAAAGCCTGCGCCGTTCAAAAAGAGCGCGTCTGTCTGCCGCGTGAACGTCGATCTTTGGGGAATCTTACCCCGGCCTGACCCTGCCGCCCACCAAAGACTACATCTCCGCATATCCGGATGTCATCGACGCCGGGCAGACTGCCTATATCTGCGGGCAGGTGATAGGCAGCCTCATTGACACGGACCTCGATGCTTCCGCGGTGAGCAAGGCTGTGCTGCACTACGAAGTGGACGAACACGAATACGAGCCGCTGGTCGTTGAGGTAACGCAGGCCACCCTGGGCGTCAAGACAAGCTTCCCCAATGTTGCGGGGAAGGTCAAAATAGCGGCACCGAGGACCTGTCGATGGTTTACGTCTCCGCGCCGGTATTGGACGCGGACGGCAGCCTCCAGACCGTAATCCTCACCATCATCGATGAGCTGAAGGTCGGTGAAGAGACGAGCTTTGAGCAGATGGCGGTCTCCTGCGACACCTCTCTGGACTACAGCACCTCCACCCTGGGGGATGTATCCGTCTATACCATAAGCCTGTTTTAAGGGAAACCCGCCCCCAGCGCTCTGCCGCCGAGGCGGGAACTGCAAACTCCCCGCTCTACCAAACCCCCGCCCCCAGTACAGGTACTGGAGACGGGGGTTTATCATGCCGTTTTCAGGGGCTCCGCACCGCCTGCATACGGGCTGACTGCGCGCGCCAAAGACAGGAGCCTATTTGTCGAAGGCCGGGTTGAATGCGTAGAAGTTTTTAGAGTCGAGTTTATCCTGCACAATGCGGATGGCTTCACCGAACCTCTGGAAATGGACGATCTCCCGTTCGCGGAGGAATTTGATCGCATCGCGGACGTCGGGGTCGTCGACCAGGCGCAGGATGTTGTCGTAGCTTAAGCGGGCTTTCTGCTCGGCAGCCAGGTCCTCGTGAAGGTCGGCAAAGACGTCGCCGGTGGAGGCGAGCGTTTCGGCAGAAAACGGGACGCCGGATGCAGCCTGCGGGTAGATGCCGGTCGTGTGGTCGACAAAGTACTGGTCGAAGCCTTTTTCCTTGATCTCCTTGACCGACAGGTTGCGGGTCAGCTGGTAGAGGATGGCGGAGACCATTTCCACGTGGGCGAGTTCTTCTGTGCCAACATCGGTCAAAATCCCCGCGACCTCCCCGTAAGGCATCGAATAGCGCTGGTTCAGGTAGCGCGTCGCCGCGCCGAGTTCGCCGTGCGGCCCGCCACATTCCAGAGAACTATAAACTTCCCTGCTATCTCTTTGCCGTGCTTCTCCCCCAAAGTGGAAAAGGCTTCCCTACACGCAAAAATCCCCCGCCCCGGCAGTAAAACCAGGGCGGGGGTACGCTTGCAGGACGCTGGGAGGCTGTCCTGCACCTACATTGTAGCACAATCCCGTCAAAACCGCAAGGGTTCTGCAAAAAATCATGGGACTTTTTTCACATAAATCTTCCCTTTTCCCAACCTTTTGTGATATAATAGAACCAAAACCAGGACGGGAAGGGGGTGTGTTGATGATCGCAAAACCTCTCCGCGAGCACCGCGGCCAGTGCCCGGTGTGGGGCATCGAGGTGGCGGTTTCCGGCGTTTACGGCGGCGACGGGGTGATCTGGCGGTTCCTCCGCGCGGAGTGCCCGATCGTCCGTAACACCATGCTCCCCCACTACAGGCAGCTGGGCAAATACGCCCTCATGTACTGCCCCGCCCCCTCCCGCTGCCCGCTTTGCGCCGGCTTCGAGCCCTATCTGGCCGAGTGAGAAAAAACACCCGCGCCAGCTTGGATATGGGTTGCAGGGGATATGCGCGCCTTTTTACTGCAAAAACATCTGAAAACTATGCAAAACCATGAAAAACAAAACATTTTTTTGAAAAAGGGTTTACTTTTGTCTGCAAATCATATATTATATAGACAGAGATAGTCCACTGTCTCTGTCCTCAAGCCTGTGAAGCGATTCGCTTTGCTGATGGGTGAACGTGGAGGCTCTGAAAGGTTTGTGTATTGAGCCCGTTTTCAGCTATGTCTTGAAGGCACAAAAATACACGATTTTTAAAACAGAGGCGCTTCTGATCTGAGGCGCCTTTTCTTTATCGTAGGAGAGCAATTATGGATCAGTTGGAATGGTGTCTCCAGGCATACCGAGAACTTTTGGGCAGAAATTTCGTACTAACGCTTGAAGATGGCGAAATACTGTCAATTTCTTTCCAGAAAGAGCATTTTCATCACCTGCTGGGGTTACATAAGCTGATTGATCTGGATTTGGTAAACATAAAACGGAACAGCGCTGCAAAGATATATAAATCCATTGAGAAAAACAGGATCGATGAGAACTATCTGAAAAAGAGCGTTCGCTTTCACATGATGGAGAAGCGCCTGCAATACTTTCCCTTGATCCGTGGAATGCTGAATGGCCAGGTTATTATCGATTTTGACCCAACGGCTCTGGATAGTACGCACCTGAACGCAGTAGAATACATCCTGTTTCAGAAAGTGAAAGACGGATATATCCATTTAGCTTTCGGAAGGCAGGAAAATCGCACAGTTTTTCCAAATACATTTTTCTTCGAACCTGGTAAACGTTATATTACCGGGCAGAGGATTCTCAACATTACAGAGGTAAAAGTCGTAAATTTCCTCAAACGGGAATAGAATGGCGCCTTCCGCAGATTGGCTCAATCACGGAGGGCGCCATTTTATCTTACACAATCGCCCCTCTCCCGTCGGTGAGCAGCATCTCCCCGCGCAGCCGCCCGCCCTGCGAGCGCTCGAAGAAGTAGTACTGCCTGCCCGCGATGGACTGCAACCCCGTCGCCATCGCGCCGGAGCCGTTAAAGTAGTACCACTTCCCCTCGACCTTCTTCCACCCGACCGCCATCCCGCCGGAATTGGTCAGGTAGTACCAAACATCCTTGCTCCCGTCGTATAGCCACCCGGTCTGCATCACGCCGCTCTGGTTGAAGTAGTACCACACCCCGTCGATCTTCTGCCAGCTTGTCTCCATGTTGCCATCCGCATCGAGGTAGAACCACGCCCAGGTCTCGAGCCAGCCCACATGATCGGAGCCGTCCGCATCCCGGTAGCGCCATTTCCCGTCCTGCTGATACCAGCCGGTCTCCCGCTTCTCAGGGGCCTTGCCCAGCTCGGCTGCCCAGGCCTCGACGACGGGCATCCCCCACTGCCGGGCGATGTCAAAATACTCCTCGGGCAGGTAGAAATTGCCGCCCTCGCCCCACTCGGGCCCCCAACTGTTCTGGCACTTGAGCTGCCCTTTTCGCCATCCGGCCATCTCCACCATGTGCCCGGCCAGGTTCCCGATCCTCCCGTCGCTCCCGATCTCCGGGACCGGCGCGACCGGGTTTTCCGCGCTCACCTCCGCGAAGGATTCCGGCAGCATCAGCCCCAGCACCACCGCCTTGCCTTCAAAAAGCGCCCGGCGGCACTCGTCCGCCGTTTCCAGCCGGTAGTAATTGCCGATGCGGTTTTTCCGGGCGATGGGCAGCAGCTTGTCCGCCTCGGCCTCGAACTGGTCGATGATTTCCTGCACCTCGGCGTTAGCGGGGTAGTCCGCAAGCTCCGGCACGCCGTCCTTCTGGGCCGCCGCCAGCATGTCGCGGGAGAGCATCCCCTCGCCGGGGTATTTTGTCCCGTGCCGCCGGTTGCCGTAAATCCAGCCGTAGGCCAGCTCCGGGTAGCCGCGCCCCTCCATCGCCGCCGTCATGGCGTGCGCCGCGCAGCTGTTGACCTGCCCCTGGTCATGGATGTACCCCGGCGCGGGCAGCTCCCACTCCGCCGGCAGCGCCGCATATTCATACGCCCCGTACACCAGCCGGTAGTCCCTGGGATCGGGTTCGGACGGCCGCCAGCCGCCCAGTTTGTGCTCACTCATACCAAAGCCCCCGTTTCATCTGTCTGCGCCATCTCGCCGTGCAGGCGGCCGCCTGCTGATTCGGTGAAAAAGAAGTATTCTTTTCCGTCAATAGTCTGCAAATCATCCACCATTCTGCCGTCCGGCCCGAGGTAGTACCACCTGCCGTCGATTTGTCTCCATGATGCCATGACCGGCGCGCCGTCCTCGTACCAGTACCAGCTTTTGCATGCCTGCACCCAGCCGGTTTTGCCCTCGGTGTAAGTGCCTTTTGCGTTCGGGATGCCGAGATAGGCCGCCGGGTCGATGGTGGTGCGTCCGTCGGATTTGCGCACCTCAAAATGGGTGTGCGCGCCGAAGGAATAGCCCGTGTTGCCCATGACGCCGAGCCTGTCGCCCGGATTGACCTTCTGGCCCACCTTCACCGCCCGGCTGTCCAGATGGCAGAAAAAGAGCCGGTTGCCCTCTCCGTCATCCACCCGGACGTAGTTGCCCCATTCCCAGGTGGAATCATTTTTGTTGGTAATCATCGTCGAGCTTTTGACGGTGCCGGACACAGGGCAGAGGACGTCGTGAGAATCGTCCCCGACGACGTCCAGCCCGTTGTGCCCGGGCCGGTCGGGGAGGCGGTAGCCGGAGGTAACCCTATTTCTTCCTCGGAAGATCAGCATCCTTGTTGTCCTCCTTCTTCGCCCGCTGGGCGTCGACAAACCCCTCGCCCAGAATGTACGCGATCAGCGCCCCGACCGCCATGACGAGCGCCGTGACCTGCTCGGTGGTCAGCTCGTCTACGCCAAAAATGACGCAGACACAGGTGATGACCGCCACAATCGCCGCCCAGAATTTCCGCGACGTCAATTTCTGAATCCAGTCGATTTTCATCCAAATCCCTCCTATTTGATGTACGCCGCAATCGCGACGATCAGCCCGCCCGCCAGCGCCGACACGATGGAGGTGATGGCCGTTTTGACCACCAGCCCCCACTTTTCGGCGGGTTTCTGCTCGATTTTGCTCAGGCGGGCGTCCATTTTTTCCTGCTGGGCCGTCAGACGGTCGAGGATCATCGTGTTCTGGATTTGCAGCTTTTTGAGCTCCGCGATGTCCTCGTGATGGGCGTCCAGCCGCTTCTCGTCCACCCGGCGCAGCTCCTCGACCTTCTCGTCGAGGGAGGTGTGCCGCGCGTCGCAGACGCTCTTTGGGACAGGGGTCACATCCGGCATCATGCTGCCTCCTCAAAATACTGCCCCACAAGCTCATGCGGCAGGTATTGCAGGTTGACGGTCCCGCCTTCTTCCTCACCGGTGCGCTTGCAGAGGTAGATTTTCTGGTCCTCCGGGTCGAGGTAATATTTGCCGTAGATGTAGTCCATCCCCCGGCTCGCCGGGATGGGGTCTTCCACTGTACCGGCGTGCGCGACGTCGATCACCGCCCACATCGCCGGGGTAACATCCGGCGTCCAGTCGGATTGGGTGGTGTGCGCCTGGCGGCATTTGTAGAGCTTCCCGTCCGGCTCATAATACCGCCGGTCGTCGACCTCCACCGCCTCGCCGGTTGTCCAGGCGGGGTAGAGGGTCGGGACGGCCGCGGCCTGTTCGTCCGGGTAATCCGCCGCGGCGATCATCGCGGCCTTGCGCAGCTGTCTTGCGCGGGTGAGTTTCTGTTCGAGTGTCATCAGATGCCTCCTTTACGCGCCAATCATGGCATTTAC
>DVKD01000028.1 GCA_018716285.1 Candidatus Merdivicinus faecavium
GAATCCTCTCGGATTCCCTTTGAGAACATTGTATCATCTCCGGTTTTGCTGGCGCAAAACCCGGGCGGCTGCGCCCGCCCTGCAAATCCTCGCGGATTTGCGGATATGGTATAATAACCTCAAAGGCTTCCTGGCGGAAGCGCGGGGAACTCCGTCCCCCTCGGAATCCTCTCGGATTCCCTTTGAGAACATTGTATCATGACAGGTTTGTTTTTGCAGAACCGCAGCGGATAAATCGGCCTGCAAAGCCCTCGCCGGGAGGACGCCCGGGCAACGACAAATAGAGATTTACCGAAAGGATGATTTTCATGCTGGACAAAACCTTACTGGACCAATATTTCGCCGAACACCGGGAGGAATTCCTGCGGGATATCTGCCGCCTCGTCCGCATCCCGAGCGAGCGCGGCGAGCCGCTCCCGGGGATGCCCTACGGCGAAGGCCCGGCCAAAGCCCTCGCCGAAGCGATGGAGATCGCGCGGGAGCTGGGCTTTTCGGTCAAAAACTACGACAACTACGTTTGCGCGGCCGACTTAAACGGACTTCCCACCGAGCTGGACATCCTCGCCCACCTCGACGTGGTGCCGGTCAGCAACGGCTGGACGGTGACAAAGCCCTTTGAACCGGTCGTTTTGGACGGCAAAATCTACGGCCGCGGGACGGCTGACGACAAGGGCCCGGCCGTCGCCGCCCTCTACGCCGCCAAGGCGGTGCGCGACCTCGGCGTGCCGCTTTCCAAAAATGTCCGCATCATCCTTGGCACCGACGAGGAGTGCGGCAGCTCGGACCTCGAGCACTACTATTCCATCGAGAAGGAAGCGCCCAAGAGCTTCTCCCCCGACGCGGATTTTCCCCTCATCAATCTCGAAAAAGGCGGCCTGCGCGGCGCCTTCTCGGCGGAATGGGAAGAGGACAAGGCGCTCCCCCGGCTCGTTTCGGCTGACGCGGGCATCAAGTTAAACGTCGTGCCCGACCGGGCCGAGGCCGTTGTGGAAGGGCTTTCCCGGCCCGCGCTGGAAGAGGCCTGCGCCGCCGCTTCGGCCAAAACGGGGGTGGAGTTTGCCCTCTCCGACGCCGGCGAGGGGCGCTGCCATATCCTGGCTAAGGGCCTGGGCGCCCACGCGGCCGGCCCGCAGGGGGGCAACAACGCCCTCACCGGGCTGCTCTGCCTGCTCTCCTCCCTGCCCTTTGCGGAAAGCGAAGGGATTGCCCGCCTGCGGGCAGTGGCCGAATGCTTCCCGCACGGCGACTGCCTGGGCAAGGCGCTGGGGGTCGCCATGTCCGACGAACTCTCGGGCGAAACGACCATCAGCCTTGATATCTTCCACTATTCCCTGACCGGGCTGCGGGGCGAGTTTGACTGCCGCGCCTGCATCCTCGCAAACGACGAAAACCTCCGCGACCCCATCCGGGAGAAGCTGGCTGCGGGCGGCGTCATCCTCGCGCCCTGCGCCGTCTTCGCGCCCCACCATGTGCCGGCGGACAGCCCCTTTATTCAGACGCTGCTCTCCTGCTACGAAGCCTACACCGGGGAGAAGGGCTACTGCGTCTCGATCGGCGGGGGCACCTACGTCCATCATCTGGAAAACGGCGTCGCCTTCGGCTGCGCCAAACCGGGGGTCAACAACCGGATGCACGGCGACGACGAATTTGCCGAGGTCGACCAGCTCCTCCTCTCCGCCAAGATTTTCGCGGCGGCGATCGCCGAGATCTGCGGCTGACCCGCCCCATCCGTAAAAAACGGCTCCCCGAATACTTCGGGGAGCCATTCTCCACACTCATGCCTCGAAAGGAGTCATGCCGATGAAATGCAAATACTGCGGGAAAAAGACCGCGGGCAGCGCCGCATACTGCTCCACCTACTGCCGGCAAAAAGGGGAGGCGCGGGAGCAGTTCGGGCGCAAGACCCGCCTGCCCTTTCTCATCTCCCTCGTTCTGGCCGTCGTCGCGGCGGCGGCCGGAGCCGTCCTCATCGCGGCGGGGCGGCACGACCAGGGCTTCCTCTTCCTGAGCGGCGGGCTCGCCCTTGCCGGGATCGGGATGCTCGCCTTCCCGCGCAGCGGAAAGGGCGCAAACGCCTTCTGCCATGTCGGGGGCGCGCTCTCTTTTGCGCTGGCTGTCGCGATCTTCCTGCTCTGGCGGTAATCAGCCCTGGTCCTTATCCTCCTCGAACAGCTCCTGCAGAACCCGCGGGGAATATTCCCGGGTGCGCAGGCCGCTGAACTGGCGGACCAGGTTGCCGTTCATGATGTTGTGCGGCTCCGCCTTGAGAAAAATGGTGATGCACATCAGCTCGTCCTTGATCTTGCGGCGGCGGATAAGGCATTCCCGGAGCTGCCGGTAGATGCGGTAGCCTTTGACCGCGTTGAGGGAGTTGAACTCGATATAGTGTTCCAGGTCGCAGAGTTCTGCGCTGACCTGGCGGAGCGCTTCCGCCAGGTCTTTTTTGCGCTGGACGAGCTGCTCGTACTCCTTCTTCATGGCGTCGGCCCGCTCCATCCACTCGCTCACGAGGGCGTGCGGGTCCTCCTGCGCCTCTTTCTCCCTGGGCGGCTGTTCCCGCTTCGTTTTCGCGGGGACGACCCGGGCGGGCTGATCGGGTTTCGGCTCCTGCTTGGCGCGCGTTTTCCTGCGGGGAGGCTCCTGCGCGGGCGGGGCGGCTTCCGGGGCGGGCTCTGCGGGCGGGGAGTCGGGCGCCTTTTCGGCGGCGGGCTTGGCCGCCTCAGCTTCCGCCTTTTTGCGGCGCTGGCGAGGCTGCTTTTTGGGGGCGGGCGGCTCCTCAAATGCGGGGACCTCCTCCTGCGGGATGTTCTCCACAACCGGCTGTTCGCTGCCGGCAAGGGCGGCGAGGGGGTGGAGCCGCCAGTTTTCGCGCTCCTTCGGCTTAATCATATTCTGCAGGATGTTGTTCGCCTTGGTCTCGCTCAATACGGTCGCGGCGGACGGGTCGGGGACGCAGATCCAGTGATTGCCGTCGTTGATGGACAAAAACTGGCCGTCCTGGTGGATGAGTACATATCGGTCTTGGGGCATAAATCTCCTCCTTTATCTGTGTTTTTTTCATGTTTTCCTGCCCGGCAGGAGCGCGCCGCTTTTACTCAGCGGGCGCGTAGGTGCCGTCCGGCGCAAAGCCGGGCGGGAGGGAACCCTCGGCCTCGACGAGGATATTCTCCCCGTCCTTCCGGAAGGTGATGGTCGCATCCTCGATGGTGGTAGATTCCGCCGTCCCGCTGCCGGTGGAGCGGGCGACCTGGTACTCGTAGCCGTTGCCGTTCGGGTCGACCAGAGTAAACTCAAAGGAAGAGGTGTCCTGCAGCTCGATGGAGAGGGTGACCCCGCTCTCGCTCACATAGCTGCCGGCCCAGTCGAGGACGGTCTCATCGCTTTCGCTCTGTCCCTGCTCCTCCTCTGCCCCGCCGGCCTGGCAGAACGGGTCGTCCTCCGGCGCATAGGCGGAGCCGTCAGGGTAGTAGGTGAAGATCTGGCCGTTTTCTTCATCGACCAGCACCGAGGTTTCGAAGGTGATCTGCTCATTCTCAATGAGGAAATGGAAGTAGGTCCGGCCGTTCCACTTCCGCGCGGCGTCGTTGAGTGTGAGGGTGTAGGTCCCCTCGAAATCGAGCGGCAGACGCTCGGTCACCAGGGCGCGGGCCTCTTCTTCGGTCAGGGATTCCGCCTCAAGGACAGGCTCGGACTCCGCGGAAACCTCCGAAACCTGGGAGGAGGCGGGCAGATCCTGCCCCTGGCAGCCGGTCAGGGCGCAGAGCGCACAGAGCGCAAGGATGCCGGCGGTCATTTTGGGAAACCTTTTCATAAGAACGCTCCTTTCTCAGCAAAGCGGCAGCTCCATAATATAATCATCCATGTAAAACCCGCCGCCGATGTCGGTCTTGACCGCGTCAATCTCGCAGAAGCCGAGCGCTTTGTAGACGGCGATGGAGCCGCTGTTTTCCTTGTTGACAGTCAGATAAATGCTGCGCAGGCCGGCCGCCTCTGCCCTGAGCTTTTCGAGGGCGAGACGGGCAATCCCGCGGCCGCGCACCGCGCGCCGAAGATAGAGCTTGCTTAAAAACAGCCGGTCCTCTTCCCGGACAAACCCGCAGTAGCCGCAGGGGCAGCCGTCCTCGAAAACGAGCCAGTAGCGGTACCCGCCGTCCGCAAGCTGGGCCGCGACCGCGCGCTCGCTCTGATATTTTTCGAGCATGTAGGCGATCTGCGCCTCGCCGAGCAGTTCGCCGTAATGCTCGCGCCAGATCTCCTCGCCGAGCCGCGCGACCTCGGCGATCTGGGCGGGGGAGGCGACCTCCTGAAATTCGATTGCTGCCATCTGAACCATTCCTTTCTGTCCGGGATTTCCTGTTTTCAGGATAGCACAGCCGCCTGCAATTTTCAAGAGGGATTTTGTTAACGCCGCTCCGCGCAAAGATCAGTTTTTATGCACAAATCGTCAATCGTGCTATGATTTTTCAAAAAGGACTGGGATTTTTGCACGGAATCCTGTATAATGAAAGGGAAAAGTCCCCCAAAGGAGGTCCGTAAATATGATGATCCGCAACCTGCTCACCCTCTCCTCCCTCGAAAAGGTCTTCCCCGACCAGCGCCCGGAGGAGTACGCGGGCAAATTCTCCATGATGCGGGAAGACCAGCTCGCCTTCCAGCTCGCCTTCCGCCTGGAAGCGCCGCCGGAAGCTTCGTTCTGGCGGATGGTGCGAGTCAAGATCGACTCTCCCCTCGCGCCCTGGCTCAAGGTTTTCTGTGTGCGCTGCGTCCCCGCGCGTTTCCTCACCGGAAACGCCTCCGACGGCAATTTCCTCCGCACCGAGCCCGGGCTTTACCCCGACCTGCTCCTCCCCGTCGGCGAGGAGGGCGCGCGCTTTACCCCCAACTGCTGGAACGCCTTCTGGTTCCAGGTCCGCACCGACGCTTCCACCCCCGCCGGCGTCCATCCGGTGAAGATCACCCTGATGGTCGATTCCTTCGGCGAAACCGAGGAGTATGAGCAGACCGTCGAGGTCGAGGTGATCGGCGCATGCCTGCCCAAGCAGAAGCTCCTCCACACCGAGTGGTTCCACGCCGACTGCATCGCCGACTACTACAAGGTCCCCGCCTGGAGCGAGGAGCACTGGAAGGCGGTCGAGTCCCAGCTGCGCGCAGCCGTCCGCTGCGGCGTCAACATGATCCTGACCCCCGTCTTCACCCCCGCCCTCGACACGGCGGTCGGCTGGGAGCGGACCACCGTCCAGCTCGTCGACATCACGGTGGAAAAGGGCGCATACTCCTTCGGTTTTGAGAAGCTCGACCGCTGGGTGAAGCTCTGTCTCGGCTGCGGCATCGAGCGCTTCGAGATTGCCCACCTCTACAGCCAGTGGGGCGCCGAGCACTGCCCGAAGATCATGGCGACAGTGGACGGCGAATACCGCCGCATTTTCGGCTGGGAGAGCGACGCCGTCGGCCCGGAATACGCGGGCTTCCTGAGCGCCTTCCTCCCCGCCCTGACCGCCCATCTGGAAGAGCTCGGGCTGCGGAAAGAGCAGGTCGTCTTCCATATCTCGGACGAACCGTCGGCCGACCACCTGCCCCAGTACAAAGCCTGCCGGGAGCAGGTTCAGGGGCTGCTCGAGGGCTACACCATCATGGACGCCCTGAGCGACTTCAGCTTCTACCAGCAGGGCGTCTGCCCGAACCCCGTGGTTGCCACCAACCATGTCACCCCTTTCCTCGAGCACAAGGTGGAAAACCTCTGGGTCTACTACTGCGTCAGCCAGAATTACCAGGTGAGCAACCGGTTCATGGCCATGCCCTCGGCCCGCACCCGCATCATCGGCACCCAGTTTTACAAATACCGGATCGCCGGGTTCCTGCACTGGGGCTTCAACTTCTATAATTCCCAGTATTCCCTCAAGCACATCGACCCCTTCGCCGTCACCGACGCGGACGGCGCCTTCCCCGCCGGCGACCCCTTCCTCGTCTATCCCGGCGAGGACGGGGAAGCGTGGGATTCCCTCCGGCTCCAGGTCTTCTATGACGCCATCTGCGACCTGCGCGCCTTCGAGCTGCTCGAGTCGCTGGCCGGCCGGGAGTTCGTGATGGAGCTCTTAGAGGGCGGCCTGCAGCGGGAGGTCACCTTCTTTGACTACCCGCACGAGGCTTCCTACCTCCTCACCCTCCGCGCCAGGGTCAACGAGGAGATCAGAAAGCGCATCGGCGGCTGATTTTTCCCGCCCTTCTATTCTCACCAAAAAAAATTCCGCCCGGGCCTGTAAATTTTGATTGACAAGCCCGGGCGGATGTGCTATAATGGTATTACCTCTAAAAGGGTTTATTTTTTTGTGCAAAAATGGCCTGGAAACAGGCCGGCCTTTCCGAAACGGAACCACGCGCGGAGGAAAGAAACCAAGATGCGTTCTCTTTTTTGAGGGAGGCAAAACAGTCCGATTATACAGGAGGTGCCGAACATGCGGGTAAAAGTAACCTTAGCTTGCACAGAGTGCAAACAGCGCAATTACAACACCATGAAGAACAAGAAAAACGATCCTGACAGGCTGGAAATGAGCAAATACTGCCGTTTCTGCAAGAAACACACCACCCATAAGGAAACGAAGTAAGGCAGAAAGGGGAACAGAGCATGGCAGAGCAGAATGAAAAGAAAGCTCCTGAAAAAGCTCAGAAGGCAAAGCCCGCCAAGAAAAAGGACGGCTTTCTGCAAAAAGCTTCCCGTTTCTTCCGAGACCTGAAAAGCGAAATGAAGAAGGTCGTCTGGCCTTCGAAAAAGCAGGTCATCAACAACACCTGCGTCGCGTTTGTCATGATGGGTTCGGTCGGTGTCGTCATCTGGGTGCTCGACTGGGTGCTCACCGTGATCCGGGGCTTCGTTCTCGGCTTATAAGCCGTTGTTCCATTTTCCTATCTTCTAAATCTTCGGAGGTTCGCTTATGTCTGAAACGCCAAAATGGTATGTTGTTCACACGTATTCCGGGTATGAAAACAAGGTTGCACAAAATATAGAAAAGTTCGTGGAGAACCAGGGTCTCGGCGACTTGATTTTTGAGGTAAGCATGCCCACGGAAACCGTTGTCGAATATAAAAATGACAAAAAGCGGGAAGTGGAACGGAAAATTTTCCCCGGTTACGTCCTTGTGAAAATGATCTTGACCGACGAATCGTGGTACGTCATCCGCAACATCCGCGGCGTGACCGGCTTTGTCGGCCCGGCCAGCAACAAGCCCATCCCCCTCACCGACGAGGAAGTGGAGAAGCTGCGCATCGAGGTCCGGACCGTCCAGCTCGATTACAAGCCGGGGGACAGCGTAAAGATCATCCAGGGCCCTCTCGAAGGCTTTATCGGCCGGGTGGAGGAAGTCGACACGGACAAGAACATCGTCAAGGTCACCGTCTCGATGTTCGGACGGGATATCTTGGCGGAGCTTCAGCTTGGCCAGGCAGAACTGGTCAAGGACTGAAATTCTTAGCAAAAATCGAAGCATCCGGCAGGATGCCTTTCAGATTGGAATAAAGACGGTTCCAATTTGAATGTGGGAGGAAGGGGTCTTCCCTTTCCGCCATTCACCACGTTATTTTGGAGGTGCTTATTTATGGCTCAGAAAGTTACAGGCTATATCAAGCTGCAGATCCCGGCAGGCAAGGCGACGCCCGCCCCGCCCGTTGGCCCCGCTCTCGGCCAGCACGGCGTTAACATCATGTCCTTTACCAAGGAATTCAACGAGCGCACCAAAAACGACATCGGCATGATCATCCCGGTCGTTATCACCGTTTATGCCGACCGTACCTTCTCCTTCGTCACCAAGACCCCTCCCGCCGCTGTCCTCATCAAGAAGGCCGCCGGTCTGGAGACCGCTTCCGGCGAGCCCAATAAGAAGAAGGTCGGCAAGATCTCCAAGGAGCAGGTGCAGAAGATCGCAGAAACCAAGATGCGCGACCTGAACGCCGCCAGCATCGAATCCGCGATGAGCATGATCGCCGGCACCGCTCGCTCTATGGGCATCGAGGTTGTGGATTAACCCCCGTCCGCGTGGGAGGATAATTCCGCTATGAACCACTAATTAGGGAGGATTATTGTCATGAAACATGGTAAAAAATATACAGACAGCCTCAAAGCCTACGACCGCAGCAACCTGTTTGAGGCGTCCGAGGCGCTCGCGACCGCTGTCAGCACCGCGAAAGCAAAATTTGACGAGACCGTAGAGGTCCACATCCGTCTGGGCGTTGACTCCCGCCATGCCGACCAGCAGGTCCGCGGCGCAGTCGTCCTGCCCAACGGCACCGGCAAGACCGTCCGCGTCCTGGTTATCTGCAAGGGCAACAATGTGGAGGCCGCTCAGGCCGCCGGCGCCGATTACGTCGGCGAGGAGTATGTCCAGAAGATCCAGACCGAGGGCTGGATGGACTTTGACGTCGTCATCGCGACCCCCGATATGATGGGCGTTGTCGGCCGTCTCGGTAAGATCCTCGGCCCGCGCGGCCTCATGCCTTCCCCCAAGGCCGGCACCGTCACCCCTGACGTCGCCAAGGCTGTCACCGAAGCGAAGGCCGGTAAGATCGAGTACCGTCTCGACAAGACCAACATCATCCACTGCCCCATCGGCAAGGCTTCCTTCGGCGCTGAGAAGCTCCTCGAGAACTTCGACACCCTGATGAACGCTATCATCAAGGCGAAACCCGCCGCCTCCAAGGGCCAGTACGTCAAATCCTGCGTGGTTGCCACCACGATGGGTCCCGGCGTCCGCATCAACCCCACCCGCTACGGCGCCTAAATCCTCAAAAAAATGCGGCACAGGGCTTGACTTTGCGCGCGCCCTGTGCTATAATAGAAAAGCTGGAATCCAAAGACAGCAGGTCCCGTGCAAACGGGCTAACGGTTCGCCGCCTGCCGAGGAAGACCAAAATACCGCAGTATTTTGCCCTTCTCTGTCTTGGAGAAGGGCTTTTCTCATAGGATTTCCGCGATTATCTGTTGGAGGTGAATCATATGGCAAGCGAAAAGGTATTACTTGAAAAGCAGCAGGCTGTCGCCGAGCTGAAGGCAAAGCTCGAGAAGGCTGTCGCCGGCGTTATGGTCGACTATAAGGGCATTGACGTCGCAAACGACACCCAGCTCCGCAAAGAGCTGCGCGAGGCCGGCATCGACTACTGCGTTTATAAGAACTCCATCATCCGCTTTGCTGTCGCCGGCACCCAGTACGCCGACCTGGCAAAGCATCTCGACGGCACCACCGCTTTCGCTGTTTCTGAGGAGGATGCGACCGCCGCTGCGCGGATCATCGCGAAATATTCCAAGGCAGTGAAAAACGGCTTTGATGTCAAGGCTGGTTTTGTCGAGGGCAATCTGCTCGACGCCGCCGGCGTCAACGAGCTCGCTGAAATCCCCTCTCGCGAGGTGCTCATCGCCCGCGTGCTCGGCGGTTTCAACGGTGTTATCCGCAACTTCGCCGTTGTTCTGGACCAGATCCGCGAACAGAAGGAAGCTTGCTGACAGTGTTTATCTGCACTGTACATTTCAAAATAATTTTATTAGGAGGTACCCAACATGGCTTCTGAGAAAGTATTGGCTATGATTGAAGAAGTAAAAGCTCTGACCGTTCTGGAGCTTGCTGAGCTTGTCAAGGCTCTGGAAGAGGAATTCGGCGTTTCCGCTGCTGCTGCGACCGTTACCGTTGCCGCCGGCGCTGCTGCTCCCGCTGAGGAGGAGAAGACCGAGTTCGACGTCGTCCTGACCGAAATCGGCGATGCCAAGACCGCTGTTATCAAGGCTGTCAAGGAGATCACCGGCCTGGGCCTGAAGGAGTCCAAGGAGATCGTTGACAACGCTCCCAAAGCTGTCAAGACCGGCGTTTCCAAGGCTGATGCTGAGGAGATGCAGAAGAAGCTGGAAGCTGCTGGCGCGAAGGTCGAGCTCAAGTAAGTTTCTTGCCAAAAATCCTGCAATCATGCATCCGCATGACTGCTCCGCAGGGTCCCCTGCGGAGGCCAAGCTGCCGCTTAGCCTCCGCAGGGGACCTGCTCTATTTTCACCTCTTGCGTATTTCAAATTTGATGGAAAAATTGAGGAGGATTTTTTTATGAAAACAGAGCTTCTTTACCATTCGAAAGGTATGCCAACCTGGATCAAAATTCTGAGCGTCATTATGGTGCCGTTGGACCTGCTGCTCGCCATTTTCTTCTTTGCCCTGCATGAATTTACCAAACAGGCCTATTCGTACCAAATCGGCGGCTTATACATCTCGACAGGAAATACAGGCGGCGCAGCGCTTCTCCTCGGATGGCTCTTCTGCATTTGCTTCGGGATATTCCTCACAGCTCTGATTTACCTTAGAAATTATCACATCTCCATTTACAGCGACCATATCGAAGGTTTCGGTAAAGTCGGGACCTTCAAGACTCAGCCATTCCGCTATCAGATTGCCGAAATTCAAAGTGTATCCAAAGTCTCCATCAACCTGATGGTCACCCTCCAGAACAACACGACCTGCACCGTCGTCTGCCAGGACGCGCAGAAAGCCTGCCAGATCCTGCAGCAGCTGCTCATCACCGCGCAAACTCCCGCTCAGCAATAGCGTTCCATAAAAATCCCCCCGGAGCCGAGGTTCCGGGGAGATTTGCGTATCCTACTGAATTATACGCTGCGCAGCCTTTTGAAGAAGGAGGTCAGCAACGCGGCGGATTCCTCCGCCAGGACGCCGCCGGTCACTTCGGGATGGTGGTTGAAGGGCTCGCGGAAAAGGTCGGTCACGCTGCCGCAGCAGCCGGCCTTGCGGTCCGGCGCGCCGTAGACCACCCGCTTCACGCGCGCGTTGATGATGGCGCCCGCGCACATGGGACAGGGCTCCAGCGTAACATAAAGGGTCGCCTTGTGCAGCCGCCAGCCGCCGAGCTTGCGGCAGGCTTCGTCGATCGCGAGGATCTCCGCATGGGCAATGGCGCGCTTGTCCAGCTCCCGCCGGTTGTAGGCGGCGGCGACGACCTCCCCCTCCCAGACCAGGACAGCCCCGATCGGGGTTTCCTGCTGGGCGGCGGCAAGCCGCGCCTGCGCAAGGGCGAGGCGCATATATTCCTCATCTTGCAAACGAGTTGCCATAACATCCTCCTAACCGATGAATTGCAGATAACCGGCCGCCTGAATAACCCAGAGGAGAATAGCAAGGATGAGGAAGGCGTTGCCGAAAAAGCGGGCGAGCTTGCGGGATATCCGGGTCGCAGTGTGGCCGCTGCTGAGGACAAAGGGATTGCCCTCCGTCCGGCAGAACAGGACAAAGCAGAGCAGCCCTGCCGCCAGCACCGCAAGCATCAGGAAATTCCCGAACAGGGAGGACATCTCCCCGGGGAAAAGGCGGGGCAGGCAGTCCAGTGCAAGTCCCAGCAGGATGCAGGAAAGCCGCGCGGCCACCGCCGTCCAGAGGGAGCCGCTGCGGATGACAAAGTAGGCCAGCACCATGCCGAGGGCAAAGGCACGCAGGTCCCGGAGATAGGTGTAGTGGATCAGGCCGAACGCCACCGAGGAAGCAACGATCGCAAAGGAGTCTCCGAACTGCCGCATGGAACGGAGGATATACCCCCGGAACAGCAACTCCTCCAGCAGGGCAGGCAGCAGCATCCGGATCAGGTAGACAAAAACAGCCGCCGGGGAGGCGGGGATGCTCGTATCAGGCGACAGAGTCAGCACGCCCAGCTGCAGAAGCCCGTCCGAAAGAAGCTCCCCGCTGAGATAGAAAAGGATCCAGGACGCCATCGTGATGCCGACCCCGCAGCTCAGCACATGCGGAGAAGGGCGGCGGAAAAAGGAGGGACTGCGGCGGCGCTTCGGCCGCAGCAGGGCCGCAGCCAGCAGGAGCGGAAACAGCATCGAAGCGGCGTAGAGCAGCAGCGCCCGCAGCTGTATGTAAAGGGCCTGAAGCTCGGCCGCAGCGTAAGTATCATTTGCAAAATAGGCAAAGGGGGCGAGTAAAAAGCTCAGCAGCACCTGGACCGGATAACTGCACAGAGCCGGGACTGCCAGAATGCAGATCAAAAGGATCCCCACAATGGCGGAATTCTTCCAGATGTCCCGGTTTTCCCGCTGCCAGGGATCTTCTGTAACAAAGCCGTATCCGTTTATATAAATGTGGTCGGCGGAAGGCGGCGCTTCTCCTCCGTTCTGCCAGTGATTCATAGTAAGACCTCCCGAATAACGGATTTCCATACGTGTATTTTCATTGTATCACGGCAGAAGGAAAAATTATAGAGAAGTTTTGTAAATATTCTGCGGCACTGTGCAGAACAGGAGGACATTCGCCACAGTCCGAATTGAGTGCGGATATACAGTTAATTGCGGAAGGTGATTTTCCCGCCTTCGATCGAGTCGATGATGGCGAGGGACTGGAGGTTGACCCCCTGCTCGCGGAGGATCCTGCCGCCGTCCTGGAACCCCTTTTCGATGACGATGCCGCAGCCTGCAAGGGCGGCGCCCGACTGACGCACGATCTCCATCAGCCCTTTCAAGGCCTGTCCGTGGGCCAGGAAGTCGTCGATAATGAGGATGCAGTCTTTCTCATCCAGAAATTTTTTGGAGACTTCCACCTCAAAACGGGTTCCGCGGGTATACGATTCAACCGGGACCGAATAGAGTTCGCCGTCTAAATTCTTTGATTTTGTCTTTTTGGCAAAGACAACGTCGGCGTTGCCGAAATATTGGGCCGTGATGGCCGCGATCCCGATGCCGGAAGCCTCGATGGTGAGGATTTTGTTGATCTCCTTCTGGGGGAAGAGGCGGCGGAATTCCTTGCCGATCTCCTGCAAAAGCGAAATGTCCATCCGATGGTTCAAAAAGCTGTCCACCTTGAGGATGCCGCCCTCTTTGACCTTCCCGTCCCGCAGAATCCGTTCTTTCAGCAGTTCCATATGCGAAGCTCCCCTCTTGATATGTTTTACTCTCATTATACTATGTTTCCCGCTGTTTGGCAATCGCATCCGCGAAAAATGCCGCAAGGCAGCGCCTATTACCGTGGTCTTCAGATTATTTGCGGCAAGCTGTCAAAATTTTTGTATCCGCGGGAAAATCTATTTACAAACCGCACAGAACTGATATAATGAAAAGAGAAGAATTTATCGCCTTTGACACTCTATTTCTTCCGAAAGGATGGATTGACATGAAAGAAACCCTCAAAATCGGCGTAATCGGGCTTGGCGGGCGCGGATACGACCTGATGGCCTCGGTCATGCTGCCCCGCCCGGACATCCAGGTGCTCGCTGTCTGCGACCTCTACGAGGACCGCCGCGAAAAAGCCGCCGCCAAGGTCAAGGAGGAGCGCGGCATCGACCCGCTCTGCACCGCCAACTACCGCGAAGTCCTCGCGATGCCCGAGCTCGACGCGGTCATCGTCTCGACCTCGTGGGCGGACCACCTCCACATCGCCATCGCCGCCATGAAGGCGGGCAAGTACGTCGCGACCGAGGTCGGCGGCGCCTACTCCCTCGACGAGTGCTGGGAACTTGTCCGCACCCATGAGGAGACCGGCGTGCCCTGCATGATGCTCGAAAACTGCTGCTACGGCCGCGAAGAGCTGATGGTCCTCAACATGGTCAAAAAGGGCCTGTTCGGCGAGGTCGTCCACTGCCAGGGCGGCTACCGCCATGACCTCCGGGACGAAGTCTCCTTCGGCCGCGAGAACCGCCACTACCGGCTGGTCAACTACTTAAACCGCAACTGCGAAAACTACCCCACCCATGAGCTCGGCCCCATCGCCAAGATTTTGAACATCAACCGCGGCAACCGGATGCTCACCTTAAATTCCGTCGCCTCCAAGTCAGCCGGCCTGCACGAGTTCCTCATGCGGGAGAAGGGCCCCGGCTACGACCTGACGAGCTGCGAATTCACCCAGGGCGATGTTGTCACCACCATCATCAAATGCGCCCACGGCGAGACCATCGTCCTCACCCTCGACACCACCCTCCCCCGCCCCTACTCCCGCGGCTTCCACGTCCAGGGCACCAAGGGGATCTTCATGGAGGACAACATGAGCCTCTTCCTCGACGGCGTCCACACCCCCTACCACTTCGACTGGAAAGGTCATTGGGGCAACGTCGAAGAGTACCGCGAGCAGTACGACCACCCGATCTGGAAGCAGTACCTCAAGGACGGCCTCAGCGGCGGCCACGGCGGCATCGACGGGCTGGTATTCAGCGCCTTCTTTGATGCGGTCAAGCGCGGCGTCCAGACCCCCATCGACGTCTACGACATGGCTTCCTGGATGAGCATCACCCCGCTCTCCGAGGCCTCCATCGCCGCAGGCGGCGCGCCGGTCGCCATCCCGGACTTCACCAACGGCCGCTGGATCAGCCGCGAGCCGGCCCCCGAAGGCCCCTACCGGCTGGATATGGTCTGCGACTAAACAAACAATCTTCACAAAAAAGGGCGCGGGCAGATGCTGCCTGCGTCCTTTCTATGTTTGTTATTCGGCGTTGATCGTCGCGGCGATCTTCCCGGCAACCAGCGCCGCCTGGGCCTCCCGCCCGGCGTCGAGGTAGTGGTAGCCGTCCCCCGACCGGTATTCGGGGTGCCCCAGCATGGGGGTGTAGAGGTCATTGAGGGGCAGCTGATACCGCTCTGCCAGCCCGCGCACGATCTCATTGCGGCGGACGACCACCTCATTGAGGGGGTCGAGGGTATCCTGCCGGCCTGGAACGGTGATGGGGGTGGAGAGGGCGAGGATCACCCGCGGGCAGAGGGAGAGCAGGTACCGGAGGGCCCGCTCATAGCATTCCGCGTACCGCTCCGGCGGGAAGGTGAGCCCGTGCAGGCCGTGATTGAAGTGGATGCAGGCGTAGGGGTAGGCTTCGGCGTAGAGCGCCAGCTCCTTCTCAAAAAAGAGGTCCGCGGCGAACTTGGAGGTCGCGAACTGGTCGACGTAGACCTGCCCCGCAAGCTTCTGCTGCACCCGCTCGCGGTAGCCGCAGAGGATGGAGTCGCCGATGGTCAGGACGCGGGGCAGATCGTCCCGCTCCGCCTGCTGCCACCAGGTCTGGGTCCATTCCAGTGTTTCCCGTTCGATCATCATGGTCATCCTTTCCTTTGCAAAAATCTGCAAAAATCCCGCGCCGTCCTCCGGCAGAGGCCAGCGCGGGATGCTTTTTGCCGCTCTTATTTCACGATGAGGCTTTCGCCGGTCATCTCAGCGGGCTTGTCCAGGCCCATGATCTCCAGCATGGTGGGAGAAAGGTCGGCGAGCCGCCCGCCGTCGCGGAGCTTGCAGGGGTATCCGGCGATGGCCAGCGGGACAGGGTTGGTGGTGTGGGCCGTGAAGGGCTCGCCATCCTCGGCGATCATCTTCTCGGCGTTGCCGTGGTCGGCGGTGATGAGGGCGACGCCGCCCGCTTTCAGGATGGCGTCCACCGTCCGGCCGACGCAGGTGTCGACCGCCTCGACCGCCTTGATGGCGGCGGCCTCGATGCCGGTGTGGCCGACCATGTCGCAGTTGGCGTAGTTTAAGATGATCATGTCGTACTTGCCCGACTCGATGGCCTCGACCACCGCGTCGGTGACCTCATAGGCGCTCATCTCGGGCTTCATATCAAAGGTCTCGACGTCGGGGGACTTGATGAGGATGCGGTCCTCGCCCGGGAAGGTCTTCTCCTCGCCGCCGTTGTAGAAGAAGGTGACGTGGGCGTACTTCTGGGTCTCGGCGATGCGCAGCTGGGTCAGGCCCTTGAGGCTGACATACTCGCCCATCGTCATGGTGAGGGATTCGGGCGGGTAGGCGACGGTGACGTTGGGCATGGTCGCGTCGTACTGGGTCATGCAGACATAGTGCAGCGGGAAGAAGCCCTTCTTCCGCTCAAAGCCCTTGAAATCCGGGTCGACAAAGCTGCGGGTGATCTGCCGGGCGCGGTCGGGGCGGAAGTTGAAGAAGATGACCGAATCCCCTTCCCCGATCATGCCGTCCTTGTCGAGGACGGTGGGGACCATGAACTCGTCGGTGACCCCCTCCTCATAGGACTTTTTGATGGCGCCGACCGGGCAGCAGCCCTCGACGCCTTCGCCGTAGACCATCGCGGCGTAGGCCTTCTCGACGCGGTCCCAGGCATTGTCGCGGTCCATCGCGTAGAAGCGGCCCATCACAGTGGCGACCTTGCCCGCGCCGATGCGCTCCATCGCATCAACCAGTTCCTGCATGTAGTCCGCGCCGGAGGTGGGCGGGACGTCACGGCCATCGAGCAGGGCATGGACGTAGATCTTTTCCACGCCCATATCCTTGGCCATCTCGATGAGACCGATCAGGTGCTCGATGTGGCTGTGGACGCCGCCGTCGGACAGCAGGCCGATGAAGTGGAGGGCCTTGCCGTTTTTGACGCAGTTGTCCATTGCGCCGCAGATGGCGGGATTCTTGCGGATGACGCCGTCCTTGATATCCTTGGAGATCTTGACGAGCATCTGGTAGACGACCCGGCCGGCGCCGATGTTGGTGTGGCCGACCTCGGAGTTGCCCATCTGGCCGTCGGGAAGGCCGACGTCCAGGCCGCTTGCGCCGATCTGGGTGGTGGGGCATTCGGCAAAGATCTTGTCGAGGTTGGGGGTATTGGCTTCGGCGATGGCGTTGCCCTTCTTGTCAGGGTTGCAGCCAAAGCCGTCCATAATGATCAAAGCAACAGGTCTTTTCATGAAAATTTCCTTTCTACTGAAAGCGGGGATTAACCTTTGGTGGCAGCTTCCACGATCGCGGCGAAGTCGGGGGCCTTGAGGGAAGCGCCGCCGATGAGGCCGCCGTCAACGTCGGGCTGGGCGACCAGCTCGGCCGCGTTCTTGGCGTTCATCGAGCCGCCGTACTGGATGGTGGTGGCGTCGGCCGCCTCCTTGCCGTAGAGCTTGGCGAGGGTGGCGCGGATGACGGCGCAGACCTCGTTGGCCTGCTCGGCAGTGGCGGTCTTGCCGGTGCCGATGGCCCAGACGGGCTCGTAGGCAATGATGACGTTTTTCAGTTCCTCGGCGGTGACGCCCTTGAGGGCGATCTTGGTCTGCATGGCGACCAGCTCGTCGGTGATGCCGTTTTCGCGGTCGGCGAGCATCTCGCCGACGCAGAGGATGACCTTCAGGCCGGCGGCCAGGGCGGCGCGGGTGCGCTTGTTGACCGTCTCGTCGGTCTCGCCGAAGTACTGGCGGCGCTCGGAGTGGCCGATGATGACGTACTCGACCCCCATCTCAGCGAGCATGTCGGCGGAAATTTCGCCGGTGAAGGCGCCGGACTTCTCAAAGTGGCAGTTTTCCGCGCCGACCTTCACGTTGGAGCCCTTGACGGCCTCGAGGACGGTCTCGAGGTTGGTGAAGGGGACGCAGGCGACGACCTCGCAGCCGGCGCCGGCGACGAGGGGCTTGATGGCCTCGACGAGCTCTTTGGCCTCGGGGCGGGTCTTATTCATTTTCCAGTTGCCGGCGATGACGGCCTTGCGCAGCGCTTTGTTCATGATAAATTCCTCCTGAAAGAAATGATTTTTGACAAGCCAAATACAGGGGTCCAGTCACCTGAACCCCTGTGCGGCGAATTTATTTGTCGTTGATGCAGGTGATGCCGGGCAGGGCCTTGCCTTCGAGGTACTCGAGGGAAGCGCCGCCGCCGGTGGAGATGTGGGTCATCTTGTCGGCGTAGCCGAGCTGGATGACAGCCGCAGCGGAGTCGCCGCCGCCGATGACGGTGGTAGCGTCGGCCTCAGCCATCGCCTTGGCGACAGCCAGGGTGCCTGCGGCGAGGGTGGGGTTCTCAAAAACGCCCATCGGGCCGTTCCAGACGACAGTCTTTGCTTCCTTGACCGCAGCGGCAAAGAGCTCCTGGGTCTTCGGGCCGATGTCGAGGCCCATCTTGTCGGCAGGGATCGCGTCGGAATCGACGTAGGAAACGGCGATCTCGGCGTCGATGGGATCCGGGAAGGAATCGGCGATCGCAGTATCGACCGGCAGGAGGAGCTTGACGCCCTTCTCGGCGGCCTTATCCAGCATGTTCTTGCAGTATTCGAGCTTCTCGTCGTCGACTAAGCTCTTGCCGACTTCCTTGCCCTGGGCCTTGAGGAAGGTGTAGGCCATGCCGCCGCCGATGATGAGGGTGTCGACCTTGCCGAGGAGATTCTCGATGACGCTCAGCTTGTCGGAGACCTTCGCGCCGCCGAGGATGGCGACAAAGGGACGGACGGGGTTGTTGACCGCGTTGCCGAGGTACTGGATCTCCTTTTCCATCAGGTAGCCGACAGCAGTCTCCTTGATATAGTCAGTGACGCCGGCGGTGGAGCAGTGGGCGCGGTGGGCGGAGCCGAAGGCGTCGTTGACATAAACGTCAGCCAGGCTCGCGAGCTCCTCGCTGAATTCGGGGAGGTTCTTGGTCTCCTCCTTGCGGAAGCGGGTATTCTGGAGCAGGACGACGTCGCCATCCTTCATGGCGGCGACAGCGGCTTTGGCGTTCTCGCCGACAACGTTGTCGTCATTGGCGAAGACAACTTCCTTGCCGAGCAGCTCGCCCAAACGGACCGCGACAGGGGCCAGGCTGAATTTCTCCTCCGGGCCGTTCTTCGGCTTGCCGAGATGGCTGCACAGAATCAGGCGGCCGCCGTTCTCGATCAGCTTTTTGAGGGTGGGCAGAGCGGCGACAATACGGTTGTCGTTGGTGATCTTGCCATCCTTCATGGGGACGTTGAAGTCGCAGCGGACAAGAACTCTCTTGCCCTTGACGTTCAGGTCGTCCACAGTCTTTTTGTTGTACGTGGTCATGTTGGTCATCCTTCCTGGTCAATATATTGTTAAAGATAAAACAAACCTGAGTTTATTGTATCTCATTTTCGCGGAATTTGCAAGTCATTTCCTGCAAATTCCGGAAAAAATAACGCTGAAAGCAGGGCGCCTTTTGCCCAAACTATCGTAAATTCCGCCGAAAGCGTCACTTGCGCGGCTTTCCCTTGTAAACAACCCCGAGGATCCGGTGCCCGGCGTTGATGCTGATGGCGGCGCCGATCTTGACCCGGCCGGCGGGCGGCCCGAAAAGCTTCTCCGTCTCGGCAATCATGGCGTCGGACACCGACGGGTCGGAGCCTTCCAGGATAATATACGGCGTATGGGGGATCATCTCCGCCTGCATTCTTTTGAGGAGGGCGGGAATGACCGCCTTTTCCCCGCGGACCTTGTTTATCGTGACCGACTCGCCGTTTTCGAAGGCGATGATCGGCTTAAAGCCCATCAGCTCCCCGACAAAGGCGGCGGCGCAGCTCACCCGGCCGCTCTTGCGGACGAATTCGAGGGAATAGGGGGCGAAAATCACCCGGCAGCAGTTGAACCAGTCCTCGAGATAGGCGAGAATCTCGGAGGGAGAGGCGCCTTTCCGGGCCTTGCGGGCCGCCTCGATGACCGGGAAGCCGTACCCCATCGAGTAGGTCTGGGAATCAACGATGTAGATCTCCATCTCCCCCACAGCTTCGGGATGCTCCTCGAAAAACTGCTGCTTCGCGAGATGGGCGTTGGCGTTGGTGCTCGAGCCCTTGGCGTTGATCGAGACGTAGATGACGTCGGTAACGCCCTGGGAAAAGAGCTCGCTGTAAAGCTCGCCGAACTGGTGGGCGGTATATTGGGCGGTGCTGGGGGTCTTGGGGCTGGTGGTGAGAATCTGGTAAAACTCGTCCTGGGTAAAATCCTTCCGCTCGGTAAAGCTCTGGTCCCCCACGATGATCGCGAAGGGCAGGATCCGGATGCCGTACTTCTCCTCCAACTCCTTCGGGATGTCGCAGGCGGAATCGGTGACAATCTGAATCTTTCTCATGGTGGTTTCCTTCCATCCTTCCATCTATTCTGAAGGGCCCTCTTCGCCGGCATCCTCCCAGCAAAAGCGGGTGAGGCTGCCCTCCCGCTCCAGGTCCGGGTATCCCCACTGCCTGAGCGCCTCATAGGCGGCGATGGCGACCGAGTTGGAGAGATTTAAGCTCCGCAGGGTCGGGCGCATCGGGATGCGGACGCAGGCGTCGGGGTGGTCGTGCAGCAGCTCCTCCGGCAATCCGGCGTCTTCCCGGCCGAAGACCAGGTATGCGCCGTCGGGGTACTGGGTGTCGGAGTGGGTTTTGCGGGCCTTGGTGGTAAAAAAATAAAAAGGGCCGCTGTTTTTTTCGGCAAAGTCCGCCCAGCAGTCGTAGTAGGTGATGTCGAGCAGGCGCCAGTAATCGAGCCCGGCCCGTTTGAGCTTTTTGTCGTCGACCGCAAAGCCCATCGGACGGACGATGTGCAGCCGCGCGCCGGTGACGGCGCAGGTGCGGGCGATGTTGCCGGTGTTCTGGGGGATCTGCGGTTCCACCAAAACGAGATTGAGGGTCAAGGGCGGTTCCTCCTTTTCTTTACCAGTCCTCATTTCTATTATAGCAAAAGGGAGGGCGATGAACAAGGGGATTTTGCGGCGAATTCACAATATTTTCACTTTTGCAGCCCCGCTCTTCTACTGCGGGCGTCTCACTGCGGCGGCATAAAGCGCCCCAAACAGGGCAGACTAGGAAGCGAGGAGGTGAAAAGAATGGCGCTCATCGAAATGGAAAACATCTGCAAAACCTACCGTGCGGGCGAACACACCGTCGAGGCGCTGCGGGACGTCAGCCTTTCGGTGGAGGAGGGAGAGTTTGTCGCGGTCGTCGGCAGTTCCGGCTCGGGGAAATCGACCTTGATGAACCTGCTCGGCTGCCTCGACCTTCCCGATTCCGGCAGTTATTTCCTCGACGGAGTGGATATTCCCATCCAGGACGAGCCGGACCTCTGCCGGATCCGCAACCGCAAGATCGGCTTTATTTTCCAGCATTTCCACCTCATCCCCACCCTGACCGCCGCCGAGAACATCGAGCTGCCCCTCTCCTACCGCGGGATTCCCCGCGCCGAGCGCAAACGCCTCGCCGCCGAAGCGCTGGACAAGATGGGGCTTTTATCCCGGGCTTCCCACCGCCCGGCGCAGCTTTCGGGCGGGCAGCAGCAGCGGGTCGCCATCGCAAGGGCCATCGCCGCGCGCCCTCCCCTGATCCTTGCGGACGAGCCCACCGGAAACCTCGACTCCGCCACCGGCCGGGAGGTGATGGACACCCTGCTCGCCCTAAACGGGGAAGGCCACACCATCATCCTCATCACCCATGACCCCGGCGTCGCCGCGATGGCGGGGCGCATCGTCCGAATTCAGGACGGGCGGATGGAAAATCCGCCGGAATCCCGTCAAATCTACATCCCCGCACCTTCCTGCCTGTCCCGGCAATAGGATAGACCAGGGGAACCCATCCCAAGCAGCCCCGAAAGGAGAGACCTCCATGTCAGTCAAGCGAGGCGAAATCTACTACGCCGATTTGAGCCCGGTCGTCGGATCGGAGCAGGGCGGCGTCCGCCCTGTCCTCATTGTCCAAAACGACGTCGGAAACCGGTACAGCCCCACCGTGATTGCGGCGGCCATCACCAGCCAGCACGGCAAGGCCGACCTCCCCACCCACATCCCGCTCGACGCCAAGGCCTGCGGGCTTGCCAGGAACTCCATCGTCCTCCTCGAGCAGGTGCGCACCCTTGACAAGCGCCGTCTCAAGGAAAAGATGGGCGAAATCCCCGCCGAAACGATGCAGTCGGTGGACTCCGCCCTCTCCATCAGCTTTGGGCTTGTCCCGCGAAAACGCCCTACTTAAGCACAAAAACCGCCCTATAGGGCGGTTTTTGCAGGAATGGAAGCGCTATCCCTTCGTTATGCGTTGTAATTCTCTGTTTCAGAGACAGCCCAGATTCCCCTCCGGCTTTCGGAAGCAAACGGAAGCATTATTCTTCCGTGACAGTAAGAGTGGCGGTTGCGGTAGCGAGGACCGTATCGCTGCTGCTCACATCGACCAGATCGACCTGAACCGTGTAACTGCCGGCAGCATCCGAAACAATGTAAAAGTTTGTCGTCGCATCCGCCAAAACAAATCCGCCGCTGGGGCCCCACTGGCCGGCTTTCACAACATCATAGTAATTGCCGGAAGTATCCTGGGCAATCAGCTGAAGGTTATCAGCGTTGCCGCTTGTAACGGAAACCTTAAACAGAACCGCGCCATAATCCTTGCTGCCCTTCTTGAGAGAAGCGCTGACAGAGGTCAAGTCCCCCGGATTAAAGTCACTCACAAGCCCGGTCCCGTCCGTTGCAAAGAGACGTTCGGCCTTCGAAACCGTTGCTGTGCCGTCCATAATAATGGCCGGAGCAGTCTCTTCATCGCCGTCCCCATCAGGCTCTTCATAGCCGGGCTGGTTCTCCTCGTTCAGGAAGAAATAGGTCTGCTTATTGCCATTTCCCGTGTTATCGACGCGGGTCAGAGCCTCCGCCCCGTTGACCGTGCCGCCGAGGGCGCCCTCTGCGTTTACATCGATCCAGATAGTGGGGTTGGCAGCGGATTCGCTGCTGTTCTTCAAGGCAGCGCCGCTCACATTCAGCACGCCCTGCTCTGCCAGGCCGGAACCCTGGCTGACCTCGATGCCGCCGTACTCATTGCCGGAAACATCGATCGCGCCTTTCAGCGTGACTGCCGCGCCGTTGACCAGAAGCCCTGCGTCAGAGCTGTTTGCAGAGACGTTCTCCAGCGTGACGCCCTGAGAGTCATACACCTGGATGGCGTAATGGCCCTGCCAGGAAGGAGCGCCCACTTCGCCTTCGGAATCGCCTGCTACAGTCAGATCCTTCAGGGAAACGCTGTCTGCCTGGACAACACGCAGGACATTGCCCTTTCCGGGCGCAGACAGGGTGTGCCGCTTGCCGTCGATGGCGACTTTCCGAGTGATCTCAACGGTATCGCTGAGTTCAATGTTGTCGCCGAAGATGATCTCCGTGTAAGCGGCGTTGCCCAGGGCAGCTTTCAGCTGTTCTTCCGTCGTGACCGTGATGGAAGTGTCGACCTTAGCGGTAGCCGTAATCTCAACGCCGCGGTAGGTGAAGGAAAGGCTCGCCTCCTTGCCAGCCAACACGGCCTCAGCCAAATCAGCTGTAATGGCGGAAACCAGGGTCCTGCCCTCGGCGTCTACCCAGTTGCTGCCCGCAAGCCCCTTATCTTCATCCCAGGTATACACGGCTTCGCCGTACACGATCTGCGCGCCTTCGGATTCTTCGTCAGAGCGGTAGATCGCGCCCAGGAAACGGGCTAGGTCAGCGACGATCGGATTCGTGCCCGCACCGGAACCAGCCAGATCATCCGGCGTGTAGGTATAGGTAATCTCCGTGCCATCGATCGCCGCAGTACCGGCGGGGGTGTAGCCGTCCTCGTACTCGTATTTAACTGCAGCCTGCAGAACCGCTTCCACCTTCTCCTCAATCGTAGGCTCTTCCGGGGTAGTCGTAGAGCCGCCGCCAGAACCGCCGGAGCCGCCGCCGGAGGGGACTTTCTCAGGGGTAGTGGCGGAAATGGAGCCATTTTCCGAGGTCGTGTAGGCAACATCCGCCTGGGGTGCTCTGCCCACAGCCGTGCCATCGTCGTCAAAGACGTATGTCTGGCCGTCGATGCTGACCGTGCCGGTCTTCATCGAACCGTCGCCGCTGTCGCCGAAGTAGTAAGTCTCACCGTCGATCTGGACGACGCCGCTCTGCATTGCGCCGCTTCCATTCGCAAAGTAGGTCTTTCCGCCTGCCGTGAAGAAGCCGGTCTGCATCACGCCGGAGGGGTCCATGTAATACCAAGTATTGCCAATGTGCCGCCAATTGGCTGCCATCGCGCCCCAGGAATCGAGGTAGTACCAATTTCCGCTGCTCTGAAGCCAGCCGGTGGTCATGCCGCCCCAATTCTGGAGGTGGTACCAGGTGTCATTGACCATTTTCCAGCCGGTCGCCATATCGCCGGACTGATTCAGGTAGTACCAGGTCCCATTGACCTTCTGCCAGCCGGTCGCCATGTCGCCGGACTGATTCAGGTAATACCAGGTCCCGTTGAGCTGCTTCCAGCCGGTCGCCATGTCGCCGGACTGATTCAGGTAATACCAGGTCCCGTTGACCTTCTGCCAGCCGGTCTTCATATTGCCTCTGGTATCAAAGTAATACCATTTGCCGCCGATGCTTCTCCAGCCGGTCGCTTTTGTGCCATTTTCCGTCCAGCTCCAAATGCCGGACGCATCCTTCTGCCAGGCGGCAGCGGCCGTCATGGGGGCGGAAAGTGCGAATGCCGCCGCCAGAAGGCTTGCAAGGATCTTTTTACTCATTGCCATGATCGTTCTCCTATACCATCCATATTTGTGGCAGCCTGCCACAGGGTACGAGCTTAGTATAGCATACAGGAACCGGATTTGCAAGGATATTCAATTACAAATATAAGACTTAATTACAAATAAATATTGTATATATATTACAATCAATGGATTTCTAATCCATATTTTTATAACTTAAATTTTGATAATCCGTGTTTTATGTGCAAAATAAGCCCGCTATAAATTGCATATTTTTTGCATCAAATACAAATAAAGGCAAAAAACAACCGTCCCGCAGATGGGACGGTTGCTTTTTGCCGGAACAAGCGTGTTATTCGGCCTGAGGAGCGCCGACAGGGCAGACGTTGGAGCAGTTGCCGCAGTCGATGCAGGTAGCCGCATCGATGACGTACTTGCCGTCGCCTTCGGAGATCGCGCTGACGGGGCACTCGCTTGCGCAGGCGCCGCAGCTGATGCACTCATCGCTGATTACATATGCCATAGGTTTTACACCTCCTTATCCTTCTTGCTTATTATTGTACCATATTTTCGCTAAAAATCAAGGTCTGAGGCAAAATTTCCCCAGAGCGCAGTGGAAAGCCGGCCAAACTCCGGTTTGACGGTTTTCAGCCACGCGCTAATCCTCCAACTCTTCGAGCTCCTTTTTCTCCTGCCGCCCGCCTTTGGAGGAAGGTTCGCGGAGAATCTTGACGTCGCGGCGGTTGTAGTCGTTGGGCGCGGCGTCCGGCCGGCTGTCGAGCTGGACCTTGAGCGCGCCGGTGAGGAGGTTGCTGTCGACTACCACGCCGCGGCCGTCCGGGGTCTGGACGACAGCGCCGTTTTTGGGGGTGATCTTCAAAAGGGACTCGTAAGCATCCTGCTCGTATTTGAGGCAGCACATGAGCCGCCCGCAGGTGCCCGAGATCTTGGTCGGGTTGAGGGAGAGCCCCTGTTCCTTGGCCATCTTGATGGAGACGGGCTGGAAATCGCTCAAAAAGCTCGAGCAGCAGAAGGGCCGCCCGCAGATGCCGAGCCCCCCCAGCATCTTCGCCTCGTCCCGGACGCCGATCTGGCGCAGCTCGATGCGGGTGCGGAAGACGCCGGCCAGGTCCTTGACAAGCTCGCGGAAATCGATGCGGCCGTCGGCGGTGAAATAAAAGAGGATCTTGTTGTTGTCAAAGGTATATTCAACGTCCACCAGGTTCATCTTGAGCTTGTGGCGGGCGATTTTTTCCTCGCAGATGCGGAAGGCCTCCCGTTCGCGGCGGGCGTTCTCCTCGAGCTGGGCAAGGTCGCGCTCGGTGGCGACGCGGAGGATGGGCTTCAAAGGGGCGACGATGCGGTCATCCTCGACCATCCGGTTGGAGATTGCCACCGTGCCGCATTCCACCCCGCGGGCGGTTTCGACGATCACCTTCTGCCCGACCGTCAGTTTTTTCCCGTCGGGCGAAAAGTAATAGGTTTTTCCTGTATTTTGAAAGCGTACGCCAATAATCTCGGTCATAATCTGATACCTTTCTATCATAAGGGGCAGCAGCCACAGGCGGCATCCCCGGGGATTTCATGCGGATAAAGGGGGTCAGCCCTGCGTCTCCATGACGGTTTTCAGCCTGGCCCCGAAAAGTGCGGCGGTCAAAGCGGCGTTCCCGTTGAAGAAAAGGGCGGTCCGCACCGCGTCGATCTCGTCGTGGAGGGCGGCGGCCTGGAGCGGCGAGATGCGGCGGGAAAGCTCCGCGGCTTCGGGGTCCTCGCGCTCGGCAAAGGGGCAGACCGCAACCCGCCCGAGGATGCCGTCAAAGTCGGAAAGCAGCCGGGAAAAGCCGCTCCGGTCGCCGTCAAAGGGGGCGAGCGCCTCGAGGATGTCGTATTCCCGGCGGCTGGTCAGCGCCCGCGCGAGGGAGAGCGCCTGCCCGTATCCCCGCTGGACGGCGGGATCCTCGAGGAAGGCGCGGCTCCTGCCGAGGTTTCCGTTCCCATAAAGAAGGGCCTGCCGCCGCTCCTCCGGGCCGGACGCGGGAAAATGCGCCGCGATCCATTCCTCCGCCTCGGCGGCCGGCACCGCGAAGAGCTCGATGCCGGTGCAGCGGGAAAGGATGGTTTCCGGGACCATCCGCTCGTTATTTGCGGTCAGGAGGAAGACGGCGTAGGACGGCGGCTCCTCGAGCACCTTTAAGAGGGCGTTGGCGGCGGGGGCGTTCATCGTCTCGCAGTTTTCGATGAGGACGACCCGCCGGTCCGCCTCGTTTGGGCGGATGTAAATCTCCTCGCGCAGGGCGCGGATCTGGTCGACGACGAGGAAAGCCTTATCCGCCGGCTTGCGCAGGACGGTATAGTCCGGGTGCGCGCCCTTTTCAAATTTTCTGCACGCAACACAGCGGCCGCAGGGTCTTTCCTCCCCGCCGCCGCACAACAGCGCCTGTGCAAATATCCCGGCCAGCGTCCGCTTGCCCGTTCCCTCGGAACCGTAGAAAAGGTAAGCGTGCCCGGTCCGCCGGCCGCCCGCCGCCGCCCGCAGGAGGCTGACGGCGGCGGGATTTCCGCGAAATGAATCAAAGCCCATTAAAGCTTTTCAAAGCGCTGGACGTCGGTCACGATGATGGTCGCGCCGCCCACCGTCACTTCGACCGGGAAGGGGCTGTAGGAGCCGAGCCCGTATCCGGCAGAGGAAGAAACCATCTGCTTGCGCTTCTTGGAGTGGTCGGCAATGATGCTGATAACCCGGTCGACATTCTCATCCTCGGTACAGATGAGGAAGGTCGTGTTGCCAGCCATCAGGAAACCACCGGTGGAGGCGAGCTTGGTGGCAAAGAAGCCGTTCTGGGTCAAGGCGCCGGAGACGGAAGAGCTGTCATCGCTGCTGACGATTGCGTAAATCAATTTCATGTCGGGGACCTCCTTTTGAGCTATATTTCTATTTTACCACTTTTAAGAAAAAAATGCCACTGTTTTTCAGAAGTTTTTTTTCGTTTTCCCCAATGATTTCTCCCGCGGCGACGATGGGGACGGCGGGCGGACAGGTGATCTTTGTCTCGGCGGCGATCCGGCCGGCCGCCGCGTCGATCCCGACCCGCTCCCAGGGGGAAAACGCGGCCTCGCGCAGGCTCATCGCCGCCCGCGGGCGGATGGAAAGGGCGGGGTACGGAATCGGGGGCGCGGGGGAGAAGCCTGCGAAGGCCTTCTCCAGCCGTCGGCAGTCCGCGTCCGGCGTGCAGGGAGAGAACATCAAAACGATCTTCCCCCCGCCGCAGAACTCCGGCTCGATCCCGTTTTTCCGCAGCAGGGCGGCGATCTCCTCATGGGAAAATCCGCAGCGCCGGCAGTCGATGGCGATCTTCGCCGGGTCTGAACATCCCGGGTGGAGGAAGACGCCCTTTTCCCGGAGGGAGGCGGCTGCCCGGGCCGTCCTGGCCGCCATCCGGGCGAATTCCTCCCGCGCCGGCCCGGCGAGCCAGCGGTTGCACAGGTCGAGGGAGGCGAGGATGAGATAGGAGGGGCTGGTCGAGCCGAAGAGGGCCATATCGGCCTTGAGCTGCTCCTTCGGAACTTTGCCCGCGCTGTGGAGGTATCCCCCGCCGGTCAGGACGGGGAGGGTCTTGTGGGCGCTGTCGCAGCAGAGGTCGGCCCCCAGCGTCATCGGGTGGCGGTCCTTTGGCAGGAATCGGAGATGCGCCCCGTGGGCGTTGTCGACGAGGAGCATCCCGCCGCGGGCGTGGACCTCCTCTGCAATGGCGGCGATGTCCGCGGCTGCGCCGTAATAGTCGGGGCTGGTGAGATAAACGCTGCGGATCTCCGGGTCGGCGTCCATCGCGGCCGCCACATCCGCCGCCGTCACTGTCCGGGCGAGGCCGCTCTCCCCGTCATAGGGCGGGCAGAGCCAGCAGGGCTGCCAGTCCAGGAGGATGCAGGCGTTTAAAAAGGCGAGGTGGCAGTTGCGCGCCGCGAGGATCTTCCCCCCGAAGCGGCGGGCCGCCCGCACCATCGCGAGGATGGAGAGGGTCGAGCCGCCCGCCGAATAGCAGGTGGACGCCGCCCCGAACAGTCCGGCGGCAATCTCCTCCGATTCCCCGATGATCCCCTCCGCCTCGTAGAGGGCGTCCGCCCCGCGGATCTCGGTGATGTCTAAGGGGAAGGGCAGCTCGTCAAAGCCCGGCACAGCGGGGGGGTTCCCCTTGTGGCCGGGCATATGGAGGCGGGAAGTCCCGCTTGCGCGGTATTCCCGCAGAAAGTCAAGGATGGGGGTAGCCGGAACGGCGGCGGGCAGCGTCATAAGCAAGCTCCTGTAAGCGCGGCATCGCGTAGTCGAAAAACTCCTCGTAGGCCGGGCAGAAATAGTTGAGCGGCAGCGTATCCCCCCGCATGGGCTCCCGGTCACGGCGGCAGCCCCCGCGGCAGATGGCATAATGGCGGCAGCTGCGGCATTTCTCCGGGATGTCGAGGGGGGCGGCGAGAAACTTCTGCGCGGCGGGGCTTTTCATCATGTCCGGGATGGAGTCGGTGCGGATGTTGCCGAGCTTCCACTCGTCGAGGGCGTAGAAGTCGCAGGGGTAGACCGAGCCGTCCGCCTCGACGACGTTCTGGATGACGCAGCGCCCGCTTAAGCCGCAGCTCTCGGGCGGATAGCCCATCGCCATCCCGACGAGGTTCTCGAAATAGCGGATGTAGATAAAATTCCCCGCCTTGACGTCCCGGTACCAGAGGTCAAAGAGGGTCTTCAAAAACTTTGCGTAAGCCTCGGGGGTGAGGGAATAGGGGTTGCTCCCCCGCTCCTCCCCCAGCGGGTCGAGACAGGGGATAAATTGCAGCCAATTGAGCCCCGACCGGCGGAAAAACCCGTAGATGCGGTCGATATGCCGGGCGGACTGGCGGGTGACGACGGTCAGGATGTTGAACTCCACCTTTTTGGCGGTCAAAAGCTGGGCGGTGCGCAGGACGCGGTTGAAGGTCCCCTTCCCTGCGGGGTCGAGGCGGTTTAAGTCGTGAATTTCCTTGGTGCCATCGAGGGAAAGCCCGACGAGGAAGCGGTTTTCCGCCAAAAATGCGGCCCATTCCGCGTCGAGGACCATTCCATTGGTCTGGATGGCGTTGGAGATGCGCAGCCCCTTGCGGTTATACTGCTTTTGCAGCGCGACCACCTTGCGGAAAAAATCGAGCCCCGCCAGGGTCGGCTCCCCGCCCTGAAAACCGAAGGAGCAGCTCCCGTCGGCGGTGGCAAGGGCCTTCTCGATGAGGGCCTCCAGCGTCTCGTCGGACATGACGCCATAGGAAGAGACGCCGCGGTTTTCGGCGACGTCGTGGTAGAAACAGTACCGGCAGCGGATGTTGCAGTTGCCCGAGGCCGGTTTGATGAGAAAATTGAGCGGCGGCATAGCGTGCCCCTTTCCGGTGAATTTTTCAGCGCGCAGCTATTTGAACATCTTGAATTTGAGGAGGACCCCCATCGCGACGAGCATCAGGATGAGCGACACCAGCGTCGGGAACCACCAGATCGGGTACTGCAGCCCGGAGACGTTCATGCCGTAGTAGCTGAACACAATGGTGGGGATGGTCAGCAGGATGGTGGCGGACGCCTGGACCTTCATGACGGTGTTCAGGTTGTTGGAGATGATCGAGGCGTAGGCTTCCATCGTGCTGGCGAGGACGTTCGAGTAGATTTCCGACATCTCCATCGCCTGGTGGATCTCGATGAGGACGTCCTGCATCAGGTCCTCGTCCTCCTCGTAGAGGGTCAGAAGGTTGCCACGGGAGATCCGCTTGAGGGTCGCCTCGTTGGAACGCAGCGAGCTGGAGATGTAGACGAGCGACTTCTGCAGCCCCATGAGCTGGATGAGCGCCGCGTTTTTGGTTTCGCTGTGCATCTGGCTCTCCATGCTGCTGGAGATCTTCTCAATCTGCCGCAGGTGGACCAGGAAGCGCTGGGCGATCCGCAGCAGGATGGTGAGCAGGAAGCGGGTGTGCAGCCGGGTCTGGATGCCGCGGATAAGGCCGGAGGCAATGTTGTCGAGCACCGCGCTCTGCTTGCTCGAAATGGTCACGAAATAATCCGGCGTGATGATGATGCCGAGCGGGATGGTGGTAAAGACGACCGACTTGTCCTCTTCCTCATCCTCCTCGTCCTTGTCAACCTGGTACGGGACGTCGACGACGACGAAGGTCTGGTCCTCCTCCTTCTCGGTACGGGAAATCTCTTCCTCGTCAAGGGAGGCGCTCAAGAAGTCGCTGTCGAGTTCCATCGCCGTGCGCATATACTGGAGCTCCTCCGCAGTCGGATGGACGGCCATGACCCAGCAGCCGGGTTCCTCCCGCTTGATCTGCTCGATCTTTCCGTCGATGGTTTTAAAAAATTTCAGCACATTGCCGGTCCCCTTTCTACTGCTGTTCCGCCTTTCTCTCTTCGAGGAGCTCCCTGTGTTTTTCGAGGTCGATGGGGAGCTCGCCGATGACGCCCTCGGTGCTGTCCGACTTGAAGAGGACCTTTGCGGTCTGGAGCATGATCTTCAAGTCGACCCAGATGCTGTACTGCTCGATGTAAATCAGGTCGAGGATGAGCTTGTCCTTGGGGGTGGTGTTGTACTTGCCGAGGATCTGGGCGAGACCGGTCAGGCCGGCTTTCACCTTTAAGCGGTAGCGGAACTCGGGCAGGACCTCGACATATTTTTCGGTAATCTCAGCCTGCTCGGGGCGGGGGCCGACGACGCTCATCTCTCCTTTGAGGATGTTGATGAACTGCGGCAGCTCGTCGATGCGCAGCTTGCGCAGGACGTTCCCGACCTTCGTGATGCGGCTGTCCCCCTGGGAGGCGAGGCGCTTGTTGTTTTTGTCGGCGTCGACGATCATGGTGCGGAATTTCAGGACGTTGAAGATTTTGCCGTCCTGGGTGACGCGGGGCTGCTTGAAGAAGACAGGGCCGCCGTCCTCCAGCTTGATGGCGAGCGCCTCGATGAGCATGATCGGGCTGGAAATGACGATGGCGATGAGCGAGACGACAATGTCGCAGGCGCGCTTGATGAGCGCCTGCTCAAAGGTCAAGCCGGTCACGCGGGACTCGAGGACGGTGACGTCGTCGACCAGGACATGGTGGGAGTGCTTGATGATGATATCCGCGAGGTCGGGGGTAAAGTAGACGTTTTTGCGGTGTTTGTAGCAGTATTCGACCAGCCGGTCCTTGTCCTTCTCCGGAAGGGAGTAGAGGAAGACGGTCTGATGGTCGCGGATGATCTGCTTTAGGTTTTCATCCTTGATGGAGCAGAGGGTGCGGATGTTGTACTGCTTCTTGTAGCGGTTGATCTTGGAGACAAAACTGACCAGCCCCTCCTTTTCGCCGTAAACCACCACAACCGTTTCCGGCGGGTTGATGACAAAGTAGAGGTAGTTGCCGAAATAGGTCGCGAGATAGGTCGCGATAATCTGCAGCAGCACCACCCCGATGAAGGTAAAGATATCCTGGGTGAGCGGCGCCCGCTGGTCGTAGTTATAGAGCATGATGTAGATTTGGAAATAGGTGATGAGGTCGGTGATGCCGATGGCGAGCACGATCGAATAGATGATCTCCTTGCTCTTTTTGCGGCCGATGGCGTAGCCGCCGTAAATCTTGATAAAGCAGATCCCCGCCACCACAAAGGTGGACATCGAGATGGCGGCCGTCCGCGACGCGCGCCAAAGTTCCCGCTCGGTCAGGCCGAACAGGCCGAAGAAAATGGCAAAAAGCAGGACAAAGAAAAGCCCTTTAAAGGCCAGCAGAAAGGTCCTTTGCAGCTTTTTCACGAAATTTTTCACCATATTGTTCCGGTTCCCCTTCCGTTTTTGAGCTGTTTCTTGATTGGGCGCAACCGTGCGCTCTCAAAAGACGCGCAGCTGCAAGGGTTATGATTCTGCGGACGCTAATCCGCCAGGATTTGAAGGCGGGCTTGCCCGCCGCAGTTTTGCGCCGGCAAAACCGGCCGCAGAACAATGTTCTCAAATGGCTTCCGTCAGGAGGCCATTTGAGGTTATTATACCACATTTCGGCGGTTTTGCAAAGCCGTCTGCGGCCGCTAATTTCTGGGCGTTTCAGCGGGCGCTTCCGTCCCCTGCTGCTCGAGCTCCTCGAGCGGCCCCAGCTCCCCGGTCTGTTCGAGCTTCTCTATCTGCTCAATCAGCCCCGCAGCACCGACTGCTCCTGTCTCCGATGCCGGTTCCGAAACAGGCCGGGGCGGCTCTGCGGTGCGCGCAGGGGCGGGTTCCTCAGGCGGCTGCCTGCGCGCCTTGCCGGGCGTCTTCTCCTCGATGATGAGGCCGTCCGCCTCGAGGGATTCGCGGAAGCTGACCGGCATCTCGCGGATATTGGCCCGCGCCGCCGGCATCGAGAGCGGCTCCGGGGCGTCCTTGCCCTCCGGCTTGTGCTCCGCCTCGGCGCGCTCCCCGGCGATCTCGCCCTCGGTCTGGCCGGAAAGGCGGGCGAGCTGCTCGGCAAAGAGGCGGCAGTTTTTCTCCGCGTCAAAATTTTCCTTCCAGGACTGATAGGCGCGCTCCCCCTTCTGGGCGATCCGCTCCTTGCTGATGCGGCAGAAGCCGTCCAGCGCGAGTCCGAGCTGCTCAGCGGTCACATTGGCGGGGAGGAGCATGCCGTTGTCGTTGTCGACCACCGCCGAGACGCCGTCTACATTGGTCGCCGCGACGAAAATGTGGTTGGCCATCGCCTCCATCATGGCGGTGGGGACGCTTTCGGAGATGCTCACGCTCAAAAACATGTCGATGTAGGTTTCCCGGTAATAGCGGTAAATCTCGCGGCGGGTAAGCTTGCCGAGGAACCGGCAGCGGATCCCCTTTTTCTCCGCGAGGACGCTTTTGGCGTAGCTCACCAGCTCCTGCTGCTCCGAGCCGTCGCCGATATGCACCCACTCGATGCAGCCGCCCTGCACCCGGGCGAGCGCGTCGACCAGGAGCTTTAAGCGCTTGTCCTTTTCGGTCGGGGAGCATGTGACGACCCGCAGGAAGAATTCCGGCAGCGGGTCGAGCCGCTCCCGTTCCTGGCCGGGCACGCCCAGCCGGGCGACCCGGAAGCGGGAAACATCCTCTCCGGTCTGTACAAAATTATCCAGATACAACTGTCTGGAATGCTCACTCGTAAAATACACCGCGTCGACCCGGCGGTTGATGACCCCGTTTAAGGTCTCCCGCCGCGCGCCGGTGCGGGGGTTGAACATATTGGCGTTGTGGCAGCGCGCGACGACCCGGATGTCATCCGAAAAATCCTTGAGGCAGCAGAGGCCGTAGAGGTAGTCGTTGAAGTTCGCCGAGTAGATGAGCAGCGGCTCCTCCCGCTCAAACAGGTCCTGGCTGCGGATATAGTCGTAGAGGAGGCGGCTCTTGACAAGGGAGGCGAGGAGGCGCTTCTGGTAAACCGGCGTCAGCCGCCCTTCCTCCTTCGCGATGGCCGTTTCCTCCTTGTATCCGCGGCTGAAGCGGCAGGACAGGCGGGTCAAAAAGCGTTTCAAGCCGCTCACCTTTTCGGCGGGGCGGTAAAAGACGACGTCCTTGGGCAGGGACTGGGACATCAGCCGCTCGGTGTCGAGGCTGATGACGTGGACTTTATAGAGCTTCTTGAGCTCCTGGATCTCATTTTCCAGAAAGCTCTCCTGCGTGCCGCAGGGATAATGCTCCGTGACGATCAGCAGATTCTGTTTCATGGACAATTCCTTCCTATATCCAGTAATTCCGACGAAAATAGCAGGCAGAGCCTATTAAAAATATCATAGCACATTCCCGCCGGAAAGAAAAGCTTTTTTCTATGAAAAAAAGCGAAAGGGACCCGCCGCAGAAATCACCCCTGCGGCAGGACAAACCTCCCCTCATCCTCCGCGGCGCATCCTCTGCGGACGGCGGCGCGCAAGCCCGCCTCAGCCGCGCCGGCAATGACCGAGCCGGTGCGCTGGAAACCGAAGAGGCGGTAGACTTCCCGCACGAGGTCCTCCTTGGGCAGGCTGATCTGCCGCTCCAGGACATACCGGACCGCATTGGCGAACTCCTCCGGCGGGATATCCTCGGCGTCGCGGCGGAAATCATCCGCACCCGGCACGCCCGGCACCCGGAAATCCGCGTACTTGCGCGGCCCGCGGCGGCGGCTCCAGTAGAAGGTGCGGTCCTCCCAGCGGGTCTGGCTGCCGGGCAGCTTTTCGAGAAGGGGGGCGAAGCGGCGCTCCACCTTTGCGGTCATCCGGGTGATGCCCCAGGCGTTCATGACCCTGCGGCAGAGGAGCTCGCCGCTGACCGGCGCCTCGGCCTCGAGGACCTGCTTCATCTGGGCGAGGATCTCCCCGTCGTGCTCCGGCAGGCAGAATTCCTCCACCCCGGCCGGACGCTCGGGCAGCTTGCAGACGACGTAAGGGGCACGTTTCTCCTCGGGCTCCGGCTCCCGTTCGAACCGCGCCTGATCCAATTCGGGCGGGCGGCGCTCCTCGGGCGGCGGGAGGGGGGCTTGGCGCTCCTGGCGCAGAGCATTCTCAATTGCATCGCGGATGCGCCCAATCTCCCGGACCGGATCCTCCCGCCATTCCAGCACCCAGACGTGGTGCAGCTTCCAGCCCAGGGAGCGCAGGACGCTCTCCTGGTTCATGTTACGGTCGCGGGCCGTCTTGCCGGCCTTGTAGGAATTGCCGTCGCAGAGGATGCCGAGGAGGTATTCCCCGGGGCGGCGCGGGTCGACGACAGCCAAGTCGATGCGGAAGGCGGAACAGCCGACGTGGGTCCGCACCTCATACCCCAGCCGCCGCACATGGGAGGCGAGCAGCTCGGCAAAGGGGTCCCGCTGCACCGAAAGCTCCTGCGCCGGGGTGGCGAGGGCGGCGTAGCCCTTTTCGGCGAACTCGAGGAAGGCCTTGAGCCCGGCGACCCCCTCGGCCCGGGTGCGGGAAAGGTCGATCTGGCTTGCGCGGAGGGTCGAATAGACCTTCATCTCCCGCCGCGCGCGGGAAACGGCGACGTTTAAGCGCCGCCAGCCGCCCTCCCGGTTGAGGGGGCCGAAATTCAGGGCGACCCGCCCGTCCTCATCCGGCCCGTAGCCGATGGAGAAGAGGATGACGTCCCGCTCGTCGCCCTGGACGTTTTCGAGGTTCTTGACAAAGATCGGCTCCTCCGCGGCCGCGTTTTTCTCCTCGAGGCCGGGGTGCTCGGCAAACGCCTCGAGCAGCAGGTCTTCAATCAGGTTCTGCTGCACCGCGCTGAAGGTGACGACCCCGATGCTCTCCTTTGCGAGCCGGTCGTCCGAAAGGCGGCGGAGGATTTCCCCAACGACCGCCTCGGCTTCGGCGCGGTTTTGCTTGCTCCGGCCGCGGTCGTAGCTGCCGCCCACCGGCACGAGGCTCACCTTGCTTTCGAGGTCGCACGGGGAGGGGAAGGTGTAGAGGTTTCCGTAATACTGCCGGTTGCTGAAGGCGATGAGGCTCTCGTGCCGGCTGCGGTAGTGCCAGCGCAGGTGCTCCTCCGGCATTGAGAGGGCGAGGCAGTCGTCGAGGATGCTCTCGAGGTCCTCCTGCTCGAAGTCCTCCCCGCTCTGTGGCGCATTGGTGAAAAATGCGGTGGGCGGGAGCTGCTTCGGGTCGCCGACGACGATGACGTTCTCGCCGCGCGCGATGGCGCCCACCGCCTCGCAGGTGGGGAGCTGGCTCGCCTCGTCGAAGATGACCAGGTCAAAGGGCGGGTACTGCGGGTCGATATACTGGGCCACCGAGATGGGGCTCATCAGCATACAGGGGCAGAGCAGCCGCAGAAGGTTCGGGATGCTGTCGAAAAGGCGGCGGATCGAGAGGGCGCGCCCGCCGCTGCGGATGGCCTTCTGGAGGATGCCGGTCTCGGAGGAGGCGGCGATCCCGGCGGAGGGTGCGGGGATCCGGGCCGAAAGCCGGGCGATAAGCTCCCGGCGGGTCAGCTGCTCAAAATCGCTGCTCATCCGGCGGAATTTGCGCACCTTGGCCTCAAACATCTCGCCGTGGAAGCCGGAGAGGGCGGGCTCCGACTCGATCATCGCGTCGGCGCAGGCGGCATAAAGCCCCCGGTGATAGGAAGCCATCAGCTGTTCCGGCTCGACTGCCCCGCTGCGGCAGGCAGCCGCGAGGACACGTAAGCCCTCCCCGACCGCCCGCTGTTCGGCGGCGATCCAGCTGCACCAGCCGCGCAGGAGGGAGAGGTTTTCTCCCCAGCGCCGCTGCCGTTCCCGCAGGAGGGCGAGCTGGCCGCCCTCCTCCTGCTGCGCGGTCCGAATCCGGCCGAGGCTCCAGATGCGCTCCGCTTCGCGCTTCATCTCCGCAAAGCTCTCGACGAGCGCGCCCAGCTCGGCGCCGGCGGCGTCGTCAGGGCCGGTCCGGTTGGAGAGGTAGCAGCGCGCCGCATTGGTAAGAAGCTCCCGCCGCGCTTCGGGGCTGTCCGCCAGCCCGGCGGCAGCTTCCTGCAGGCGGCAGCCCTTTTCAAAGCTCTGCTCGAGGGTGCGCCAGTCCGGCTCGCGCTCCTTCCAGAGCGGCCCGAACCGCGCCGCGAAAACCCGCTCCTTCCCCGCAATGATGCGGGTGCCCTGGTCGTACTCGGCCAGGAGGTTTAAGCCGCTCTCCACCTGCTCCTTCAAAAGCGACTTTGGATCCTTCGCAAGCGCCCGGAGCGACTTGAGGACCTTATTCTGGCCGAAGATGCGGGGCAGGATCCAGCTGTCCGACGCCTGTTCCCACTCCCTGCGGGCGGTCGGCTCGTTGAAGAGGAGGATCTCTTTCTGATAGGTGATGAGCAGCGCCTCGCGGGCGGCGTCCCGGCGTCTCCCGCCGCCGCAGAGCTCGTCGAGCTCCTCCCGGAGGGGGGAAAGCTCCCCGCCGGTGACAAGGCAGGCCGGAAGACCGCTGTTTTCCCGCAGCTGCCGGGCGAAATCGACAATCCCCGCAAGGTAGCGCGCGCTGCCGTCGGCCGGAAGGCCGAGCTTTCCGCAGAAGGAGGCAAGCAGCGTCTCCGTCCGCTCGATCGACTCCCCGAAAGCGGCAAGGCGGCTGCCCAGCTCGCTGCGGACCGAGGAGCTGTAGGCGGAGAGCTGCCACTCCCGCAGCGGATGCCCGGCAGGGCCCCCGCAGGCGATGGCGGCGGCCTGCATTTCCTCGGCGATATCCTCCCAAACCTGGACGGTGCGGGCAGTCAGGCCCTCCACCTCCTCAGGCAGGAAGCAGATATCGGCGGGGGCGTCCAGGCTCGCCTCGTAGCGGGTGATCGCCTCCCAGGCGGAGAAGCCGCAGGGGCGCTGCCGGTGAAGGGCCGCGACATAGGCGTTGAGTTCCTGCCGCAGCGCGTAAAGCCGCTCGGCCTGCTCCTCGTAATTTTCGGCCGGGCGGATGTGGCCGATGGCGAGGGCCTGCTGGAGCTGGGAGAGGACGTCCCGCTTCTTGGCCTTATTGGAGTGCAGCTCGAGGGCAAAGGGGCCGAGGCCGATCTTTTCGAGCCGCTTCTGGACGACTGAAAGGGCGGCCATCTTCTCGGCGAGGAAGAGGACGCTCTTGCCGTGATAGAGGGCGTTGGCGATGATGTTGGTGATGGTCTGGGACTTGCCGGTGCCGGGCGGGCCGTGGAGGACAAAGCTCTTTCCCTGCCCGGCCGCGCAGATGGCGGCGAGCTGAGAGGCGTCGGCTGTGATGGGGACGGCCATATCGGCGGGACGGTACTCCTCGTCGAGCCGCTCCGGGGCGGGGAATTCGCCGTCCGGCGCCCACTCCATCCGGCCGGACATGAGGCTGCGGACGATCTTATTGCGCTTTAAATCCTCAGCCCGGTTGCGGATATCGCTCCACATGATAAACTGGCTGAAGGAAAACAGGCCGAGGAAGGCGCGCTTTTCGATATCCCAGCGCGGCTGGCCGGCGGTTGCCCGGCGGACGGCGGAAAAAACCGCTTCCAGGTCGGCTCCCTGACGGTCATGCGGCAGCGAATCCAGGCCGGGAATGCTGATGCCGAAATCCTGCCGCAGCATCTCGAGGAGGGTGATGTTCATCTGGGGCTCGTCGTCCCGCATCCGCACCACATATCCGTACGGCGGGGTTTTGCGGACAATCTCGACGGGCAGCAGCACAAGCGGGGCATAGCGCGGCTTTTCGCTCAGCTCCGATTCGTACCATTTGAGAAGGCCGACGGCCAGGTAGAGGGTGTTCGAGCCGTTTTCCTCCAAACTCAGACGGGCCTGGCGGTACAAATAGGTCATGGCGGGGGCGACCTCCTGCTCGGGCAGGAAGGCATGCAGCAGCCCCGCTTCCAGGTCGGAGGCGGCGATCAGCGGGATTTCGGGCTGATCCTCGTCCAAGCGGAAGAGCCTGCGCTCCTCCCGGACGAGCTTCCATTCCTCCGGGCTTCCGGCGACCCGGAATTCGGTCCCGGCTGCAACTGCGTCCCCAAGGGAGGCGCAGTCGGGGGTGATGAGCTGTAAGGCGCTGCGGGTCACCCGGAAATTGATGAGCATGTTGCGCAGGCTCAGGTCGAGCAGCCGGCGCTCCCAGAGCTGCTGGCGGGAGAGGACGGGCTCCGGCGCGGGACGCGGCTGGGCAGCCCCCTGCCCCCCTTCCCCCAAAAGGGGCGCGATGCCGCCCTCGCGGGCGCGGCTGATGTCCAGCAGGAAGAGGAAGCTCCCGTCGAGCACCCGCCCGCAGACAAGCGCGCAGGCCTCTTCGAAGCTGTCCTCCTGGCCCCGGGCAGCCGCCGCGGCGTCAAACAGGAGGATTTCGGCAGTCCTATCCCCATTTGGCTCCCAGACTGACGGCAGGTCGTCCTGAATGCTCTCGGCAAAGCGGCGCTCCTCGAGCCAGCAGCCTGCCGACACGGTCTCTTCCTCAAAAATCACCAGCGGGTGAAGGCCCGCGGCCTCCAGGCAGGCGCAGCTGAGGAGGGTGAACTCGAGAGTGCTCCCCTCGCCGCCTGCAAACAGCGCGGAAGCGGGGCGGGCCTGCGGAAAATGCTCCCCGGCTTCGGCCAAGGCCAATTTCCGCGCCCGGATGGCCTCATAGATTGCCCTTGTCTGCAAAAGGACAGCCCCGCTGCTCTGGCTGCGGTAACCGGCAAAGTCCTCCGCGCCCCATCCGGCGAGAAGCTTTCTCCCATCCGCAAGCAGTTCCCCGACGCCCGGATCTCCGGGCAGGACGTAGGCGGCGGTCAGCTCCGGAAGGAGCTCCCGCCCCGGCCATTGGTGCGGGGAAAGGAGGGTGACCGGGCAGCTTTCGCGGAGCAGCTCCCCCTCTTCCCCGTCGGCGGACAGCAAGATCTTCCCCTCGGTCTGCTGCGGGAGGGCGGCGAGGAACTCCCCGGACAGGCGCAGCCCGGAAAGGTCGAGCTGCACCCGTTCCCCCGCCGGGAGGAAGGGCAGCTCGCAGCTCCATTCCGCGGCAAAGGCCGGCTCGAATTCCAGCTTGACCTGCAGCCCGCTCAGCGGCTCCTCCCCCGCGTTCAGGAGGATCAGCCGCTGGATCAGCGGGAGGCGGTTCTGCTCCATCGCGCAGTTCACGATGCTGCTCCACAAAATATCAGCTGTCAGCCGCCCGTCCATATCCGTCACCCTTCTCTCTGTTGTTTTTGATATCGTTTCCCCTTCATTTTATCCCAGAAGGCGGCCCTTCGTCAACCGGATTTCTTCGTGATTTCAGACAAACTTTCCCCGCCTTCCCCTGCGATCTTTGACCCTCCCGGACGTTTCGGCAAACCTGCCAAAAAGCGGCCTCAGCGGGCACTTTCAGGGCAGTTTTTCAGGATATTTCGCACAAAAAAACCGTCCATCGGGAAGATGGACGGTTTGTGAATTTTCTGTTTCCGGTTCAGTTCAGGTAGTTGAGGGGGTTCATGCGGGAACCGTTGATGCGGACCTCGAAGTGGCAGTGGTTGCCGAAGGAGTAGCCGGTGCTGCCCGCGCCCGCGATGACCTGACCCTGCGAGACGGTCTGGCCGACCGAAACATTGAGGGTCGAGTTGTGGGCGTAAAGGGTCTGGACGCCGTTGCCGTGGTCGATGATGACCGCCTTGCCGTAGGAGTCGTACCAGCCGGCGAGGACGACGGTGCCGCTGGCGGAGGCGACGATGCCGGTGCCGTAGGGGCAGGCAATGTCGATCGCCCTGTGGCCCGAGCTGTAGTAGCAGCTGATATAGCCGCCGCTGCTGACCGGCCAGATAAAGGTGCCGCTGTAGCTGCCGGTGCCGGTGGAAGAGGAGAGGACCCGGCCGCTCGCATAGGTGACCTGCTGCTTGGTGCCCTCCACAACCTTTTTGGTGACGGGCTCCTGGATAACTTCGGTCTCCAGGACCTCGCGGTTGGTTTCATAACCGTCGATGTACTCGACAGAAGCCGTGACCTGGCAGAGGCCGTTCTGGCCCTCCTGCACGGTCTTGGTGTAGCCGACGTACTGGCTGCTGTCCTGGGTGGTCTCGGTCTCGTAGGCGACCTCCTCGGTGGTCACCTCGGTGCGGGTGACGCGGACCGAAAGGAAGGGCTTCTCGGTGGAGATCAGGGCCTCCTGGCCGATAAAGCAGTTCTCCTCGATATCGGGGTTGAGCGCCTTGAACTCGGCGTAGGTGAGGCCGTTCTTGTTGGCAATCTGGATGGGGCTGTCGCCCTCTTCGATGGTGTAGGTGCGTTCCGCCGATTCGGTCGAGAGGAGGAGATCCTGCATCTCCTCATTGGAAATCAGGCTGTCTTTGAGGTACAGGCCGTCTTTGAGCTCGATCGTTTTCACAAAGGAAACGACCTCGCCCTCAGCGCCGGTGCGGTACTTGTCGAGGGTCGAATCCAGAATCTCCTCGATCAGAGTGGTGTCGGTGACGGCGCCGTAAAAATCGCCGTCGATATAGAGGCCCTGCGCCTCAAAAATATCCTCATTGGACATCCGGATCAGGCTGTCGGTCATCTTGTCCGCATCCGAAATCAGCTCAGAGTTGACTGCGACAACGGAAAGTTCCGGATCGATTTCGATATTGGCGGCCGTGCCGTCGGTGTGGATGATCCGCTGGCGGAGCATTTCCTGGGCGGTGGTGAGCACCGACTCATCGGTAATGTAGCCGACATGTTCGCCCTGGCTTGTCACCTCAAGGGCGTAATCCACCCGCGTGGCGGCGCCGACGACGTTGACTAAAACCAGAACGCCGAAAACCGGCGCGGCATAGTTGAGGATGGTCGTAAAAAATCTGCTGTTGTTGCGCACGCCGCAATACACATAGGCTGCGGCGCTGCCCGCGCCTTCCTCCCGGAATCTCCGGAAGATCTGGCCCGGCGCACGGTACATCTTGACAAAAGGCATCGCGGCGTTCCGGCAGAAGCGTCCGCCCTCTTTGCGCAGCAGGGAAGCGGCCTTGCGGGCATTCCCTCCGATCAACGCGGCCGCCTTTCCGAATGCTTCCGCACAGGTTCTGCGGAAGCCGCGGCTGCTTTCCTCCGCAGCCCGGGCGGTATAGAGGCAGAGGCTCTTGGCCTGTCCGCCCGCCGCGTGAAACGCTTTATGAAGAAGCTGCCCGGCTTTTTGACGCAGGGCGCTTTGTTCAAGCTTGTCCTGTATGTAATTCCAGCTGGAATCGGTCTTTTCTTTCAAGTCAGAAATCCATTTTCCAACCTGCAAAGCCATCGCTGCTCTCTCCTCTCAGTTACAATTCGGTTACAACAGTTCCTATTATAACATATTCTCGGGAAATTGCAACCTTTTTGTTACCGCTTTTTCATCAAGCAGCGGCTTTTCATGGATTTGCACAATAAAATTAAACTGGTATTGTTATTTTGACGTGTTATGGAAGCGAATTTCTCTCGAACGGCGACATTTTTTCATCATCGGCCTTCTATTTATTACAAACTGGTTACATTCTCTTCGAATTCATCAAGCAGCGTACCGATAATGGCGTTGGAAACAAGGAAGCCTTCCGGCGTCAGACAGAAAAGCGGGCCCGCCCGCATCAGCCCCGCCCTGCGGAAGGAATCCGCCCGCTTTTGGAGCCGCGCGCAGGCAGCCTCCGGAAGGCCCAGCTTCCGCAAATCCACCCCGGCCGCCAGACGCAGCCCCAGCATCAGCCGTTCTGCGGGGCCGCCGCCCGGGCCGTCGTCCACGGTATTTGTCCCCCCGGAGATGAGGTAGGCGTCCAGCCCGCGGGGATGGTAAAACCGCCGCCCTTCCAGCAGGGAGTGCGCGGCCGGACCGAAGCCGATATAATCCTCCGCCTGCCAGTATTTGAGGTTGTGGCGGCATTCCTCGCCCGGCTTTGCAAAATTGGAGATCTCGTACTGGGCAAACCCCATGCGGGCAAGCTCTCGGACCGTCTGCAGGTAGAGGTCCGCCGCCGCATCCTCGTCGGGGCAGAGGCGCTGCATGCCGTTCCGGGCGAAGGGGGTGCCCGGCTCGATCTTCAATAAATAAGCGGAAATATGCCCGACTCCCGCCGCGGCGAAGCTTTCGAGCGTCCTGTGCAGCGATTCCGGCCCCTGGTGCGGGATGCCGAGCATCACGTCGAGGCTGATCCGCGCAAAGCCCGCCTCCCGCGCCTCCCGCACCGCCTCCCCGATCCGGGCGGCGGAATGGCGGCGGCCAAGGGCGGCAAGCTCTTTTTCGTTTGCGGACTGCGCCCCGAAGGAGATGCGGTTGGCCCCCGCCTTCCGCAGGGCGGAGAGCCAGCCGGGGGAAACGCTGTCGGGGTTCGCCTCGGCGGTGATCTCCCCCTCGAGGGCGAAGACCTCCCGGCAGGCCGCGATCATCTCCCCCAGCAGCTCCGCCTCCATCATCGACGGGGTGCCGCCTCCGAAATAGAGGCTGTCCGCCCGCAGCCCGCGGCCCGCATAGCTTCGGATCTCCCGCAGGACGGTATCGGCGTAGGCGCGACGCCCGCTGCGGTCGGTGACCGAGTAGAAGTCGCAGTAGCCGCACTTGGAGGCGCAGAACGGGATGTGGATGTAGAGCCCGGTCATCTGCCCCCCACCTTTCCCGCGCCATGCCGCGCCTGAAGCGATGCCGCCGCCCAGAAGCTTTCAGCCAGCCGCCACGCTGCGGCGGCAGCGGCAGCCCCGCTGAAAATCAGGCTGAACGCCTTCGTATTGCCGGCGCTCACCCCGCCCAGCGCGCAGCGCAGCAGGAAATACCCGATCCCGGCCAGTATAATGAATGCCGTGCGGCAGCTTTCCTCCACTGCGGCAAAGGCTTCCCAAACGCTTCCGAGCAGCAGTTCGGCCAGAAGAAGGCAGAGCACGGCCAGAAAGCCCTCCATCCCGTACCGCCAGCGCCTTTCCCGGATTCCATGCATCCTCATCTCCTCCTTTTCCCTATCATTGTATCATATTTACAGCATTTTGCAACCAATATACAAATGCAATACACATACAGGATGTGCGGAAATGCGCGCAGCAGGATTTTTCGCCCAATTTCACAACAATTTTTTCCAGTTTTTCCGTCAATTCGATACGCAAGTTTTGTAAATAGAAGCGGCATTTAGAAAATATTGATAATTTTGTAAAAAAACAAGAAAAAATATATGATTTTCTTGCATTTTGACAAATTTCCCGTTATAATGACAAGTGGAGAAAGGTGGTTACTTTATGGAACAGCAAACACGCAGACCCCAAAAGCCGCGCCGTGGATTGACCGGCTTTTTTATGATTTTGAGCATCCTGCTCTGTCTGGTCCTGGCAGCCCTGCTGCTCATCGGCTGGCTTTCCCAGCGCAGCCGCGCGGCCGAGACCCTCGCACAGACCCAGTCGCTCGAACAGCAGCTGGCCGACACCCAGGCGGAGCTTGCCGAGCTCCGGGAAACGACGATCCCCGTCGAGCTTTTCCAGGGCTATGCCCAGCAATTTGGGGTGAGCGCCGAGTTCGTCCAGCAGTTTTTCCCGGACAAGCTGGTATATAAGGATGAAACCGGCATCGTCTATGCCGATATCGACGAATCGCTCCCGCAGAACAGCTACGACTGGCAGTACCTCTCCCGGGAAGGCGGGCGCTATTCCTACCTGCCGCCGGACGGGCCGGCCGCCCTTCTCGGCATCGACGTGTCCAGGCACCAGGGCGAGATCGACTGGCAGCGGGTCAAGGCGGACGGGATCTCCTTTGCCATGCTCCGGGCGGTCTACCGCGGCTACGGCGAGAGCGGCAACCTGCGGGTGGACGAAACTTTTGAAGAGAATCTCGAGGGCGCCCTTGCGGCGGGCCTCGACGCCGGGATCTATGTCTTCTCCCAGGCCGTAACGGAGGAGGAGGCGATTGAGGAAGCCGAGCTGGCCCTTTCGCTGATCGAAGGGCGCGACATCGCTTATCCCGTTGTTTTTGATATGGAAGAGATCGCCGGAGACGCAGCGCGCACCGCCGGCCTCACCACAGAAGAGATCACCGACATCGCCATCGCCTTCTGCGATACGGTCGAGGCGGCGGGCTATGAATCGATGATCTACGGCAACCTCAAGTGGCTGGCCGCCAAGATGGATCTCTCCCGCCTGACCGGCTACGACAAATGGCTCGCCCAGTATTACCGCACGCCGGCCTTCCCCTACGAGTTCCAGATGTGGCAGTACACCAGCACCGGACAGGTCGACGGGATTTCGGGGGATGTGGACCTCAATCTTTGTTTTGCAGAATATCCTAAAAATGACTTGGAACAAACGGAGTAATCGGTGTAATATATAGCAATTTTATGAAAAATGCAAAATGTTCACAGGTAAGATATATTTACCTGTTGAAAATTTGGTATAGTATGAAAGGAACCGCGCTTTATAGCGCATTCAAAAAAAGAAGAAAGGCAGGGTAACCCAATGATCTCAAACGGAATCAGTAAACTTGACCTAAAACGCCGCAACCGTATGCAGATTCTCCGTCTGCTGCGCCGCAACGGACCGACATCCAGAATCGACATAGCACGGGAAATTGGTATTACCAAAGCGGCCGTCACCATCATTACCAACGAGATGATCCAGGACGGTATCTTGTACGAAAAGGGCGAACAGCGCACGCCCGAGGCCCGCGCCACCCGGGGCCGCAAAAAGATCCTCCTCGACATCTGCGCCACCTACAAGATGGACATGGGCATAGTGCTGGAGGGGCAAAACCTCTACGCCGGCGTCTCCACCCTCTGGGGCGAGGTCGTCGAAAAGCAGACCGTCCCCGTCGCCATCGGCGCCTCGCGGGAGGAGATCGTCACCCAAATGGAGGATCTCTACCGCCAGCTCATCTACAAAAACGACCTGAAGCCGGAACAGATCACCGGGCTTGGGATCTGCATCAGCCCCCGCTTTTTCGACACCCTGCACATCAAGCGGGGCGTCCAGCCGGATTACAGCGATTTCGAAAAATATATCCAGAAGTTTGTCCATGTTCCCTTCCTCTTCGGCACCCTCTCCGAGGGGGCGGCCATCGCGGAGGTCGACTACTGGCAGCACAAGACCGTGCCCGCCGACGACATCATGCTCATCCGCTGCGCGGAAACCCTTGAGGGCGCGGTCATCATCGGGCAGGAGCTTTACCGCGGCGCGTCGGGCCGGGTGCTCCATATCCCGGAGCCGGACCGTTCTGCGGTGGAGAAAGCCCTTTGGGAAAAGGCGGGCGAGGTCTTTTCCGCCGAACGGACCCCCAACCTCTGGCGGCTGACCGACGGCAATATCGGACGGCTCCGCTACATCCTGCGGGAGGGACGAACCTTTGAATGCGACAAACCGATTCAGAATCTGCTCGAGGAATTTGTCCGGGCGCGCGCCAGCAACATCCCGCTGGCCGCAGAACTCTACGATCCCGGCAAAATTCTCCTCTTCGCCGCCCATCCGGGCGAAAAATGGATCGCCGAGACGATCCGCAAGCTGCTTGCCGAGCAGCTTCCCGGCTACACGGTCGAGCTCTGCCGCCTCGAGGAGCGCTGCCTTTTTCTGGCCGGCGCCGCCCTTGCCACCCGCGAGTTCTTCGGCAACCGCGGAGGGTATTGAGCCGCCGGCACCCGCCGTATGTGCAAAACAACCCGGAACGATGCAGGACACATCGTTCCGGGTTGTTTTAATTGACACGGGAAAAAGGCGCGCCCGCGGAGGTCAGCGCTCCACAAAGCCCAATCCCCGCAGGGAATCGGCGGCGCTTTCGACAAAATCCTCCTCTGCGCCCCAGGAGAATCCGAAAAGAGACCCGTTTCCGCCGCCGGTGCCGGCCAGAAATGCCCGGATGCGGCCCGCATGGCTTACCAGCTGCACCGTCAGGCTGGCACGGCTGCTGTTGCGCATATAATACTTCTCGTATATCCTCGTGATAATCGTCACATCATTTATTTTTGCTTCGTCGCGGGACACGAGCTCTACGCTCGCGCCGCTGCGGCTGACAGCCTCGTCCAGCTCAGCGGCAATGCCGCGCGGTTCCCCGCTGCCGTATAAAACAACCTGCGCCATATCTGTTCTCCTCCTCTCCATTCCCGGAAAAAGCTGCCGGGCTCTCCTCCATCAATCGTCGTCCAGCTTGAGGACGGCCATGAAGGCCTGCTGCGGGACCTCGACCGAGCCGAGCTGGCGCATCCGCTTCTTGCCCTCCTTCTGCTTTTCGAGGAGCTTCTTCTTGCGGGTGATGTCGCCGCCGTAGCACTTGGCGAGGACGTCCTTGCGCAGCGCCTTGACCGTCTCTCTGGCGATGATCTTGCCGCCGATGGCCGCCTGGATGGGCACCTCGAAGAGCTGGCGCGGGATGTTTTCCTTTAATTTCTCGCAGATCTTCCGCCCGCGGGCGTAGGCCCGGTCCTCAAAGACGATGAAGGAGAGCGCGTCGACGATCTCGCCGTTTAACAGGATATCGAGCTTGACCAGCTTGGAGGGGCGGTAGCCCAGGAAGGAGTAGTCGAAGGAGGCGTAGCCCTTGGTGCGGGATTTGAGGGCGTCGAAAAAGTCGTAGATGATCTCGTTTAGGGGGATCTCATAGTGCATCTCGACCCGGGTGGCGTCGAGGTACTGCATGTTCTTGAACTCGCCCCGCCGCCCGGTGCAGAGGTCCATGATGTTGCCGACAAACTCGACCGGAGAGATGATGTCCGCCCGGACGATGGGCTCCTCCGCCTGCTGGATGAGGGAGGGGTCGGGGTAGTTGGTGGGGTTGTCGATCATCACGACGCTGCCGTCGGTCATGGTGATGCGGTAGATGACCGAGGGCGCGGTGGTGACAAGGTCGAGGTTGAACTCCCGCTCCAGCCGCTCCTGGATGATCTCCATGTGCAGCAGGCCGAGAAAGCCGCAGCGGAAGCCGAAGCCGAGGGCGACCGAGGTCTCCGGCTCAAAGGAGAGGGAGGCGTCGTTTAGCTGGAGCTTCTCGAGCGCCTCGCGGAGGTCCTGGTACTTGGCGCCGTCGGCCGGGTAGATGCCGCAGAAGACCATCGGGTTGACCTTGCGGTAGCCGGGCAGCGGCTCGGCGGCGGGGGCGTCCGCGTCGGTGACGGTATCGCCGACCCGGGTGTCGCCGATGCTCTTGATGGAGGCGGCGATATAGCCGACCTCGCCGGCCTTCAGCTCGTCGCAGGGGACCAGGCTGGTCGCGCCGAGGCAGCCGATCTCGACGACGTCGAACTCCGCGCCGGTCGCCATCATCCGGATGCGGGAATCCCTGCGGAGGGTGCCCTCCTTGATCCGGATGTAGACGATGACGCCGCGGTAGCTGTCGTAGTAGGAGTCGAAAATGAGGGCCTGGAGGGGCGCGTCCGGGCTGCCGCCGGGGGCAGGGATGTCGGAGACGATCCGTTCGAGCACCTCGTGGATGTTTAAGCCCTGCTTCGCCGAGATGCGGGGCGCGTCCATCGCGGGGATGCCGATGATGTCCTCGATCTCCTTGCAGACCCGCTCGGGGTCGGCGGCGGGGAGGTCGATCTTATTGACGACCGGCACGACTTCCAGTCCGTGGTCGACCGCGAGGTAGGTGTTGCCGAGCGTCTGCGCCTCGATGCCCTGGGAGGCGTCGACGACTAAGACCGCCCCCTCGCAGGCTGCCAGCGAGCGGGAAACCTCGTAGTTGAAGTCGACATGGCCGGGGGTGTCGATGAGGTTGAACTCGTAGGTTTCGCCGTTGTCGGCGTTGTAGGTCACCTTGACCGCCCGGGCCTTGATGGTGATGCCCCGCTCCCGCTCGAGCTCCATATTGTCGAGAAGCTGGTCCTCCATATCCCGGAGGGCGACCGCGCTCGTCTGCTCGAGGATGCGGTCGGCGAGGGTGGATTTCCCGTGGTCGATGTGGGCGATGATGCAGAAATTGCGAATATGGTCTTGCTGATAGGCCAAGTAAGACACCTTCCGTTTCTATTTCAAATTACATGCTGCGCGCCGCCCGCTCGAAGGCGGCGGCGTCAACCTGATACTCGTCTTCTATGAGAAGATAGGGCGCGCCGTGGGCCCTGCACTCCGCGAGCTGCGCCCGGTTGTCCCGCAGGAGCATCTCCTGGGTGCACCAGCTGTCGTCCAGGCGGCGCTCGATATCGCTCGCGTGGGCCCTGATGTCGGCAAAATGCTCCCGGATGTAATCCTCGCTCAAAATCAGCCAGAGGGCGCGGATCTGCCCGCGCTGCTCCGGCGAAAAGTCCTCCGCGTAATGACAGGGGATGTAGCAGCCCTCCACAATGAGGTGCTGCCCGTTTTCCAGGGCGGTTTTGACCATCTCCCGGACAATGTTCCAGAGGTAGGGGGTGAGCTCCGCGTCGGGGCTCTCGGGGGAAAGGTCTGCCACCCCGCTGCGGATGAGGCCCATCTTCAGGTGGTCGATCAAGAGGTAGGGGATGCGGTGCGCTTCCAGCAGCTTCTGCGCCAAAAGGGTCTTGCCGCTGTGGGAGCTGCCGCCGATGAGGTAGATCATGGGCTTGCCATCCTTTCGTCAGATTTCCACAAGGAAGGTCATGATCCCGCCCGGCGTCACGTCGATCACACCGTAGGAGGCCTTGCCGTCCCGCGGGCAGGAGGGGCTGCCGGGGTTTAAGACGTAGATGCCCTCGTCGTAGTGGGTGTCGCCGCGGTGGGTGTGGCCGTAGAGGGCGATGCGGCAGCCGTTTTTGCGCGCCTGCGCGGCGATCTCCCCGACGCTGTGGAAGGTATAGCCGTGGCAGAGGAAGATCTTCACATCCTCCGCCATCGTCACATGGGTGATGGGCCAGCGGCTGGCAAAGTCGCAGTTGCCCCGCACCGCCTCGAAGGGGAGGTCGGGGTAGAGCGCGAGCAGGTCGTCGATCTCCCGCGCGCCGTCCCCCAGATGGAGGAAGAGGCCGGCCTCACCGCGGTGCTTGTCCACGATGCGGCGGAGGGTGCGGAAGTCGCGGTGGGTGTCTGAAATCACGATAACGCGCATGGCAGTTCTCCTTTGCATAAAATGGCAGGCTGTATCATAAGTATAGGGTATCCCGGCTTTCCCGTCAATCCCTTTTTGGGAAATCCGGGCGCGGCATTCCGCAGAAAGGAAGGTAGTCTCGATGGACCTCCAGAATCCCAACCTGGCCAAGGTGCTCGGCATAGTGGGCAAAAAGCTCGGCGCCGATCCAAACGTCCTGCAAAAAGACCTGCAGGCCGGGAAATACGACGCGGTTCTCCGGAAAATGAACCCCAATGACGCTGCAAAGCTCCAGCAGATCCTCAACAACCCCTCCCTGGCCCAGCAGCTCGTCAATACCCCGCAGGCCCAGCAGATGCTCAAAAACATCCTGAACCAGTCAAATCAGAAAAAATAAGGCCGTCATGCCGGAAAGGAGCGGACGATGGACGATCTCACCGCAAAGGTGCAGCAGATCCTCGGCAGCGAGGACGGCATGCGCCAGCTGCAGGAAATGGCGAAAATGCTCGGCCTTTCAGGGGACGGCGGCGGATCAGGCGGCGGAGAATCCGGCGCCGCCGCTCCGGGCGGCCTGGACCTCGGGTCGCTCCTTTCCGGCCAGCAGGAGGACCCTCCGCCGATCTCCCCCGCCGACCTCATGCGGATCGGGGGCATGATGCAGAACATGAAGCAGGATACCCCCGGCACCACCCTGCTCAAAGCCCTCCGCCCCCTCCTGCGGGAGGAGCGGCAGAAAAAGGTCGACCAGGCTGTGCGGATGATGCGGCTCTTCTCCCTGCTGCCCATTTTGCAGGAAAGCGGGCTGCTCAAAGGCCTGCTCGGCGGGGACGGGAGCTGACGGACAAGCGCTTTTGGGAAAGGAAGGGACACACGGATGGCAGTTTTGCAAAGCAGCGGGTACTCGGCTTCGGAATTCTCCTCCATGCAGCAGGACGCGATGCAGCGGGTGCGGGAGATGCAGCGCCGGGCCAGGGAACGGCTCGAAGCCTCCAACCGGATGGCAACCGGCCTTCCCGCCGCGCAGCCCCCGCCCGCACCGGGCATGACGGCACGGAACACGCCCGCGCAGAGCGCGAGCGCCATGCACAACGTCTCCCCGGCCCGGACGCGCGCGCCCGCCCAGCATCCCGCGCCGCAGGCTTCGGGCGCATTCCCCTTTCAGGGCATCCTCGAAAAGCTCGGGATGGACGGGGAGACGGGGCTCATTCTCATCCTGCTTTTGCTGCTCATCAACGAGGGCGCGGACCGCACGGTCATCCTCGCCCTCGTCTATATCCTGGTCGCCTGAGCGCCTTACGGCCGGAAAAAGCCGGGCGCCGCGGCCTTGACCGCCGCCTTTGCGTCCGCGTAGCCGCTTTCGTAGAGGGCGCGGAGCTTGCCGAGGTCTTTTTCAAACCGGCTGATGCCGACCGGGCGGGCGGGGGCGATGACGACCGCTTTGCCCTCCCGCTCGAGCTGGAAGACGCGGCGGCGGGATTCGTTGTAGACCTCATGCCGCCGGTCCAGGGTGGCGACCATCTCGGGATACTGGCCGTACAGCCGCTTGTAGACCGCCCGGAACTTCTCGGGCGATTTTTCGTAGCCCCGGTGCTGGGTCAGGACGACGACCAGCGGGCCGCAGCCGTCGCGCAGCGCCTTTTCAAAGGGGATGGGGTCGGAGGTCCCGCCGTCGAGGAATTTCCGCCCGCGGAATTCGACGATCGGGGAAAAGACCGGGATGGCCGAAGAGGCGCGCAGCACGGTCGAGTCGCGGTTCATCGCCTCGATGCCGAAATAGGCGGGTTTTCCGGTCTGGACGTCGGTGACGCCGGCGACGAACTCGCAGGGGTTCTTTAAGAAGGTGTCGTAGTCAAAGGGGTCGAGCCGGTTGGGGATTTCGTCGAAGATGAAATCCATCCCGAACATCGAGCCGGTCCGCAGGAGGTTTTTGACCCCCACATAGCGGCCGTCCTCCAGGTAGGCGGTGTTGATTCGGAAGCTCCGCCCCCTCTGCTTCGAGAGATAGGAGGAGGCATGGCAGGCGCCGGCCGACACGCCGATGCAGTAGTCGAATTCGATCCCTTCATCCATAAAATAGTCGAGGACGCCCGCGGTGTAAAGCCCCCGCATGCCGCCGCCCTCCAGCACAAGTCCGCGTTTCATCATCAGTTCATCCTTTCCGGCAGTTTTTTGTGATTTCTCTTTCTATCATACAACGAAACCGGCCGCTTTGCAACCGCGAAAAATGACGGGAATATGAAAAATCAGGGATGGGCCGCCATAGCCCATCCCTGCCGCGTTTTTGATTACTTCATATACTCCTGGAGAGACTTGACTCCGTCGATGCCCTGCTCGCGGACCGAGCGGATGCCCTGGACCGAAGCCTGGGCGGCGGCGATGGTGGTCATATAGCAGATGCGGCCCTTGATGGCAGCTTTGCGGATATAGCTGTCGTCGGTCGTCGACTGCCTGCCGATGGGAGTGTTGATGATGAGGTCGATCTTGCCCTGTTCGATCAGGTCGCCGATGTGGGGGGAAGCCTCGCAGATCTTGTTGACCCGCTCGGCCTCGATGCCGTTTTGGCGGAAGAGGGCGCAGGTGTTCTCGGTCGCGAGGATGTGGAAGCCCATTTCGCTGAAATCGCGGGCGATCTGGACCGCCTCGGCCTTGTCCCGGTCGTTGACGCTGATGAGGACGGTGCCTTCAAGAGGCAGCCGCAGGCCGGTCGCTTCCTCCGCCTTGTAGAAGGCCTCGCCGAAGTCGTGGGACAGGCCCAGCACCTCGCCGGTCGAGCGCATTTCCGGCCCGAGGACGGGGTCGACCTCCTGGAACATATTGAAGGGCATGACCGCTTCCTTGACGCCGTAGTGGTGGATGAGCGGGCGGCGCAGGGCGGAGACGGGGGATTCCTTCCCCTCGAGTTTCGCGATGATGACCTGGGTTGCCGTGCGGACCATGTTGAGGCCGTAGACCTTGGAGACGAGCGGCACCGTCCGGCTGGCGCGGGGGTTGGCCTCCAGGACATAGACGACGCCGTCCTCGATGGCGTACTGCATATTCATCAGGCCGCAGACGTTTAAGGAGGTGGCGATCTTCCGGGTATAGTCCTCGATGGTCGCGATCTGCACGGGGGTCAGCGAGATGGGGGGCAGGACGCAGGCCGAGTCGCCCGAATGGACGCCCGCCAGCTCGATGTGCTGCATGACGCCGGGGACAAAGCAGTTCTCGCCGTCGCAGATGGCGTCCGCCTCGGTCTCAATGGCGTGGTGGAGGAACCGGTCGATGAGGATGGGGCGGTCGGGGGTGACGCCGATAGCGCCCGCCATATAGACCTTCATCTCCTCCGCATCGTGGACCACTTCCATGCCGCGGCCGCCCAGGACGTAGGAGGGGCGGACCATGACCGGGTAGCCGATCTCCTCGGCGACCTTGAGGGCGCCTTCGATATCGGAAGCCATGCCGGCCTGGGGCATGGGGATGGAGAGCTTGTCCATCATCTCGCGGAAGAGGTCGCGGTCTTCGGCAAGGTCGATGGATTCGGGCGAGGTGCCGAGGATCCGCGCGCCGGCCGCCTGAAGGGCGCGCGCGAGGTTCAAGGGGGTCTGGCCGCCGAACTGGGCGATGATGCCGACCGGCTTCTCGGCGCGGTAGATGCTCATCACATCCTCGAAGGTGAGCGGCTCAAAGTAGAGCTTATCCGAGGTGTCGTAGTCGGTGGAAACGGTCTCGGGGTTGCAGTTGACCATGATGGTCTCGTAGCCCAGGCGGCGCAGCGCGAGGGCGCAGTGGACGCAGCAGTAGTCGAACTCGATGCCCTGGCCAATCCGGTTGGGGCCGCCGCCCAGGATCATGACCTTCTTGGGGTTATTGGTCACCGGCGCGGGGGTATTGGCGCCGTGGTAGGTGGAGTAATAGTAGCCCGCGTCGGGGGTGCCGCTGACGTGGACCTTGTCCCATTCCTCGACAATGCCGAGGGACTCGCGGCGGGCCGCAACGTCGGTTTCGGCGCAGCCGAGCAGGGCGGCAAGGTAGCGGTCGGAGAAGCCGTCGAGCTTGGCCGCCTTGAGCGCCTCGTCGGAGAGGGTCTCCAGGGTGCAGGCCGAGATGGCCTCCTCCTCCCGGACCAGGTCGAGAATGTCGTTTAAGAATTCCTTCTTGATCTTGGTGAGGTCGTAAATGGTGTCGACCGAGACGCCTTTCTTGAGGGCCTCATAGATGATGAACTGCCGCTCGCTCGACGGGGTGCGGAGCAGTTCGACAAGCTCTTCCGCCGTCTTTTCCTCGAATTTTGCCACATGACCCAAGCCGTAGCGGCCGATCTCGAGGGAACGGATGGCTTTCTGATAAGCTTCCTTGAAGGTCCGGCCGATGCTCATGACCTCGCCGACTGCCTTCATCTGGGTGGTCAGCTTGTCCTGCGCGCCTTTGAACTTCTCAAAGGCCCATTTCGCGAATTTGATGACGACGTAGTCGCCGCCCGGGACGTAGTTTGCGAGGTTGCCGTACTTGCCGCAGGGGATCTCGTCGAGGGTGAGCCCGGCGGCCAGCATGGCGGAGACCAGCGCGATGGGGAAGCCGGTCGCCTTGGAGGCCAGCGCGGAGGAACGGGAGGTGCGGGGGTTGATCTCGATGACGACGATACGGTCGGAGACCGGGTCATGGGCAAACTGGACGTTGGTGCCGCCGATGACGCCGACCGACTCGACGATCCGCCGCGCCTGATCTTCCAGGCGGGCCTGCAGCTCCTTGGAAATGGTGAGCATTGGGGCCGCACAGAAGCTGTCGCCGGTGTGGACGCCCAGCGGGTCGATGTTTTCGATGAAGCAGACGGTGATCATCTGGCCCTTGCTGTCCCGGACGATCTCCAGCTCCAGCTCCTCCCAGCCGAGGATGGACTCCTCGATAAGGACCTGGCCGACAATGGAAGCCTGGATGCCGCGGCTGACGATGACGTCGAGCTCCTCCGCGTTGTGGCAGAAGCCGCCGCCCGCGCCGCCCATCGTGAAGGCGGGACGGACAACGACGGGATAGCCGAGCTCCTCGACGATCCTGTGCGCATCTTCCAGCGAATAGGCGGGGGCGCTCCGGGGCATGTCGATGCCCAGCTCCTTCATCGCCTTCTTAAATTCGATGCGGTCCTCGCCGCGCTCGATGGCGTCGACCTTGACGCCGATGACCTTGACGCCGTACTCGTCAAGGACGCCCGCCTTCCACAGTTCCAGGCAGAGGTTTAAGCCGGACTGGCCGCCCAGGTTCGGAAGGACGGCGTCGGGGCGTTCCTTGCGGATGATCTCGCTGACCCGTTCGACATTGAGCGGTTCAATATAGGTGATGTCCGCGGTCTCAGGGTCGGTCATGATGGTCGCAGGGTTGGAGTTGACCAGCACAATTTCATAGCCGAGCTGCCGCAGGGCCTTGCACGCCTGTGTCCCGGAATAGTCGAACTCGCAGGCCTGCCCGATGATAATGGGGCCGGAGCCGATGATTAGAATTTTGTGGATATCTTCCCTCTTTGGCATTGGCGCTCACCTTTCTTTACTCGAGACTGCAAGCCGGAATATCGGAAGTTCCGACGGCATACAGATAAACCATGACGGACAACTCCGTCACGGCTTCCTCTAAAACTTCTTCGAAAATTTGCTATTCTTATTTTACAACCGCGGCGGCCAAAATGCAAGGATATTTTTCGATTTTTTCCGACTTTTCATGCTCTGCACAAAAATCTGCCCCGCCGCAAAAAACTTACCGGGCTTTTCCATAAAAGCTGTTTTTCCGCCCTCCACACAAGATATTGTGGAAGGCGCCTCCGCACTGCCTTTCCACACTTTCCACCGAGCAAATGTGGAAAACTTCCCGCGAAAAGTCCGATTTTACCGCGAAATTTGCAATTTGTTCGCAATTTTGTGTGGAAAAGTCTTCCTTCCACCAGTGTGGAGTGTTGATAACTGTGTGGAAAATGTGGAATTCCTGTAATTTTTGCCTGATTTTTACATTTCGTAAAAGCCGCTTGATTCTGCAGGCCAGTTTTACGGGCTTTTTTCATTTTTGACGTGCTTTGACAATCCGCGCGGTTTTTCCACAGCCTTTCCCCCGCGCGCAAAAAAGCGCAGAAAAACGCAAAAATGCGGCCGGCGCCTCCCCGGACCGCCGACCGCTAAATATTGTGGAAGAAGAAAAACTTCTCCCCGCTTTCCCCCTACTTGAAAACTCCGGCAAAAAAGTGTATCATGATAAAGACGCCGCCCCTCCGGCCAGGAGAACGAGGTCCAGCTCCCGGTTTTTCCCCTGGGCATAGCGGACAGTGTAGCCGGTGCCTCCGTCGCTGCCCTCCTGCCAGATCCCGATGACCCGGGCGGCATGGTCGACCATATACCGGTCCCGCGCAAGGAAGCAGCCCTTGTAGTAGCCGCCGCTCAGGACGACCTCCTCGCTGCAGAAGCGCCGCAGCCGCCGCAGCCGGGCCTTCCATTCCCGCGGCCACCCCTCCCCATGCCCCCGGAAGGGCATGACGGCGACAAGCCGGAGCTCCGGGAAAACCTCCTGCAGGGAGAGAACCATCTCCCCCGCCCAGATATCCACCCCCTGCGCCATGCCGCAGAGGAAGGTGGTATAGCCCTCGTCCACAGCCCGCAGGATGCGCTGCTGGAGCTGATGGCGCGCCTCGTAGAGGGCCGCCGGATCGCGGCCGCAGGCCTCCCACAGCTTGTCCGGACGGTGGCCGGTGAAACAGACGGTCGTTTTCAGATCCATACGCGCCCTCCTTCTCGGATTCTGAGGCCAGTATATCACGGAAATGTGGCAGAATTATGAAATTTCTTCGAAGAAATAAACATTTGTTTGAAAGGACGTATTGCTGATGGAATTTTTTAAGCGGACCTGGGCCGAAATCAACCTGGACGCGCTCGCCTATAACGCCCGGCAGATCCGGGAAACCCTGCCCGCCGGCTGCGAGATGCTGGCTGTCGTCAAAGCGGACGCCTACGGACACGGCGACCGCGCCGTCTCCCTCGAGCTGCAGCGGATGGGGGTGCGGTGGTTCGGCGTCTCCAACCTGGAGGAAGCGGCCGCCCTGCGGTCGGCCGGAATCACGGGCGAGATCCTCATCTTCGGCTTTACGCCGCCGTCCTGCGCCGGCGTACTGGCCGCCCGCGGCATCACCCAGGCCGTCTTCGACCCCGATTACGCCAAAGAGCTCAACGCCGCCGCCGAAAAGGCCGGCGTCACCGTCCGCGGGCACCTCAAAATCGACACCGGCATGGGCCGGATCGGCTTTGCCTGCACTGACCCGGAGGCAGCCGCCGCGGCCTGCCGCCTGCCCGCCCTGAAGATCGAGGGGGTCTTCTCCCATTTCTCTTCCTCGGACGATCCCTCGGAAGCGGGCGTCGCCTACACCCTGGCCCAGCGGGAAAAATTCGACCATCTGGTCGCGGAGCTTGCCGCCCGCGGCATCTCCATCCCCTTCCGCCACCTGCAGAACTCGGCCGGCATCGTGAGCTACCCCGACGCCCATTACGAGGCGGTCCGGGCCGGCATCATCCTCTACGGCCACCCGCTCGACTTCCTCCCCGGCCGCTCCATCGCCCTCAAGCCGGTCATGAGCCTGCGCTCCACCGTCGCGATGGTCAAGGAGGTCCCGGCGGGGGCCTGCATCAGCTACTCCCGCACCTTCACCGCCCCGCGCGCCATGCGGGTCGCCACCATCCCGGTCGGCTACGCGGACGGATACCTCCGCGCCTTCTCCAACCGGGCCGACGTCCTCATCCGCGGCAGGCGCGCGCCGGTCATCGGCAACGTCTGCATGGACCAGCTCATGGTCGACGTCTCCCACATCCCGGACGTCCGGGTTGACGATCTGGTCACCCTCGCCGGCCGGGACGGAGAGGAGGAGATCACCTTCGACGAGCTCGCCCGGCTCGCCGGCACCATCCACTACGAGCTGCTCTGCCTGGTCGGCAAGCGGGTGCCGCGGGTCTACCTGCGGGGCGGGAAGGTGGTCGAGGTCCGCGACCTGCAGAGCCTGTACGAGGAGGAGCGGGTATGAACCTTTACGCCCTGCCCCCCTCCTTCGGCCCGGAGGAGGAGCTTGCCGTCCTCTGGGAGCGGCCCGGCGCGCGGGTCGAGCGCATCGTCTCGAGCGGCCACAGTTCCCCGCCCGGCTTCTGGTACGACCAGGAGGAGGACGAGTGGCTCGCCGTCCTCGCGGGGACCGGCGAGGTGGAATTCGCGGACGGCCGGAAAGCCCGCCTCTCGGCCGGGGACACCCTCCTCATCCCGGCCCATGCGCGCCACCGGGTGAGCTTCACGAGTACAGAGCCGCCCTGCGTCTGGCTGTGTTTTTTCGTCCGGCCGGGCGCATAAAAAAATCCCCGCCGGGGCGGGGATTTTGTCATTTTAACATGGACGGGGTGTAGAACCTGGGCGTCTGGTCGACCGCCGCATCCTCCGCCTGGCGCTGGATGTCGCAGAGGAACGCGCGCAGCGTGTCGGCCGAGGCGAGCCTCCGGTCCAGCATCCGGATGGCGTCGGTGACGCCGTTGAAAAGGAGGCAGTAGGCCTTTTCGTAATTGAGCTCCGTCCGGAGCTTCTTTTTTTGCTCTGCCAGTTCGAAATCACCTTTTTCCATTGTCTGTCCTCTCTTCTGTCTCTAAATTTGCCAGTGCGTATGTACAGCATTGCAGAACCAGCAGGTTGAACGATATGTCATTCTGCGCCGCGATTTGATTCAGCTGTTCGTACAATGCCGGGGTAAACCGAATCGTCCGGGGAACATTTGCGTTTCCCGCACCCTTTTGAATCCGAAACATACCATTCACCTCTAGGTTTATGATACTGTATTTTTGCACTGAAAGATATAACCGCATCCGATTATATTTTCTGCACCAGATTTTGGTTTATCTGGGATAAATTGGCGCCCCTGCTGTCTTCGCCCGCCGATTACAAAAAACCGCCGCACAAAACCACACCCCGCCCTCTCCTGAGGACGGGGTGTTTTCAGGAGTGCCGCCCGGCCGGGGCCGGATTGCGCTCCCTCGCCGGGCGGGATGCAAACGCCTTTTGTTTCCCTCTCGGCAATGGTAGTATGGCCCCTTTCCGGCGGCTTATACCTGCGCGCCCCAATATTTCTGCCCGTCCAGCGACGCCGACAGGGAGGGGTGCATCGTCTCCTCCGGCCCGTGGGCGGCCAGCTCCCGCTGGTAGGCGTTCAGGACCGACTGCTCGAACTGCCAGCGCGCCGCCGGCGAGATGGGGTGGACAATGTCCCGGAATACCCCGCTCAGCTCCTTGCGGCTGGGCATGGCGACGAAAAGCCGCTCCGGCCCCTCGATGACCTTGATGTCATGGATGGCCAGCTCATTGTCGATGGTGACGGACACGACCGCGCGGAGGCGGCCCTCCTGCAGGAGCCTTCTGATTTTGATGTCGGTGATGTTCATGATGATCGTTCCTTTCCTGATTGAAGCTTAACATGTGCGGGGCGGCGGTTGCGCTTCGCCTCTCCGCCCTGAGTCTGGGCCCGGTCGGAATTTTTATGCAGCTGCTCCGGGATTTTTTTCACCAAGCTGTGAATTTACTATGAAAAACGGCGTTTCTCCTTGAAATTTTCCGGCGGGTATGCTATCCTATTAAGAAAAGGGAGGCAGCGCTTTCTCCCAAAAATTACGCAGAGGAGTTATCAGAGAATGGACGTATTTATCGAATACATGGTCAAAAAGAAACCCACCGGGACGGAATTCCTGCTCAAAATCGTGTATGTGCTGCTGGCTGCGGTGATTTTAGTCGGATCTTTCTTCCTTTCGCCGCTGCTGGGCGCGTTTTCGATGATCGCGACCCTCATCGGCTTCGGCGCGGTGTTCGGGGCGTACTACCTCATCACCTCGATGAGCGTCGAATATGAGTACATCCTGACAAACGGCGAAATGGACGTCGATAAGATCATCGCCCGCCGCCGCCGCAAACGGATGCTGACCGCCAACGCCCGCAAATTCGAGGAGTTCGGCTCCTACAACCACCAGGCCATGTCCCAGAAGGCCTTTGCCAACCGGGTCTATGCCTGCACGGCGCCGGAGGACCCCGGCAACTTCTACGCAGTCTTCAATCATGCGACCCTGGGGCAGACCCTGCTCGTCTTCACCCCCAACGACAAGGTGCTCGACGGGCTGCGCTCCTTTATCCCCAGAAAGGCCGGCGGCAATGCTGTATACGGGAATCGACCTGGTCAGGATTGACCGAATCGCAAAGAGTTTGCAAAACCCTCGTTTTTGGACGAGGGTTTTTTCGCCCCCGGAGCGGGATTTTCTCGAGCAGAAGAAGGACCCCGCCCCCTCCGCGGCGGCCAATTTTGCGGCCAAGGAGGCCTTTGCCAAGGCGCTGGGGACCGGGGTGCGCGGCTTTTCCCTCGCGGAGGTGTCGGTGCTGCGGGACAAGGCGGGCGCGCCGGTTTTATCCCTTTCCGGGAAGGCGGCGGAGCTCGCGGAAAAGCGGGGGCTTATTTTTTCCCTTTCCCTCACCCACACCGACGAATATGCGGCCGCCGTCGTGACGGCCTGGGACAAGGAGGTTTCCCATCATGATGATTTTGCAGGCGGCGTCCATGAAATGGGCGGAAACGGAGGCTGTGAAGGCCGGCACTACTTACGCCGTGCTGATGGAAAAAGCCGGGATTGCCGCGGCGCGGGAGATCTGCGCCGCAAAGCCCGCCCTCCGGAAGGAGGAGCTGATCCTCATCCTCTGCGGCAAGGGCAACAACGGCGGGGACGGCCTCGTCGCCGCGCGGGCGTTCGCCAGGCAGGGGCGGCGCGTCCGGGTCGTCTACCTGCTCGGGAACAGGCTCTCCCCCCTCGCCGCGGAAAACCGCTCCCTGCTCGCCGGGCTCCCGGTCCGGGAGGCTGCCGCGGAGGAGTTTGACGAATTTGAGCGGGAGGCGCTCTGCCAAAGCGCGGGGGTCATCGTCGACGCCTGCTTCGGCACCGGCTTTTCGGGGGAACTGCGCGGCCAGCCCGCTCTCTGGATGGCGGCCGCCAACCGTTCCCGGGCCTTCCGCGCCGCTTTGGACCTCCCCAGCGGGATGGACTGCGGAAACGGCTTTTGCAGCGCGGACACCTTCCGGGCGGACCTGACCATCACCTTCGCCGCGGCCAAGCCCGCCCATTTTCTCAAGCGCTCGGCCCCCTTCTGCGGGGAAGTGCGGGCCGCGGACATCGGCATCGGGGCGGAAATCCTCGCGGCCGCGCCGGGAGGGGTTTCCCTCCTCGGCCGGGAGCTGGCCGCGCGCTGCATCCCGCCGCGGACGGAGGATTCCAACAAGGGTAGCTACGGGCGGATGCTCGCGGTCGGCGGCTGCGCCAAGATGACCGGGGCCATCCTCATGGCGGCGATGGCGGCGATGCGCTGCGGGGTGGGCCGGGTGACGGCCGCCATCCCGGAAAAGGCCGTCCCCCTCTTCGGCAGCCGCCTGCCCGAAGCGGTGTACCTCCCCCTCCCCCTCGCGGAGGACGGGGCCTTCCCCGCCGGGGCGGCCGGCGCCCTGCTTGAGGAGGCTGCCGCGTCGCGCGGCGTCCTGCTCGGCTGCGGGATGTCGGTGAGCGATGGGACGATGGCGGTCACAAGGGCGCTCCTGCGCAGCGGCGCGCCCCTCGTCCTCGACGCCGACGGCTTAAACTGCCTGGCGCGGGAGCCGGAGATGCTGGACGCCGCCCGCGGGCCGGTCATCCTCACCCCGCACATGGCGGAATTTTCCCGCCTCTGCGGCAAAACCGTGGAGGAAATCAAGGCGGACCGCTTCTCTGCCGCGGCGGAATACGCGCGGTCCCACGGCGCGGTGCTCGTCCTCAAGGATTCGAACACCGTCGTCGCCGCGCCGGACGGGCGGCTCTGGATGAACAAAAACGGCAATTCCGGCATGGCGAAAGCGGGCAGCGGCGACGTGCTGGCCGGGATGACCGCCTCCCTCCTCGCCCAGTGCGGCGACCCGGTGCAGGCGGCCCTCGCGGCGGTCTACCTCCACGCGGCGGCAGGGGATGCGGCGGCGGCAGCGCTCACCCCCTACTGCATGACGGCGACCGACATCATCGCCCATCTGCCGGATGCGTTTAGGGCGGCTGCCGGTTCTCCTGCGATTTCTTAAGGCGAAATGCTACTCGTCGTGCCGGGATCCGGCCGACAAACCGTGGCGTTCGAATAACGTTACGATTTTTTCAATCCGAATAAAACATTCCGGGTCATCCAGGGAATCATCCTGGATGACCTTTTGAATTTCCAGCAGCAATTGATAACAGGTTTGTTCGGTCAATGTTTCCAAATCCACATCCAAATCCGGAAAGGAAAGATGCACCCGGTTTTTTGCGCAAATGTCGGCAAATAATTCCTCATATAACGCCATTTTCATCACCTCACCATTATTTTACCGGATATTCCGGCAAAAATCAATACCGGCATATCCGGTATGCCATAATAAAACCGGTGATGCTTATGTATGAAAGAATCCGGAATCTGCGTCAGGACAAAGATTTTACACAAACACAAATGGCCGAATGGCTGTCGGTTGGGCAATCGACCTATTCCGATTACGAGCTTGGCAAGCTCAACATCCCCCTGCCCACCCTCGTGCGGATCGCGCAGATATTGGGCACCAGCACCGACTATCTGCTGAACTTGAGCGACGACCCAACCCCGCCCTCCAAGAAGGCTGGCCGCGGCGTGTGAATCCCCGCATATTCCCTGAAACTCCCGCATATACTAAAAACCAAACGGCGCGGCGCGCCAAACACTGGGAGGAATGCAAATGAGACGAAAGACTGCCGCCCTCCTTGCGGCACTGCTGGCGGCGTCCTGCCTGTTTGCAGGCTGCGCCGGGCAGGAGCGCCCCGTCTCCGCCCCGGACGCGGAAACGGTCTCCGAGGCCGTTCAGAAGCCCTTTGACGCGGTGGCGCAGATCAAGATGGGCGGCATCGAGGCGACGGCCGACCTAAACAAAAGCGAGGACGGCGTCTTCTCCTTCGCCTTTACCGCGCCCAAGACCCTCGCGGGCATGACCATCACGATGGACAAGGAAAACATCGGCCTCTCCTACCTGGGCTTGAGCATCGAAGCGGACAGCGAGGCCGTCTTAAACAGCGCCGTCACCAAAGCCATCGTCGCCGCGGTCAACAAAGCCGCCGAGCCAAACGGCATTACCATTGGGGTGGAGGGGACGGCCGTCACGGTGCGGGGCGAGACCGAGTCGGGGGAATTTCTCATCACCCTCGACCAGCGCAACCAGTCCCTTTTGAGCCTCTCCATCCCGAATCTGGACCTCGAGTGCCACTTCGGGGGAGGCTCCTGACCGACATCCTGTGAAAATCTGACCGGATGGAGGTGCGGCAATGGGAAACGGAAAAATCCCCCGGCGCTGGTGGCTGCTTGCGGCCGCCGGGGCCGCCGCCCTCTGCCTGATCCAGCACCCCGCATTGCTCTGGCGGGGGCTCTGCCTTGTCGGGGAGGCGCTGCTCCCCTTTGGGCTGGGCTTGTGCTTTGCCTTTATCCTCAACGTGCCGCTCGGCTTTATTGAAGAGCGGCTTTTTGCGGGCAAAAAGGTGCGGCGCGGGTGGACGCTCGCCCTCACCTGCCTGCTGGCGGCCGGACTGCTGGGGGTGCTGCTCTTCCTCATCCTGCCCCAGCTGCAGAAGAGCGCGGCGTTGCTTGTGGAGCGGCTCCCGGGCTATCTTGCGGAGCTCCAGCGCTGGGCGGAGGGGGCCGCGGCGCGGCTGGGCCCGCAGGCGGAGGAATTTGTGGCCAAGGCGGAGGAGGCCGTCCGCGAGTGGGGCGAGGGCTTCGCGGCCTCCGGCCCGGAGATGGTCCGCTCGACCGTCGACGCGGCGGCGGTTTTTTTTAACGGGGCGGTCAACCTGCTGGCGGGGCTGGTCTTTTCGATTTACCTTTTGGCCCGCAAGGAGGCGCTCTGCCTTTCGAGCAAGCGCGTCCTCTTTGCCGTGCTGCCCCAAAAGGCGGCGGTGCGGCTGGCCGAGGTGGGGCGGCTCACTGCCCGCACCTTCCGGAAATTTGTCTCGGGGCAGCTGACCGAGGCGATGCTGCTGGGGGCGATGTGCTTTGTGGGGATGGCCCTTTTCCGGATGCCCTACGCGCCGCTCATCTCGGCCATCGTGGGGGTGACGGCCCTCATCCCCATCTTCGGGGCGATCTTCGGCGGGGCGGCGGGGGCGCTCATCCTTTTGATGGAGCGGCCGGTGCTGGCGCTCTGGTTTCTCATCTTTCTCATCGTTTTGCAGCAGTTTGAGAACAACTTCCTCTACCCCAAGGTGGTGGGGGAATCCATCGGCCTGCCGGGGCTGTGGGTGCTGCTGGCCGTCACGGCGGGCGGCAGCGCCTTCGGCGTCGCGGGGATGCTCCTCGGCATCCCGGCCGCGTCGGTCGCCTACACCCTCTTCCGGGAGTGGGTCGCCCGCAGGCTCCGGGAGCGCCACCTCACCCGCCGGGAGATCGAGGCTGCCGGGGAGCGCGACTGGAGCGAAGATCCGGAAAAATAGGGAAACGCGGGGCAGCTCATCTGCCTGTCCCGCGTTTTTTTGCGCCTGAATCGGCCGCCAGGCAGAAAAGGGTGAGCAGTAAAGTGAAGTTGCCCGTCTCCCGCAAAAGCAGCAGCCCGCATCCCGCCATCCCGGCAAGGCAGAGCAGGTGGACGGCCCGCGCCATCCGTTCGGCGGGCCGCGGCGGCAGAAGCGCCTCCAGAAGGAGGGCGAACAGCTGCCCGCCGTCGAGCGGCGCCAGGGGCAGGAGGTTGAACCCCGCCAGCAGAAAATGCGCCCCGGCCGCCCGGAATCCTCCCCCCAGGCACAAAATCCCGCCGGCGAGGAGGTTTGCAAGCGGCCCGGCGGCCAGAATAAAGGCCTCCCGCCCGGCGGAGAGCAGCCCCTCCGGCGGGACAAACCGCATCCCGCCCGCCTCGAAGTGGAGCTCCCGCGGGCGCGCGCCGCAGAGCGCGTAGGCCGCGGCGTGCCCGAGCTCATGGACAAGGCAGCAGAACACTCCCCAGAGCGCCCAGTCGCTCCCCGTCAGCTCGACGATCAGGAATAGGACGGCAAAAAAGCCAAAATGCAGGGCCACCTTCACCCCCGCCAGGCAAAAGCAGATCATCCCTCCCCTCCGTACCGCGCAAAAAAGGGGAGCCAGCCCGGGTCGAGCCGGCAGCCGTCCATTTTCAGCTCAAAGTGGAGGTGGGGGCCGGTCGTCTCGCCGGTCTGGCCGGAGAGGGCGATTTTCTCCCCCGCTGCCACCCGCTCCCCCTCTTTTGCCAGCAGCGCCGCGCAGTGGGCGTAGAGGGTCGCAAAGCCGTTGTAGTGGTCGAGGAGGATGTAATTCCCATAGCTTTGCTGCCAGCCCGAAAAGGCTACCGTCCCGGAAAATGCGGCAAAGACCGCCGTCCCCTCCGGGACGGCAATGTCCGCGCCCCAGTGGAAATCCAGTTCCCCGCTGATGGGGTGGGTGCGCCAGCCGAAGGGGGAGGTGAGCGTCCCCTCCTCCACCGGCGGGCAGAGCGGCACGGTCATCAGATAGGGGGAAAAATCCGCCCCCTCGGGCGGAGGGAGCGGCTCAAAGCCCGCGGCGCCTGTCAGCAGCAGCGCCGCCGCGGGCAGGATCGCGGCAAGAAGGCAGCGGATCTTCATCAAAACACCTCGCTTCCCTTCAGCTTATGAAGGGAAGGGGCAAAAAATGCCCCGGAGCCTTAAGCCCCGGGGCAGATCGATGCGGAAAACAGGGTTCAGCGGTAAAGCGGGCCGTAGGCCTTGCAGGCGGCGTAGTCGGCGGCCTGCTGGTCGGCGGTGCCGAAGCTCGCCCAGGCGTGCGGGCGGTAGACCTTCTCCTCGGGCACGTTGTGCATGGTCACAGGGATGCGCAGCATGGAGGCGAGGGTGATGATGTCCGCGCCCACATGGCCGTAGACGGTGACGCCGTGGTTGGCGCCCCAGTCGGCCATGACGCTGTACACATCCTGAAACGCGCCTTCGCCGGTGAGGCGGGGGGCAAACCAGGTGGTGGGCCAAGTGGGGTCGGTGCGCGGGTTGATGGCGTTGTAGATCTCATCGGGCAGGTCCGCGGTCCAGCCCTCGGCGATCTGGAGGACAGGGCCGACGCCCTGGACGATGTTCAGCCGCAGCATGGTGACAGGCATCTCGGCGCGGCAGCGGAAGTGGCTGGAGAACCCGCCCCCGCGGAAGTACTCGTAGTCGGCGCGGCACCAGTCGGTGGCTTCGAGGCAGGCGGCGCGGTCGGCGTCGGTCATCTCCCAGAAGGGCTTCATGCAGCCCTCGCCCTCCGCGTTTTTGCTGGCGCCGGAGCCGTCGAGGGCGGTCGCGCCGGAGTTGATGAGGTGGATAAAGCCGTTGGCGGCGACGCCGTCGGGCTTGACACCGGCGACCCGCTCGCAGGCCTCGGGGCTCCAGTAGGTGCGGACGTCATGGAAGCAGGGCGCGGAGCCGGAGACGAGGGTGCCCAGCAGCATGGACATGCCGTTGCAGGTGTCGTTTTCGGTGGCGAAGGGGGTGGGGGCCTTCGGCCCGTTCCAGTCAAAGGTGGAGGCGAGGATGGCCTCGGAGAAGTCGGCGTTGGGCAGCCAGTCGGTCCACTGGCGCTGACCCTGGAAGCCGCCGGCGACCGCGTTGCGGCCCAGCGCCTCCTCGTGCCAGCCCAGCTCGTCGAGCTTGGGGTTGCCGTAGAGGATGTCCCGCATGATGATGGTCATCTTGACGATGAACTCCCAGTCCTTGTCGGCGGGGACGACCTTGGATTTGGTAATCATTTCCGGGAGGTTCTTGCCGGCGTTCTTGTCAAAGCCCTCCTTGCAGTTTTCCCTGACCCAGGCCAGCGCTTTCTGATACTCTTCCTCGTCGTAGATGCCGATGGTCATGCGGCGGAGGATCTCCACCTCGTCGACCCACTCGGAGCGGATGCCGAAATACTTCTGCATCACATCTGCGTCGCAGTAGCTGCCGGCGATGCCCATCGCGACGGCGCCGATGTTGACATACGCCTTGTTCTTCATCCAGCCGACGGCGACGGCGCAGCGGGCGAAGCGGAGGATCTTTTCGGCGACGTCGCCGGGGATGGAGTTGTCGGAAACATCCTGGACGTCGTGGCCGTAAATGGAGAAGGCGGGCAGGCCGCGCTGGGCGTGGGCGGCCATGACGGCGGCCAGGTAGACCGCGCCGGGGCGCTCGGTGCCGTTAAAGCCCCAGACCGCCTTGATGGTGCCCGGATCCATATCGAAGGTCTCGGTCCCGTAGCACCAGCAGGGGGTGACCGAGAGGGTCGCGACGACGTTCTGGGTGGAGAACTGCTCGGCGACCTTGGCCGCCTCGGCCCCGCCGCCGATGGTGGTGCAGCCGATGACGCACTCGACCGGGGTGCCGTCAGGGTAGCGCAGGTTCTCGCTGATGAGCTTGGCGGCCGCGTTGGCCATGCTCATGGTCTTGGCTTCCAGGCCCTCGCGGATGCCGCCCCACCGGCCGTCGATGACCGGGCGGATGCCGATTTTCGGTTTGTTCATGTCAAAAACTCCTTTCGGGTTAAACGTTTTACATACTGTCAAAGAGAAAAGAAGCAGAATCTCTGCTCCATTTCCGACTAGTTTTATTGTAGCATGGGGACGCGGGGTTGTCAACGGGAAAACGGGAGATTTCCCCAAAAAAATCCTTCCGCGCCGCGCCTTACTGACAAAATCGCCGGAACCGGCATTTCCAGATACCCTGCGTTCCGCCGAAACAGCGCGGATTTCCGAAACTCTACGGAGCGTGGGTGTACTTTTCCCGCCGGATGCGCTATAATCATGGCAGGAAAGGGGGAATCGGATGGATATAGTCAAAACCGGACGGTTCATCGCAGAAGTGCGGAAAGAGCGCGGGCTCACCCAGCGGGAGCTGGCGGACGCCCTGTGCATCAGCGACAAAACCGTCTCGAAATGGGAAACCGGACGCGGGCTCCCGGAAGTCTCGCTCATGCTCCCGCTGTGCGGGGTATTGGGCATCAGCGTCAACGACCTGCTGACGGGGGAACGGGTCACACCTTCTGATTATCAAAAGAAAGCGGAGGAAAATATGATGGATTTGATGCAGGAAAATGCGGAAAACAGAAAGCGGATGGCGCTCTCGGTTATCTGCGGCGCGATCACCGTCGTAGCGGTCTGCGCCCTCGTCGTCATCGCGTCCTATCTCCCCATGCCGGCGGCGGCGCGGATCGCGCTCATCGTATTCGCCGCGGCCGTCGCGGCGGCCGGGATCGGGGCGGCGGCCATGCTGGAGGTCAGAGCCGGCCACTATGAATGCCCGCACTGCGGCGCGCTGTTTGTCCCAACGATGGGCGGCTATGTCAAAGGGTACCACACCCTGACAAGGCGGAGACTCCGCTGCCCGCACTGCGGAAAAACCGGAATGTGCCGCCACCGGATCACCCGGTAGCCCCGCCGAATCCCTGCTGAAGCCCGCTTCGGCAGGGATTTGTTTTTGCGCAGATTTCTTGCAGGAGGGCGCAATTTTGCATTGCAAAACGCCGCAATTGTTGCTATAATAGCCTCAGGACGCGCTCTTTCCGGGGCGTATTCCAAGCGAAAGGAGCATCTCATGGCTACCATCAAGGACATCGCGGCGCGGAGCGGCCTCTCGATCGCCACCGTCTCCAAGCGGATCAACGGCATCCCGGTCAGCGAGGAGAGCCGCCGCCGCATCGACGAGGCGATCGAGGCCCTCGGCTACCAGGTCAACGCGGCCGCCCGTACCTTAAAGACCCGCCGCTCCATGACCATCGGCATCCTGCTCGACAGCCTGGCGAACCTCTTTTACACTGCGGTCATCTCGGAGGCGGAGGAGCTTTTGCTCCAGCGCGGCTACACCGCCCTCCTCTTTGAGACCAAGGACTCCCCCGAACGGGAGGAGCAGGGGCTTGCGCTGTTCCGGGCCAAATCGGTCGACGGCGTCCTCTATTTCTCGAGCCACAGCAGACCCGCCCTCATCCGCAGCTGCCTGAAGCTCAAGCTCCCCATCGTCACGGTCGATTCCATCGCCGCGGGGACGCCGGAGGCGGATTTTGTGGTGACCGACAACGCCGCGGCCGCTTCGGGCGCGGTCGGGCTGCTGCTCGAGAAGGGCCACCGCGAAATCGGCGTCATCACCGGCGGGGAGGGGCATTTCTCGGCCGGGGAGCGGCTGCGCGGCTGCCGGGAGGCCCTTTCCCGCGCCGGGCGCCCCCTGCGGGAGGAGTGGACGCTGCGGGACGCCTACACCATCGACGGCGGATACCGCTGCGCAAACCGGCTGCTTGCCCTCCCCGCCCGGCCCACCGCCCTGGTCATCTGCAACTATTTCATGGCGCTGGGGACGGTCATGGCCCTGAATGAGCAGAACGTCCGGGTGCCGGACGAGCTCTCCCTCCTTTCCTTTGACGATTTTGAGTGGATCAACGCCCTGCGCCCCCGGCTGACCACCGTGAGCCAGCAGGCCGCCCGCATCGCCGGGGAGGCGGTCGGCTGCCTGCTCGCCCGAATCGGCGGCAGCACAGAGCCGGGAAAAGTCCTCCTCATCCCCACCACCCTGACCGAGCGGGATTCCATCCTCCCGCGCCCCATCCTGTAAAAAGAGGTATCCTTCCATGTCGCTCGCATCCATCAAGACAAACTACAACCACACCATCTACGCCTCCTACATCGGCTACATCACCCAGGCGATCATCAACAACTTCGCCCCGCTCCTCTTTTTGACCTTCCAGTCGAGCTACAGCATTTCCCTGGATCAAATTGCGGTGCTCATCACCTTCAATTTCGCGGTGCAGCTGGTCGTCGACCTGCTCGCCGCCCGGTATGTCGACCGGATCGGCTACCGCCGGGCCATCGTCATCGCCCACATCGCCTGCACGGCGGGGCTTGTCGGTCTCGCGGCCCTGCCGGATCTGCTCCCGAGCCCCTACCTCGGGCTGCTCCTTTCCATCGGCTGCTACGCGATAGGCGGCGGCCTGATCGAGGTGCTGGTGAGCCCCATCGTCGAAGCCTGTCCGACCCAGAAAAAGGAGGCCGCGATGAGCATCCTCCACTCCTTCTACTGCTGGGGGCATGTCTTTGTCGTCCTCTGCTCGACCGCTTTCTTCGCCCTCGCTGGGATCGAAAACTGGCGGATCCTCGCGCTGATCTGGGCGGTTGTCCCCCTCTGCAACATCTTCTACTTTTTGCAGGTCCCCATCGCGCCGCTGGTGGCGGAGGAAGAACGGGAGCCGGTCCGCTCCCTGTTCCGCAATAAGCTGTTCTGGCTCTTTGCCCTGCTCATGGTCTGCGCAGGCGCCTGCGAGCAGGGGATGAGCCAATGGGCGTCGGCCTTCGCAGAGTCGGGGCTGGGGGTTTCCAAGACGGTCGGCGACCTGGCGGGGCCCTGCACCTTCGCCGCCTGCATGGGCATCGCCCGCGCCTGCTACGGCAAGTTCAGCGACCGCATCCCGCTTAAAATCTTCATGACCGGCTGCGCCGTCCTCTGCGTGGGCAGCTATCTCCTCGCCTCGCTGACGGCTTCCCCGGTGCTGGGACTTGCCGGCTGCGCCGTCTGCGGCCTTTCGGTCGGCATCATGTGGCCGGGCACCTTCAGCATGGCGGCGAGGGAAATCCCCCGCGGCGGCACCGCGATGTTCGCCCTCTACGCCCTGGCGGGCGACCTGGGCTGTTCGGCCGGGCCGGGTTTCGTGGGGATGGTCTCCAATCAGTTCGGGGACAGCCTGAAGGCCGGGCTGCTCGCCGCCATTATCTTCCCGCTGCTGCTGCTCGCGGGGATGGCGCTCCTCAGAGCCTGGAGCCGCAGGCAGGAAGCGGAATAACAGCGCGTTCTCAAATCTTTACTTTTCGAGGTGACCGGTTATGAAACGCATCGCCCTTTCCCTGCTCTTTTTCACCCTCTGTCTCTGCCTGCTGCCGGGCAGGGCGGCCCTTGCGGCCTCCCCGGGCTGGGAGCTGCTGCCCGAGGGCTGGGTCTACCATGAGGAGGACGGCAGCCGCCGGACCGGCTGGCTCTCCTGGCAGGGGGACTGGTATTATCTGGATGAACAAGGCGTCATGCAGACCGGCTGGGTCTGGTCCAGCCCGGACTGGTACTGGTGCGGCCCCTCCGGCCGGATGGTCCGCAACGCCGGGATCGACGGCTGGTACATCGGCAAGAACGGCCGGATGGCCGGCCGCGCCGCCCCGCTCGGCGAGGCGGATATCGCCGCCGTCACAGCGGCGGCGCAGTGGGACGGAAAGCCGCTCGGTCTCTATTTCGAGGACCTCGCCTCGGGGCAGAGCCTTCTTCTCGGCGGGGAGGAGCGCTACTATCTCGCGAGCGTCCTCAAGGCCCCCTACTGCATGTGGGTCTACACCCTCGCCGACGCGGGCAAGGCGGACCTCTCCCAGACCGTCCGCTATGACGCCTCGATGCGGCACGGCGGCTCCGGGGTTGTCAAGGATTTCGCAAGCGGGACCGAGATCCCTGTCGCCGACCTGCTCGAATACGCGATCCGCTACAGTGACAACACGGCGATCGACCTGCTGCTTTCCCGCTTCCCCTTCGCGGATTTTAAGGAATTCATCGTGAAGGAAGCCGGTCTCACCTGCCCGGAGGGGATGGAGACTTTCTCCCGCACGACGCTGCCCCTCAAGGACATCGCGGCCATGACCAAACGGGTGGCGGCCTACCTCTATTCCGGCGCGGCGCACGCGGACGCGCTGCGGGAGGACCTGCTCTCGACCGACTACCGCTGCATCCTCGCGGAAAATAACGAAATCGCTCAGAAATACGGCTACTGGGAGGGCTGGTTCCACACGACCGCCCTCGTCTACGGCAATCGCCCCTATCTGCTGTGCATCTGCACCGCGCCCGGCTCCGGCATCGCCGACACCATGCCTTTTTACCAGGTGTATTACGCGGTGGAGATGGCGCTGCGGTGACGCATACGACCTGTCCCAAAGGAGGAACTTTTATGCTGACTGACCCCATCCTGCTCGCCCCCGAAACGGGGATTCCCTTCCACACCGCCCAAATCCAGGAGGCGCTCGACCGCTGCCGGGACGCCGGGGGCGGCGAGGTCGTCCTCTCCGCCGGGGAGTGGCGGACCGCCTCGCTGCGGCTCTACAGCCGCACCACCCTCCGCCTTCTCTCCGGGGCGCGGCTCCTTGCGAGCGCCGACTGGAGAGACTACACCGACTGGAAGGTTCCCTCCACCTTAGGCTACCTGCAAAGCCCCTATGTCCGGGAGATCTGGAACCTCCCCGGCCATTACCTCAATTCCCCCATCACCGCCTTCGAGGCGGAGGATGTCGCCGTCATCGGGGAGGAGGGCAGCCTCATCGACGGCGCGGACTGCTTTGACCCCAACGGCGAGGAGAAGTTCCGCGGCCCGATGGGGATGGTCTTCTGCAAATGCCGGGGCGTCACCCTGCGCGGCTACACCTACCAGAACGCCGCCAACTGGTGCCACCAGCTCGACAGCTGCCAGAACGTCCATATGGAGAACGTCACCGTCCTGGCCGGGCACGACGGGGTGAACATCCACCACTGCACCGGCGTCTGGATCGAAAACTGCGACTTCCGCACCGGCGACGACTGCATCGCGGGCTATGACGCCGAAAACGTCGTCGTCCGCGGCTGTTCCCTCAACACCTCCTGCAACAGCTTGCGCATCGGGGCAAACGGCCTCCTCGTCGAGCGCTGCCGCTTCTGGGGACCGGGGGCCTATCCCCACCGGGTATCGGGGCGGCGCAACACCCTCTGCGCCTTCGAGTATTACGCCATGACCTACGACAGCTGCCGCCGCGACAGCGGGGACTGGCGCATCCAGGACTGCACCTTCGAGGGGCTGGACAGCCTTTTCCACTACAACTACGGCGGCGACTGGATGCACTCCGGCCGCCCGCTGCGGGACGTCTCCTTCCGCCGCATCACCGTGACCGGCCTTTCCGCCCCTTCTCTCCTGAAAACGCTCCCCGAAGCGCCGCTGCATGTCGCGCTGGAGGACGCCTCCTTCGGCTGGCGGGACGGGATCCCGTCCGAAGGGGTGCTCCGCTGTTCCGAAAACGTCTCCTTTTCCCTCAGAAACGTCCGGGCGGAGGGCCTTTTCTGAAAAACGCCGCCTGTTTTCCCAAAATAAATCGCGGACAGGTCTTGCAACCGGGCCGCAGATGTGGTATACTGTATTAGAATATCTGCAACGAAATCTATCGGAGGGTCAATCATTATGAACGCATTTGAAATTGTCAGCGCGGTCATCCTGCTGATCGCCTGTATCGTCCTCGTCGTCCTTGTTATGCTCCAGGAGAGCAAGGACAAGATGTCCCAGACGCTGACCGGCGGCATCAACGAGTCCTACCTCGGCCGCAATTCCGGCCGCACCCTGGACGCCATGCTCGCCAAGATCACCAAGTACGCCGCCATCGTCTTTTTTGTCCTGACCATCCTGGTCAGCGTCTTCACCGTCTACACAAAATAAGCATCATCCGGGCCGATCAAAGGGGGCGCGCGCATGAGCAGGACTGGCAAGAGATCCTTCCAGCCTGGCTTTCATGCGCGCGCCCCTTTTTTCCCGCAGGGGAAAATCCCGGAAAAGAATGCCGCGCCGCCTCATAACCCGCTCTGCCCAAAAAGGAGGATTTTTATGGAAAAATGGAGCAAACGCATCTTAGCCGCCCTCGAAAAGGCCGGGAAAAAGGGCCTTTCCGCCGAAAAACTGCAAAAAAAGTGCAAGGCCGGCAAGGGCGACCTCAAAAAATTCAAGGCAGTCCTCTCCCGCCTTCTCGCGGAAGGCGAAGTCACCGAAAAGGACGGCCGCTACCTCGCCGTCAAGGCGCTCGGCCTCCAGCCCGCTTCCATCAAGCGGCTGCACCGGACCTACGGCTTCGCCGAACTGCCGGACGGGCAGGAGGTCTTTGTCCTCGGCAGCCGGCTGATGGGGGCGCTGCCGGGCGACCAGGTGCTGCTCCGCCTCTCCTCCCACCCGCGCGGCAGCCTGCCCGAGGGGGAGGTCTGCAAAATCGTCGAGGAGAGCAGCCGGGAATTCTCCGGCAAGCTGGAATTAACCCCGGCAGGCGCTTTCTTCCGCCCTGACGAGCTCTCGGACTTCCCGCTGCGGGTGATGGGCGGCTGCGGCAACGCCGAAAACGGCGACAAGGTCCTCGCCCGCATCATCCGCCGGGGGGAGAGCCACAAGACCCACCTCGCCGAGTTGACCGCCTGCTTCGGCCCGTCCGACCGGGCGGACGCCTGCGCCCGCGCCATCATTGCAGCGGCGAACTTAAGCGCGGACTTCCCCCAGGCGGTGCTCGACGAGGCGAAATTCCTCGAGCACCGCGGCATCCCGGAACGGGAGCTGCTCGACCGGCTCGATCTGCGGGGCGAGATCATCTTCACCATCGACGGGGCCGACTCCAAGGACCTCGACGACGCGGTCAGCCTTGCAAAGCAGGGCGGGTTTTACCGCCTGGGCGTCCACATCGCCGACGTCTCCCACTATGTGAAGCCCCATTCCCTCCTCGACGAGGAGGCCTTTGCGCGCGGCACCAGCGTCTACTACGCCGACCAGGTCCTGCCCATGCTGCCCAAAGCCCTCTCCAACGGCATCTGTTCCCTCAACCCGCAGGAGGAGCGGCTCGCGTTCTCCGCCCTGCTCACCCTCTCCCCCGAGGGGAAGCTTTTGGACTTCACCTTCCGCAAGACGGTCATCCGCTCCCGGGTCAAGGGGGTCTACAGCGAGGTCAACGCCCTCCTGCGCGGCGACGCCGATGAACGCCTCCGCGAAAAATACCGGGAGGTCCTCCCCCTCCTGCCGCTGATGAAGGAACTCAAGGACCTCCGTCTCGCCCTGCGCAAAGGGCGGGGCGCGCCCGACCTCGACTCCCCGGAAAGCAAGCTCGTCATCGGCCCGGACGGACGCACCGCCGAGGTCCTCCCCCGGGTCTCCGGCGAGGCGGAGTCCATCATCGAGGAATTCATGCTGCTCGCAAACGAGGCGGCTGCCACCCTCGCCCGCGGGCTTGCCATCCCCTTTGTCTACCGCGTCCACGAGCACCCCGACCCCGAACGGATGGGCACGCTGCGGGAGACGCTGCGAAAACTCGGCCTGTCCGCCCGCAGCCTCCCCGAGAAGCCCAAGCCCTCCGACTTGGCACAGCTGCTGGAGGAGGGGAAGGACGGGTCCTATGCCGGCATCCTCAACCGGCTGGTCCTCCGGTCGATGGCGAAGGCCCGCTACAGCGACCAGCCGCTCGGCCACTACGGGCTGGTGCTCGAAAACTACGCCCACTTCACCTCCCCCATCCGCCGCTACCCCGACCTTGCCATCCACCGCATCCTCACCGACTGGGCCGAGGGGGTGAGCGTCCGGGAGCTAACCCGCAAATACGGCCGCTTTGCCGCAGCCGCTGCCGCCCATTCGAGCGAGACGGAGGTGCAGGCGACCGAGATCGAGCGGGACTGCGAGGACTGCTACAAGGCCGAATACATGCGCGGGAAGATCGGGGAAGAATTCGACGGCGTCATCTCCTCGGTCACCTCCTTCGGTTTTTACGTCGCGCTGCCCTCCACCGTCGAGGGGCTGGTCAAGCTCGAGGACCTGCCGGATGGGGAGTACTCCTTTGACGGGCTCATTGAGCTTTCCGACATCCACAGCGGGCGGAAGTTCCGCCTCGGCGACCCGGTCCGGGTGCGCTGCACAGGCGCCGACGTCAACGCCGGCAATGTGGACTTCGCCCTCGTATGACGCGGGAAGATTTTGAGGCGGCCCTCCTCCTCGCCGGGGAGGGCCGCTGCCGCGAGGGTATCGGCCGCCTGGGGGAAAAATCGGTCCATGCCGTCTTAAAATACGCCTATGAGCCGCACCCCGAGAACCACGAGATCCCGCTTGGGGGCTATGTGGCCGACATCCTCGGGGAAGACGGGGTGATCGAGGTCCAGAGCCGCGACCTCTGGAAGCTCGCGCCCAAGCTGCGGGCCTTCCTGCCGGTCTGCCGCGTCACCGTCGTCTGCCCGCTGGCCGCTTCCGAGTGGATCCTCCGCACCGACCCCGATACCGGCGAGACAGCCCGCCGGAAATCCCCCAAGCGGGCGCGGCCCTTTGACATCCTGCCCGCCCTTTCCCCCGCGCCCATCCGGGAGCTGCTTTTGCACCCGCGGCTGCGGCTGCGGGTGGTGATGCTCGAGGTGGAGCGGCAGGACATCGCAAAGCCCGGCGCCCGCCGGCGGCAGCGCCTCGACCGCTGGCCGCTCGCCTTCCTCGGGGAGATCCGCCTCGACCGCCCGGAGGACTACCGCGTCCTGGTCCCGGAAATGGGGCCGGGGCCCTTCACCGCGGCGGAATTCGGCAGGGCGGCGGGGCGGCCCCTCGCCGACGCCCGGGCGGCCCTGCTCCCCCTCATTGAGCTGGGGCTCGTCTCCCGCGCGGGCAAGCGGGGAAAGTATAACCTCTACATCCTTTCCGACCCAAAGGAGGAGTTTTCATGGAACGCACCCTGCTGACCCTGTACTGCGCCCTCTGCCTTGTTCACCTCGCCTTCTGCCTGCCCTTCCGGTGGGGCCGCCGCAAATTCTGCCAGGACCTCACCAAGGCCCTGCTCATGCCCGCCCTGCTTGCGGCCGTCCTCGCGGGCGGGGAGGCGGGGCTGCTCGTCCCGGCGGCCCTCCTCTTCGGCTGGGCAGGGGATGTGCTGCTGCTTTGGCCGGACAGAAAGCCCTGTTTCCTCGCGGGGCTTGTGAGCTTCCTAGTCGGCCACGGCTGCTACATCCCGGCCCTCCTCGCCGGGGTCAAGATCTCCGCGCCGCGCGGGATACTGGAGGCGGCCCTCCTCGCGTTGCTGGGCGCTGCGGCCTACGCCTCCCTGCGCCGCCACCTGCCGGGGGAGATGAAGCTGCCGGTCGCCGCCTACCTGCTGACCATCCTCGGGATGGCCTGGGCGGCCGTGATGCGGGGGGAGGCCCTGCTCATCGCCGGAGCGGGCGCCTTTGTCCTCTCCGACTACATCCTCGCCCGCTCCCTCTTTGTAAAGCGGCACGGCTGGACCGACGCCGCCGTCATGCTCCCTTACCTTGCCGCCCAGCTCTGCCTGGCGGGCGGGCTTGCGGGGCTGCTGGCAATCTGAATCCTGCGCGCAGAAACCGAATACAGAAAAGAGGAAATCAAGATGAAAAAGCTTTGGAAGATGATGCTCGCCGCCATGCTGATAAGCCTTGCCGTCTGCCTGTTTGCCGGGACGGCGGTATCTGCCGAGACGGTGAGCGGGGAAATCGTAGACGGTTTTACCTGGTCGTATGACACGGAAACCAGGACGCTGACCCTCAAGGGGAAAGGGGAGATTCCGCAAGATGCAATTTCTGACCCTTCTCCCTGGGTGGAATATCGGGATAGCATTCAGCATGTATATTTGGACGGCATCGCGTCGTTGACACTGAATTATTCGATCCCCAATGCGGCGTTAGTCTCGGGCAAATACGGCACCATTTCCTGGGAGATGGATATGGCAAACAAAACTTTGCAGGTCAATGGCACAGGCTCTGCTGACAACGGTCCCTGGGATGCTTTTGCAGATCGCGCGTCTGCGTCCTATGAGGTGACTTTGGGCGACCAAATCACCGCATGGAGCTCTTCCAATCTATATGTTCACACATTGCATATCGGCGCAGGCTATTCTGCTGACTATTTTGATGGAGCTTATGTCGTTGCCAGCCCGGACAATCCCGATTTTTCGACCTATGAGGGCGCAGTATACACAAAAGGTTTTGATAAGCTCCTCCGCTGCGAAATAAGAGAGAACCCCAAACTCCATCCGGATGTAAAAATTATCGCTGCGAATACGTTTCCTTACACTACAGGGACTATCATTATCCCCTGGGGTGTGACAACCATCGAAGAGGGCGCTTTTCAAATTTACGGCGCCACCACCCAGATTGTCCTGCCGGATACCCTAACCAGTGTCAAAAATCTTTTTCCTGGCGGCAAGGATTGCCATATCCTTTTTATTTACTCCAAATCCAACGAAGCGGCGCTGCGCGATTTGGGAAACCAGAAGGACAGCTTCGATAATCCGGTTTCGAAGGTCGTCGACTCCCTCGCCGAATATTACCCCGATCACTACGCCCAAACGCCCGAAGCAAGCGAGCCGTCCGCTCCCGCTTCCTCCGGTTCGAGCGACGCCAAGCCGGCCGACAAGCCTTCCGGCGGCGCGTCTTCCTCCCAGCCCGCGGAATCTTCCCAGCCTTCCTCCCAGACCGCATCCCGGCCCGCGAGCAGTTCTCAGCCGGAAAGTTCCGCGCCGGAATCCTCTGCCCAGCCGGCGGAGAGCAGCGCGCCGTCCGCAGAAGCTTCAGGGCCTTCCGCGCAGGAGTCTTTGGAAGAGCCGTCTTCCGCGCCGGAGTCCTCGGAAACGGAATCTTCCTCCCCGGAAAGCAGCCCGGAATCGTCTGACGAGTTCTACGAAGACATGATGAGCCGGTCGGAAACGCCGGAACAGGCTGGCGGCAGCCTGAGCTGGATCTTCCCGCTGGTGATCGTGCTCGGCGCGGCGGCAGCAGTGGCGGCAGTCATCCTTGTCCTCGTCCTGCGGAAAAAATAACGGCCAGACGCAGCAAATCCGCCCTTCCCGACACAGGAAGGGCGGATTTTTATGCGTACAAAGCGGCGCTGTGCAGCCGCGGCGTCATCGTCCGGCCCGGCCACGGGCGCAGATCGGCGGAGCGGGCCGGCAACCTATCCATGACGGTCCGCCCGTCGGACCGTTCCAGCGGCCGGTGCGGGGCAAGCTGCCGCGGCGTCATCGTCCGGCCCGGCCACGGGCCCCGAATGACTGATAGGAGAAAAAACCTTCCCGAAACGGCGCAGCCTGTCGCGCCGTTCCAGCGGCCGGTGCGGGGCAGGCTGCCGCGGCGTCTTGTCCGGCCCGGCCACGGGCGCAGATCGGCGGAGCGGGCCGGCAACCTATCCATGACGGTCCGCCTGTC
>DVKD01000029.1 GCA_018716285.1 Candidatus Merdivicinus faecavium
GTGACCGGGCCGGACATTGACGACGCGGCCGCACGCTCCTATCCGACCGCTAGAACGGCGCGACAAGCTGCGCCGTTATGGGGAGGTTTTTTCTCCTATCGGTCATTCTGGGCCCGTGACCGGGCCGGACAGTGACGACGCGGCCGCACGCTCCTATTAAGCCGCTGGAACGGCGCGACAAGCTGCGCCGTTATGGGGAGGTTTTTTCTCCCCCATCTTTTTTGCCGTCCAAAAAAGATGGGGTGGCGCGTGGCTATGCGGGACAAATCGACGCAGCCGCATCCCCCGCGCCAAATGCGCGAGCCTCCCGACAGGCGGACGCAGTTCGCCCTCACAATTCGCACGTGTAAGGCCGCGGCGAAACGCCCGCTATTTTCCGCTGGGAAACTCTTCTCCCGGCCGCCTTTTCCCGCTGCTCCCATTCCGCAAAAGGCAGGTATTCGCTGTACCAGCGAGCCCCGCTGCCCTCACGCCGGAGATAGATCCTCTGTTTTTCCCGGTCAAAATAGTACAAAGTCCCCTCGTCCGCGCTGTTGGATTCCCCGTCTTTTTGCGGCAGGTCCCGGGAACTGACGGAGGAAAGGACGGCAAATTCCTCATAACCTTTCCCCTCCGCCTCTTCCGGATACACCCGCCCGCCATCGGACGACACACGGTACAGCACCCCCTCGTGCATCATCAGGGGCGGGCGCATGCCGTCACCCGAAAATTGAACCCGGCAGGCAAAAAAGACGGCCAGCAGAAGAATTCCGGCGCAAACCGCACTCAGGAAGATTTTGTATTTCCGCTTCATCTCAATTCCCCCTTGTCCAGGATCTTTTGACACCCTCATGATAACACATGCTGCCAAAAAAGGCAACGAATTTGCAAAATATGGCGATATAAAATATAATATTTTATGAAAATTGCTAATGTTGCGCAACAAAAAAGCATCTCACCTGTGTGAGATGCTTTTCTTTCGGGCTGTGCCCTTTGGTGACCCGTACGAGAATCGAACTCGTGATACCGCCGTGAAAGGGCGGTGTCTTAACCGCTTGACCAACGGGCCGGATGGTAGCGGCAAATGGACTTGAACCATCGACACTTCGGGTATGAACCGAATGCTCTAGCCAACTGAGCTATGCCGCCATATTTTCCCTTCTTCCACAAGGGACGTATTATATTTTACCACAGAGGACAGGTTTTGTCAACCGTTTTTTCAAAAAAAACGCTTTCCCATTATTTTCACAAAAACCGAAGCGCAAAACAGCCGGAATCTATCCCGAATCCATAGATTCCGGCCGCATTTTACACCATGTCGTGATTGGGCAGCTCGAGCGGCAGGGGGAACCAGCTGTTTTGGAGCGGCGAATCGTACTGCCAGAGGCTGCCGGGCGAAAAGAGGCGGCGTTCATCCTGCACCGCATCGAGCCGCAGGCCGGCAGGCTCCGCCGTCTCCGCTACCGACACCGCGCCGTTTTCGACGGCCACCCGCCACTTCCCCTCCCCGGGGATCTCGAGCACCAGCGCGCCGTCCATAATCCCCGCCTGCTCCCCCTTGAGCCGGAGGGAGAGAGCGAGCATCCGCGGGAAGTTGAGCAGCCGCACCATCTCGCCGTCCTCGACGGCGCAGCCTTCGGCTGCCAGGCTTAACGCGCGGCAGAGCTCCTTCTGGAAACAGGACGGGGTGACGCAGAGGTCCCGGCCCGCCTTTTCCGACAGGGCGAAGAGGACGGGAAGGGCCTCCTGCCAGTCGTTTAAAAGCAGCTCGCTTACGGCAGTGCAGCCGGCGTTCAAGATGCAGTAGCCCAAAAAATCCCCGTTTTTGCGGATGACCCAGGGCGCGCAGGACCAGCTGCGGCAGATCTCGGCAAAGTCTTCAAGCTTCCGCACCGCGTGGATGGGCTGGGCGTTGTGGAGCTTTAAGCAGTCCGCCGTGTATGCGCCGTTTTCCGATAAGGGGAGAATCTCGATGCCCTCGGTGCTGACCTTTTTCCAGTGGCGGCGGTTTGTGGGGGTCAGGGTGTAGCTCCGCTGCTGGCAGACGCACCCGAAGCCGAAGTACTCGTACCGCTGCCGCTGCCCGCCCAGGCACATGAGGTCGGCGCCCGCCGCTTTGGCGTCGGCGGCGGCGCGGTTCATCAGCTCCTTCATGTACCCCCTGCCGCGGGCGTAGGGGTGGACCGACACGGTGCCGATGCCGAAGGCCCTGACCGTCTCCCCGCCCACCGAAAATTCCAGCGGGATGGAGGCGACCAGGCCCTTGATTTTGCCGTCCTCCAGCGCGAGGTAATGATGCTGCGCCAGCTCGGGATGACCCTTGTAGAGCTTGGGCAGCAGGGCTGCAAAATCCGTTTTGAACACCATGTTCCCGAAGTCGATGAGGTCGTCATATTCTTCCGGCCTTGCGCGGCGGTATTCTGTCGCCATCAAAAATCCCTCCGTTTTTATTGAGCGAATGCTTCCGCCAGCCGGCAGAACTGCTCCATCGAAAGCTCCTCCGCCCGGGCGGTGGGCTTTATCCCCGCCGCGGCCAGCTTTTCCGCGGCCTCCGCCTTGGAGATGGAAAGGCCGGCGGAGAGGGTGTTGGGCAGCGTCTTGCGCCGCTGGCCAAATGCCGCGTGCACGACCCGGAAGAGGGTTTTCTCCTGCTCCGGCGGCAGCGGCAGCTCCCCTTTGATATCCAGCCGGATGACGACCGAGTCGACGTTCGGGGCCGGGTTGAAGCTCCCCCGGCTGACCGGGAAGAGGACCCTCGGCTCGCTGTAGTAGCGCACGGCCGCCGTCACCGCGCCGCATTCCCGGGAGGGCATGGGGGCGCAGAGGCGGTCGGCCGCCTCCTTCTGGACCATGACGGTCACCGCCCTGATGGGCAGCCGCTGCTCGAGCAGGGCCATGATGACCGGCGAGGTGATGTAGTAGGGGAGGTTTGCGCAGACCACCACCTCCAGCCCCGGGAATTCCTCGGCGATGAGCCGGTGCAGGTCGACTTTCAGGATGTCGTCGTTGATGATCTTTACGTTTTGGTATTCCGCCAGGGTGTAGTCGAGCACCGGCATGAGCCGGCTGTCCAGCTCGACGGCCACCACCTTTTTGGCCCGCAGGGCGAGCTCCTGGGTCAGCACCCCGAAGCCGGTGCCGATCTCGATGACGCCGGTATCTGCCTCCGCGCCGCCCAGCTCGGCGATGCGGGGGCAGACCGCGGGGTTCACCAGAAAATTCTGCCCCAGCGACTTGGAAAAGGTGAAGCCGAACCGTCCGGCGATCTCCCGAACGGTGTTCAAATTGGTCAGGTTCAACCGCAGCCGCCCCTTTCTGGCCTAATAGCCGAATTTGCCTTCCAGCGACTCGTCGCTGTCGACCCAGTCCTGCACCCGGATCACCCGGTACGCGTCCGGGGTGTCCCGCACCACCACCGTCTCGATACCGGCGTTGATGATGAGCCGCTTGCACATCGAGCAGGAGTTCGTCCCCGCGACCAGCTCGCCGGTCTTGGCGTCCCGGCAGGCCATGTAGAGGGTTGCGCCCAGCATCTCGCTCCGCGGGGCGGCGATGATGGCGTTGGCCTCGGCGTGGACGCTGCGGCAGAGCTCGTACCGCTCCCCGCGCGGGATGTTCAGCTCCTCCCGGATGCAGTGCCCGAGGTCCGAGCAGTTTTTCCGCCCGCGCGGCGCGCCGACATAGCCGGTCGAGAGGATGGAGTCGTTTTTGACGATGATCGCGCCGTAGTGTTTGCGCAGGCAGGTGCAGCGCTCGGACACCGTCTCGGCGATGTCGAGGTAGTAGTTTATCTTGTCCCGTCTTTCCAAGGCAGGCGCCTCCTTTTTGTGTACTGCCCCTGTTATACTATGGCCGCAAATCCGCAGGGATTTGAAGGCGGGCTTGCCCGCCGCAGTTTTGCGCAAGTAAAACCGGGCATGGTACAATGTTCTCAAAAGGGGAAATGCAGTTTCCCGCGCTTCCGCCGGGAAGCCTTTGAGGTTATTATACCATATCCGCAAATCCGCGAGGATTTGCAGGGCGGGCGCAGCCGCCCGGGTTTTGCGCCAGCAAAACCGGAGATGATACAATGTTCTCAAAGGGAATCCGAGAGGATTC